>JBNKYB010000082.1:0-116157 GCA_050300615.1 Flavobacteriaceae bacterium | reverse complement strand
CTTAAAACGATTTGGAATTAAAATGGTAATGCTTTTTAGTATGATTGCTTGGGTGTTACGCTTCGGTCTATTTGCTTATGGCGATCCTGGAGATGGCTTATGGATGATTATTTTATCTTGTATTGTTTACGGAATGGCGTTTGACTTTTTCAATATTTCAGGATCATTATTTGTTGAAACATCAACTAATTCTAAAATTCGGTCATCAGCACAAGGTTTATTTATGATGATGACCAATGGTTTTGGAGCTATTTTTGGAAGTGTAGTAAGCGGTTATTTAATTGATCGTTTTTTTACAACGGCAGCAGGAAAAGATTGGCATAGCATTTGGCTCACGTTTGCTATTTACTCCTTAGTAATTGCTATTGCTTTTGCTATATTGTTTAAACATAAACATAACCCAGAAGAAATAAAAGAAACAATTGCTCATTAAAGAGCATTTAGTTAATAACTTTGTAATATATAATAAAGCATCACGAATTTATTCTTGATGCTTTTTTTTATTTTTATCGCTAAGAAATCAACGTTTAATTTAAAGAGTTTCTTCCCTTTGGGAAGATAAAAAAGGAATGAAGCAATACCACGACCTTGTAAAACATATTTTAAACACCGGGAATAACAAAGGCGACCGTACCGGGACAGGAACAAAAAGTGTATTTGGCTATCAAATGCGATTTGATTTAAGTGAAGGGTTCCCCATGGTGACAACTAAAAAACTGCATCTAAAATCTATTGTTTACGAACTGCTTTGGTTTTTAAAAGGTGATACTAATATAAACTATTTAACTGAGAATGGCGTGCGTATTTGGAATGACTGGGCTGATGAAAATGGTGATTTAGGACCGGTTTATGGACATCAATGGCGCAATTGGAACAGTGACGACATAGACCAAATTAAAGATATTGTAGACACCTTAAAAAATAACCCAAACAGCAGACGCATGTTAGTCTCTGCTTGGAATCCATCTGTCTTACCAGACACATCGAAGTCTTTTAGTGAGAATGTAGCCAACGGAAAAGCTGCCTTACCTCCATGTCATGCATTTTTTCAATTTTATGTAGCCAACGGGAAATTATCTTGTCAGCTATATCAACGTAGTGCCGATGTTTTTTTAGGTGTTCCTTTTAATATAGCGTCGTATGCCTTATTTACAATGATGATGGCACAAGTTTGTGGCTATGAAGTTGGAGAGTTTATTCACACCTTTGGTGATGCCCATATTTACAGCAATCATTTTGAGCAATTAGAATTACAATTGTCTAGAGAACCGAGGCCTCTGCCAAAAATGATTTTAAACCCTGATGTTAAAGATATTTTTAAATTTAAATTTGAAGATTTTACTCTAGTAGATTATAATCCTCATCCACATATTAAAGGCGCTGTAGCCGTATAAAAAAAGCGCTTTCAAAAATGAAAGCGCTTTTTTTAAATCTTCTATTTTTAAATATGTAATACGCCATTTTCTCCCGCTGCAAAATCGTTCCACATATATCCATCAGCGTCCGCATCATTCACATATACTCCATCAATGATATATTTGAATTCATAAGAGCTTCCTTTTTCTAAATCTACAGTTCCTTTAAAGGTACCATTTTTTAATTTTTTCAACCCTTTAGTTTCAGTGTCCCAATCGTTAAATGTACCCACAACTTTCACTTCTTTAGCCTCTTTAGCAAGCACCGAAAATGTTACTTTGCAAATAGGTTTGCTTTTTAAATATTGTTTTGTAATAGCCATAATTTCGTTTTTTAGAATTAATTACCACAGCAAATTTAACAAACAATTTTACATGATTGATTATTTAAAGTTCTTCACTTCAAATAATTATCAATTTGCTAACAATGCGTTAAAAAAAAATAAAGACTAAAAAAATATACGCTTTTAATTGTAAGATTCACAGTTAACTTTTTTATGTTTTTGCATGATTTACAAGTTATTACGTACGCAAACGTTTGCAGTATTACAATCCCATTTTGCCACTTTTAAAAGTTTATAATATGTCGTTGAAAATAGTTAACTTTACGTACAATGATATTACAGATATGTTCGGAACAAAAAAAAACAACCCCCAAATAGATAAAGACCAATTAGAGCTTATTAAACATGCTCAAAAACGCATCAAACAAAAAAAGCGTTTGTATACTCATTTTGTGGTTTTTCTAATAGGATCGGTATTTTTAATATTACTAAATCTGGTTCTAGGTTTTGGAAAAGATTTTAACCCTTTTGATATCAATTGGTTTGTCTATGCAATATTAGCTTGGCTATTCCTGTTGTTGTATCACACATTTAGTGTATTTGTTACACACCATTTTATGGGAAAAGATTGGGAACAAGCACAATTAGAAAAATTAGTTGCCAAACAAAAACAGCGGATTGAAGAACTGAAGAAAACACACATAGATTCAAACCAAACCACAACACCCTCTGAAATAGATACTAAAAAAAAAACTGACTTAATATCTTGTCTCACAATTATTGTTGCAGCAGCAGAAAATAATGCTATTGGAAAAGACAACCAACTTATTTGGCATTTAAGTGACGATTTAAAACGTTTTAAAATACTTACCAACGGGCATCACATTATTATGGGACGCAAAACGTTTGAAAGTTTTCCAAAACCCTTACCCAATAGAACACACATTGTCATAACACGGCAACCTAACTACCAAGCACCCGACGGCGTGGTGGTTGTAAATACGTTAGAAAACGCTATAAATATGGCAAAAAATGATCCTCAACCATTTATTATTGGTGGTGGTGAAATCTACAAACAAGCTATGGGCATTGCCGATAAAATTGAAATTACCCGTGTTCATGGACGCTTTGAAGCAGACACATTTTTCTCTGAAATTGATAGTTCTATTTGGAAGAAAACTTCTAGTGAATTTCATGAAAAAGACGATAAAAACGAGTATGATTTTACTTTTATAACCTATGTTAGAAGGTAAAACCTATTGATTCTGTAAGAATTTCAACTAACTTCGCTTAACTTATAATATTAAACATTAAAGTTAGTTATGTGTAATCTGAAAATCATGCTAAAATTCAACATTTTAACTAATTTCAATTTTTTTGCAATAAAATGTCCAAAAACGAATACGCCAACTGTCTTTAGAGTGAACTAAAACATTTTACAATGAAAAAATATTTATTACTTCTTCACGAAGACATCGAAAAAACACAAAAACTTTCACCGAAAGAAATGGAGGAATTAATGAATTCCCATATGGCTTGGGCTGAAAAATTGGGCGAATCTGGACACCTCATTTCTGGCGAGGGACTTGAAGAAAATAGCATACAGATTTCCGGGAAGGACAGTGTCGTAAAAGATGGAACATTTTTGGAATCTAAAGAAATGATTGGAGGCTATTATTTACTACAAGCCAAAGATTTAAAAACTGTTATAGAATTGGCAAAAGGTTGTCCTTGCCATTTATGGGGAGGAACTACCGAAATCAGACCGATAATGGAATATGAAGTATAAAATGTCTTCTGTTGTCGAATCGAGTTACAGAACTTTTTACGGAAAGTTATTCTCAGCTCTTTTCAGTCAATTCGGAGCTAACTATATGAGCGAAATCGAAGATGCAATTCAAAATTCATTTTACAAATCCCTAAAAAACTGGAAACCAGGCCAAGTTCCTGATAACAAAGAAAACTGGCTTTTTATTGTCGCCCGAAATGATGTTTTAAATCAAATAAAAAAAGAAAGCCGATTGCAATCGGAATCTAATTTCAAAGCTAGCGAAGAAACAGAAAGCCCAAAAGAGGATTTAAGGCTAAAAACCATTTTATTCTTATCCAAATCCAAAAAGGTATCTTCAAAAGTAAAAGTGATTTTTATTTTAAAAAATATCTTTGGTCTGCATATCAAAGAAATTAGTGAATGTACTTTACTATCCCAAGATGCTATTTACAAAAGTATAAACAGAGCTAAAAAAGACTTTCGACAATCTACAAAAGATGTAAATTTCGATTTGACTTTTGAGCAAATAGCTGATAAAGAAATTGCGATTGTGGAAGAAATTCTATACGCAGTTTTCAATATTGGTTTTGACTCTTTCAACGATAAAATCAAGTCAATTATTAATGAAGATTTGTGTTTAGAGTCTTTGTCGCTTGCAAAAATATTATCCAACAAATTTAAGCGAGTAACAACAAAAAACCTTCTTTCTCTATTTTGTTTTCATATTTCAAGAATTCCAGCAAAGGTTAAAAATAACAAAATCATTTCATTCTTCGAGCAAGACAAAACCAATTGGAACTATGACTTTATCAAATTGGGTTTCCTCTATTTGGAAAAACCTGAAAAGCTAAACAAATATTATATAGAGGCTTTGATTGCAAGCAAGCATATGACAGCCATAAAGAATGACATTAAACATTGGAACGAAATCATAAAACTATACGAATTATTGCTTTCGGTTTCAAATTCACCAATTACAAAATTGAACCTTTGTTATTGTTTAAGCAAGGCACAAAGAATCGAAGAGGCAAAAGACTTATTGAGAATTGTCGAAAATGAATTACCGAACGAACACATCTATCTTTCTTTGATAAAGGCTAAAATTTTCTTAAACAAACAAACCTTGGAATCCGAAAAAATCATTGACCAAGTATTAAAAAATATTAACCAAAAAATTAGACGAGAATACATATTGGAAAATATGTCAACCGACTTCTAAATAAACCATTAAAATCATAAGAACACTATTTATAATTCTAATAATATATGCGACATCTTGCACAGAGAAGAACGACTTTTCAAAGCAACAAGACCAAAACCAAAAAATAGTTGAACAGTATTTTCAATATTTCAACAATCACGATTGGCAAAAAATGGCAGAAATGTACATTGAACCAGCTGAATTTAAAGACCCGTCACTTGGTTTGGGAATTGTGAAAATGACAAGAGCCGAAACCGTTGCCAAGTATTCAGAACTGAATGGAATATTTCCCGACATTCAAGACAAAATAATACAAACATACCCTTCTGGAGACAAAAATATAATCGTGGAATTTGTATCGAGAGGAACTGCACCAGACAACTCTAAATTTGAATTACCTATTTGCACAATATTTACAATCGAAAACGGAAAAATAATCAAAGATTTTTCGTATTTCGACAACTTTGAGGAATAAACGCCAGCACATAACAATACTAAAAAACATAGCTAATATAGGCTTTACGAGCGGTCTGTATGTGTTTTCAAAGACCGCTAAATTTAAAAATTTGGTTCTGTGTATAATCCGAAAGTTCCGTGTCTTTTGCACGCTATGTTTTATATACCAACCTTTAAACAAATCTCCAAAATTCTTTTTTAACCAGCTATGACTATTTTCTGTAATTTTGCCACATGGTAAAAGAAATCCAACTTCGCGTCACACTTAAAGAAGAAGAACGCAACGATATATTAGTCATTAAATCGGCTCATGCTTTAGATGTAGACAAAGAAGATATAACAGGTGTTAAAGTTCTTAGAAAGTCTATTGATGCCAGAAAGCCAAAAATAATCTTCAACTATAAAGTTGCTGTATATATTAGAGAAGTTTTACCAAAAACATCAGACTACCAGTTTAATTACAAAGACGTTTCAAAAGCAAAATCCGTTCATATTATAGGGTTTGGTCCGGCAGGCATGTATGCTGCGTTACGCTGTATAGAATTAGGGTTTAAACCTGTTGTTTTAGAACGCGGTAAAAATGTACAAGATAGACGACGCGATTTACGAGCTATCAATCAACACCATATCGTTAATGAAGATTCTAACTATTGTTTTGGTGAAGGTGGAGCAGGCACGTATAGCGACGGCAAATTATACACCCGAAGCTTAAAGCGTGGTGATGTACGTCGTATCTTTGAAAACTTAGTGTATCATGGAGCCACCGATCAAATTTTGGTCGATGCACATCCTCATATTGGCACCAATAAATTACCCAAAGTCGTTCAAAACATTAGAGAAACCATTTTAAAACATGGTGGAGAAATTCATTTTGAAACTCGCGTTGTCGATTTTACGGTAAAGAATCGAAAAATACAATCTATACAACTACAAAATGGTGCAGAACTAACAGTTAACAGAGTTATTTTGGCAACAGGACATTCGGCACGAGATATCTTTTATTTACTGTATAAAAAGAAGATAGCTTTAGAAGCAAAATCATTTGCTATGGGTGTTCGTGTAGAGCATCCACAACACATTATTGATTCCATTCAATACCATTGCAGTGGTGAGCGACATGAATTATTACCAGCAGCATCGTATAGCTTGGTACAACAAGTAAACGAACGTGGTGTGTATTCATTCTGTATGTGCCCTGGCGGTTTTATTGTGCCAGCAGCAACAGCTGAAGGTGAAGTTGTGGTAAATGGTATGTCGCCCTCCAAACGTAATAATTTATATGCTAACTCTGGAATTGTGGTTGAAATAAATGCCGACAAAGACTTGTTTAAATACGATAAATTTGGGCCCTTAAAAGGTTTAGAGTATCAAAAAAATCTGGAAAGAATGGCTTTTACTGCTGGAGGAAGAACACAAACAGCTCCAGCGCAACGGTTAACAGATTTTGTGGAAGGGAAATTATCGAATAATTTGAATTTGTGTTCGTACCAACCCGGATTAAAATCGGCTCCCCTACATTCCCTTTTGCCTAAATTAATTGGTAGCAGATTGCGTAAAGGTTTTGAAGCATTCGGACAAAAAATGAAAGGCTATTATACATCTGAAGCTAATATTGTTGGCGTGGAATCCAGAACCTCGTCACCTGTTTGCATTCCAAGAACTGAACACTTAGAACATCCTGAAGTTTCTGGTTTATTCCCTTGTGGTGAAGGTGGCGGTTATGCAGGTGGTATTGTTTCAGCTGCCATGGATGGTGAACGTTGTGCCGAAGCGGCGGTAAAAGGTTTATAATATTCCCTATACCATCATTATCTAATAGTAAAGCCATCTAACTTCCAAAATATTCCTATTTTTGCACCATTAAAATTACATAATATGAACGCATATATATTTCCAGGTCAAGGAGCTCAATTTTCAGGAATGGGTTTAGACCTTTATGAAAAATCTACTTTAGCACAAGAATTATTTGAACAAGCCAACGAAATTCTTGGTTTCCACATTACAGATATTATGTTTGAAGGTTCTGCGGAAGCCTTAAAAGAAACCAAAGTAACCCAACCCGCTATATTTTTACATTCAGTAATTCTTGCAAAAACTCTAGGTGGTAGTTTTAAACCAGATATGGTTGCCGGACATTCGTTAGGAGAATTTTCAGCTTTAGTGGCTAATGGTTCTTTAACTTTTGAAGACGGATTAAAATTAGTGTCTCAACGTGCTTTAGCAATGCAAAAAGCCTGTGAGAAACAACCAAGTACTATGGCAGCTGTTTTAGGTTTAGAAGATGCTATTGTTGAAAAAATATGTTCAGAAACTAAAGGTGTTGTAGTTGCTGCCAACTATAATTGCCCTGGACAATTAGTTATCTCTGGAGACGTTGATGCAATAAATAAAGCTTGTGAAAGTCTGAAAGCAGCTGGAGCACGTCGTGCATTAGTATTACCTGTTGGAGGTGCTTTTCATTCACCACTTATGGAACCTGCTCGCGAAGAATTAGCTGCTGCCATTGAAAACACAAAATTTAGTAAACCTATTTGTGCTATTTATCAAAATGTAACAGCTAGTGCCGTCCATGACGAAGCGGCAATTAAATCTAATTTAATATCTCAATTAACGGCTCCTGTACGTTGGACACAATCTGTACAACAAATGATTGCTGATGGTGCTACTTTATTTACAGAAGTTGGCCCAGGAAAGGTATTGCAAGGTCTTGTTAAAAAAATAAACAGAGATGCTCAAACGGCTTCTGCTACATTAGAAAACTAAAACATGAAGCTATCTAAACGTACGGTTGCTATTATTACTATTATTGTTGGAACCATTGCTATTGATCAAATATCAAAAGTGTTAGTTAGAGCTTATGTGGTTCCAGGAACACAATCAAAGATTATAGGTAACTATTTTACACTCCATAATGTAGAAAATGTTGGTGCTTTTTTAGGTATGGGAAGTGATTTAAACCCAACACTCAAACTTATTTTACTGCTTATTTTACCTATAGTTGTGTTAGGATTTGTCCTTATTCATATTTTAAAAAATAAGAATTTAGACCGATTATCACTTATTGCATTTTCTGGTATTATTGGTGGTGGTATAGCCAATGTTTACGATCGTATAGCTTATGGGTCTGTAACAGATTTTTTCTATATAAAATTAACAGACACACTGCATACCGGTGTTTTTAATATGGCAGATCTTTTTGTGACTACTGGTATGATTATGCTATTAATTGTTAGTTTTAGAAAGAAAAAAGACAATTAATAAAAATAGTTTTATAGAAATAAAAAAGGCAGCTTTTTAAAAAGCTGCCTTTTTTGTTGTTGATTGATTATTAATACCCAGGATTTTGAGTTAACGAATTACTTTTACGTCTTTCTGTTTCTGGAATAGGGAAAATTGCGTTATCATCAGTATTTGAGATACTAGCAGGAGTTCCCAATAAATGTCTACCTCCAACTCTTACTGAAGGTAAGTTATTACGCATTAAATCAAAAAATCTATGCCCTTCTAGAGCCAATTCTTTCCTTCTTTCTGTTAATACATCAATAAGTGTAGGTGAAGAAGGTACTGTAATTGTTGGATTAGCACGCATCATTATATCTCCTAAATATTTATTTGCATCAGTATCATCAGACAATTTTACTGCAGCTTCAGCGGCATTAAGATAAACTTCAGATAACCTAATTACTGGAATATTATTTAATATAACTGAAGCACCTGGTTTTCCTGGCCATTTTTTAAAATATCCCTTGGGGTTACCAGAATCATCTGTATCAAACATATTATTCCTAATATCATTTGGCTCTCCCGAAATTAAATCTTCAAAAACTTGCGTAGTAATAATAGCCCCATAGCCAGATGTAGTTGTTTGTGGTCCAACAACATAACCTATAGTCTCTCTTGAACCTGGGTTATCCGCATCTGTATTAACGATTTCAAAAATTCTTTCTGAATTAAAATCTTGTGAAAAAGAATTTACATAATTTCCGTTTGAAACTAATGAATACGGGCTATTATTTATAACATCTTTAGCAATACTTAATGCTTCAGTATTGTTTTCCATATATAAATAGACTCTCGAAAGAAGTGCCTTTGCGGCCCATGAATTAAACCTACCTTCATTAATTTCTTGAGTTAATAAAGGAATAGCATTTTTATAATCCTCCACTATCTGAGTATACATTTGAGATACTGAAGCACGAACTGGATCGTCTTCAGGTGTTTGAACAGACGTAAGTAAAGGTGCTGCTTCTGATGTATTATCAACGCTGTAAGGTTTTCCAAAAATCCTGACTAAATCAAAATTAATTAAAGCCCTCATAGCCAAAGCTTCTCCTTTATATTGTTTTTTTAGCACTTCTTCTGCGTCAGTTGTTGTTTCTACATTGTCAATATTTTCAAGTATCGAGTTTGCAATATTTAACGAATAATATGCTTGATCCCAAAAACCTTGACCTCCATTTGTGGCCTCTGCAGTTTCATTAAACTTATAAGAGCCTTCTGAACGTTTTCCTGTTTGTCTTGTTTGAAAATCATCTCCCTTAACAGCTGGGATCGCCATCATGAAATAACTATAATATGTATCATCTTGCAATCCGCTATACATACCTAAGGCAGTTTGACCTATTGCACTTAAATCTTTAAAAGCTTCTGATGGAGGCAAGGATTCAGATGGAGTAACATCTAAAAAGTCTTGAGAACACGATGATCCCAATAGAATTATCAATAGAATTGTTATTATTTTTTTCATCTTAATTTTTTTTAAAATTGTAATTTCACATTAAAACTGTAAGACTTAGTTGAAGGGATTCCTGTTCCAGTTTGACCACCTACTTGAACTTCAGGATCATAAGCTTTGTCTTTTACCCATGTTAATATGTTGGTTGCATTAACTGAAAATCTTATCCCAGTAAATATCCCTGTTTTTTCCAGAGCACTACTAGGAACATTATAACCTAATGTTATATCTTTTAACCTAGCATATGTGTTGTCGTGTAACCTCCTACTAGATTGAAAATTAGAGTTTGATGAATTGCCATATACTCTCATAGGATTAGATGCAATATCACCTGGCTTTTGCCATCTATCCAATTGTCCTTTTGGAATACCTCCATTTGGAAAAGCTCCATCGTTGTTCAAATAGTATGCAAAATCATCATATGAGTTTCCACCTATAGAATAATTTATTAAAAATGATAAATCAAAATCTTCATATTTAAGAGTATTTCTTATTCCTCCATATAAATCTGGATCCCACTTTCCTACAATTACACTAGAAGCTTCGGAACTATTACTAGTTTTTTCTCTACCTGAAATAACATTGCCTTCACTATCTTTAGTGTTTTTATACCATTCAAATAAACCTGTCTCAGGATTAACGCCAGCAGCTTCTCTTAAATAAAATGAATATCTTGATTCTCCTTCTCTTAAAATATGTGGAAAAAGTTGAATATCTTCACCATCAAATAATTTTTCTACTTTGTTTTTGTTATGGGCAGCAGTTAAAGTAGTTGACCAAGTAAAGTTTTTTGTTTCAATATTATTTGAAGTTAATGTTACCTCAAATCCTTTATTACTCATTTCTCCAACATTTTTTAATATTGAATTAAAACCTGTTGTAGTTAGAGTTGGAACATCTTGTAATAAATCTTCAGTATATCTGTTATAATATTCAACAGTAGCAGAAAGTTTATTAAACAACTCAAACTCTAAACCTATATCATAGTTTTTATTAGTTTCCCATGTTAAATTAGGGTTAGAAAGTTGAGAAGGGAAGGCCGCTGTTTGACCATTATAACTTGCAGAAAATCCAAATAATGCCAATGAACCTGTATAGCTATTTGGATAGGTAGCAGTTGTTCCATAAGATCCTCTAATTTTTAAGTAATTAAGAACATTGGAGTCTTTAAAAAAGTCTTGAGTAACAATCCAACCTCCAGAAACAGACCAAAAATTGCCCCATCTATTATCATTACTCATTCTAGAACTACCGTCACGCCTAACAGATCCGCTTAAAAAATATTTATTATCGAAATTATACTGTACCCTTGAAAAGTAAGAGATTATTTTGTCTTCTTGAAGATTCGTATCTGTATCTAATTCTGTTGAAGCTGTAGAAAAATCTTTTAAAATATTGTTTGGAAACCCTTGTACATCTGCAGAAAAATCATCAAATTCTTTTTTACTAGCTTCATAACCAACGACCATATCTACATTATGAATATCTCCAAAAGTTTTTACAAAATTTAATGTATTAGAGCTAGTTAATGTTGAAATTGTACTATGAGACTTATATGAATAACCATTAAAACTTGAACCATCATTTGAGTTTGGTGCCCAATATAATAAATCATCATTTACATAATAATCCCAACTATTTATAGTTTTAAATGTTAACCAATCTGTAAGTTTTAACTGTACATATGGAGTAACAGAAACTCTTATTTGTTCAGAACTTTGTTCTGTTCTTCCTCGTTCTAATTCAGGGTTAGGATATTGATTTTGAATGCTAGGTAATAAATCTCCATTAGAATCTCTAGTTGCATCCGTTGGATTACCAGATATTAGCCACCCAGAATAAGGATTTGCATAATACAAACCTTGATCTGGAACTTTATTTTGGTTAGTAAATGATACAACACTATTAACACCAAAAGAAAGATTACTATTTGCAGTATGATCTAAATTTGTTCTTACAGAATATCTTTTAAAATCGGATTCATAAACAACTCCTTCTTCTTCATGAGCTGCTAAGCTTGCAAAAAATTTAGTTTTTTCATTTCCTCCTCTTGCATTAAACTCATGTGTCTTTATTGTTCCTTTTCTAAAAAGAATATCCTTCCAATCTGTATATCCATTATCTGGAATAGGGAATAATTGTTCTAAATAAAGATCTGCATTAGAATTTGCTGTTGCATCGTCAGTTCCATTTTCATATTTAAACAAGTTAAATATGGATTCTCTTGTTAACTCCCTAAATGTATCTCCATCAACCATCTCACGATTTGTATTTTGCATTGCAATATCTGTTTCTCCATAAGATGTTTTTAGCTCAAAAGTTGTTTTACCTACTTTTCCTTTTTTAGTTGTAATAACAATTACACCATTAGCCGCCCTAGCCCCATATAAAGAAGCAGATGCTGCATCTTTTAAAACTGTTAACGTTTCAATATCATCTGGATTAAGAGTTGAAAGAGCGTTTTGAGTTGATGTAGTAAAGGTAGACCTATCTCCAGATGTTACCGGAACTCCATCTATTATATACAAAGGCTGAGTTGAAGCGTTTATTGATCCTGTTCCTCTTATTCGAATAGAGGGAAAAGAACCAGGTTGTCCTCCAGTAGATCCCACCTGAACACCTGAAATATTCCCTTGTAAAGACCCTTCTACAGATACAACAGAGCTTTCATTTAAAATATCACTAGCTTTCACACTTGAAATTGCACCTGTAGATTCTCTCAGAGTAGTATTCCCATAGGCGATAACTAGAACCTCATCTAATGATGATAAATCTTCTTGTAATTTGACATTAATTACTTCAGATGAGCCTACAACAACTTCCTCTGTTTTATACCCAACAAAGCTAAATACAAGTGTACTTCCTTGATTAACCTTAATAGAATAGTTTCCATCAAAATCTGTTGAAACTCCTGTTGTGGTACCTTTAATAATTACAGAAGATCCTGGTAAAGGCAATCCCGTAATATCTGAAACTTTTCCAGATATTAATTTTTCTTGTGCAAAAGCCATGGTTGTACCAAATAGCAAAAGCACTAACATAAAATAGTAGTTTTTTACTTTCATGAATAAAATTTTTATGAGTTAGTCAATGCAGATTGTTATAAGGAAGGTGACAAAGACATTTTTTTAAAGGACTAATTCAAAAAATTACTTCACGAAATAAACTAAAGTTTAGTGGACTTATAAGTTATAAGTAAAGTTCTTTAGCCACCTAACCTTACACAATTGCAAGGTAAAACAACTAATAAAGCAGGGTAGTAAGGTTAAAACCTATCATAGTTTACCTATTCCGACAAAAGTTTACTATTAATTTACTGCTGCGGAAGTTTTCAAATTTAACGCTATGAATTCTGATGGAGTAAGCGATGTTTGCTTTTTAAAAGCTTTATTGAAAGTGACTTTGTTATTAAAACCAACTTCATAAGCAACATCTATAATATTTAAATTTCCAAAGATATCAGACTTTAAAATATCTATAGCTTCGTCAATTCTAAATTTATTGATTAGCTCAAAGTAATTCATGTTAAAATGCTCATTAATTATTTGAGAAGTATTATGTCTAGTTGTACCTAGTTGATTTGATAAAGACTCTAATGAGATAGCACTATCCTTATAAACCTTCTTTTCAACTAAAAGATTAATTAAACTATTACTCAATTCCTTTGATAAAGAGTCTGTCATCCCAGATTTTTCATACTTAATACTTCCTTCCTTATTATATAAAGATTTGAAAGATTCAGATTCTTTAATAAATAATTTTGGCTGAGCATAAGCCATATAAGCAACGTAAATAATCATTGCAGACATAGAAGCCACGTGTGAATTATAAATTATGCTTGCAGATTCGCCTAGAACACCACTAATAGATATTCCATAAATTAAATAAGAAATTACATATACTACGTGAATTCTATATATGTTTTTTTGCCAAATAATATTTGTTTTAAAATCTTTATTTTCAGAAGTATTTCTAATATTATTAAAATATATTTTCCAAATAAAAATGCCATACACAACCAAGGAAGTTAATTTTAATAAAAAAACATATAGACCGTAATGTTTATAAGCATTACTAATTCCAAGCATCATCTTAATTTTTTCAGAACTATCAAGTAAATATATGGGACCTAGAATAAAAATTAATAATAAAACGGTCGGTAAAAAATGAAGCAAATCATTTTTCTTAAAAACATTTTTTTTCACCTCCCTCTTAAAATAAAGAAACAATAAAGGACCATACATAAGTGCCATTGATGTGGACAATAAATATGTGTGAGGGTATGAATATTGAATATTTGTTTGATATAAAACATATTCCAAAACAAATAAAACATGAATAAAGACAAAACTACTAATAAGAATATTTGTTATTTTATTTGTACGCTTATTTAAATTTAAAATAACAACTAAAAAAAGACCAATTAAAGCGAAGTAGCAATACAGGAGAGAAAAGAAATCAACTTTAACTAAATATTTATTAGCCAATATTTTATACTCACTTGAGTCTTTAATATTATTGAATGAATCGTTATCTAATATTGAAAAATCTAAAGAATTCTCAATATATTTATTAGTGTATTCAAATGCAGGCTTTGATTTTCCTAACTCAGCATTTATAATAGCTAATTTTTTTAGAACTTCCGTTGAATCTGGGTTTTGTTTTAAAACTAGATTGTTTGATTTTAATAAATTATTAAGCCCTTGCTCTTTATATATCTTTTGAACATTAATAAAATGATTAATTTGATTTATAGATGTTTCATATTCAGCTAAATCTTCTTTCGAACCTAATGGACTAGATTGTGTAGAAGCACTTAGCCTATTTGAATAGACAAATACGCACAAAAAAATGCATAATATTCTAGATACATTAAACATCGTTGATTGATTTGATTGATTGATTTGATTGATATAGTCCTTAATTCTTTGTTAAAAGACTTTTAAAAGTAGTGATTGTTACAATTTGAATTTGTTAAATAAATCTTAAAAAACAATGAGACAAGTAAGTCCCGACAATAACTTACCTTATTTTGTAGTATATTACTTATTTTTTTGTTAAAAAACACCCATTAAAATTAATAGGTGTTATATATTACAAACTACATAAATTATTGAAGCTTAAATACTTCTAACAATCTGTTCCCACTTCCATGCAGAACTCATAGCATCATCCAAGGTTAATTGTGCTTTCCAACCTAATTCATTATTTGCTTTGGTTGTATCTGCGTAGGCAGAAACAATGTCACCTTCTCTCCTGCCAACAATTTTATAATTCAGTTTTTTACCAGAAACTTTTTCAAAAGAATGTATAACTTCTAAAACAGAACTTCCTGTTCCTGTTCCTAAATTAAACGTTTCGTAATTAGCCTTATGCTTATTTTTAAGTAAACGCCCTAAAGCAATAACATGGGCTTTCGCTAAATCAACCACATGAATATAATCACGAATACAAGTGCCGTCTGATGTTGGATAATCATCTCCAAAAACAGATAATTGTTCTCTTAACCCTATGGCTGTCTGTGTAATAAATGGCACTAAATTTTGAGGAACTCCAATGGGTAATTCTCCAATTTTAGCAGATTCGTGAGACCCTACAGGATTAAAATAACGTAATGCAATAGCTTTTAAAGATGGTGTCACTTTACACGTATCGCTTATAATTTCTTCACCTATTTGTTTTGTGTTTCCATAAGGTGATTCTGCTTGTTTAACTGGTGCATTTTCGGTGATAGGTAATTCATCTGCTTGACCATAAACTGTACAAGACGAACTAAATATAAAACTTGCTTCTGGTAATTTTTTTAATTCTTTAAGGATATAAACTAATGTACTTATATTGTTTTCATAATACAATAATGGCTCATTTACACTTTCACCAACAGCTTTACTAGCTGCAAAATGAATAACTCCTTTTATATCGTTATGTTTTTTGAAAAAGCTTTCAACTGATAACTTTTCTTTAAGATCCAATTTTTCAAAAATGGGTGTTTTTCCTGTTATAGAAGTAATTCCATCAAGAACTTCAATTGAAGAATTCGATAAATTATCGATAATCACTACTTCATAGCCTTCTTTTTGCAATTCAACAACTGTATGAGACCCAATAAATCCTAACCCACCTGTAACTAAAATTTTATCCATTTATAAATGTTTTTACCTTTGATGTTATAAACTCTATTTGTTCGTCATCTAATTCTGTATGCATTGGCAAAGAAATAACATCTTTTACTAATTGATTGGTTATTTTAAAATCTGCTTCATCATATCTATCATCTGCATAGGCCTTTTGATTATGTAACGGTATTGGATAATAAACACCACAAGGAATGCCATTGTCGTTTAAAAATTTAACCAATGCATCTCTATCAACATTTTTCACTCGTAAAGTGTATTGGTGAAACACATGACAATCACACGTATCACATATTTCTTTACATGATGTTTTCCCAGAAGGCGTTATAATATTTGGTTCATCTTTAAATGCTTCATTATATTTTTTGGCAGCATTTTGTCTCGCTTTATTATAACTATCAAGATGGGGTAGTTTAGCATCCAAAACAACGGCTTGTAAACTATCCAATCTCGAATTTACACCCACAACATCATGATGATAACGCTCGTACATACCATGATTTACTATACCTCTAATGGCATGGGCTAACTCATCATTATTTGTAAAGATGGCTCCTCCATCTCCATAACATCCTAAATTTTTTGATGGAAAAAAAGATGTTGAAGCAACATCTCCAATAGTTCCAGTTTTTGCTTTTCTGCCATCACTAAATGTATAGGTCGCGCCAATAGCTTGCGCATTATCTTCTATAACATACAAATTGTGCTCTTTAGCAATCTCTAAAATTGCTTCCATATTCGCACACTTTCCAAATAAATGCACAGGAACAATCGCCTTTGTTTTTGGTGTAATAGCTTTTTTTATTGCCTCAACGCTAATATTAAAATCATCAACATTTACATCAACTAAAACCGGCGTTAAATTAAGAAGTGCTATAACTTCAACCGTAGCAGCAAATGTAAAATCTGCCGTTATAACTTCGTCACCAGGTTTTAAACCTAATCCCATCATGGCTATTTGCAAAGCATCTGTACCGTTTGCACATGGAATAACATGTTTAACGCCTAAATAATTTTCTAAATTTTTCTGAAATTGATGAACTCGTGGTCCATTTATAAATGCAGTAGTTTCTAAAACTTCTTGAATGGATGTATTAATTTCATCCTTAATTTTATCAAGTTGCCCCTTAAGGTCAACCATTTGAATTTTATTCATCTAAAAAAAATTACAATTCACTAATAGTCATTAAAATATGATTGCCATTTTTAATATAGCTATGAAGTGAATTAATTGATTACGAAATTACAAAATTCATAGATGTTAACCACGTTTTTCTTGCAAAGAAATGTATTTTTGTTACAAACAAACGCTTTGAATTTTACATATAATACAGGCATAAACCTAATGCAATTTCTTTTAAAAGGCATTGCTCTTTTTAACCCAAAAATAAACAAAGGTGTTAAAGGCAGATTAGACTCTTTTAAGTTATTAAAAGCCAACCTAAAACCACAAGACAAAACACTTTGGTTTCACTGTGCTTCATTAGGTGAATACGAACAAGGCCTTCCTGTTTTTAAAGCATTAAGGAATCATTACACAAACCATAAAATTGTATTGACTTTTTTTTCTCCGTCAGGATACGAAATAAGAAAGGAATCTCCTATTGCCGATGTTGTTATCTATCTCCCCATTGACACTAAAAAAAACGCAAAACAATTTTTAAATTTAATTCAACCAGAACTCACTGTTTTTGTAAAATATGATATCTGGCCTAATTATTTAAACGAATTAAAATCAAGACAATTAAAGGCTATTTTAATTTCGGCTGCTTTTAGGAAAAACCAGAGTTACTTCAAGTTTTATGGTTCTCAATTAAGAAAAGCTCTATTTACT
Organism: Flavobacteriaceae bacterium; assembly: GCA_050300615.1. Lineage (GTDB taxonomy): Bacteria > Bacteroidota > Bacteroidia > Flavobacteriales > Flavobacteriaceae > Yeosuana. The sequence goes on along the minus strand of JBNKYB010000082.1, from coordinate 98,327 downwards.
TTTGATCATATTTTTACTCAAAATGAAACATCAAAAGCCTTACTGGAATCTATCAACTATTCTCATGTTACGGTTTCTGGAGACACAAGGTTTGATAGAGTTTCCGACCAATTATTGCAAAACAATACGCTCGATTTTATTGAAACATTTAAACAAGATAAATTATGTGTTGTGGCTGGTAGTACCTGGCCTGAAGACGATGGTCTTTTTATTAAGTTTATAAATTCTGAAGCGTCAAAAAACATCAAGTTTATTATTGCTCCTCATAATATTAAAGACAATCAAATTAAAAACTTTAAAGAAAACATAAATTCTGAAACTATTTTATTTTCTGAAAAAGATACGCGTGATTACTCTAAAGCACAAGTTTTTATTATAGATACTATTGGGCTGCTCTCAAAAATTTACAACTATGCCGATATAGCTTATGTTGGTGGAGCCATGGGGCATACCGGCTTACATAACACGTTAGAACCAGCTGTTTTTGGAGTGCCCATTATTATTGGGAGCAACCATTCTAAATTCCCCGAAGCTAAATCCATGATTGATAATTCTGGTATGTTTTCCGTTAAAGACCAACATGAATTTAATAGTATTTTAAAAGACCTTATAACTAATAATAACAAACGGATAGCTTCCGGAAAAAACAACTTGGACTTTATTAGAAAGAATAAAGGAGCGGTGAATCATATTCTTGATTACTTACAATTATAAGTTCGTTTTTAACAACATACTACATATGTATAGTCCAAAATTATAAGTATTTGCGTATATTGGTTTAGATAACAATAATTAATTAAACAAAATCATGAAAAAATTATTTTTAAGTACCATTCTGTTATTAGCAATAAGTATATCTTTTACATCGTGTAGAGACACAAAAAAATCTGAGTCTGTTGAAGAATCTGTTGAAAAAGCAACTGATGCAACCAAAGATGCTCTTGATGATGCCGCTGATGCAACCGAAGGCGCTCTTGAAGAAACAGGTAAAGCTATAGACGAGGCGGTAGAAAAAACGAAAGAAGCAGGAGAAGCTACAAAAGAAGCCATTAAAAAAATTGGAGATAACTAAACTCTATTTTTTGATTTTAAAGAATAAAAAAAGCCTTTACAAGAAATCTTGTAAAGGCTTTTGTACTGAAGACGGGACTTGAACCCGTACGTCCGTAATGGAAATTGGATTTTAAGTCCAACGTGTCTACCAATTCCACCACTTCAGCATACTTCGACTGTGCTCAGCACATCGACTTGGTATATTTTAAGAAAGTTTCAGAGCGAAAGACGGGATTTGAACCCGCGACCCTCACCTTGGCAAGGTGATGCTCTACCCCTGAGCTACTTTCGCAGTTTTTTTAATGAACGAGCAATATCGCTATTGCGGATGCAAATTTAAAATATTTCTTATAAAACCAAAGGCTTTTTTACAAAATAATATTTTTTATTTCTAAGCACGCTTTTCTTTAATTAACATTCGTTTAATTTCATTCAATTTCATAAGTGCTTCCACGGGCGTAAGTGTATCAATATCAATATGTAAAATTTCATCTTTTATATTTTCAAGTAACGGATCGTCTAGATTAAAAAAGCTCAATTGCATATCATCTTTCAACGATTTCACCTTATCTGTAAGCTCTTCACTTGAATGCGACTGCTCTAATTTCTTCAAAACCTTGTTGGCTTTGAGTAAAACTTGCTGTGGCATACCAGCCATTTTAGCAACATGAATACCAAAGCTATGTGCACTCCCACCTTCCACCAGTTTTCTTAAAAAAAGTACATTATCCTTTAATTCTTTTACAGATACATTAAAGTTTTTAATACGCTCAAACGTTTCGGTCATTTCATTCAACTCGTGGTAATGTGTTGCAAATAAGGTTTTCGGTTTTGCAGGATGCTCATGTAAATATTCACTGATGGCCCATGCGATGGAAATACCGTCATATGTACTTGTTCCACGACCAATTTCATCGAGCAATACCAAACTCCGATCAGAAATATTATTCAAAATAGAGGCCGTTTCGTTCATTTCCACCATAAACGTCGATTCTCCCATAGAAATATTATCACTCGCTCCTACTCTAGTAAATATTTTATCAACTAAACCAATTCGTGCTTCTTTTGCAGGCACAAAACTTCCTATTTGAGCCAGTAAAACAATTAAGGCGGTTTGGCGAAGTATGGCAGATTTACCCGACATATTAGGCCCTGTAATCATAATAATTTGCTGCGCACTTCTATCTAAAAATACATTATTAGCAATGTAGTTTTCTCCAATAGGCAACTGTTTTTCAATAACGGGATGTCTTCCGTCGACAATATCCAAATCAAACGAATCATCAATCGTTGGATACACATAATGGTTATCTTTTGCTAATTGTGCAAATCCGCATAAACAATCGAGCTGCCCAATTAAAAAAGCATTTTGTTGCACAGCTTTGATGTATTGATTTAGCCAACTAACCAACTCAGAAAACAACTGCTGTTCAATGGCTAAAATTCTATCTTCGGCTCCTAAAATTTTCGCTTCGTATTCTTTAAGCTCTTCCGTAATATAACGCTCTGCGCTAACAAGAGTTTGTTTTCTAATCCACTCTGCTGGAACTTTGTCTTTATGTGTATTTCTAACTTCAATATAATAACCAAATACATTGTTTGAGGCTATTTTTAAAGACGTAATCCCGGTGCGCTCACTCTCGCGTTCTAGCATGTTGTCGAGATAATCTTTGCCTGATTTAGACAAGTCTCTCAATTCATCTAATTCAGAAGAAAATCCAGGAGCTATCGTATTTCCTTTTAAAACATTAACGGGTGCTTCTTCATTTAGAGTTTCTTTTATTTTTTCACGAAGTACCTCGCAACTTTGAAGCGTCTCACCAATAATTTTTAAAGACTGATTTTTACAACTAGAGGCAATCGATTTGATAGGAACAATAGCTTCTAAAGAATTTTTAAGCTGAATAACCTCTCTGGGATTTACTTTGCCTGTGGCTACTTTAGAAATTAATCGTTCTAAATCGCCAATATGTTTTATATGATTTTGTGTTTTTTGAAGCGTCGTGTTTTCTTTAGTTAAATAGTCAACCACTTCATGGCGTTGCTTTATTTTCTCTACACTTTTTAAAGGTAACGCTAACCACCGTTTAAGTAAACGCCCACCCATTGGCGAAATGGTTTTATCGATAACTTGCAAAAGTGTTACAGCATTGTGATTGGTAGAATTATAAAGTTCTAAATTACGAATGGTAAATTTATCCATCCAGACATAGGCATCTTCAGCAATTCTTGAAATAGCACTAATATGCTGAATTTTGTTATGTTGTGTTTCAGATAAATAATGTAAAATAGAACCCGAGGCAATAATACCTTCATACAATTCTTCAATACCAAACCCTTTGAGTGTTTTAGTATCAAAATGTTTGGTTAAGGTTTCGTAGGCATAATCGGCTTGGTATATCCAATCCTCCATATAGAACGTATGAAAGTCGTCGCCAAACGTTTCGGTAAACGTGGTTCTTTTTCTTTTTGAAACGAGTACTTCACTAGGATTGAAATTTTGTAAAAGCTTATCAATATACTCTGCATTACCTTGCGAGGTTAAAAATTCACCTGTCGAAATATCTAAAAATGCAATACCAATTTGTGATTTATCAAAATAAACCGAGCATAAAAAGTTATTCGATTTAGACACCAACACCTCATCATTAAAAGCAACCCCAGGCGTTACCAATTCTGTTACGCCACGTTTTACAATGCTTTTAGTAAGCTTTGGGTCTTCCAACTGGTCGCATATTGCCACGCGCTCACCAGCTTTTACCAACTTAGGCAAATACGTATTTATAGAATGATGCGGAAATCCAGCCAACTCAATTTCGCTTTCGCTTCCTGCACCGCGTTTGGTTAAGATAATCCCAAGAATATTGGCTGTTTTTACGGCATCTTCCCCAAAAGTCTCATAAAAATCGCCCACACGAAACAATAACAAAGCATCGGGATACTTTTTTTTAATCGTATTGTACTGCTTCATTAAAGGGGTTTCTTTTTTTGCCAATGGAATGTGATTTATATCTTATTTTTGTACTTTAAATAGGATTGCTAATGTAATTATTATTTCATGTTTTTTGAAACTGAAGTTTAATTACTTATTGATAATTATTCACAAATTTACAGATGCGAAAATTAAAAAATAACGAATTAGATAGATTAAGTGTAGAGGATTTTAAATCTGTAAAAAAAACACCACTTATTATTGTATTGGACAACATAAGAAGCCTTAATAACATAGGCTCTGTGTTTAGAACCAGTGACGCCTTTTTAGTTGAAAAAATTTATCTCTGCGGAATCTCGGCAACGCCTCCTCATAAAGATATTCATAAAACCGCTTTGGGAAGTACCGAAACAGTAGATTGGGAGTATGTTGAAAACACTTTAAAATTAGTTGAAAAATTAAAAGCCGAAAACGTAAAAATTTGTTCTATTGAACAAGCCGAAAATGCGACTATGTTACATGATTTTTCACCCGAAGAAAACACAACCTATGCTTTAGTTTTTGGCAATGAGGTTAAAGGTGTATCTCAAAAAGTTGTTTCTGCTAGTGATGTGGTCATTGAAATACCACAGTTTGGCACCAAACATTCGTTAAATATTTCGGTGAGTGCCGGTGTGGTGATATGGGATGTTTTCAGCAAATTATCAGAAAATTTAAAATAGGTGACAAAAACCCAAAAGAAACCTTGGCCCACTAAAGATGCCATGACCCAGATTTACGAAATGAATCTTTGGGGAGGCAAGGAGTTCGATTTTTATTCTGGTATTGGCTCACACGAGCCTAAAATTATAAATCCTTACTTAGATGTTTTAATCACTTTTTTAAACGCTCATAACAAGTCTTTAGTAGTTTGCGATTTAGGTTGTGGCGATTTTAATATTGGAAAACACCTGACCTCATATTCAAAAAAATATATTGCTGTAGATATTGTTGAAAATCTTATTAATAGAAACAAAACATTATACAAAGAAGATAACTTAGCGTTTTATTGTTTAGATATTGCAAAAGACGCCCTTCCTCCAGGAGACTCCGTTATATTACGACAGGTTTTACAACATTTATCCAACAAAGAAATCGAAAAAGTAACCAAAAAAATAGCGGTTTATAAATACGTTATACTAACGGAACACATACCTTTGGGTAACTTTACCCCAAATAAAGATATTATTTCTGGTCAAGGAATTAGAATAAAACAAAACAGCGGGGTTAATTTATTAGAGGCTCCTTTCAATTTAAAGGTTAAAACAGAACAAAGCCTTGGCGAGTATATTCTAGAACATAACAAAGGACGCATTGTAACAACTTTATATCAACTTTTTTAAATATTTTAATCCGACAATTACTTGATTTGAAACTTCTAAAATTTTATTTTAGCCCGTACTCTAAAAATTAATATCATTCCATAAATTTCATGGAATCTCTTTAATCATCACATCAACAACAAAGAATGATTACAAAACAAAAATACCTCATACTATTACTTGTTCTTTTATCCCTTTCATGCACCTCAACACTTAAGAAACCCAAAATAAGTAATATTACACAATCATTTGTTTTTGACAAGCCTATTACCAAGAACTGTCATGCAGCAACCCTCACCGAAATAGTACCAAACAACCTATTAGCCGCTTGGTTTGGAGGAACTCACGAAGGTGCTAAAGATGTAGGCATATATTCCTCCTTATACAATGGAAAAACATGGTCTACTCCAAGTTGTCTTATTAAACCATTAATAACCGAAACAGACACACTACCATGCTGGAATCCAGTCCTATTCAAAAGCCAAAGTAATAATTTGTACTTGTTTTACAAGGTGGGTAAAAACCCAAGGGAATGGTTTGGTGCCATGATTATCTCGAAAAACGATGGAGAAACATGGAGCGAGCCCAAATACTTACCCAATGGAATTTTAGGCCCCATTAAAAACAAACCTATTGAAATAACACCAGGAATCATTTTGTGTGGCAGCAGTACAGAAAGCATAGAAAACAACCAATGGAAAGTGCATGTAGAACGTTACACCGAATCTAATAACACATGGGAGAAGATACCTGTTGGAAACAAAAAAGACCTTAGCGTTATTCAGCCCACATTTCTAGTTCACTCTAAAAACTCCATTCAAATGCTTTGCAGAAGCAGGCATAACAAAATAGTTTCCTCATGGTCTAGAGACAACGGAAATACATGGAAAGATCTAGACACCATTAATGTTGTTAACTCCAACTCTGGCATTGATGCCTTAACCATAAATAAAAATTTATTTTTACTGGTTAATAATCCTTTACCACAGGGAGCTGATTGGTTTAATGGTCGCAATGTTTTGGATATCGAATACTCTTCCAACGGTATAAACTGGGAACCACTTTTAGATCTTGAAAACCAAGAAAAAGGAGAGTTTAGTTATCCTGCTATTATTAAAACTTCGGATGGAAAAATCCATATTTTATATACGTATAACAGAGAATACATTAAACACGTTGTATTTAATTTGAATTAATCAAAAAGAATATCATTAACTTTTATCCCGTAACTGACGGTAATACTGGATCGATAAGCATACCTTAAAAAATCACTCCCCACAGATAGCGTCTAAAACATGTAAATAATCCTCCCGATTTGCTACAAAATCTTTATCGGAGATATCAATAATTTTAACATTAAAGTCTGGTTGGCTTTTTAAAAAATCTAAATAGCCCGTATTAATTTTTTCTAAATAATCGTTCGCAATATTTTGCTCATAATTGCGTCCGCGCCTTTTAATATTTTCCTGAAGACGCTCTGTATTTTGGTACAAATAAATATATAAATCTGGCTTTCTTAAATCTTTATACATCAAATAGAATAGTTTTCTGTATAATTTAAACTCATCTTCTGGTAAGGTTATTTTTGAGAAAATAAGCGATTTAAACACATCATAATCACTCACAATAAAATCCTTAAACAAATCTAGTTGCGATAAATCATCAGATATTTGCTGGTAACGATCTGCTAAAAAAGACATTTCTAAGGTAAACGCATAGCGCTGGGCATCTTCATAGAATTTAGGTAAAAACGGATTGTCTGCAAAGCGTTCTAAAATGAGTTTTGCATTAAAATCTTGTGCTATTTTATTGGCTAAACTTGTTTTACCCGCTCCTATGTTACCTTCAATTGCTATATAACTATACTTAGAAAAGTCATATTTTCTACTAGGATTTTTTAACCAAATATTAATCGGTTCTAACTGGCTAGTATCGTCGCAATTTTCTAATACGTCAGTAATATCTTTATTCATTTTTGGATGAATTACTTTTGGGGCTATATCGTGCAGTGGTTGTAATACAAATTTACGTTTATGCATTTCTGGATGGGGCACGTTAAGGGATTTTGTTTCGATAATCTCATCATTAAAAAAGATGATATCTAAATCGATTATCCGTGCTTCGTATCCTGATTTTTTGGTACGAACACGCCCCAAACGTTTTTCTATAGCAAGTAGTTTTTTTAAAACCTCTTTGGCCTTAAACTGAGTCTCTATTCTAACACAAGTGTTTAAAAAATCGGTACTTTCAAAACCAAAGGCTGGAGTATTATAAACTTTCGAAATAATATCTATCTTACCTATTTTAACATATATAAGATTAATAGCGTCTTGAAGATTTTTTAATCTGTCGCCTTTATTACTCCCCAATGATATATATACAACGTGTGAATCAACCATAATAATTAACAAAATAACTAAAAGAAAATCACTTTATCCTATATTTGTGAAAACTGTTAATAAGTTTCTATGACATTAAAAGACAAGATTGCTGCGCAGCGTATTTACATGCTATTAGGCTCCCTTTTCATTACATCATTAGTCGTTTCAAATTTAATTTTTCAGAAATTCTTTTATTGGTATCCTTTTCATATTGAAATTTTTGGCACCAAACTTTTTGAAATTTCAGTTGGTATTTTACCATATCCCATTACTTTTTTAATCACCGATTTAATTAGTGAAGTCTATGGGAAAAAGCGAGCTAACGACATTGTGGTTACAGGTATTTTTGCATCTTTATTTTCTTTGTTAATCGTATTTGTTTCAAATGCTGTCCCTGCAACCAATTGGTCTCCTGTTGGTAACACTATGTTCTCCACTGTCTTTGGTAATACCGCCATAGCTGTTTTTGCAAGTATGCTCGCTTATTTGTTTGCTCAATTTATTGATATTCAAATTTATCATTTTTGGAAACGTGTTACCAAAGGGAAACACTTATGGATACGTAATAACTTTTCAACCTTTTCTTCTCAGTTTGTAGACACCTCAACTATTTTAATTTTACTGTGTTCTTTTGAAATTATAGACTGGAGCAATTTTAAAGGTTTATTAGTTTCAGGTTTTTTATTTAAAGCACTTATTGCTGCTTTTGATACCCCATTTATGTATTTGGGTGTATATTTGTTTAGAAAACGTTTTAAACTAAAAGTAAACGAAGAAATTCATTTACTTTAATGGTTTTCATCGAAATTTAACCTAAAAAATTGTACCATTTCATCTTTTAATATCATTTTTACGTATATATAAAGTTGTTAAAATACTCAAGTCTTCTAAGAATATAAAATTATTCAACACATGAAAAAAGCTTTAAAAATTACTGGTATCACATTACTTACTATTATTATCTTATTAATAGGTATTCCTTTTATTTTCCAATCCCAAATTAAAGATGCCGTTAAAGGTTTTATTAACGATAACCTTAATGCCAAAGTGGAATTTAGCGATGTTAGTTTAAGTTTTTTAAGAAACTTTCCAAAAGCTCATGTATCTGTAAGTAATTTAAACATTACTAATTTTGAACCTTTTAAAGACGAAACTTTTGTAACAGCAAAAAACATTTCGTTTACTATGCCAATAAAAGAGCTGTTTAAAAATACTGATGAAGAACCTATTGTAATAAATTCCATTTCAGTTGATGAAGCCTTGCTTACTTTAAAGACAGACAGCTTTGGAAACACCAACTATGACATTGCCAAAAAAGATAATACTACACCACCAACCGAAACACAAAGTGGTAGTTTTTCATTTGATATTAAAGATTATAGCATCAATAATAGCGCGTTAACCTACCTAGATGAAGAATCTAAAATGGCTATTTATATAACCGAATTAAACCATAGTGGTAATGGTATATTCTCTGCAGAAAAATCTGAATTAGACACCAAAAGTGAGGCTAATGTGAGTTTTACAATGGATAGCACCAACTATTTAAACAACAATCATATAAAATTAGATGCCTTAATTGGTCTTGATTTAGATAATAGTACCTATACATTTAAAGAGAATACAGGCTATATCAATCAACTACCGTTGGAATTTCATGGTTATGTGAAATTGCTAGAAGACGGACAAGATGTTGATATTTCATTTGAAAACCCAGGATCATCCTTCAAAGATTTTTTAGCAGTCATTCCTGAAAGTTATTCTAAAAATATTGAATCTGTTGAAACTACAGGTAATTTTAAAGTTAAAGGTGTTATAAAAGGTCTTGTTTCAGAAGAAACCATTCCAACCTTAGATATTAATATAGCCTCCAATAACGCCTCATTGAAATATCCTGATTTACCCAAACGTGTTGAAAACATTACCATAAACACTTCTATAAAAAACACAACTGGAAATGCCGATGATACCTATGTAGATATTAACACCCTTGATTTTAAAATTGATCAAGATATTTTTAAATCGTCTGCAACCATTAAAAACCTGACTAAAAACATGTTAGTAAACGCTAACATTGATGGCGTTTTAAACCTTGGCAACATTTCTAAAGTATATCCTGTTGAGCTAAATAATGATCTAAGCGGCATTTTAAAAGCTAACATCAATACTGCTTTTGATATGGATGCCATTGAAACCAATGCATACAGCCGTATAAAAAACAAGGGCGCTATAGAGTTAAGCAATTTTAATTTTGCTTCGGAAGACTTTGCCAATCCTATTCAAATTTCAAAGGCTAAAATAACATTCAATCCTGAAAACATAACCTTAAATCAGTTTAATGCTAAAACTGGTAAAAGCGATTTAAATGCTACAGGAACTATTAAAGGTTTGTTAGGATTTTTATTAAGCAACAAACAGCTTCAAGGTAATTTCAACTTGAATTCCAAGGTATTTGCAGTCAACGATTTCATGACTAACGAACCATCAGTCACTGAAGAGGATAAAAATTCTAGTAAAGCTTCTCTTAAAATACCAGCGTTTTTAGACTGTACTATTAATGCACAAGCAAACACGGTTGAATACGATAATTTAAAACTAAAAAATGTAAAAGGCACGTTGATTATTAAAGATGAACAAGCCATTTTACAAAATTTAACGTCTAATCTTTTTGATGGAGACTTAACAGTTACAGGTTTGGTATCTACCAAAGCAGAAACACCAACGTTTAATATGGATTTGGGCATGACAAGTTTTGACATAGCCCAATCATTTCAAGGTCTTGAGTTACTCCAAGATATAGCACCTATTGCCAAAGCCATTCAAGGAAAATTTAATACCACCTTAAATTTAAAAGGAGCTTTAAGTAGTGATTTTACACCAAACTTAAACACACTTTCTGGTGCTGCTTTTGCCGAAGTATTATCATCTACCATAGACCCATTAAATGCAGAAGTTTTAAATAAATTAGGGTCTTCTTTAAACTTTATTGATTTTAAAAAAATAAATCTTAACGACTTAAAAACACAATTTGAGTTTAGTGATGGCAAAGTCAATGTTAAACCTTTTAAATTTAAATATCAAGATATTGATATAAACGTTTCGGGAAGTCATAATTTTGACAAAACAATGTCCTACAATGCTGTATTTAATGTACCAGCTAAATACTTAGGAAGTGAAGTTAATCGCTTAATTGGTAAAATTGATGATGCATCGACAAACAATATTTCTATTCCTATAACTGCAAATATTACAGGAAGCTACATCAACCCTTCCGTAAAAACCGACTTATCTAGTAGTATCTCCAATTTAACAAAACAATTGGTAGAGATTGAAAAACAAAAACTACTTAATAAAGGAAAAGGACAAGTAACTGATCTACTTAGTGGACTAATAACTGGCGACAAAAAAACAGCTGAAACAGATTCTACAAAGATCAAAACAACTCAAGTAGATTCAACAAAAACATCTACTGGCAGCACAGTGCAAAAAGAAATTAAAAATGTACTTGGCGGTCTACTTGGTAAAAAGAAAAAGGACACTGTAAATTAGATTTTTTAAACTAATTTGGTTATGTTAGAATAAAGCCCTGTATTAATTAGGTTTTGTCAATAAAAAAGTTATATTCTAAACTAGACAATTTAAACCTAAAAACAATATATGAGGCAATTAAAAATTACGAAACAAGTTACCAACAGAGAGTCAAAATCCCTTGATAAATATCTCCAAGACATTAGTAAAATTCAATTAATAACAGCAGAAGAAGAGGTAGAATTAGCACAAAAAATACGAGAGGGAGACCAAAAGGCTTTAGATAAACTTACAACAGCTAACTTACGTTTTGTAGTTTCAGTATCCAAACAATATCAAAATCAAGGTTTAACTTTACCCGATTTAATAAATGAAGGAAATGCTGGTTTAGTAAAAGCCGCAAAACGCTTTGATGAAACAAGAGGTTTCAAATTTATTTCTTATGCTGTTTGGTGGATACGACAAGCTATTCTGCAAGCTTTAGCCGAACAATCAAGAATTGTAAGACTGCCTTTAAATAAAATTGGAACTATAAATAAAATAAACAAAGCGTATTCTTTTTTAGAGCAAACTCATGAAAGAGCGCCGAGTGCCCAGGAAATAGCAACTAATTTAGATTTTACTTTAAGTAATGTAAAGCAATCTATGAAAATTTCTGGCAGACATGTTTCCATGGATGCCCCGTTGCAAGAAGGAGAAACATCAAATCTTTACGATGTTGTAAATTTTAATGAGTCACCTCAGCCAGACAATAATTTAATGAACGATTCATTAAATATTGAAGTAAATCGTGCTTTAAATATGTTGTCAGAAAAAGAAGCAGAAGTTATACGCCATTATTATGGCATCAATAATGAAAGCCCTATGAGCCTTCAAGAGATAGGAGATTCTTTTGGATTAACAAGAGAACGCGTAAGACAAATTAAAGAAAAAGGGATTCGCAGATTGCGTCATACCTCTAAAAGCAAAGTATTAAAAACGTATTTAGGATAGTCCTAGGTACTAAATATTAAAAATAAAAAAACTATACATGTTAAAAATTATTATAAAAGAAGGTGAAAATATAGAGCGTGCCTTAAAACGCTATAAACGTAAACACAGAAATATTAAAGTGATGCAAAACTTAAGAGAAGGGCAGTTTTTTACAAAACCTTCTGTTAAAAGGCGTCGTGAAATTCAAAAGGCAGAATATATTCAAAACATTAGAGATCAAGAAGATATATAATATTAACAACATCAAAAAAACACCCACTTGCATGCCCTGTAAGTGGGTTTTTAATTTACGGTAATGCCTACTACCAAGCCTTCATTAGATCTAACATTAAAAACAGTTTCATCTTCAAAAATAAGGTACTGCCCTTTTATTCCAACTAATTTACCTGTGTATTCTTGTTGTTTCACTAAGTTTAAACTTTTTGGTTTTTCAGGATATTTAAGTACGGGGAAATCTATATTAGTTTCTGTATTGTTTTCAATAAAATAGTCTTTAGCTTCTTCTGGAATATACACCTTTAAACGCTCACGCCATTCTACTAAATTCTCATCTTGAATGTCGTTTTTTAACATGGTACGCCAATTAGTCTTATCTGCTACATGCTCTTTTAAAGCAACTTCTGTAACACCTGCTAGATATCGGTTTGGAACCTCAACTATTTCAATAGCTTCATGGGCTCCTTGATCAATCCAACGTGTTGGTACTTGGCTTTTTCTGGTTACTCCAACTTTTACATTACTGGAGTTTGCCAAATACACAATATGTGGTTGTAATTGTACCTTTTTTTCATAAGCCAAATCTCGATCCTCTTGTCCCAAATGAGCCGTACTTAATTCTGGTCTTATAATCCAGTCGGCCGCTTGGGGTATTTCAAAAAAACAACTTTTACAAAAACCTTGCCTATAAATAGGTTTATCTAATCCGCAATTTAAACACTGATATTTAACAAACTGAATGTTAATAGTTTTACCTATCAACTGATTTATATTTATAAAATCATTTTCAAACACCAAGTAATATTGAATAGGATGTGAAAATTCAGATTCCATTTTTGTTAAAACGCCTTCGAAAGTCATAAAAAAAAGTGTTATTTTTAAGAACTTAAAGATAAAACAAATATGCCAACTACTTTAGTAAATTCTATTGCATCTTGGTTTCTAAAGAAACGATTTCATCAAATTGAATTGTTTTTAAAATACCCAAATGAAGTGCAAAGCGAATTACTTTTTAACCTTATAGAAGACGCTAAAGACACGCAAATAGGGAAAAAATATGATTTTGCCTCGATTAAAAGTTACAAAACATTTGCAGAACGAGTTCCAGTTTCAACCTATGAGGATTACCATGATGTTATTGATAGATCACGAAATGGAGAAACTAATATTTTTTGGTCATCTCCTATAAAATGGTTTGCTAAATCTAGCGGAACGACTAATGCTAAAAGTAAATTTATCCCGGTAAGCACAGAGTCTCTTGAAGATTGCCACTACGCTGCCGGAAAAGATTTATTATGTATGTACCTTAATAACAATGAGGACTCTCAAATGTTTACTGGGAAGAGTTTACGTCTTGGTGGCAGTAAAGAATTATATAAAGAAAACGGCACTGTGTTTGGAGATTTATCTGCTATTTTAATTGATAACATGCCTTTATGGGCAGAGTTTAGTAGTACGCCAAGTAATAAAGTATCGTTAATGAGCGATTGGGAGCATAAAATGCAAGCCATTGTTGATGAAACCATTGATGAAAATGTTACTAGCCTTACAGGAGTTCCATCATGGATGCTGGTATTGCTCAATAACGCATTAGAAACTACAGGGAAAAAGAATTTATTTGATATTTGGCCAAATCTGGAAGTCTACTTTCATGGTGGTGTAAGTTTTACTCCTTATGAAGATCAATATAAAAAGATATTACCAAAATCTGACTTTAAATATTACGAAATTTACAATGCATCGGAAGGCTTTTTCGCTATACAAGATCAAAACAATTCAAATGAATTGTTACTTATGCTTGATTATGGTATTTTTTATGAATTCATTCCCATGGACACCTATGGAACTTCGGATCAAAAAATTATTCCGTTAAGTGAAGTTGAATTACATAAAAATTACGCTCTTATAATTACTACAAATGCTGGTTTATGGCGCTATAAAATTGGAGACACCATAAGGTTTACATCTGTTAACCCCTATAGAATTAAAGTCTCAGGACGCACAAAACATCACATTAATGTTTTTGGAGAAGAACTTATTATTGAAAATGCTGAGGACGCTTTAAAAAAAGTATGTAAAAAAACAAACTCTGAAATTGTAGATTATACCGCCGCTCCTATATTTATGAAAGGTAAAGAAAAAGGTGCGCACGAATGGGTTATTGAATTTAAAAAGCCTCCAGAAAATATTGATTATTTTAATGAGCTTTTTGATAATGCTCTTAAATCATTGAATTCTGACTATGAAGCCAAACGTTTTAATAATATTACCCTCAATAAGCCAACGATTCATATTGCAAGAAAGCACCTTTTTTACGATTGGTTAAAGCAAAGCAACAAACTTGGAGGCCAACATAAAGTTCCAAGACTGTCAAATACTAGGTATTATATCGACGAACTGCTTACTCTAAATTCGTAACCTATTCAATTCGTCGAGAAAATTGGTTTTGATAAGTTTTTAAACGACTATTCCTTTGCATTAATCTAAAATTGTGTAAAATTTTTTGCTGACCTATTTAATACATTTACTTTTGAAAAGCAATAACGAAAAAGTTAAGCTATTATCAACGATAATCCTTTATTAATTAACATCCATAGAACAAAAAACCACTCTAAAATAGAGTGGTTTTTTTATATGTATAACTTGATGACTATTTATGAAACAGCCTTCAACTTTTTAATCGTAGTTTTTGTTATTTTATCTTCAGCGTACATTTTGTTTACGTGTAATTTTTTCTCTTCGCTACTTGGTAATTCAAACATAGCATCAGTTAAAATTTCTTCACATAATGAGCGTAAGCCTCTTGCTCCAAGTTTATATTCAATGGCTTTGTTAACAATAAAATCTAACGCACCATCTGTAATACTAAAGTCTATTTCATCCATTGAAAACAACTTTTTGTATTGCTTAATAATGGCATTTTTAGGCTCGGTTAAAATAGCTCTAAGTGTTTTTGCATCTAACGGATTCATATACGTAAGCACTGGTAATCTTCCTATAATCTCTGGAATCAATCCAAAATCTTTTAAATCTTTAGGAATAATGTATTGTAACAAATTATCTTTATCTACAACAGCATCAGATATTGAGGCACTGTATCCAACAGCTTGCATATTTAATCGTCTAGAAATATGACGTTCAATACCATCGAACGCACCTCCTGCAATAAATAAAATGTTTTCAGTATTTACTTCAATAAACTTTTGGTCTGGGTGTTTGCGTCCTCCTTTTGGCGGTACGTTTACAACCGTTCCTTCAAGAAGCTTTAATAATGCTTGCTGAACACCTTCTCCAGATACATCTCTAGTAATAGAGGGATTGTCACTTTTACGAGCAATTTTATCGATTTCATCAATAAAAACAATACCTTTTTCTGCTTTTTCTAAGTTGTAATCTGCTGCTTGCAATAAACGGGTTAAAATACTTTCAACATCTTCTCCAACATAACCGGCTTCGGTTAGCACAGTAGCATCTACAATAGCTAAAGGTACATTTAGCATTTTTGCTATAGTTTTTGCAATAAGAGTTTTACCTGTACCTGTTTGACCAACCATAACGATATTACTTTTTTGAATATCAATATCATCTGTGGTAACAGGTTGCAATAATCTTTTATAATGATTATAAACAGCTACAGACATAACTTTCTTGGTCATATCTTGACCAATAATGTAACCGTCTAGGAATTCTTTAATTTGTTGCGGTTTACGTAATTTTAACTCAGCAAATAAATCGGTACTATCGCTTTGCTTTGATTCTTCAATTACAATACCATGCGCTTGCTCAATACATCTATCACATATATGAGCATCTAATCCTGCTATTAATAAATTTGTTTCGGGTTTTTTACGACCACAAAACGAACATTCTAATTCTTCTTTTGCCATTAATTATTCACTTTGGGGGATTAAAACATATGCAAATCCCTCATTTACAATTTATAAAGTTACGATTTTTTTTAATTTCGTGCTAAAATCTCATCAATCATACCGTATTCTTTAGCTTTATCAGCCTTCATCCAATAGTCTCTATCACTATCTTCGTATACTTTGTCGTAATCTTGTCCTGAGTGCTTACTAATAATTTTATAAAGTTCTTCTTTTAATATCAATATCTCTCTAGCCGTGATTTCTATGTCACTTGCTTGTCCTTGAGCGCCTCCAAGAGGCTGATGAATCATAACTCTCGAATGTGTTAGTCCACTTCGCTTACCATGAGCTCCTGCACATAACAATACAGCACCCATTGAGGCTGCCATTCCTGTACAAATAGTTGCTACATCTGGTTTTATAAACTGCATCGTGTCATAAATTCCTAAACCAGCATAGACACTTCCTCCTGGAGAGTTAATATAAATTTGAATATCTTTAGAAGCATCTGTACTTTCCAAAAACAGTAATTGTGCTTGTATAATATTAGCTACTTGGTCGTTAATAGCTGTACCCATAAAAATGATACGATCCATCATTAAACGCGAAAACACATCCATTGCCACAGCATTCATTTGGCGTTCTTCAATAATATTTGGTGTTAAACTAGTAGGGTACATACTACTAACAATCTTATTGTAATATGTACTACTAATTCCTTGATCTTTTATGGCGAATTTTTCAAATTCCTTGGCGTAATCCATAGTTCTTTTATTTTACTTTTGTTTGTGGCCTTCTTTATTTCAGAATGTGCAAAATCTTAATTATGAAACCTTTAAAAAAAAGCATTTCCACAATTAAGATTTTACCGAAAAAATTAGGCGCTTAATTTTAGAAAATTGTGCGCCTAAATATAATGAAATATTATTTATTAATGTACTCCTTATTTCTTAGCGTACGCTTCTTTAACAAAATTTTCGTAAGTTACTTCTTTAACTTTTAAATTTGCTTTCTCTTTATAAAGGCTAAGTAACTTTTGGCTAATAAGTTGCTCAGAAATTCGTCTTGCTTCATCTTGGTTTGATAATACACGAGCAGCAATATCATCTAGCTCTTTTTCTGAAGGATTTAATTGCCCGAATTGAGCCATTTGACCTTTTATCATTTCTTTAGCATGACCTTTAATATCTTCAATAGTAACTTGGATATTATTATCTGTAATTAATTTGCCTTCTATTAACTGGTAACGTAAGCTTTTTTCAGATTTTTCATATTCTTCTTTTGCCTGATCTGTATCTAAAGGTTTCTCGCCAGCAGTTTGCAACCATTTTTGTAAAAACTCAGCAGGCAACTCAAATTTTGTATTATCAACTAAATACTCAGTAACATCATTTAGCAATTTTTGATCTGCTTGTTGAACGAATTGCTTTTCTGCGTCTTCTTTAATTTTGGCTTTTAACTCGGTTACAGATTTTACAACATCTTTACCAAATAATTTATCAAACAATTCTTGATCTAAGTCTGCCAATTCTCTTTTGTTAATTTCTGTAATTGTAAAAGTTACAGGAATATCTAACCCATGAACTTTATCATGACTTACTTTTAAGGCGTGCATTAAATCATGCTCATCGCTATAAAGCCCTTTAGTTTCTAAAGCAATAACATCACCAGGTTTTGCACCTATAAATTTTTTGGCCGTTGATTTTTCTTTAAATTTATCTGTAGTTAACGAAATGGTGTTTTCTATTTCGTGCTCATCATTTTTATAGGTTCCTGTAATTTCACTATCTTTTTCAACAACATCTTGAGATACTAATTTACCATACTGTTTTTGTATGTTCTCAATTTGCTCATCAATCATTTTATCATCAGCTACAATATTGTATTGTGTAATAGCTTTTTTGTTGTTTAAATTAACTTCAAACTCTGGTGCCAACCCTAATTCAAATTCAAAAGAAAAACCTTCTGCATCCCAATCAATAGCGTCTTGAGTTTTTGGAAGTGGTTGTCCTAAAACATCTAATTTTTCTTCGGTTAAATATTTGTTTAAAGCATCTTGTAATAGTTTATTAACCTCATCAACAAGAACAGCCTTCCCATATTGTTTTTTAACCATTCCCATAGGAACATGTCCTTTTCTGAAACCAGGTATATTAGCTGTTTTACGATAATCTGTTAAGATTTTTTCTACTTTATCGCTATAATCTTCTTTAGCAATATCAACTTTCACTACAGCGTTTAGCGCGTCAAGGTTTTCTCTTGTAATATTCATTTTTATTGGTATGAAGCCCAAAAACGGGCAATTAACATATAATGTCTTTAATAATCAGTAATTTATATAACTAAAATTGGGTTGCAAAAATATAATTTTTTTACAACCCAACAAAGTTTTTATGATTGTGTTTACACTATTCTTTTTCGTCTTTTAAAAATGAATGTAATATAGATTGTAGTATAGATAACAGGACACTAAAAAGTATAGCTACCCAAATACTGCTTACTGAAAAACCATCAACTAATTTATCTGCGAGCAATATAATTAAGGCGTTTACTACTAATAGAAATAAACCTAAAGTTACAATAGTAATTGGCAACGTTAAAATAACCAAAACTGGTTTTACCAATAAATTTAATATGGAGAGTACTGCCGCTACAACTATAGCTGTTAAGTAACTATCAACATATACACCAGATAATACTTTTGACAGTATTACAACCGCTAGTGCATTTAATAAGAGTTTAATTATAAGTTTCATGTATTTGATTTAATTGTTTCAACTAAATATACAAAATATATTAAGTAGTAAAGTGTATTAAAGCATCAAAAAAATCTTGAGGATTTTCTGCGTGCAACCAATGACCTGCATTTTTTATGGTGACTATTTGGGCCTCAGGAAAATGGTTTTCAATAATTCTCTCGTCTTCTATACCTATATACTCCGACCTGTCTCCTTTTAAAAACAACGTATCTTTTTTAAACTGTGCATGTACAGGTAGCGCTTCACCAACTTCTGCTATTTCCTTTTTTAAAACTTCTAAATTAATACGTAACCCTAGTTTTCCTTTTTCAACCCAATACAAGTTTTTAAGCAAAAATTGACGTATTCCAAAGTCTTTAATATAGTCGCCCAAAGCATCATCTGCATCTCCTCTACTTTTTAAAACATTAAAATCTAAAGAGCTTAAGCCTTCTAATATAGTATCATGATGTACAGGGTAAAATCGAGGTGATATATCGGCCACGATTAGCTTTGAAACCAATTCTGGATATTTAGTTGCAAACAACATGGCTGTTTTTCCACCCATGGAGTGCCCCATTAAAAAAATATTTGAAAGATTATAATGATTACAATACTGTTTTAAATCTTCGGCCATTACATCGTAATTAAAGGTATCGTCCCAAAAACTGCTTCCATGATTACGCTGATCTATTAAATGCACTTCAAATCCAGATTCGCTTAGGTTTTTGCCATGCGTTTTCCAATTATCACTCATGCCTAAAAACCCATGAAGAATCACAAATACCTGCTTGTTCCCTTTACCTAATATGTTTGAATTTAATATCATTACTTTAGTTTATGCAAATACATTTGAATTACATTTTCAACACCTAAATATAAACTTTCGGCAATTAGGGCGTGCCCTATGGAAACCTCTAATAACCCAGGAATATTCTCTTTGAAAAATTTAATATTATCTAAAGACAAATCATGACCTGCATTAATACCTAACCCTAACTTACCCGCAAGTTCAGCACATTCGGTATAAGGTTTAATAGCCTCTTTGTTGCCTAAACTGTATTGATGGGCAAAAGCTTCTGTATACAACTCAATTCTATCCGTGCCAGTTTCTTTAGCTCCTTCTATTTGTTTTAAATCTGGATCTACAAAAATGGAAGTTCTAATATCATTCTGCTTGAATTCTTTAATAATATCAATTAAAAATTCTTTATGCTTTATGGTATCCCAACCTGCATTGCTGGTAATGGCATCTTCTGCATCTGGCACTAAAGTAACCTGAGTTGGTTTTACTTTTAACACCAATTGCATAAAAGATTCTATGGGGTTTCCTTCAATATTATATTCTGTATAAACCTCTGGTTTTAAATCATAAGCATCTTGATATCGAATATGACGCTCATCTGGTCTTGGGTGTATGGTTACACCTTCCGCCCCAAAACGTTGAACATCTTTAGCAAACTCAACCACATTAGGAACATCGCCTCCCCTTGAGTTTCTTAAGGTTGCAATCTTGTTTATATTTACACTTAGTTTTGTCATTAATACCTTTTTAATTCGCAAAAATACAAAGTAGAACAGGCATATGTCCTTTTTTTTTGATTAATTTTGTTAATATCTAAATCACAACAATGGATCTTGCATCATACATTTTAAATGATATAAAACCTATAAAAAGCAACAGTAATGTCACCGACTTAATGCTGCTATTTAATCAATTAACGTTTTCTCATATTCCTGTAAAAGACGAAAATGATGTCTTTATAGGCTCTTTTTCTGAAACTGATGTGCACTGTTTTGATAGTGATAAACCATTGAGCGAATATATATATTCTATTGAACCTTTTTTTGTAAGAGAAAGCACTATGTGGCTGGATGTTTTAGAAGCTTTTGCTAAAAACTCAACCAATGTCATGCCTATTTTAAATGACAAAAATAAATATTTAGGATATTATGAACTTAAAGATATTATTGGATTATTTGATGATACACCTTTCTTTTCTGAAGCAGGTGGTGTATTAGTTATAGAAAAAGGAATCAACGATTATTCATTTAGTGAAATTAGCCAAATTGTAGAATCTAATAACGGAAAATTGCTTGGAGCTTTTATATCAAAAATGAATTCAGACCTTATAGAAGTCACTTTAAAAATTGGAAACACTAGCTTGAACGATATTATACAAACATTTAGGCGTTATAGTTATAATATTATATCTGGACATGAAGAAGACAGCTATCTTGAAAACCTTAAAGATCGGTCCGATTATTTGAATAAATATCTAAACATGTAGAATATGAAGGTTGCTGTTTTTGGAAGATTTTATAATACCTCCACCACGTTTTCTGTAGATACGCTTTTTAAATACCTCAAAAAAAAAGACATTAATGCTTATATTGAAAGTCACTTTTTCGAGATTATTGAAGATAGTGATCCCAACAAGATACATTATCTAGAAAACAAACAATTTGACACTCTAGATGAATCTTTTGATTTATTGATAAGTATTGGAGGAGATGGAACCATTTTAAGAGCCATTACCTTTGTTAAAGATTTAGACATACCAATTATTGGTATTAACACAGGTAGATTAGGTTTTCTAGCAACCATACAAGTTAGCGACATCGAAAATGCGCTTCAAAATATTATAGATGGCAAATATAAAATTTCAGAACGAAGCTTATTATCAATAGAAACTTCTTCAAAAAATGAAGAAATTGAGGCGATGAATTTTGCTATGAACGAAATTGCCGTAAGCAGAAAAAACACCACCTCAATGATTACCGTTGAAACTCATTTAAACGGTGAATACCTAACATCTTACTGGAGCGATGGTCTTATTATTTCAACACCAACCGGATCGACAGGATACTCCTTGAGTTGTGGTGGCCCAGTAATAACACCAGATACCAATAGTTTTGTAATTACTCCTATAGCACCTCATAATCTAAGTGCACGGCCTTTAATAATTACCGATTCAACCGTAATCCAATTAAAAGTAACAGGAAGAGAAGAAAGCCATTTAGTTTCTTTAGACTCCAGAATCGCTACGCTAGAAAACGGAACGCTTATCACCATAAAAAAGGCCCCCTTTAAAATTAAAATGGTTGATTTATTGAATGAAAGTTTCTTAACAACACTTCGAAAAAAACTACTTTGGGGCGAAGACAAACGCAATTAGGCAATAATTCATGTGTTTTTTTGTTTTTACACTAATTCAATTAGTTACTAGTTGTATTCGCCAAATCTTATTTGTTATATTTGCAAACTTTTAAACCTTTATGAGATATTTAACCATAATTATAATAAGTATTTTAAGTGTTCATTCCAGCTACTCTCAAATTAACGAATTAGGAGTTTTTATTGGAGGGAGTAATTTTATAGGAGACGTTGGAGCCACCAATTATATTGCTCCTAACGACCTAGCTATAGGAGGTATTTATAAATGGAACAGAAGTCCACGTCACTCCTATAGAATATCGGCAATTTTTACAGATTTAAAAGGGTTTGACTCTAAGTCAGACGACCCAAGACGTATTCAAAGAGATTATGATTTTTCAACTAAAATCATAGAACTTTCTGCTGGAATGGAATTTACTTTTACAGATTTTAATTTACATACGGGTAAAAAAGTAGCGACCCCTTATTTATTTACAGGAATCAGTGTCGCACATCATGACGATTATTATTTTTTAAACACTATACAAACCCCAGAAAACACCTCTAGCTGGGCTTTTGGTATTCCAATGGCTTTAGGCTTTAAAGCTAATTTTTTAGATAGTTTTGTTATTGGTATAGAGGTAGGAGCGCGTTATACTTTTACAGACAACCTTGATGGAAGTTTCCCTAAAGAATCGGCACATCAAACTTACAGATTTGGTAATCAAAATAATAATGATTGGTATATGTTTTCAGGCATTACCCTTACATATACTTTCGGACAAAATCCGTGTTATTGTTTAAACTATTAAATGAGCATAAAGAACAACATACAAGAAAACCTATTACCTAAACACATTGCTATTATTATGGATGGCAATGGACGCTGGGCTAAAATTAGAAGTATGGCTCGTGCTTTTGGTCATGAAAACGGAGCAAAAGCAGTAAGACAGGTTGTTGAAGGCTGTGCAGAACTTGGTGTTGAAAACCTTACGCTTTATGCCTTTTCAACAGAAAACTGGAAACGACCAAAATTAGAAGTCGAAACTCTTATGAGACTTTTAATTTCTTCTTTAAGAAAAGAAATGAACACGCTTATTGATAATAATATTAAGCTTTGTACCATTGGTAATTTAAATACATTACCAAAAAAAGTTCACAAAGAACTTACTGAGGTTATGGAGAAAACAAAGCTAAATGATAGAATGACTTTAACAGTAGCATTAAGCTATGGTTCAAGAGAAGAATTGGTAAACACTGTTAAAGAAATATCTATTAAAGTTAAAAATAATATAATTTCGGCAGAAAAAATTGATGAATCAATTATTAATGAGCATCTTTACACGCAAAATTTACCAGACGTAGATTTACTTATAAGAACCAGTGGAGAACAACGGATAAGTAATTTTTTACTATGGCAAATAGCTTATGCCGAATTGTATTTTACAAATACCCTTTGGCCTGATTTTTCAAAAGAAGATTTATACCAAGCTATTATTGAATATCAAAAAAGAGAACGAAGATTTGGGAAAACAAGTGAACAAATTAGATAAATCATTACGATTGAAAACATATTTTAAACACTGCTTAACAGCTTTAATTATTATAAGCAGTATTACAATTCAAGCTCAAGAAGTTACTTATCATAAAGGTGAAAAATATATTCTAGGGGATGTTTCTGTTTCCGGCAATTCTAGTTTTAGTGATCAAACTATAGTAACATACTCTGGTTTAAGCAAAGGAAAAGAAATAACTATTCCCGGTGAAGATATTAGTAATGCTATTAAAAAGCTTTGGAATTCCAAATTATTTAGCGATATCGAAATTTATGTTACCAAAATAGATCGTAATGTTGCCTATCTGGAAATAAAGCTATCTGATTTACCAGAACTTAACGAAGTAAAAGTTAACGGTGTAAGGAAGGGAAAAATTGAAGGTATTATAAAAGACAACAAACTTAAAAAGGGCACCAAAGTAACAGAAAACCTCATTACAACAACCAAAAACTTTCTGACTACCAAATACAAAAAAGAAGGTTATTTAAACGCAAAAGTACACATCAACACTATTGAAGTACAAGACAGCCTTAAAAAAGCCAAAGTTAATATGGTTTTAAACATCGATAAAGGTGATAAAGTAAAAATAAAAGATATTGAGTTTTTAGGAAATACTATTCTTAGCGATAAAAAGCTTAGAAAGAGTATGAAAAATACAAAAAAAATTAATCGTTTACGCATTTTAAAACGATCTAAATTTATTGATTCAGCCTATCAAAAAGACTTAATTAGCGTTACCGATAAGTATAAAGAAAATGGCTATAGAGATGCCAGGATTATTTATGACAGTATCATAGATAATAACAACAAAACCATTTCTTTAAAAATAAAAGTAAATGAAGGTGAAAAATACACTTTTGGTAATATTACTTTTATAGGTAACTCTGTTTATTCAAATCAATTATTGAGTAGAATTTTACGTATCAAAAAAGGCGACACTTATAATGGTGTGTTGCTCCAAAAACGAATTGCAGACAACTCTAAACCAGATGCAGACGATATTACTAACTGGTATCAAAATAATGGATATTTATTTTCAAGAATAGATCCTGTTGAAGTTAGTGCAGATAATAATGTTATTGATATGGAAATTAGAATTGTTGAAGGTAAACCTGCTTACTTCAATAAAGTTTCTGTAGTTGGAAATGATAAAACCAATGACCACGTTATTTACAGAGAAATACGTACACGTCCTGGTCAATTATACAGTAAAGCCAATGTTGTTAGAACCGTGAGAGAGCTTGGTCAACTAGGTTTCTTTGATGCTCAAGAAATATCACCAGACTTTAAAAACCCAAATCCGAACGAAGGAACTATTGACATGGAATATTCTGTAAAAGAAACAGGATCGAGTCAAATAGAATTACAAGGTGGTTATGGTGGTGGCGGTTTTATAGGTACGCTTGGGCTATCTTTTAATAACTTTTCAATAAAAAACATCTTTAATAAAGAAGCTTATAAACCAATACCTATGGGAGACGGCCAAAAACTAGCATTACGTTTACAAGCTAGCCGATTTTACCAAACCTATAGTTTCTCGTTCTCAGAGCCATGGTTAGGAGGTAAACGTCCTGTGCAGTTTTCAACTTCCCTATCGCATACAAAACAATTTTTGTATAATTATCAAACCCGTAAGGCAGACAAAAGTAAACGTTTTAATATAACAGGCATTACGGTTGGTTTAGCAAAACGTTTATCTGTCCCTGATGATTATTTTACCTTATCACAAGCGGTGAGTTTTCAGCATTACGATTTACAAAATTACAATACGGGATTATTTACCTTTGGAGATGGTAGCTCTAAAAACCTATCATATACTATTGGACTTAGCAGAAATAACACCCGAGTTGACCCTATATTCCCTACAGGTGGTTCTAATTTTAGTGTTACTGCAAAAATGTCAATTCCATACTCACTTTTTAACAATGTGGATTATAAAGCTTTGAAAGAAGAACGTGATGCCAAAGAAGCTATATATAGAGACCCTACAACGTCTGAGTTTGATAGAGCAGAGGCCTATAAAGTGATGGGAGAAATTGACCAAGAACGCTATAAATGGCTAGAGTTTTACAAAGTAAATTTTAAAGGAGATTGGTATACACAGGTTGTTAAAAATTTGGTTTTAAAACCAAGTATTGAATTTGGATTTTTAGGTGCTTATAACAATGATAGAGGTATTATTCCTTTTGAACGCTTTTTTGTTGGAGGTGACGGCTTAGGAACCTATAGTTTAGATGGCAGGGAAGCTATTGCTTTACGTGGCTATCCAAATCAATCATTATCAGATAATGATGGTGGAACTATTTACAACAAGTTTTCATTGGAATTACGATATCCTATAACTTTAAAAGCTTCTGCTAAAATTTATGGATTAACCTTTATGGAAGGTGGCGCATCTTATAACAGTTTTAGAGATTACAATCCATTTGATATTAAACGGTCTGCTGGTTTAGGTATTCGTATTTTCATGCCCGCATTTGGTTTATTAGGGATTGATTTTGGTTACGGATTTGACCCTCTATCAACCGAGACAAAGGCTCATGGATGGGAAACTCACTTCATTATTGGTCAACAATTTTAATCTTGGCACGATATTTTCTAATAATACTTTAATGATTTGAAACAAGAATTGAAATTTTTAAGATTAAAATTCGTTAATTTTGAAAATGCAATTCAAAAAGTGACAGAATTTAAAAATAAGCATCTGTCGTTTTTAGAATTTATAGTGTATAAATTATAAAAATAACAAACAGATGAAACGAGCAGATTTTAAACATATCAAATTTGATCAAACTAATATTTGCAAGATACATGTGGAACTGATTAGAAATATGAATAGACACATAAAAACAAACGTTCTTTTTTTATTGACAGTTACAGTTTTGTTGAGTGCTTTTACAGCGCAAGCACAACGAGGTGTAAGAATAGCCTATATTGATACAGAATATATTTTGGAAAATGTTCCAGAATATAAAGAGGCAACTACGCAATTAAATGATAAAGTTCAAAAATGGAAAAATGAAATTGAAGAAAGATTAGCTGAGATTGAACAAAAAAGAAAAGATTTAAGCAATGAAAAACCGCTCTTAACAAAAGAACTTATTGAAGAACGCGAAGAAGACATTGCTTTTGAAGAAAAAGAAATTTTAGATTATCAACAAAAACGATTTGGGCCTAACGGTGATTTAATGATTCAAAAAAAGCAGTTAATGCAGCCTATTCAAGATCAAATTTTTGCTGCTGTTCAAGATTTAGCTGCTAGCAGAAAATATGATTTTGTGTTTGATAAATCATCAGATGCAACTATGCTATACTCTGCTAAACGGTTCGATTTAAGTGAACAAATATTAAGAAGTATCACTAGAGCATCCAAACGAAATCAAGTGCAATCAAAAGCTGAAAGAAAAGCTGCAGAAGAAGAAGAACTGATACCAGAAATCAACGAAGAGCTTGAGGCTCGCGAAAAAGCACTTGAAGAGAGAAAAGCAGAAAAAGAAAGTGCTTTTGAAAAAATGAGACAGGAAAAATTAGATGCACGTGAAGCCAAGAAAAAAGAAGCCGAGGCAAAACGTAAAAAAACATTAGAAGATAGAGCTAAAGCAAGACAAGCTAAAATAGATGCTAGAAATAATGTCAAAAAAACTAAGGAAACCGAATCAGATTCTGTGAAAAGCACAGAGGCCACAGAAACTGATAAAAAAAACACTCAAACAAAAACAAGAGAACAATTAATTGAAGAAAATAGACTTAGAAAATTAGCAGAAAGAGAAGCAAGAAAAAAAGAATTAGAAGATAGAAAAAATAAAATATTAGAAGAACGTCAAAAAGCTAAAGACAGTATAAACAATAACAATTAATAAACACTTAATACTATTTTAAAAATGAAACAATTAAAAACCCTTTTATTAGCGACCGTAGTATGCCTTGGAACCATAAGTTTTTCACAAGCCCAAAGTAAAGTTGCCCATATAAACACAGAAGACTTAATTTCTGCAATGCCAGAATATAAAGCAGCTCAGGCACAATTAGAAACCTTAGGTAAAACATATCAGGCAGATTTGCAAAACATGAGTACAGAGTTTCAAAAATTGGTAAAACAATACGAAGCTGAAGCTCCTACAAAAACTGATGAAGAAAATGCTAAAAGATCTCAAGAAGTTCAAGAAAAAGAGCAAAACATTCGTCAATACAATGCTACAGCACAACAAGACATGCAAAAGAAACAAGTAGATCTTTTAAAACCTATTACTGAAAAAGCAAAAGCAGCTATTTTAAAAGTTGGAAGAGCACAAGGTTTTGACTATGTTTTAGATTCATCTCAAGGCGTTGTAATCTTAACAGATGGTAAAAATCTTCTTGATGATGTTAAGAAAGAATTAGGTATCTAAAATAATTTTACATTATTTAATTTATATTAAGCTGTCTTTTACAAGGCAGCTTTTTTATTTTTGTATACTATGAATACAAAACCTATTGGCATTTTCGATTCGGGCATTGGAGGCACTTCTATCTGGAAAGAAATTCATAGCCTAATGCCTTTTGAAAACACTATATATTTAGCTGATAGTATTAATGCACCATATGGTCCTAAAGGAAAAGATGCTATTATAAATTTAAGTATTAAAAACACCGAGTATTTATTAGAAAAAGACTGTAAACTTATTATTGTAGCCTGTAATACAGCAACTACTAACGCCATTAGTTTCCTTAGAAAAACATATCAAGTGCCTTTTATAGGTATTGAACCGGCTATAAAACCAGCCGCTTTAAATTCAAAAACCAAAGCTATTGGTGTTTTAGCCACCAAAGGTACCCTAACAAGCGAATTGTTTTACACAACAAGTAGTTTGTATGCTCGTGGACATCAAGTGATTGAACAGGTTGGAGACGGTCTTGTTGAGTTAATTGAAATGGGAAGGATAGATAGCAAAGAGATGAGCGCGCTTCTTAAAACATACTTAAAACCAATGCTTGAGGCTAATATAGATTACTTAGTTTTAGGTTGTACACATTATCCATACTTAATGCCTTTACTACTAGAATTGTTACCTAAACATATTAAAATAATTGATTCTGGCGAGGCCGTGGCCAGACAAACTAAAGCTGTTTTAGAACAACATAATCTTCTGAATGTAAAACATACAACTTCTAAAAATCAATTTTATACTAACGGAAACCCCGAAATTTTAGAAAGTATTTTAAATGGTGATTTTGATGTTAACTATTTAGAATTCTAAAATCGCAAAGCCATTTAATCATCAATAAGTTCAAGCAAAATAAACTGATTTAATTGCTTTCCCATGGTATTAAAATTATTGTCTGAAATCAAGAGTAATGATTGATGTCCGTTTGGTAATCGTGGTCCAAATGTAATGCCTTCAATATTATCAATACTTTGATTTGTTAACTGACTTCTTACATCTTCAAAATTAAATAACAATTCTTTCTTAGCTGCCACATAATCAACATTACTCAAAGCATTCATATTTAATGTATTAGTTGCTTTTGAAGCATCAACTTTAAAAAGTTTTATGGTGTTTCCTTGATTTCCTAGTCCGCTGGAATAGCTACGTTCAATAGTTAAAAATATATTGTCCTTATATTCTAGCATATCTGTAAGGCCATTTACTGAAAAATTCCCAATAGGTTTTTTAACAATTGGGTCTAAAAAATATGCAAACTGTTTTTCTGGACGTTTAGTTTTAGAATTGATATATGTAATTCTTACAGGAGACTTAGTTGGAGTTAGCTGTGGTTCTAAACCATCTGCCATAAGCGGTAATTCCATCCCTATCCAATAGCCATTTTTATCAAAACTATGGCAGAGAGCTTCCAATGTTCCATTATGCCTTGGTTTTTCTGGGCTGTTAGCTTTAAATATATCAGGAATTTTAAATCGTGTTTTTACCTCTCCGTCTAAATTAGCCGAAAAAAACATGGGGTCTTTTTTGTTTTTGATATGCCCTTCACTTGTTAAAAGCACTTGATTTGATGCGCTATTGAATCTTATAGACTCTAAATCTAAAAAATCAGATTTATCTTGTATTTCCACAACCTTATTAAAATTGATAGAGGATATTTTAAAACTATCAATACTTATAGTTGCTTTATAAAATCTTGGATTGTTTGAATCATCACAAACCAAGTAATACATGCCTTTATAATAATCGATTCCAGATAAGCCTCCTACCCGAGTATTAGCAACAGTAATGGTATCTGGTAAAATATACTCGCTTAAAAACTTAACTTTTAAATTTTTATAATGAGTTATTGGGGTGCTTTTACATCCAAAAAATAAGACAATTAGAAGACTTCCTATTATATTTTTAAGCAAACTATTCATACCAACTTGAATACTTAACATAGTTATCTGCAATCCTATTTATTTCTCCAGATATTAATTCTTCACTTATATCTTTTACTTTTCGGGCAGGTATTCCGGCATAAACACTACCAGACTCTACTTTCGTATTTTTAGTAACGATGGCACCAGCCGCAATGATACTATTGCTTTCTATAACACAATCATCCATGACGATGCTGCCCATACCAATAAGAACATTGTCATGAATTGTACAACCGTGAACCATGGCATTATGACCAATGGAAACGTTATTACCAATATTTGTTGGTGAAACTTTATACGTGGCATGAATGATGGCTCCATCTTGAACATTCACTTTATTTCCCATTTTTATGTAGTGAACATCGCCGCGAATAACCGCATTAAACCATACACTACATTGGTTTCCCATAGAAACATCTCCTACTATGGTAGCATTTTCGGCTATATAACAATCGTCTGGAATTTGAGGTGTTATTCCGTTAAGGGTTTTTATTAGAGGCATTTTATATATTTTTTAGTTTTTATTTAAAATATGATAATAAATCTGATTTTTTTGAAGCTGAAACCATAATCTCTTTTCCGTTACTAAGTACAACGCTTCCTCCCTTACCTTTTTGGTATTTTACCACTTCGTTGACGTTTACTAAATACGATTTATGTACTCTTGCAAAGCTAGTACTTGTTAAAGCATCTTCAAAATATTTCAGGGTTTTACTAACCAGTTTCTTTTTATTATTATTCAAATAAATTTCGGTATAGTTATCATCGGCTTTACAATATAAAATATCAGAGGTATTTATAACTTCAAATCCGTCTTGCTGCGGAATCGTTATTTTCCCATCGACACTATTAGTTTTTGGTATCAATACATCATTTTGTAGCGATTCTTCTTTAATTTTAATTTCGGTTACATAATCTACTGCTTTTATAAGTTCGTCAATAGAAATGGGTTTCATTAAATAATAGGATGCGTGCGCATTTAATGCATCAATAGCATACTGATTATAGGCCGTTACAAAGATTGTTTCAAAATTAATATCGCCAACCTTGTCTAGTAAATCAAACGCATTGCCATAAGGCATTTCAACATCAAGAAATACCAAATCTAAATCGTTGTTTCTAATTAAAACTAAGGCTTCATCAATGTTTGCGGCTTCTCCTAAAACGGTTACATTAGGACAGTATTTTTTGAGGTAGTTTTTAAGAATATCTCTACTTGTTTCTTCGTCTTCTACGATTATGGAAGTTAGTTTCATTTAATCCTTTTTTAATGTTACAACAACTTTAGTACCTGTATCTTCTTCATCTTGAAAATCATCAATAAACACGTCCACTTTATCTTTATACATATCATTTAAAATAGACACGCGCTTTTTAATATTACCCATACCTTTTGATTGCTGTTTTTGTTGATTCTGGGTTTTTAAAGCTTTCGATTTTTCTCTACCAATACCATCATCTGTAATGGTTATTTGTATTTCATCTGGACTAGTTTGTGTGATATCAATATCTAATCGTCCTTTTGTTTTTTTATAACGTAACCCGTGCCATACAGCATTTTCAATGTAAGGTTGAAGCAACATTGGTGGAATTACAAAATCGTTTTTCCTAATATTTTCATCTATATGTATGCTATAATCAAACTTATCTTGAAACCTAAAATGTTCTAGCTTGGTATATAGTTTTAAAAGTTCGATTTCTTTTTCCAACGGAATAAAATCTTCTTCGCTATTTTCTAAAACAGCACGCATAAGTAATGAGAAATCTGTTAAATATTTATTTGCAGCACGTTCATCATTAGATGCGATAAAACTATTTACAGAATTTAATGCATTAAATATAAAATGCGGATTCATCTGGCTACGCAAACTTTTTAATGCCAATAAATTATTAGCTAAACGCTGTTGCTTGATGTACTTAACCATTAAAAAGGCAGCTACTAAAAGCAATAAAACACCACCAATAAGCGAATAAATAATGAGTTGTTGCCGTTTGGTTTGCTCGGTAGTTAGTTGGTATTTACTTTCAGATAATTCTCTATCGCTTTCTAAGCTTGCGATTCTGTTTTGTTTGGTTACTAGTTGCTTACTAAAACGTGCCGCTTGAGAAATTTCTTGCTCTTTTTTAATATATACCTTATCAACCAAATCTACATATTCTTGGTACACACTTAAGGCTTTTTTATAATCGCCCGCATCACGATACACGTCGGATAGTTTTCTTGTGGCATCTTTTTGAACAATCAAGTCTTCTTTTTTATCGGCTTCTGCAATACTCTTTTCTAAATAAGGAATAGCATTTACATAGTCCTTTTGTTGTGCATATGCATTGCCTATTTTATAATTTTGTTTTTGTAGTGTTAGCGGACTTTCATTATCAAAAACAGAATCGTTTTCAATGGTTTCAATATCATTTAAAGCCTCTTTTCTTAATTGAATTTCATTAGAATAATTGTTAATATTGTTCTGAAAATCGGCTACTTTAATCTTCTCTTCAACAGCTCTTTTTTTATTTTGACTATTTGCTAATTTTAAAGATTTATTATAAAATCCTTGAGCGTTTTTTAAATCGCCTTTTGCAGCATAACTTTCAGCTATTTTGGAATTTAAATCGGTTACTTTAGGCGCAATCAAATGATCTTTTGCTACTTTTAATCCAGCTTGATAACTGGCAACGGAGCGGTTATAATCTTTAGTTAATAGGTACACATCTCCAAGTCCTTCATACAACTCGGTTAATTGCCAATTCGTTAATTCATTTTTATCAATTTTATTATAGATTTGAAGGCTCTCTTGATAGTTTCCATTTAATTTATAGGCTTTAGCTAATTTTAACTTGACTATATTGGTTTCTACATTTTGAAGGCTAATTCGGTAATTAGAAACCGCTAAATCGAACTGTTTCCAATACAAATAAACATCCCCTAAGACCTCGTAAACCTCACTATTTTCGTTTGAAGAATCACTAGCCCCTAAGGCCTTTTCAATAAACTGAATACTCTTTTTTGCATCCTTTTTTAAGTACACATCAGCAGAATCAATAAGCGATTTAAATAGCTCATTATTGTTTCTTGAAAAGGATTTTAGTTTAGAATATTCGGCAGCTTCTTTATTGGGGTGCACCTCAACCTTGATGCGTTCATTACTTTGTATAATGTAAT
Source organism: Flavobacteriaceae bacterium (assembly GCA_050300615.1). Classification (GTDB taxonomy): domain Bacteria; phylum Bacteroidota; class Bacteroidia; order Flavobacteriales; family Flavobacteriaceae; genus Yeosuana. The sequence continues at coordinate 65,037 of JBNKYB010000082.1, read as the reverse complement.
AAACGGTTTCAAAATCTTTATGTTTTATTGTTAGTTCGTCTCCTTTTTTTACTTCAATTCTAAAATTTCCAGAAGCGTCGGTTGTGGTATACGCACCTCCGTTTACTTCAATATTCACATTAGGAATAGGAGTATTGGTGTCACTTTCAACTACAGACCCTCTAACCGTAAAACTAGGTTGTTTATCAAAATTAGTATCCTGTGCTAATAAAGTGTTAGCACAACATACTACAACAAAAACCCATATATGTTTTAAAACTAATTTCATTCATTATTTATATAAGATAAACTTACGCACTTTACTCGGCATATTAAAACGGCTATTTTATAAAATTACTGGTTTTTTAGTATAAAAACACCTGTTTACGCACTTAAAAGTTTTGTTTACTCAATGAGGTATCCTTTTTGCTCATTCTCCTTTTTTTAATAAAAAAGATGCATCTAGTTTTACTGTATTAATCAAAAAACAAAATCATTATGAAAACACATTTTAAAACGTTTCTTTTATGCACCGTGCTTGCAGGATTCCTATCGTGTAATGGCAAAACAAAAAAAGAAAATATAGCTTTTAATCAAACTGAAAGACTTCAGCCAACACCTACTAAGCAGTTTATTAAAGTAGCCCTATTACTAGATACTAGCAATAGTATGGATGGTCTTATAGACCAAGCCAAGGCTCAACTTTGGGATATTGTAAACGAATTATCATACGCAAAATGTGGAACCAACAAGCCCAATTTACAAATTGCTTTATATGAATATGGAAATGACCAATTAAATAGTAGAGAAGGTTATATAAGACAGGTTTTAGGGTTTAGCGACGATTTAGATGAAATCTCAAAAGAATTATTCTCATTAACAACTAATGGCGGTGAAGAATACTGTGGACAAGTTATTCAAACCTCACTAAACCAATTAAATTGGGGTAAAAACCCTGATGATTTAAAGTTGATTTTTATAGCAGGAAACGAACCTTTTACACAAGGAAAAATAAACTACAAAGATGCTTCTGCCAATGCAAATGAAAAAGATGTTACTGTAAATACCATTTTTTGTGGCGATTTTAATCAAGGTATATCGACCTATTGGAAAGATGGTGCCGATTTAACAAAGGGTGATTATATGGCTATAAATCAAAATCAATCTACTGTTCATATTGCAACCCCTTATGATGATGATATCTTAATATTAAATCAAAAATTGAATAAAACCTATATCATTTATGGAGATAAAGGAAAAGAAAAAATCGCCTTGCAAGCAGAACAAGATAGTAATGCCGGCTCATATAGTAAAGCAAATGCGGTTAGTAGAACCGTTAGCAAAAGTTCCTATTTATATAAAAATGAGAGTTGGGATTTAGTGGATGCTGTTGAATTGAATGAAGTTACGATTGAAAACTTGAAAGATGATGCTTTACCTGAAATTCTAAAAGGAAAGTCTAAACAAGACATTAAAGCTTACGTAACTAAAAAGCGAAATGAACGCGATGCGATTCAAAAACAAATTCAGACACTTAATTTAAAACGAAAAGACTATATCTCAAAAAACAAAAAAAATACAAATGGTTTAGAAAATGCCATGACCAAAGCTATTAAAGAACAAGCTAAAAAGAAACACTACACTTGGGATTAAGAAAGACAAAGGCTCGTTGCAAAACGAGTCTTTTTTTAATTTACTGCAGGACAATTACAATCGTATTTTTCTTTCCTACAATTAAAATTATAACCAAGGGTTAATTGATGAAAACCTCCATTAGTAAAAACAAGTGAATTCATTTGGTAGGTATACGTATAGGCAAACATAAACTGCTTATAATTAACACCTAAAAGCGGTGTAATTTGCCTTAGCTTTTGACTACTCACTCCAGAGCCATCTAAATATTGAGCACCATCAAAACTGTTTCTATAAGAAATACCACCCCAAATTTTACCAAAATCTACATTTTTATAAACTTTAGCATTAAAATCTATAGATGCTTCTTGGGTTCCATCCTTATATTGAAACATAACCGATGGTTCGTAACTCCACTCACTACCATATTTAGCAAAAACACCTCCAATAGAGAATATATAACGACGTAGATTGCTTGTAATCTCAATATCATTATTAACACCAGAATTCTTCAATAAATTCTTAACCGTTGCATGAGCATAATAGTCTAAATAATGATACGAAAAACCAAGATCTATATTAAAATTTGTTTCACTTTGTACAATTCCATCAATGATGTTATCAGGCCCATCAAACAAGAACGTTGTTTCATCTAATTTATATTGAATAACTCCAGCACTTATTCCAAAGGAAAGCATATTTAAATCAATTGGATTTCTAGAAAACATTAAATGATGTGCATAGGTTACATAAGCACCTGTTTGCGAATGATATCCATTTCTATCGGTATACACAATAGCCCCATATGCTGATGGAGACTCTCCAAATCTTCCATTAACACTCATTGTTGATAGTTTTGGTGCATCTTCATGTCCAAACCACTGCTGCCTAGTTGTAAGCCTAACCTTTGAACAATTGGCAACACCCGCCATAGATGGATGGATGAGATAATAATTATCGGTAAGGTAATCTGTATAAATAGGAAGTCCTTCTTGTGAAAATGTTAATTGCAAACACAAAATTCCTATAACAACAAAAAAAAGTATTCTTAAAATTCATATTCTACACTAGGAAATTTGTCTTTTAATAAACGTTTCGATTCTTGAAAAATTACACATAAAAAAAATAAAGCATTACTTTATTTTTTTCAATATTAAAACATAACTATACTCAAATATATGGATAACTAAGCTTATCTTTTGCTATTTTTGTCAAAAATTAGCTGAAATGAATACTTTCAAGGTTTCCCTGCAAGAAACGTCTAACGACGCCATTATTAAATTTGAAATAAATCAAATTATTACTAAGCATCAAAGTTATGAATTTAACAACATTGATGAAGCTAAACTATCTCCTCTAGCCCAACAATTATTCTATCTACCCTTTGTAAAAAAGGTATATATCTCATGGAATTTTATTGCGCTTGAACGCTACAATATTGTGGAATGGAAAGATGTGCAAGACGAAGTTCTAGAACAAATTGAAGCCTATTTAAACGACGGTGGTGTAGTAATAGAAGAATCACAAGTAACTAAAAAAACACCCGTAACGGTGTATGCTGAAAGCACTCCAAATCCTGCTGTTATTAAATTTGTTGCCAATAAAAAACTGGTAGCTTCGCTATTTGAATTTACCTCTATTGATGAAGCCAAAGAATCTCCATTAGCTACCGAGTTATTTCATTTTCCATTTGTAAAAAGTGTGTTTATTGATGAAAACTATGTATCCATAACAAAGTATGAAATTGCTGAATGGCAAGACATAACCATGGAGCTTCGTGAATTTATTAGAAGCTACATTGAAAACGGCAAAGACATTGTAAATGCCATCGCATCACAAACAAGTTCAAAAACAGAAGCTCAAACCGCTAATAACACTGAATCTTTAGATGATACATCAAAAGAAATTATTAACATTCTTGATGAATATGTAAAACCTGCTGTTGCTAGCGATGGTGGCAATATTCAGTTTATATCTTACGATTCAGATACTAAAAAAGTACATGTTATGTTACAAGGTGCCTGCAGTGGTTGCCCATCTTCAACCTATACTTTAAAAAGTGGTATAGAAAATATGCTTAAAGAAATGCTTCCTGGAAGAGTAGAGATGGTTGAAGCTATTAATGGGTAGCTACATAGGCAAAAAATTAATTAAAGTGTTCAAAAAATGAACACTTTTTTTATGCCTAAATTTCGCTAACTTTGAAAAATGAAGTACTTAAAATCACTTGCATTTATTATTTTAACCATAAGCTGTAAAGGACAGAAAGATACCTCTATGAAGCATATATATACCAATAATCTCATTAATGAAACAAGTCCGTACTTGTTACAACATGCTCACAATCCTGTAGATTGGCATGCATGGAACCCTGAGACTTTAAAGCTAGCAAAATCTCAAAACAAATTATTACTCATAAGTGTTGGATATGCAGCTTGTCATTGGTGCCATGTTATGGAGCATGAAAGTTTTGAAGATACTTTGGTAGCACAAATGATGAATAAAGACTTTATTAATGTAAAAGTTGACAGAGAAGAACGTCCGGACGTGGATCAAGTTTATATGAATGCCGTTCAACTTATGACAGGTCATGGTGGTTGGCCTATGAATGTAATTGCGTTACCCGATGGCAGACCTGTTTGGGGAGGTACTTATTTTAAAAAAGAACAGTGGGTAAGTGCCTTAACCCAAATTTCAAAATTATATTTAGAAAAGCCTGAAAAGCTTTATGAATATGCTGATAAACTAGAAGCCGGGATTAAATCTATGGACATGGTTCATCTAAATACTGATGAACCTGTTTTTAAAAATGAATTTTTAGAAGAATCTGTAACAAGCTGGTCTCAACAATTTGATTATAAAGATGGAGGGATGAATCGAGCTCCCAAGTTTATGATGCCCAACAATTACCATTTTTTACTGAGATATGCCTATCAAAATAGCGATACAAAATTACAGGATTTTGTAAACCTCACTCTAAAAAAAATGGCCTATGGTGGCGTGTTTGATCAAATTGGCGGCGGGTTTTCAAGATATTCAGTAGATACCAAATGGCATGTTCCCCACTTCGAAAAAATGCTTTACGATAATGGACAATTGGTAAGCTTATATTCTGATGCTTACCTCATCACCAAAAATGAGTTGTATAAAGATATTGTCTCCCAAACGTTGGAATACATTAAACGTGATATGACCGCTGAGAATGGTGCTTTTTATTCATCTCTCGATGCTGATAGTGATAATCCTAAAGGGAAACTTGAAGAAGGGGCTTTTTATGTTTGGAAAAAACATGAACTTAAAACGATTTTAAAACAAGATTTCGAATTGTTTTCCGACTATTATAATATTAACGATTACGGTCTTTGGGAAAATGACAACTATGTACTTATTAGAAAAGATGATGACGATTCAATTATTGAAAAATATAAAATAACTAAGGAGCAATTAACCGAAAAGAAAAACTCATGGAAAAATGAGCTACTGTCTATTAGAAACAAAAGACCAAAACCAAGACTAGATGATAAAACATTAACTTCTTGGAATGCAATTATGCTTAAAGGTTATGTTGATGCATACAGAGTATTTGGTAATAAAGAATACTTAGAAATCGCAGAAAAAAATGCCAACTTTATATTAAACACCCAATTACGTGAAGATGGCGGACTTAACCATAATTATAAAAACGGTAAAAGTTCTATTAACGGATACCTAGAAGATTACGCAACAACCATTGATGCATTTTTAGCTCTTTATGAAAATACGCTCAATGAAACATGGCTTATAACAGCTAGAAACTTAGCAAATTATACATTTGATCACTTTTTTGATGAAACCAATCGCATGTTTTACGTTACATCAAATGAAGATCACAAGTTAATTTCCAGAACCATTGAATATAGAGATAATGTAATTCCTGCCAGCAATTCTATAATGGCAAAAAATCTATTTAAATTATCTCATTATTTTGATAATGAACACTTCAGAAATACTGCCTTAACCATGCTAAACAATGTAAAACCTGAAATACAAGAATATCCGTCTGGATTTTCCAATTGGTTGGATTTAATGCTAAATTATACATCTCCATATTATGAAGTTGCTGTTGTTGGTAAAGATGCTGTTTCTAAAATTTCTGAATTGAATAAGTTTTACATTCCAAACAAACTTATTGCCGGAAGTACATCTGAAAACAATTTACCTTTATTGGAAAACCGATTTGTTCCTAATGAAACCTTCATTTATGTTTGTGTTAACAATACGTGCAGACTTCCCGTCTCAAATATTAATGATGCTATTAAACTATTAATACCATGAAATTTTTAAAAACACTTTTAATAGCTTTAGTAGCTTTTGAACACATCTACTTTTTAATCTTAGAAATGTTTTTTTGGAGCAAACCCAAAGGCATTAAAACTTTTGGTCTAAAATCTAAACAATTTGCCGAAGACACCAAAGTATTGGCTGCTAATCAAGGTTTATATAACGGTTTTTTAGCCGCTGGATTACTCTATTCAATAGTTGTTAATAATACAAATACAGCTATTTTCTTTTTAATTTGTGTGATTATTGCTGGTATTTATGGAGCTTATTCTACCAAAAAAATTCGCTTATTTTATGTGCAAGCTATCCCAGCTATTTTAGCACTTTTTCTTCTACTTTTATAGGATTCTATATAGATTTTTATTGAGATTTATTCTAAATACGCTTAAATATGTCTCCAATAGTTTTTAAATTTGTGTTTCATTTAAAATAAAAATTATGGAATTAGAAAAATGGATTGAGAAAGGGTATGATTTAATTATTTATTTCGGGCCAAAATTGATTGCTGCCATTCTTATTTGGATTATTGGATCATGGTTCATTAAAATGATTCTTAAAGGTTTTAAAAAGGCAATGAAAAAAAGAGACTACGATATTAGTCTTGAAAAATTTTTAACAAACTTGCTAAGTTGGGCTTTAAAAATAGTTTTAATTGTTGTGGTTTTAGGAACCGTAGGCATAGAAACTACCTCATTTGCTGCTATATTAGCCTCTGCTGGTTTGGCTATTGGTCTAGCACTCCAAGGCTCTTTGGGTAATTTTGCTGGTGGTGTTTTAATTATGATTTTCAAGCCTTTTAAAGTTGGTGATGTTATTGAAGCTCAGGGTGAAATTGGAGCTGTAAAAGCCATAGAAATTTTTACCACTAAATTAACGGGGCTTTCCAATAAGGAAATCATTATCCCCAATGGAGCTTTATCAAATGGTAATATTGTTAATTATACTACTGAAGGGACTCGTCGTGTAGATTTAGTGTTTGGAGTTGGTTATGATTCTGATATCAAAAAAACAAAAGAGGTTTTAATGAATATACTAACATCGCATCCTAAGGTTTTAAAAGACCCAGCACCAACTGTAAATGTAATGGAACTAGCCGATAGCTCTGTGAATTTTGCTGTAAGACCTTGGTGTGAATCTGCTGATTATTGGACTGTATATTTTGAAATTACAGAACAAACAAAAGAAGCACTTGATGCTGCTGGTATAGAAATACCTTATCCACATCAAGTTGAAATACAAAAACAAGGTTAATAAATTACGTATAAAATCAAAAAAGGGGATGGTAAATAAAACCATCCTTTTTTTATATAAGAATTTTACATTTAGCGTTATTAACTTAGTATAATTCTGTATTTTAAAGCAAATTTATTCTATGAGTTTTGAAGTTGATAATCAAACAGCAAAAGATTTAAACCTATTTCCCAATAGTGAAAATTCTATCTTTCAATTTTTAAATTTTACAACCACAAAAAAGGGAGAGCTATCTTTAATAGATAAAATAAGTAAGCCTACATCTAATATTCAAATAATCAATGATCGCATAGAAACCATACAGTTCTTTTATGATTACAATATTGAATTTACTATTTTACAAAAAGATCTTGAATTTCTTGAATACTATCTCGCTCTAGATTTTAGACTTCTAAAAGACTCTTTTGTGGATGCTATTAAAGACAAAATTAAAAGCAATTATGTTTTTAGAAATGATTACTTTTTAATAGAAAGAGGAATCGCTGCTTTAATTAATTTACTCAATCATATTAAACAAGAGGTATCTAAATTTGAAAACAAGGAATTACCTACTATATTTAAAGCAATAACTTCAAAAATACAAGCTGTTCTAGAAAAACCTACAATTGTAGCTTCCTTAAAATTAGACACTAAACATATAAATTTTAGAAACAGAAATAGGTTTGACAAAGTATTTAGATATACACATAAAGAAGATATAGAAAAACTATTAGACTTAATTTATGAATGGGATGTACTGCACTCATTGAAACTTGCAATGCAAAAAAATAAGTTTAGCTTACCTTTATTTGAACCATTTAACAATAATCCAGTCCTTAAAATTAAAGGATTGTTTCACCCTGTAATTTCTCATCCTATAAAAAATGATTTGTTGCTAGACTCAAAATCAAATTTATGCTTTCTTACGGGACCAAATATGTCTGGAAAATCAACACTTCTAAAAGCCTTAGGCATTCCAATATATTTAGCCCATCTTGGTTTTCCTGTTCCAGCAACTCAAATGAAGTTAACTCCTTTTAAAGGACTTATAACTACAATAAACTTATCAGATAATATTAATTTAGGTTATAGTCATTACTTTTCGGAAGTTAGGCGAGTAAAGTATATTTCTGAGCAATTAACGCTTAAGAAAAACATGTTTGTTATTGTAGATGAAATGTTTAGAGGCACTAATGTAGAAGAAGCACATTATGCTACTAATATTATTTCCTCAGCATTTGCAAATATTGCAAGTAGTATCTTTTTTGTCTCAAGCCATATTGTTGAAGTTGCTGAAAAATTTAAACACAATGAGAATATTGACTTGAAATTTCTAGAAAACGACATTACATATCCTGAAAACAATTTTAAACTTAAAACAGGTGTCTCCAATACAAAATTAGGCATAAAAATAATAGAGAATGAGGGGATTATTGATATGCTAAATCAACTAAACGAAAGATCTTGACACTATTTTTTAGACTTTAACGCCACAAAATCTTTTAAATAATATGGTTCAAAATAAGCGACATCTTCAAAGTCGCTTATTTTGTATTTGTTATAAGCTAATGTACTCATCTCATTGGCCGAAGGTAATTTATCATCAATAAATACTGCATTGGGGTGCGTTATAATAGTTTTTGTTTTTTCAACACCATTACCTATAAAATATACCTTGCCTTCTTCTAAATACGAGCTAAATGAGGTTGCGTCTAAAATTTCAGCCTCCGTTTCTCTTATTTTTTTATAATTTGAATTGAATATTGCTGAATAGACTTCCATACGTCTGGCATCTAACATCGCTACAATGACACCTTCCTTACAAATAACCTGATGCGCTAAGGATTCTAAAGTAGATACTGAAATCATGGGTTTTTCTAAAGCAAAGCAGAGCCCTTTTGCAGCTGATACACCAATTCGCAAGCCAGTATAAGATCCTGGCCCTTTACTAATCGCTATGGCATCTAATTGGCTTGATTTAATATTAGCTTCCTTTAAAACGGCATCAATATAAACGTGTAACCGTTCTGCATGAGAGTAATTTTTGTCGTAATCTTCTTTTAATATAATGGTTTTTCCTTCCTCGGAAAGTGAAACAGAACAATTGGTTGTTGCTGTCTCAATATTAAGTATTAAAGCCAAACTAATTGATTTTATTTACTGTCTTCAGTCTTTTTCTCTTCAACCTTATCTCCATTTTTTAATGTTTTGGTCACAACATTATAAGGCCCAACAATAACATCTTCTCCTTCCTTCAATCCAGAAACAATTTCTATATTACTATCATCCTGAATACCAGTTTTAACAACTCGTAATTTTGCAACATCACCCTCTTTTACAAAAACACATTCAAATTTTTCCTCTTCTAAATTTGAGATTGAATTGTCTTCTTTAACTTTAGGTTTGTCTTTTGTAGATGTTGTATCTGTTTTTACTGTAATAGCACTAATTGGAACATTAACAGCATCTTTTCTAACTTCTGTGATAATATCTACAGTTGCTGTCATACCAGGTCTAAATGGCGAATATCCCTTTGGCTTACCCTGCAATAAATCTTTGAATGATTCTTCTAAAATTCTAACTTTTACTTTAAAATTTGTTACTTGATCTGCAGACGTTACTTGGTCAGCCGAATTTGAAATTTCTGTAACAATTCCTTTAAACTCCTTTTTTAAGTAAGCATCAACCTCAACACGAGTAGAATCTCCGATATGTACTTTTACAATGTCGTTTTCATTAACATCAACTTCCACTTCCATATTAGATAAATTGGCAACACGCATAATTTCTGTTCCAGCCATTTGTTGAGTTCCAACAACACGTTCTCCCAGTTCTACATCTAACTTAGATATCGTACCATCCATTGGAGAATAGATGGTTGTTCTATTTAAATTATCCATCGCCTCATTAACGGTTGCACTGGCACTTTTTACAGCATAATATGCAGACTGTTTATTTGCTAATGCAATTTCATAGCTAGAAACAGCTTTATCCCAATCTGCTTTTGAAATAATACCTTTATCAAATAGTTGTTTATTTCTGTCGTAACTTAACTTCGCTTCTTTTAAGGACGCTTCTGTCTGGTCTAAATTCGCTTTTACATTTTGTAAGGACGCTTGTGAACGATTTAAACTCGATTGATAAATATCTGGATTTATACGTATTAATAAGTCTCCTTTTTTAACCTGTTGCCCTTCTATAATAGGTAATTCTATAATTTCTCCTGAAACTTCACTAGATATTTTTACTTCTACCTCTGGCTGGATTTTTCCAGTAGCAGATACAGTTTCAATAATATCTGAACGTTCAATTTTTTTGGCTTCAATTTCTTTAAAGTTACCACTCTTTCCAAACCAACCTGCTTTTTTACCTCCTATTAAAAGGACCAGTAAAACAACAGTGATTGAAACTATAATAACAAGTGATTTCTTGCTCATCGTAATTAATTTATATCAGTAATAGGAATTCCAAAATAGAACTCAAGTACTTTTAGTTTAAAAATATAATCATATTTAGCACGAATAACATCGCTTTGAGCAGCCTCATATTTATTTTGAGATTGCCCATAATCAAAAGCATTTAACAATCCTACATTGTATCGTTCTTTTGAATAGTTAAAGGCTTCCTCCCTTGCATTTAATGTCTTTTGAGCTGCCTCATAAGCCTTTAAAGCACCTTTAGCATCATTCTGAGCTTGGTAAACTTTGGTTTCTAAATCTAAATTAGCTTGCTCTAACTTTATTTTAGCGCGTTCTAAATTTACTTTATTTCTATTAACTTCATTTCTACTAGCAAAACCATTAAAAATAGGAATGTTTAAGCTTAATCCAAAATTATATCCATCGTTTAAACTAAATTGGTCAAATAAAGCATCTGGCCCTGCTATTATTGGCTTTTTGTTTTCTATATCAGTAACAACGGCCTCACCTGTTGATTCAACAACACCGATTTGTTTAGTTGTGTATTTATTATTAGGATCTAATTCAGAACCTACTATCCTATCACTATATGAAGCTCTAGTACTATAACCTAATGTTCCTCTTAAAGTTGGTTGCAAAGCTCCTTTAGCTATCTTTAAATCGGTCTCTGCTATTTCTCTATTCGTTTCTGCTATTTTAATATCATATCGTGTATCTTTTGCTTTAGCAATAATATCACTTGGCGATTCCTGAAGTATATCGGTAAGTGGTACATTATAGTTGGCATCAACAATATCAAAATTCTCATAGTCCTCTATTAATAAAGACTGTGCTAATTCAATCTTAGATATTAAAAGCGTATTTTCTGCTGCTACAATTTGCTGTTCTTGAGTTGCCACTGTGGCTTGAATTTCAAGCACATCTCCTTTTGGTAATGAACCTGCATCAACCAACTCTTGGGTACGGGCCAAATCCTGTTTAGAAATTTCTAATTGTGACTTTAATACCTTAAGTTGTTCTTTATTGAATAATATTTGTAAAAATGAATTGGCAACAAATAATGAAATATCATCTTTCATGCTATCCAATTGATATTTTGAAGCCAAAATTTGTAGATTGGATCTGTGCAATTGACGCAAATTACGTTGTCCTTTATAAATGTCCAAACTTGTACTAACTCCAAACGAAGAATATTGTGTAGTCAAGTTTTCATAAAGCCCAGTTACTATATTTTGATTTAAACCAATACTCCATGAATGAGAAGCTGATGCATTTAAAGATGGTAAAAAGCTGCCAATAGCACCCTTTTTACTTATTTCAGATGTTCTTAAATCTAACTCACTTTGTTTAATTGAAATATTATTTTCTAAAGCATAATCAACACATGCTCTTAACGTCCACTTTTTATTTTGAGACTGTATTGTTGTGGTTAATAAAACCAACATTATAACTATTATTTTTTTCATCTGCTTATATTTATTTTTTTCAGATTGAATGCACCATGATTTGTTTGATAAGTATTCACTTAATTGACATCACTCATTGGTCTATACAACTGTTAAAGTGTTACAATTAATTACTTATTTTTTAGCATAACTTGGAATACCTGTAATTTGATTCCATACTTTTATTTTATCTGATTTAGTAACACCGCTTTTTACTTCTACAAAGATACCATCACTAATTCCTAATTCAACATCTCTTCGCTCAAATTTTTGATCACCAACCTCAACTTCTACAAATGGCTTCTTTGTTTCAGAATCATATTGCACCAATGCTTCTTTAATAGCCAAAACATTTTCTGCTTTTTCAAGAATAATTGATGCATTGGCACTTAAACCTGCTCTTATAAATGTTGAATCTAAGGATTTAATACTTCCTTTTATTTCAAATTGAATCGCTCCATTTTCGGCCACACCTTTTGGTGCTATATAATCTAAAACAGCATCAAACTTTTTGTTTTCAATGGCTCCTATGGTAATTTCAAGAGGCAGTCCTTCCTTAATTTTGCCAACTTCACTTTCATCAACTTTTCCTTCAAAAATCATTTTTTTAATATCAGCCAATGATGCTATAGAGGTTCCTTCATTAAAATTATTGGCTTCAATAACCTGATTACCTTCTTTAACGGGGACATCTAAAACCATTCCTGAAATAGTTGCCCTTACCTGGGTCTGTGCTATATTACCTAAACCACTTGTAGTTCCTGTTTTAATAATATCATAGTTTTGCAAAGCAGACGTTACATTTATTTGTGCTTGGTCAACACTTTGCTTTGCTTGTAGATACGTATTTTTAATACCTTCAAATTCATTTTCAGAAATCACACCTTTTTCAAACAATGCTTTTTGACGATTATAATTTGCTTCCTCAGTTTTAAAATTAATTTTCGCTGTTTCTAAGGCTGTTCTACTTGTAGCAATATTGTTTTTTGCACTGGTAAGCGAAGATACATTTGGAATAACCCTAATCTTCGCAATTAAATCGCCTGATTTAATATACTCCCCAGCTTCAATAAAAATTTCTTCAATAACACCAGAAATATTGGGTTTAATAAGAACCTCTTCTTTAGGAACAATACTTCCTGTTGCAACAGTTTTTACTACAATTGTTTGTTCTGTTGGTGTTTCTGAAGCATAAGTTATAGGATCCTCCTGATTTTTTTTCCATAGATAAAAAAGTGCCGAAGCAAATAAAATCACTATGATAGCTAGTACGATAACGGTTCTGGTTCTTTTCATTGTTAATTATAATTATTCTTTTTATTCAATTCTTAATGCATCTACAGGTTTCATTTTGGTAGCACTATTAGCGGGTATTAACCCTGCCAATAAACCTGAAACTACTAATATAATAAGTGCTGTAAATACGACTCCCATACTTACACTTGGATTTGCGAAATTATCTACTGGTCCACTCATGTCTAGCAAATAATTTAAAACCCAAATTACTAAGGCTGAAAACGAAATACCAACCATTCCTGATAGGATGGTTAAAATTAAACTCTCCTGTAAAATTTGTGATTTAACTACCCATGGTGTTGCTCCTAAAGCACGTCTTATTCCTATTTCTTTTGTCCTTTCCTTAACCACGATAAGCATGATATTACTGATTCCTATTATTCCAGACATAAGTACTAACGACCCAACAAAATAGCCTACAATAGATAAGATGGTAAACAACCCATTAACTCTTGCAAATTGTTCAGACAAATCAAAATGACCAATAGCCCTTTCATCTGTAGGATCTATTTTATGCCTAAATTTCATTAAATCAAAAATCTTTTGTTTAATGGATGTAATTGGTACGTTATCAACAGCTGTTACGGCCATCCAACCTACATTATCGCCTCTGTTAAATGCTTGACCAAAGGTTGTGAAAGGTATATATATGGTGTTTGCATCTTGCTCTCTATCTCCCTGGCTGTTACTCATTTTAAAAGTTCCAACAACCATAAAATTTACACCGTTTATTTTTATATAAGTCCCTAAAGCATCTTCATTTTTATCATACAACCCTTTAATGACGTCCGTTCCAATAACACATACTTTTCGTTTATCATTTATATCTGAATAACTTATAAAACGCCCTTGAAGAATGTCTAACGGTTGTTGTTTTATAAACTCTGGATAATCACCATAAATTTCGAAAGCTCCTGTTTTAGTTCCTCTTATTACATTATTGTTTCCTCTAAACCCTCCTAATTGATTTCTAGGTGAGACATATTTAATATTGGGGATTTCAGATTTTATGGCTTCAACATCTCCTAATTTATAATTAAAATTTCTTCCTTTAGGTAATCCTTTATATGGTTTTGAGGTTCTTTGCGTCCACATAAACATCGAGTTGGTTGCGAAATTTCCAAAATCGGCAGTAACTCCATGTTTAAGTCCATTAGTAAGTGCTAACAATAATACCAAAATAGTAATCCCCCAAAACACCCCAAATGCAGTTAGTAGTGTTCTAAACTTATTGGCATTTAAAGCTTCTAAAATTTCATTCCAACGATCTCTGCTAAACATACTATTCGTCTCTTAATGCTATTATTGGTTTTATTTTTGCGGCTCTATATGCTGGAAAAAAACCAGCTAATGCTCCTGCAAACACAAGTATAAATACTGTGGTTAAGGCTACATTAAAATTTACTTGTGGATATTTTATAAAATCACTTTGTATTTGTGGCCCAATAAGTTCTAGTAAACCTAAGCCAAAAATCAGACCAAATAAACCAGCAAACATTGTTACAAAAATAGCTTCTTGAAGTATCATTCCAACTATTGACATCGGTAACGCTCCCAAAGCCTTTCTAATACCAATTTCTTTAGTTCTTTCTTTTACAATAATAAGCATGATATTACCCACACCTACTACTCCAGCAATAATAGTTCCTATTCCCACAAACCAAAAAACGGCTTGAATAGTACCAATTAAAGAATATATTTTTTGAGCTTCTTCTAGCGTATTAAATACCCTTACAGCACTAGTATCATCTGGGGCAACGGTATGCATTTGTTTTAAATCGCTTTCAATACCTTGAGATATGTTTTTTGATAATGCTACGGCTTGATCAAAATTATCAGACATTTTAACAGTAAATAACATATTTCTGATATTATCTCCTGCATTAAAAACTTTTTGAGCAGTACTTAAAGGAATATATGCTTGGCTTTCTTCCCGTTCTCCACCTGGATCATAAAACACCCCTATCACTTTAAAATTCATTCCGTAAATGGAAATATTTTTTCCTATTGGGTCTTCGTCCTTAAATAAATCACGTTTCAATTTATTGCCTATTACAGCTACTTTTTTAAATTCATTTAAATCTGATTCATTAATAAATCGTCCCGAACTAATATCTGCATTTTCAATAAACTGATGATCTGGCATGACGCCTCGAATCCTATAATTTCCCGATTCGTTTTTATAAGATATGGTTCCTCCCCAAATTGAATACAAAGAAGTTCTGTAATCTAAATACTCATCATACTTTCTGGAAATTGTATTGTAATCTTGATTTTTAAGCTGAACATATCTACCTGGATTTAACCCTTTATACCCTTTGGTAGTATTACCTGTCCATATGGTTATTGTGTTAGTTGCATCTCTTTGAAATTGTGATGTTACTCCATTTTCAATTCCTTTACTAAAACCTAATAAAATAACTAGAATAAAAATACCAGATGCCACAGAAAGCCCTGTTAAGAACGTTCGTAGTTTGTTTTTTCTTAACGTTTCAAATATTTCTTGCCAACGTTCAATATCAAACATATAATGAGGCTCTTACTTGTTCAACAGGATTGTCATCAATAATAAGACCGTCTTTAATATGTACAATTCTTTTAGTCATTTGAGCTATATCATGCTCATGCGTTACCATTAAAATTGTTTTTCCTTCATCATTAATACCTTGAATCAATTCCATAACTTCTTGAGACGTTTTAGAGTCTAAAGCACCTGTAGGCTCATCTGCCAACAATACTTTAGGATCACTTGCCAAGGCTCTAGCAATAGCGACTCGTTGCTTTTGCCCACCAGACAATTCATTAGGTAAATGATGAGACCACTCAGCCAGCCCAACTTTTTCAAGATAATGTTCTGCTCTTTCAATACGTTCTTGACGTTTTACCCCTTGGTAATATAAAGGCATAGCAACATTATCTAAAGCTGTTTTATAATTGATAAGATTGAAGGATTGGAAAATGAACCCTAAAAATTTGTTTCTGTAGTTTGCCGCTACCTTTTCGTTTAAATTTTTAATAGGAACTCCATCTAAAGTATAAGTTCCAGAATCTGCTTCATCTAAAATTCCAAGAATGTTAAGTAAGGTTGATTTACCCGAACCTGAAGATCCCATAATGGAAACCATTTCTCCTTCTTTAACATTGAAATTAATTCCTTTAAGAACATGAAGAGAATTAGTTCCCATGTGATAGGACTTATGCAAATCTTTAATTTGTATCATTGATTGATGGTTATTTATTCAAAAATAGCCAAAACAATTTCGTAGCTATGCTAAATAATTGTTAAGACTTTTAAATAAAGCTCTCTAAATAAGACTATTCTTCCTAAGAAATGTTACAAAAAAAATAACTTTTTTAACTTTTTTTTGTTCTAAAAAATTTCATGTATACAATAATACCGATGCCTGCAATAAGTAGATATGGAATTGCCATCAAGTAAACAATACCATTATTTATACCTTCTGCCGCACTATGCCCTTCTTCGTTTTCAAGAACAGCTCTACACATTGCACATTGTGCATCTACAGGAATGGAAATGATAAGAAATAAAATTAATAATATGAAACCTTTATTTTTAAACATAGTAAGGTGAAATCATAATATAAACAACAACACCTGTTATTGCAACATACAACCATAATGGAAATGTGATTTTAGCAATTTTTTTGTGCTTTTCAATATCGTTAGTAATACCCCTTACATAAGTAATTAAAACAAACGGAATCACAACAATTGATAATAAAATATGAGTAATTAAAATAAAAAAATAAAAGTATTTTATAAGGCCTTCTCCACCAAATTTAGTAGAATCACTCGTCATATGATAAGCGACATACATAACTAAAAATGTTAATGACAATAGAATTGCAAATTGCATCAACCGTTTATGAATATTGATTTTTTTGTTTTGAATTGCTATAAACGCCATCACCAAAACAAATGCTGTTGCAGCATTAATGCAAGCATATATTGGTGGTAAAAAGGTTAAAGGATCAACATCAAAACCTAGCTCTCGTAAGTTAACTCCAAACAATATAGCTACAACAACAGGTATGGCTATTGATAAAATAAGTATCCAGGTATTATACTTTTTTTCTGATTTTAAATTGGCTTGTGTCATTATTCTTTTAACAATTTAGCAATATCTTCTTTTAGCATAGTTATTTCTTGTTCCATGCCTGTCTCATCAACTTTTTCTGATTCTGAAATAATACCATTATAAAAAATGATAGGATTTCCTCCTACAACTCTTGAGCGAATAAATCCGTTTTTGTCTATAAGAGCAAAATTTCCTGAATGTTCGAAACCACCTGGAACCGAGTCGTCCTGAGCCGAGTACAAATTAAATCCTTGGTTTGCTAACTTATAAATATCTTCTTGGTTACCTGTCATTAAATTCCAATTAGGATTTGTAACACCATATTTTTCAGCATAGGCTTTTAAAACTTCAGGGGTATCATGTTCTGGATTGATTGTAAAAGATGCAACACCAAAGTTATCATACTTAGTAAACTCGTTTTGAATTTTAATAAGGTTCGCATTCATTCGTGGGCAAATAGATGGACAGGTGGTAAAAAAGAATTCTACAATATATACTTTCCCTTTATAATCGTTTTCTGTAATGGTTTTTCCGTCTTGGTTTACAAAGCTAAAATGAGGTACTTTTTTGGGCTTACCATTTATCTTAATAAACGCTAAATCTGATGGTGTTGATTTATGCTCATCTACAAAATCGGTTCGACTATCTTCTCTTGTTACATCATCATTTTTAATTCTATCTATTATTTTCGGAATAAAATAAATTCCAAAAACTAATATAATAAAAGAGATGCCTATGTATGAATAATTAGATTTCTTCATTTTACTTTGTTATATCGTTAGCTCTTCTTATTTCTGAATTAAATTTCCCTTTACGTTTTTGTCTATACTCGGTAAATAAAATACGCATGTCTTCTCCCATTTTATTCTTCAAATCGTCAACTAAAATACAATCATACGAACTTAAACCATAAACAGGTTTGTTTTTAGCTTTTTCATTATCTTTTCTATCATCAATCCTACCGCGTTGATTTAAATCTTTATCAACTATAAACACAGCATTTGTAGATAAGTTAGAATTAAGTGGGCTCTTACTTTTTAAACTATTAAAAAGGGTCTGTATATCCTGAGCATTTCCATAAACAAATTTCCAAAATCTCGTATCCTGATAAGAACTTATCTCTTCTTGAAGCCTCTTGGTTTCTTTTTGAGTTCCGTTAGTGACAACAATAACAATTTGGAACTTTTTAAATCCTTTAAACTTATCGTATATCAATTCCTTTAAATTTGAAGCTGCAATTGAATGTTCCATTGGTTTTTCACCAAGAAAACCAAGTACTGTGATATGGTTTTTAAGAACTATTTGCTCATTATTATCTGACGAAAATTGATTCAAATCTAAAACAGATTCATTAACTATATCTAAGGGTATGTAATTATGGGTTGCCGGATATAAAAACAATAAAAATGCAACGGGTAAAAAGAATAAAATTCCTAAAACCACGTACCGTTTTGCTTTTGTATAATTCACTTAAATCTGATTAATTTATAATCTCTAATAAAGTGCAAAAATAGAAAAAGGTGGTTTAATAAACCACCTTGATTTTATCTTTTAACAAAGTATTAATGAGATTTATATATTTTAAAAATCTCTTTTAATATATCCTTTGTCGTATACATCAAAAATATATCCGCCTTCATGCAATAAGATAAATAATAAATATAGTATTAAAAATATAGCTGTCCATACAACCATACGTTTTAAACTAGAAGTTTCATCTCTCATGTGCATAAAATCCCATGTAATATAATATGCTTTAACTATAGTTAATAAAATGAATGCCCAGTTTAGAAGTTTCATTCCTAAAAAATGCCCCATCATTGATTCTGGCTTGTAAATACCTAAAATAACTTCAACAGTTGTAATTAGTGATAAAAACACTAAAACTCCCCAAATTTTTTGAGTATTGGATTTAAACTTAACTAAACCTCTAAATATTTCTAATTTATGCTCGTGTGCCATTTTCAATTATATTATCAATTAAACTAGGTAGAAGAAAGTAAAAACAAATACCCAAACTAAATCTACAAAGTGCCAGTATAAACCAACTTTCTCAACCATTTCATAACTTTTTCGTTTTTCATAAGTACCTAAAATAACATTAAAGAAAATAATAATGTTAATTACAACTCCTGAAAACACGTGAAAGCCATGGAAACCTGTTATAAAAAAGAAGAAATCTGCAAATAATGGAGATCCATATTCGTTAACATGTAAGTTGGCTCCTTCCACAACATGTTTAGCTTCAGATTTTATTTTTCTTAAAGATTCATCTCTTGATAAAACTATTGGATGACCCTGCTCGTTTAAAAATTGTGTTTTTACTAAAATATTATCATGAGCTTCCAATCCCTTAACAACATTTTGTACAGTATAGGTAGGATCTGTACCTTGACTAACAGAAACCAATCCGTTTACATCCTCATGTTTTGTGTTTTCTACAGGTGTAGGAACAACAAAATCACTTAAAGCTACTCTATGCCCATCAGTATCAACAAACTGTAAAATATTACCTCCTTTTGTTTGCACTGCCCCATAACTTCCTTTAATAAATGTTGACCATTCCCAAGCCTGAGACCCTACAAATATTAAACCACCTATAATGGTCAAGAACATGTATAAAGTAACTTTTGATTTTTTTAAATGACGACCTGCATCAACAGCTAGAACCATAGTTACAGAAGACATAATCAAAATAAATGTCATAAATGCCACATAAAACATGGGCAACTCTTCCCCATGTAAAAATGGAACGTGCGTAAAGACCTCGTCTGCAATCGGCCAAGAATCGATAAACTTAAATCTTGAAAACCCGTAGGCTGCTAAAAATGCAGAGAATGTTAAGGCATCAGAAAGAATGAAAAACCACATCATCATTTTACCATAACTCGCATGCAAAGGTTTAGAACCCCCACCCCAAGTTTTACCTTCTGTTCCAGTAGTTACAACTGTAGTACTCATATTTATTGGTTGTTTAATAAAAGATGCACAAAAATAATCAATTTATTTTTCTAGCGAAATATCCGTGTATAAAATTCAATAATCACTCTAAAAAATAGTTTTAAGCTGAAATATAATAAAAACTACTGAAAATTTTTATCGAACAAAATATAAAAACAAAAATAGGTAGATCCAAAGTATATCAATAAAATGCCAAAATGTAGAAGCTAGCTCAAAACCAAGCATACTCGCAGGTTTATACTTTTGTTTAAAATGATTATAAATTACAACCAATAAACATATTAATCCAGCTAAAACGTGTAAAATATGAACCATGGCTATTAAATAAATGTAAGACATCGTTACATTACTGGTTGGCCCTGTAAAATTATACCCTAAATCAATAATTTGTTGAAACCCATTAAATTGATTGTAAATAAAAGCAA
The DNA here is from genome assembly GCA_050300615.1 of Flavobacteriaceae bacterium. GTDB lineage: Bacteria > Bacteroidota > Bacteroidia > Flavobacteriales > Flavobacteriaceae > Yeosuana. Next base: position 44,231 of record JBNKYB010000082.1, on the reverse strand, counting down.
CCCCTAAAATTAAAGTAACAAATAACCATAAGGTAGTCATACTTCTATTATCATTTTTTAAAGCCCTTTTTGCTAGCAAGAATGATATACTACTGATTATAATTATAACTGTACTTATTGCAAATGAATTTGGTAACTGAAAATCTTTTAACCAATCTGTTCTTGAGCTACTCACAATAAAAGCACTAGTCCATGCTGCAAAAGACATAATAAGAGAAATAATACCAAACCAAAGCATCATTTTTTTTGCTCTTCTGGTTTTTTCTTCTTGTGTTCCTTGAGTTAAATCCATTATAATATTATCTTAAAAATTTATCTATAACGTAAACAATTTGAACAAGTGTAATGTAAGACACACTAGCCAACATGAGTTGTTTAGCTGCTTTTGTTGTCATTTTCTTAAACAACTCAATAGCATAAAAAAGCATTCCTAACCCTAAAACAAACACAATACTAGCAGATAGTATTGACAGATGTAATTTACCTGTGAAGCCAAATACAGGAATTATAGAAACTAAAATAGTCCAGATAGTATACATAATTATTTGAACAGCTGTTCCTTTGTCTTGTTTTCCGGTTGGCAACATAAAAAACCCTCCTTTTTTATAATCTTCAAACAAAAACCAACCAATAGACCAAAAATGAGGAAACTGCCAAAAAAATTGAAGAGCGAATAATGTACCTGGCTCAATCCCAAAATCATCCGTTGCTGCCACCCAACCCAACATAAAAGGGATAGCCCCTGGTATAGCTCCTACAAACACCGACAATGGTGTTTTTGTTTTTAACGGTGTATAAACACTTGTGTATATAAAAATAGAAATCGCCCCAAACATGGCGGTTTGCTTATTGATATTATAAAGGATGATAATACCTAACAAAGTAAAAACTGAAGCAATAACAAATGCGGTATTAACAGACATCCTACCTGCTGGAATAGGCCTGTTTTTAGTACGATCCATTAAAGCATCTAAATCTTTTTCAATAATTTGATTGTAAGCATTTGATGCGCCTACCATAAAATAACCCCCAAAGGCTAATAAAATTAAGGTTCTTAAATCTACGGTATCTACTCCTAACAAATAGCCTGCAAGTGACGAAAACACCACACTTATTGCCAGTCGCATTTTTGTGATTTCCTTAAAGTCTGATACGATAGAATTTACCGATAAAGAATTTGAATTGCTCAAGATTTTTTAATAGTGCTTTTTAATGCGAGTGCAAAGATACTTTATTAATGAATTTAAGCAATTCTTTTTAATACTAAAATTTTATACTAAGAGCTTGTGTAAAAAGATTTTGTATTTTTAAAATCTTATATTCCTTCAAATATGAAAACACTCAAAACGCTTTTTTTATTTTTTTCAACGATTCTTATATTACATGCTCAGGAAAACCAAGATGTTGTTATTAAAACACAACAATTATCAGACAATGTTTACATGCTTACAGGACAAGGTGGAAACATAGGGCTTTCCATTGGTGATGACGGCGTTTTTATGATTGATGACCAATTTGCAAGATTAACCCCGAAAATTTTAGATGCCATTAGAACACTAAGTGATAAACCTATACAGTATTTAGTAAATACACATTGGCACGGTGACCACACAGGCGGCAATAACAACATAGCCAAACAAGGAGCAAAAATTATTGCTCATGATAATGTTTATCAACGATTAAGCACTTCTACTCCTAAAACACCAAAAGAAGCATTGCCGATTATTACTTTTAATGATAAATTACATATTCACATTAACGGTGAAGACGTTCTTATTTTTCATGTTGATAATGCGCATACCGATGGTGATGCTTTACTGTATTTTCCTGAAAGCAATGTTCTTCATACAGGCGATACTTTTTTTAATAAGCTCTATCCATATATTGATTTAGATTCTGGCGGAAGTGTTAATGGCTATATTGAAGCTGTTAAAAATGCTTTAATTCTGGTAGATGATGAAACTAAAATTATTCCTGGCCATGGTACACAAGGAACTAAAAAAGAGTATCAATTTTTCTTAACTATGCTTGAAGATTTAAAGTCTAAGGTATTAGCTGAAATTGCTTTAGGAAAAACTGAAAACGAGGTTGCTACAAACCCTACTATTACCAAGACCTATGACGATTTAGGATATAGTTGGGCATTTATAAATAGCGAAAAAATACGTAGAACGTTTTATAAGAGCCTGAAAGAATAACGTCACTAAAAATCAAAATACCAGTTAAACAAATCGGTTCTTAAACCAATATTAAACCAAACTGTATCGCTTTTAAAAACTGAAGCCGTTTCAACCTCTGGGTTAAAGTTTCTAAAGTTTATATCTGTAAATATCTTTAAGTTAGAAGCTGGATTTATAAGGTAACCAGCTTGTAAATTTGCGTAAAATGTATTTGTTTTATTACCCTGACCTACTTTAACACCGGTATCAAAAGGTCTATCATTATAATCTCTATAGATATCGCCTCCGTAACTAAAATTATCGGTGCCATCATTGTAATCTAAACCTCTAACACCTAAAATAAGTTTTGCATTACCAAACCATCGTTTGTAATGATATCTGCCTATAAGGATAGCTTCGCTAAAGTTTGCACCCCAAAGATGAGCCATAGATTGATTACTATGCCCATAGTTTAACACAATGGTGTTATGCGAATAAGTATAAGGTCTAACTCGATTATATTCAAACTGCAACATTAAATTATTAACTTTAAACGCATTGAAATATTTAACCCCTAATTGATACCCAAACTTATTTTTCCAACTTTTTTGTCCTGCTGTAACATCGGTCAAGGAAAATTCATCCAAAATAAACTGACTGTACAAATTTATATTATCATTCCATTTGTATTTTGCAGAAGCCCCAAGCAAAGCATTTCCTGCACCTTGACCTGTTTCAAACTCAATAGCTCTATAGAATATAATGGGATTTAAATAATTAACATCAAAGCCTCTGTCGTTAGAGTTAGTCCATAACACAGATTCAAACAACCCTATGTTCAAACGTTTTGATACATTCCAACTTAAATAATGGCTTGCCATATATTTGGTTAAAAAAGCTTTATCAACCGTTGCTTCTGGTCTTACATCTCTTAGCCACATCCAAGTATTTGTGTATTTAATTTTCCAAAAAGATGTGTTCAACTTTAAAAATGGATGCGGACTCGCTACATCACTTAAAAACAATGATCTATAGCCATCGCCAATAAAGTTTTTTCCATGCCCTAACTGGATATTAATAAATTTAGCCGGCGTATACGATAAGTAGGCTTCAGCAACTGGATAATCATACGAATCTGTTTTAAAACGCTTGCCTATACCTCTACCAGGAACAATAGCTGGATCTGGCCCAAAAGCTTTTAAACTTTCGGCATAATCATTTATATACTGCGCAAACCGTCCTTGACTTTCATAAACCGTTGTATAAAAATTAAAGTGCTTTCCTAAACCACCTTGCACTAAAAGACCTCGTGTGTTATTGTATGTTGTGCTAAAATCTGCATTTGTGTCTTTTCCTACTTCTAAGTCAAAAATCGGGTCGATTGTAAACCAAAAATCATTTGCTTCAACTTGTACTAAATGCTCATTCCAAAGTTTTCTTCCTAACCAAGAACTTGTTTCCTTTTTTAAAGCTTTTGTTTCTGCTTCAAAATCATAATACTTTGAAACATCATTATATATCAATGGTTTTGAAGCTGTATGACTATTGGTTCCAACAAGATTCATACTTCTATCAAACTTTGAATAGTCTACATGAGTAAACGGAATATTTAATTGACTTGAATATGACTTATTTGAAAATGATTTTATCGAAGTATTGATTTCATCATATTCTAATTTTGCTTGCCTCTCGATTTTAGAAATCTCATTCTCCTGTCTTAAATCTTTCGTTTCAACAGCTTCATCTTCCAACGGAATTTTAAGAGCTATAGAATATTGTTTAAAGGTAGGATTACCATTGTAGGTTCCTGGCTTTATTTTTGGAAATTCTGAAAATACACGTCGTGTTTCCGCTTTCAAATCATTATACATGGCGTCTACATAGATAATTTTAAATTGCCCTGTAGTATCCACTTCAAAAAGAACAACCACCTCTCCTTTATAATTGTCTTCTAATACATGCTGAGGCACCTTAAACTTACTGAAGAGAAGTTGAAACACGTTCTCGTCAAAACACTTCTGCTGCGATTCTATAGTCACATTTTCACAAGCAGGAAATATAGGTGGCTTTTCATTAAAAAAATTGTCTTGTGAAAACAGGTTATATTGAACTAATAGTAGAAGTAGAACAATGAATCTCTTCATGGGATTATAATAAGAATTATTTGAAAGTAGAAAGATACTATATTTTTAAGAATGCAAACATTAAAAAAACCGTTAATCCTAATATTAAGGACAACGGCTTTAAAGCAATAAAGAAGTATTTAAAATTAATTTTGAACTTTAAAAACTATTGGCAAAGAATAAATAACACCCACTGGTTTATCTCTCTGTTTTCCTGGTTCCATATCAGGGATTATATTGACTACACGCTCTGCTTCCTCTTCTAGTTTTGGATGTGTCGCTCTTGTTTTAATATCGGTTACATGTCCTGTTTTATCAATCTTAAACTCCACATTAATTCTTTGAATTCCAGACAAACCGTAATCTGAGGCTATATTGCTGTTAAACTTTTTTTGCACAAGTTTATTTATTTTGTCTGACATGCATTTTTTCCGTTCGTTATTATCTTTCGCATTTTCACATCCCGGATAAATAGGTACCTGCTCAACAAGAATATACGGCACATTCTCAACCTCCGGAATTTTAATAACTTCAGGAACTCTTTCAGGAGCAATAGGAGTTTTTGTTTCAACTGGGTCTTTAGTGAAAATTTTAGGTGTTTCTTTAATAACAAACTTTGGATCAATAACTCTGGCCATTTGTTTTTTAACCACCTCTTCTTTTTCAGGTTGAGCTGGCTTAATTAATGGTACATTGATAAATAAGGTTGATTCATCTTTAGGTGTCCAAGCATAAGCTTTTTGTAAAGTTGTTTCAAATTTCATTTCAAATAAAGCATAAGCGGCCAATAAGCAAATAATCAATCCTACTTGAAAATAAAGAATTGTGTTTTTTTGTAAATTTGCATCATGCTTTTGTGATTTTTTCACGGATTTCTCATTTTGGCGAATGAGTTCGTGAGGATTTTTTGGAATTCTCATAATAATTTTAGATTAACTGTTAATATTATTATAAAATCACAATAAGTGTACCAAAAAAGAAATCCCGTTACAAAAATGTAACGGGATTTTATATTTGTTTATTCCTTAACTAAAAGGAAAGATAATTAATCTTGTACTTGGAATATAATAGGTAAAGAATATGGAACTGTTACAGCTTTACCACGTTGTTTTCCAGGTTTCATTTGAGGAAGCAACCCAATAACACGAGCCGCTTCTTTTTCTAGAGCTGGGTGTGGAGCTCTTGCGCGAATACCTGTAATTTTTCCAGATTTATCAATTTTGAATATTACATTAATACGTTGTCTTCCGGTTAATCCTAATTCACCAGCTAAATCAGTGTTGAATTTTTTATTTACAAAAGCAGCGATTTTTTCAGACATACATTTTTTCTTTGCATTGTTATCTCCTTTATCACAACCAGGAAACACTGGTACGTTTTCAATAACAGCAAAAGGTACTTCAACATCTTCTTCTACTTCTTCTACAGCAACATCTTCTACTTCAGCAATTTCTGTCTCTTGATCAGCTTCTGTAGACTCTATAACTGTTTCTTCAACCTCAACTTCATCTTCAACTACCTCAATTTGCTCTGGAGCAGCTGGAGGTGGTGGAGGTGGTGGTGGAGTTTGTAATTGTTCTGTAATTGGAACTTCCTCATCTTCTAACGCATCCATACTTACTTGACCTATATCGATATTAGACTTATCATAAGATTTGTAATTGATCGCATAATTTGTAAGAAACAACATTAAAGCTAAACCAATTGCGAAATACAGTGAACTATTACGTCCAACATTTGCTTTAGGATTTTTCTTAGGTTCCATAATTTTAATCGTTTTTTGTAGATTGCTAAAATAACTATTTATTTATCAAAAAAACAAGTCTTTATATTTTTTTAATAAGGTTTCTGTTTTTTATGTGTATTAGTAATGTTGCCAACAACGCTCCTAGAGTATTAGCAAATACATCATTTATATCTGATTGTCTGCTAGTTGTTATACTCCCTTGTAATATCTCAATAATTATACCAAACACAACAGAAAAACAAATAGCATAGATAATACTTTTATTTTTATTTATTTTAAACTGAAAAAATAACGTAATGTACCATAAAATTGCTAAAACAAAATAGGCTGAAAAATGAAAAATTTTATCAACATTTGGAATATGAACTTCCTCAACTATTTTATCTACTTTTATAAGACAAACCGTAGCTAACGCTAATGAATACAATATTGTTATTATTAAAGAATAGGTTTTAAGCACCTATTAATGTTTTATAAGCATCAGCAGATAACAAGTTATCAAGCTGAGACAAATCTGAACACTTAATTTTAATCATCCAACCTTCACCATAAGGATCTGAATTAACTTTTTCAGGCTCGTCTTCTAAATTCTCATTAAACTCTGTTATTTCACCAGAAAGTGGTAAAAATAAGTCTGATACTGTTTTAACAGCTTCAACTGTTCCAAAAATTTCTTCGGCTTCTAGGGTTTCATCAAGGGTTTCAACCTCAACATAAACAATGTCTCCCAATTCGCTTTGCGCAAAATCTGTAATTCCAATAGTGGCAATATCTCCGTCTATTTTAACCCATTCATGGTCTTTTGTGTAGTGTAATTCTGCTGGTATATTCATTTTTATTTTTTATGTTAATACTGCAAATGTATTTATTCAATTCTTCAATTCAAATACTTATTTGTTAATTCCCAAAATTATATCGAATAGTTAATCCAGATCGAATAGTTGTCTGTGGAAATGCCGTTGAAATTGCGTATTCTGAAAACGAATAATCGAAGTAAAAAATTCCTGTTAGATTTTTACTGAAAGCATAATCTGCTGAATATTTTACGCCCCAAATTGTCTGCCCTGAGGTTACTTGATTGTTTTCTAAATCTAAATACCTTATGATGGTTTTGTTATCTCTTATTGAAATATCTGCTTTCATATTTAAGTCGCTTACAATTCGTTTTTGCGGGCCTGCTAATTGCGATCTAATTCGTAAATCTTTAATTCTATACCCTAAACCAATAACGTACTCTTTTCCTTGAATTTCAGTCATCAAATTATTATCAAAACTTAACGATAACAACCTGTCTTTTTTAACTTCAGCTAGAATTTTAATAGAGTTTTTCATTTCAAAATCTATTCTTACAAGCGGGCTAAACATTTCTGCTAAGTTAATATTGCTATATAAGTTTTCATTTTTATAGTTACCAGATTGGTCTAATACAGAGTTTGGTTGCGCATCATAATCTGTACTATAATTAATAGTTGAATAATCTAAATTAGATCTAAATTGATTAATAGTATAAGTTGAACGATAACCATGTGTAATAGAGAAACGTTTGAATCGTTTTTTAAACCAATCAAATTTCATTAAACCGGTATATTTAATATCCCAGTTAGGAATTGGCACATCTCTAAAAGCTCCTAGTTTTACACTGTTAGCATCCGTACCCGTATAGGCGGATAAAAATGCTGGTATAAGGACCGCTTGACTATTTTTACCAAACCCTTTTGGGTAGCCATCTATTCCAATATTATCAGGATTATTTAAATCTACGCCTCTATCAGCTGCCAATCGTCGAGCTATTGTTAATCTATTCGCTCTAAAATCATTAAAGGCCTCTGACACATTTTCGTCGCTTTTACTAAAGGCCGTTTTAATTAATAGCGTTGAGATATTAAAATTACCGAACGTATTTGGTGTTAAAGACTCATATTCATAATCACTTCCAGTAGCATTAACTCTATAGTTTTCTGTATAGTTTTCATAGTAAGATCTATTTCCTATAAGATCTATTTTTAAATCTTTTACAGGCTCTAAACTAGCAGAGGCATTTAACTCTTTTGTGTGTGTTTCGGTATATTGTTGGTTAAACTCCGGAAAAACAGTTAACCATCCATTTCTAGCGGCTAAATATCTTATATCACGTTGGCTTCCAAAAGTATATCCCAAAGTTGGCTTAAGCGTTCCTATAAAACCAGGCGTTGGTAAATATCCGGGTAAAAACGAGCCATTATTTTCAGAGTAGTTAAATTGAATTCGTTTAATACTAGTTAAAATATCAATTCCTGCATTTAGGATTTTGGTTCCTCCTCCGCTTTTAGTTTTTACCTTACTTGTTTTGTTTTGATTGGGCTCTGGAGGCCCTCCACTCGTTCTCGACCTAACAATTCGTGTAGGCTTTTTTGTTAATCCAATATACTTATACAACTTTTTCATATCTAAAGTTGTATTGATATTATGGGTATTGGCGTTTTGAATGGTGTTCCCCAAATCATAGGTTTGCCCATCTAACTGTAACTCGCCATATAAATCAGATCCTTTTTGCCATTGGAAATCGCTGCTATATTGATAGGTAGCATTTATAAAACTAAAGGTTGGTATTTTATTAATTGGTAACTCGTAAGTAATTCCTAATTGTTGATTTTGCCTGTTAGGATCTCCAAAATCGAAAAATCCATCCCATATATCTAACGTTGGGTCTTGCTCTCCGTTAAGATTATCATCTTTAAAATAATTACGTACTATGTTAGTATTAGAAGCTGTAAAATTAAACTGTAGCGCTTTAGTCAAATTATAATTAATGGTATATTGAAAATCGAACATATAATTTCTTCGATATAATTCTTCAAGCCCAATATTATTCCCTCCCAATTCAACCTCTCTAAACTTTTGACTATTGAATTGCCTATTGATATTTGAATTAATAGTAAAACTAGTAGGTAATAAATTAACATTAAAGTCTTTTAAAAGTTTCCAGTATTTTCCTTTAAACAACGAATCATTTTTCTTGAAAGGTTCTATTGATAAGGGGTTAAAGTTATAGGCATAATTAGCCCCTACTCGCACCGTTTTATTAACCGCTTTTTCAATTTCAAAATCCCGATGTTCTTCTTTGTTATACGAATAATTAAACGTTAGATTTTCAACGTCATAAAAACGTGGTTTCTTCTCTGTAGTTCTATTTTTTCTAACCCCTATAAAATTGATACTTTGCCTTTTGGTATAGTCTTCAGACTGTTGTTTAATTTGCTCCTTTTCGGCGTTGGAATTAGCTGCTGACAATCTTGAATCCAGTGTAAGGTCTTTATAATATTGATCGTATTTTGGTGTGATGAGTTCTTCACTCTGACCATAATTGAATGGAATTTGAACACCCCATTTTTTTGGTAACAATTGACCAACATTAACATTGGTTACCACATCATATTGTTTAACATCTTCTAAACTACGTTGGCTTGGTCCTTGTTCTATAGACCCGAATCCAGAGGTGCTTTGTCTTCCCGTAACACTTATATTCATAAAATCGGCTAAATTGGCATCCATACTTACTACGGTTGCCCAACCGCCTTCGTTATCCATATCTGATAACCGTAATTCATTATACCAAATCTTAGCACAAAGATCGTTTCTATTGGTGGCGTTTTTTACTCCAACCATTAGGGTTCTAATATCTCCAAAATTAGGATTCCCTTTGACAGCTACTCGCTGCACTTTTTTATAACCTGCTGAAGTTGGATCTATTGGATAATTTTTAAACCCATCACTAAATCCGTTAGAATCAACAAGAGGTTCTTCGTTGAGCACACCATCTATAACATCATAATATGTAGGATCCTCATTACTTAATGACATAGTTGAAATACCTAAAGCTTTAATTTTCCCTAATATTTCTATCGGCAAATTAATCTCATTTATTGTTGGCCAAACTTCAGGAGTCTCTGTTTTTGTAACCTGTAATGGCACCTCAATTTGATAATAATTTTGTGTCAAATCATTTCCCATCCGGATGAAAGCTACCAACTCTCCTTGTCCTAAACTACTCCCTCCATCTTGTTGTTCTGCATGTAAAAACATTCTTAGGCGTTTATACTGACGCATGTCTACATTTATATTTTTGTAGACTCCTCTAGAATCTTCCTTTTCTAAATTGCAAACATTAACCACTAAGGATTGCTCATTTTGTTGAACCACAGTGTTGTTGTTGTACAATTGTTCTTGTTCTACCCCAGGAGGAAGCTCATAACTACCTTCATTTTCAATAGTTCCTATTACACCCACAGAAAAATCTGTTAAAGGATCCTTAGCATCAACATCAGTTTCCTTATCCAAACTCTGAGTATATCGTCTCCAATCACTTCTTACTAAATCCAAGGTTCCAAAACGGAATACGGTGCTTTCTGAAAACTCCTTAAGATACACACGAGCAAAACGCACCGATCTTAAATCGTTCATCCCCCCTATTGTATCAGTAGCTTTAGTAACCGGTACTCTAATTTGATACCATCTCACATTTTCTTTGCTTCCATTAGGCAATGATCTTGGCCTAACTTTAAAATCTGTTATAAACTCTCTTAATGGATTTGATGCAGGAATATTATCATATTCATTTTGAGTTTCTGGTAAATTTTGTCTTGTAATATCTAATTCGTATTCAAAATAACTATCAATCGTGTTCATGGTATTATCACGATTAATGTCTTCTACGTCTGGTTGAGTATTAGCTCCTCTATCCGTATTTGAAAAAGTGTCGGGCGTATTCCCCTCTACACCATTATACTTTTTATAGCGTTCAAAAATATCGCCTTCTGTATTTAAAAAATAAGTATAGTCATCATTTGCTGGATCGTCACCAAAACTAGCTCCAAAGTTCGCGATTTCTTCGGTATTATTATATCCATCATATCCAACATCCTGATTGGTTCGTTCTTGTCCTGTGGTGTCAAAAGCATACACCAAGGATTGATTTTGAGGCACAACCGTACCCCAAGCCGTTACTGGCAATAAACTTTTGTCGCCATTTTTAGGCAATCCATTTTCATACAATTTTCGACCATCCTTAATAATATCCTCTGAAATGTTCCCTAAATCAAAAACTAACTTTCCTCCAGGATTGGATGGGTTATCTTGAAATGGATCCTGCAACCAAAACTCAATGTATTCTACATTGGCTTGCTCTAAATCAGTCGATGTTAATTGGCGCGTAATTCCCGCCCAACTTTCTTGTGGATTATCTATAATACCATCGGCAGCATCGGGTTGAAAATTATAGGGTCCTCTTTCTGAAGGGTAATATGCTAAATCTAATGTATTAAGTACTGAATTCTGTCCTTGAACTAAATCTCGCTCTGGGAATAGCTCATTAATAAAAACCCGACTTGTATATAAGTTCGACATATCATCATCTGATATATCTCCTGGTCGCTGACTGCTATAAAAAATAGGATCAATAGTATACCAGTTTAACCGAGCACGTTGATAGCCGTTTTGAATACCATTATCATCTTCATTAGGGTTTCCTGGAACACCTAACCCTATTGGTCTACTGGACAAGAACCACGATTGTTGCGACTTTAAATCGATAGCATTTTGAGAGCCTTCAAAATCATCAATATATGAGGTTGATTCCCCATTAAAATTCGTTCCTTTTGGAGCTCCTGGAGCTAAATAGGCAAACTCACCACGTAGTGATAAGTTAGATTCTACATCGGTATCAATATTTGGTAGCTTGTTAACTAAACGCGTTAAAAAAGGTACTTTAGTTGAATAATTACCATTTAATCCGAAAATGGTATTATTTATTGGCTCAGTTCCGTAATTAGCTTTTTGCGTTATTGGTCGTTCGTTTAAGTTTAAAAGTGTAGCTCCCAACAAGAAATTATCATTAAACTTATGTTCTATATTTATGCCTGTAAAGCGTTTTGATTGCTGACCAAAAACAGCATTGTTTTCTGTAGAAACTTGGATTGGGGTATTTGATGCTTTTAAAGCTTCATCTAAAATTTGAACACGACCCAACTGATAATTTACTGTATAATCAATACCTTCTACCAATACACGACCTCCAGCGGTAACTTTAACCGACCCTCTAGGAACATTAAATGAACCAATAGGAATGCCATCTCCACTTTCTGATTTGTAGCGCCCTTTTAATAGAAACTTATTTTTTTCAACAGCCTCCAATGCGGCTGTTTTTGTACTTTTATAAAGCACATCATATACATATTTCTTTTGGTTATCGTTATAAGAGGCTTCATTACTATAATCTTCACCTCCATTATTTGATGCCAGTTTATTAAAAAGATATTCTCCAAAAGGTTCCACACTTGTAAAAATAATCTTTCCGTTTTGAGGAATAACAGTAATGCCTGGGTAAAAATCAAAAAAACCATCCCCATTGGTCTGCGGATCATTATTGAAGTTTAATTTATCTAAATTGAATAATCTTAATAATGGTGTATTTTGAATTAGATCTTTTTCTGGTGTTGTACTTGTTACTAGTTTTCCATTTACATCAAAATCAAAAGGTATACCACCTACTGGTGTAATATAATTTAAAGGTGACGACTCGTTATAAAAAATGTTTAGTTTAAAATCATCCGGACTTAATTGATACGCACCCGTATCATAAATATTTTTCATCATTAAATTCCAAACGGGCTGATTCACACTGGTAATGCTGCTTTTTAATAGTTTCACCACCAAATTACTATTAACCACATTGGTTACTTGACCCGCACCATTTGTCGTTACGTTAGTAGCATCAACTCCATCATTAGCAAATTCACCTACTTGATGTACTTTTCCGCCAACAGTAAATTGAAATGCTACTGCTAGTACCTCATCATTATTTAAGCGTTGGTTTAATGAGATATATCCTAAATCCCTATTTAATGTAAACTCCTGTCCTTCGATTAACTTTCTGGCATTTTCCAGTTTTGCATAATCTGAGCCCTCTCTAACTACTGATGATAGTATGTCTCCAAAACCTTGTTGTACTGTTGCTACATCTCTAATTTTTTGTGTTAATACAGATGTTGAGCCTATCTTAGTAGGGTCGAAATCGTTATTACTATTATCGGGAAAAGATCCTGGGCCAACATTTACAAACCCAGCAGGTTGTGTTTGTAATCCAATCACATCAGATTCACCTAAATCTTGAAGTGCCACCACATTCCTGATATTATCTGTTCTATTGCTTCTATTGGTTACCCAAACTTCTATTCTTGTAATTTGTAATCCTCCATTGTTTAAAAATGGGTAGGTTGCTAAGGCTTCATCATAATGATCTCTAAAATACTGCGATAAAAAGAAGTGTCTGTTTTCATCATAATCTCTTATATACAATTCAAATTCCTCTACCGTACCGCCGCCTTGAGCTATAACGGTATTAGCCTGTGATTTTTGTTCAGAAAAAACTCCTGTAACAGTTGTTTTTCCGAATTGTAATTGCGTTTTAACACCAAATAAACTTTGAGCACCTGTGATTAAGGAACTATTTAAAGGCATGCTTACATTACCTACCTCTATCTTTTGAATAATATCATCTTCAGTAGGTGTATATTCTAATTTGATTAAATTTTGAAAATCAAAAGTGGATTGGGTATCATAATTAGCTGTTACCTGAAGTCGGGTTCCTACCTGTCCCATTAAACTTAAGCTAATACGCTGGTCAAAATCAAAGGTAAAATTACTTCTATTTCTTGGTGAAAATGACGGATTATCTTGTTTTGAAAAAAGCACTCCTAAATCCATTTCAACAGATCCTTGCGGAACAATATCAATATTGTTTCCTCCAAAAATAGATTCGAACAAATCTGATTTCACATAAAAACTGGGCAATAAATTTTTCTGTTCATCTTCAGCTCCTTGTTTTTTGCCATCAAAGGCATCAATTTTTTGTTTGTAATAAGATCTTAAGTTTTCCTTAACTACCAAATCCTGATATTCCTTTGGAGTAAGAATAATAGGGTAATTTATATTGAAGCTTCCAACTTTTTCTGTGTAAATATATCTATCGGTAATCGGGTCGTAGGTATATTTAGATTCTATACCGCTAGGATTAGGCGTTTTAATTTTCCCTAAAGAAAACCCTGTAGCTGTAGAGTCTTGCTCTGGCTGCTGAGCCCAAACAGAAAATGAAAAGAAAAACGCAAAACATACGAATAAATATCTATTAAATAATTTATAAAATATTATATTAACTGTATTCAAAATCAATTATAAATTTTTTAAAGCTTGCTTAATAATGGTTTCTACAGTAGCCTCTGGTTGAGTCATCATAATTTTATCTACAACACGTTCTGCTTGTTTCTTAACAAAACCAAGAACTTCTAATGCAGATAACGCCTCATCTTTATTGGTATTGCCTTTTGAAATAGAAACTTCATCAATATCATAAATCTTTAAAATTTTATCCTTTAAATCAATGATAACACGCTGTGCCGTTTTAGCACCAATGCCTTTAATTGATTGAATTAAAGCCACATCACTAGTTGCTATACCTTCTCGTACTTGTTTTGGTGTTAAAGAAGACAACATGGTTCTGGCTATATTAGAACCAATGCCACTAACCGAAATTAATAATCTAAAAATATCTCTTTCTGCCAATGATGAAAATCCATAAAGCGTATGCGAATCTTCTTTTATCTGAAGATGCGTATATAATTTTAAAGACTCACTATCTGGTATTTGCGAATAGGTGTGTAATGAAATATTAAGTAAATAGCCAACACCATTACATTCAATAACTACATCGGTTGGATTTTTTTCTATAAGTTTCCCTTGAATATGCGTTATCATCAAATACAATTAATTAACTCTTCAAAAGTAATAAAATTATCGACAAACGGATTATTTCTTGCCTTCCTTTTCTTGTTCTCTTTTTTCTTTGTTTTGAGCATCAACAACCGCAACTGCCGTCATATTGACAATCTCATCGACACTTGCTCCTAACTGTAAAATGTGAACTGGTTTACGCATACCCATCATAATAGGCCCTATAGATTCGGCTTCATTTAATTCCTTTAAAAGTTTATAGGTTATGTTAGCAGAATCTAAGTTTGGAAAAATTAAGGCATTCACTTTCTTACCTACCAATTTTGAAAATGGAAAACGCTCCTTTAGCATCTCATCATTTAAAGCAAAATCGGTTTGTAACTCTCCATCAACAATCATATCTGGATAATGGCGATGTAAAAAAGAAACGGCTTCTCTCATTTTTGCAGCTTCTGGGTGATTTGAAGATCCAAAATTTGAATATGATGTCAATGCCATAACAGGTTCCATACCAAACATTTTAATTACTCTAGAAGTCATTTGAGCAATTTTTGCTAATTCTTTAGCAGAAGGACAAATATTTATAGAGGTATCACTTAAAAATATGGGACCTCTTTTGGTCATCATAATATTTGTGGTAGCAACTCTATTAACACCAGGAACCAAACCAACAAGTTCTAACATAGGCTTAACAACCGACGGATAATTTCTTGAGTACCCTGAAATCAACGCATCTGCGTCTCCTTCATTAACCATCATTGCTGCAAAATAATTACGCTCACGCATTAAACGTTGCGCTGCATAATATGTTACACCACGTCGTTTTCTCTGTTCCCAATATACCTTTGCATACTTATTCTTTCTATCGTCTTCGTGTTCAGATTTTGGATCTATAATTAGCACTTCAGATGAATCAAATTCAATCTCTTTCATGTGGCGTCTAATAGTTGCTTCTCTACCCAATAAAATTGGTTTTGCAATACCTTCATCATAAGCAATTTGTGCTGCTTTAAGAACAGATAACTGATCGCCTTCGGCAAACACAACCCGCTTAGGATCTAGTTTAGAGCGGTTCATTAACAACCTAACTATTTTATTATCAGACCCCATTCTTTCAAAAAGTGATTCTCTATATTTCTCCCAATCTGTTATTGGCTCTGTAGCAACGCCACTTTCCATAGCAGCTTTAGCTACAGCAGGAGGTACCTCTGCAATTAAACGAGGATCAAAAGGTTTAGGAATAATATAATCTTTCCCAAAAGTTAATTTTGTTTCACCGTAAGCAATATTAACTTGTTCAGGAACTGGTTCTTTAGCTAATTTTGCCAAGGCTTTAACAGCTGCCATTTTCATAGCTTCGTTTATCTTTGTAGCTCTTACATCTAAAGCGCCTCTAAATATGTAAGGAAACCCTAATACATTATTCACCTGATTAGGATGATCGCTTCTGCCTGTCGCCATAATAATATCTTTACGGGTAGCAATGGCTTTGCTATAAGCTATTTCGGGATCTGGATTGGCCATAGCAAATACTATTGGATTTTTTGCCATAGACTTAAGCATTTCTGGAAGTACTGTATCTGCTTTTGACAACCCAATAAACACATCGGCACCTTTCATAGCTTCTTCTAACGTGTAAATATCTCTGCTAGTTGAATATTCGGCTTTTTCATCGGTTAAATTATCTCGGTCATTTCTAATAACACCTTTACTATCAAGCATCACAACATTTTCTCGTTTAGCACCAAATGCCTGATACAAACGTGTACATGAAATAGCAGCTGCTCCAGCTCCATTAACAACTATTTTAACCTCTTCAATTTTCTTTTTTGAAAGCTCTATTGCATTTAACAATGCAGCAGCAGAAATAATAGCTGTTCCGTGCTGGTCATCATGCATTACAGGAATATCAAGTTCTTCTTTTAAACGTTTTTCTATTTCAAATGCTTCAGGAGCTTTAATATCTTCTAAATTAATACCCCCAAAGGTTGGAGATATATTTTTAACCGTTTGTATAAACTCTTCAACATTCTCTGTACCAACCTCTATGTCAAACACATCAATATCGGCGAAAATTTTAAACAACAAACCTTTACCTTCCATTACTGGTTTTCCTGCTTCTGGTCCAATATTTCCTAATCCTAAAACGGCTGTTCCGTTTGAAATAACAGCTACTAAGTTTCCTTTTGCTGTATATTTATAGACATTTTTTATGTCTTTTTCAATTTCCAAACAAGGTTCGGCAACACCCGGTGAATAGGCTAACGATAAATCTCTTTGTGTGGCGTATTTTTTGGTAGGTACAACTTTAATTTTTCCTGGAGTTGGTTTAGCATGATATATAAGGGCTTCTCTTCGTTTACTTTGCTTACTCATTTTAGTTTAATTTGGAAATATGAATAACAAAGATAACAAACCTACGCAAGGAAAACCTTAATCTTTCAAATTTTTGGCAGCACTAATTGAGTCTAAATTCTACTTTGAACAATAGTTAGAAAGACTAAAGAATAATTAGTAATATGATATTAAAAAGTCATTATTTTAGATAAATCATTTTCTGAGTAGCTAATGGTAAATGCTTTGTTTTGAAGATTTGCTTTTAAATGAGCAATATGTTTTTCGTTCGTCCATAAAATATCTAGTTCCTTATCGGATGTCTTACTAATTTTTACAGTTCCTGAAAAAGCTTTTGAAGTATTTCTTAATCGAATGATTTCTAGTTGTTTTTTAACAACATTCGTTTTTAAACCATCTTCAATATCTTGTAGGCTTAATGTTGTTCTATTAATTTCTTTATGCCCTGCACTTCCTCCTTTATCAGCAGCTTCATAATCATTCTTTCCTGCAAAAATATCTAAATACCATACTTGTGGGATACCAGGCATAAACATTTGTATTGCTCTAGCTAATAATAGTTTTTGTTCATCCTCTCCTAAAGCACTAAAGAATGTTGCATTTACTTGATAATATGAAATCTTTTTGCCTGATGGATCATACAAGTTTTTTACTCGACCGCCACGTTCCATAATCTTATTCATGATAGCTTCTATCTCTTCATCTTCCAGCAAGCCTTTGTTATAAACACCATTAACCTCTTTGCCTTTTAAATCTAGCACAGGTATTCCATCATGACACCCCAACATATTAACCGTTTTATAACCTTTACTTATAATTTCTTTAGCCCAGGTTATAAGCGCCTCACTATTAGCATTTTCAATAGTATGAATAATTAATCCTGGAAGGAAAAAATCGTAGATTTGATAACCTTCTTTAGCAACCTCATCATGCAAATGCAATCCATATTCTGCATGAATTTCTGGCAAAAGTGTTAACTTATTCTTGTCTGCAATTTGCTTAATACGCTCAAGATGCTGCCAAGTGCCTGGTTTATTGAAAAAGTTTGACTGACCAATTTCTTTATGTAAATATGCAAAAGCATCGAGCCTTAATATGTTACCTCCAAAACCACTAACTTTTCGCAGTGTTTCCTCATAAAAATCCCATACCAGTTCTGAATTTGCATTCACGTCCATTTGCCCTAAGTAGGAACGGTTTTGATTTACAATTTGCAAGATATCTCTTTTTAAATAATTGCAATCTTCAAAATCTATGGTAGAAATATCTTGATTGCCATCAATAGCTTGATTTACTTTTTCGCAAATAAAATGAGTTTGTTTGGATGTTAATTCTTTTAAGCTCTTTAAGTGTGAAACACTTATTTTGTGGTAGGTAATTTGTTGATAAAAGGTATTCCAGTATGGTTTTTCTGTTCCATCTGGAAACATAACTTTTAGTATGGGGAGTCCAGATTTTCTCATAAATAATTTATTGAGAAACTCTTCTTTTGGTATTATAACACCATCATCTCCTATAGTACCATATCCATCCCAAAAGTCGTTCCAATTAATAAAAAAGTCTTTATATTTTGATTGGTCTCCATGTTTCAATAAATCTTTAAATTGAGGCGATGCTACCGACAAATGATTTAAAACAATATCAAACTTTAACTGAATATTGAGTTCTTCTAAAGCCTTTAAATCTTCTTTTGAGACTAATTCCTTGTTAAGGTTGTAATCAATAATAGAAAAACCTCTATCTAAATCACTATTAAAAAATGTTGGTAGGATATAGAATAAAGAAAAAACATCTTTAAACTCTGGCATTTTGAGCATCTTAATAGTATCACATAGTTTTTTACCTATACTATCAGGATATGCATTTAGCATAACACCATTGTTTATATTATTATTTTTTGACATGGTTATAAAATTTAAAGAAGATCTGATAAGATGTTAATGTTATCTGGCAACCGTCCTACGTTTTGAAGTTTTAATGCAGCTAATTGTAATGCTACTTCCAAGCACTTCTCCATAGGCTTTTCTTTAATATAGGCGAATAAAAATCCAGACCAAAACGCATCGCCTGCCCCCGTTGCATCCATTACTACATCAATTTTTATGGCTGGTAACTGAATAATTTCTTTTCCTTTTTGAGATAGTTTAACACCTTTACTTCCTAAAGTCAAACACACAGTATCAACCCCTTCTGAATGAAAAAAGTTAAATATCTCTTCATGAGGAAGTTGCTTTTCAAAAAGACGGAACATATCGTCTTCGCTAATTTTTATTAATGGATTAAACTTGCAATAAGCTTTGATTATGTTGAGAGCTTCCTCTTGACTTTTCCACAGCTTTTTTGCGTAATTTACATCAATACTTAGTTTGCATCCCAAATTAAAAGCCTCTTCTGCCTTTTTTAAAATGGTAGATTGTGCAGGATTTTTACTTAATGCAAAACATGTTGTATGATATACATTTGTATTTAAAAGTATTTCTTTTGGAATTTGATCTTCGGTAATATAATAATCAGCTTCTCGAAATGGAATAAAATCTGGTGTTGTATCTGTTCTTGAAACGAAAATTACGCTAGTAGGTCTGTCATCCAACGTCTTAATATAATCAGTAACAACACCAACTTCACCAAGTCTTTCAAAAATATATTCTCCAAACCCATCATCTCCAACTGTTGATATCATAGCAGATTTCAAACCTAACCTAGCCGAATTCATCGCTACATTAGTCGGAGAACCTCCCAAGTATCTGTGGTAATCTCTTGTATTGTTAATAAGAACTCCTGATTGATGTCCAATAAAATCAACAAGCACTTCTCCAACACAAAGAATATCAATATTTTTAATAGTATTTTTCAAAACTATAGTTTTTTACTTATTTATAAAATTAGTGCCCTCCTCCGGCAGCAATTACCAAATCCTCTTCGCTTTCATCAGATTTAGGTTCCTTAAGACGCAATGCCAGTAAACCAGCTATGATAAAAAACACGCCACCAAATAAAATAGCACTAATGGCACTATCATTCAATAGGTTTTTAACCACTGGCCCAAACGTTAACGTTTGAATTCCCATGGGAATAACAATCATCATATTTAATATTCCCATATAAACACCACGCCGTTCTTGAGGAACTATTTTAGATACCATTGAATACGGAATGCCCATCATGGCCGCCCAACCAATACCAAATAAAACCATAGGCAAAATAACCAACAAAGGATCATGAATATATGGAATACTAAGCATTGCCATTCCTGTTAAAAACAGACTTAATACATATACTTTTTTACCACCAAATTTTAATGCTAATGGTACCAATGCCAATGCAAAAACAATTGTGGAAATGTTATAGGTAGTATTCATTTTTGCCGCTTGACTCAAAGCCTGTGATTTATCAAAATTCATACTCTCCTCAAACATTGGAGAAACAAACTGCCAATACACAAATAAAGCATACCACTGGAAAAGATAAACAGCCGACAGCTTCCACATAAACTTGGGCATGTCTTTAATGGCTTCAACAATTTCTAAAAATGGCGTTTTTATGCGTTCTATAAATGGTAAAGCATTATGTTTTTTAATATGAATTAATTCCTCATCAGAAGGTGGGATCTCTGGTGTTTTTAATACAGACCACAAAATGGTAGAAACCGATAATATAGCACCTATAAAGAAAGAATAATACAACCACTTAGGAATAGCTTCTGCGGTTTTACTAACCGTTTCAGCACCACCAAACCAATCTTGAAAAAGGAATATTGAGGCATTTGCCAATACAATACCCGCACCTACAAATAAACTTTGCATTTGATAACCAAAACTTAACTGCTTATTTGATAATTTATCACCTACAAAAGCACGATATGGTTCCATCGCCATATTATTTCCTACATCAAGAATCCATAACAACCCAACTGCAAACCAAAGTGTAGAACTGAAAGGGAAGGCAAATAAGCATAAACTACCTATTAAAGCTCCAATCATAAAAAAAGGCTTCCTTCTTCCCCAACGTGGCGACCACGTTTTATCTGAAATAGCACCTATTATTGGTTGAATGATTAATCCTGTTACTGGGCCTGCAAGGTTTAGTAAAGGCAAATCTTCATGATGCGCTCCTAAAAATGAAAAAATAGGATTAACGGCTGTTTGCTGTAAACCAAAACTGAATTGAATTCCCAAGAACCCAACATTCATATTAAAAATCTGCCAGAAACTTAATGTGGGTTTTTTTAGCATCTTGTTTAGTTTAAGTTTGCTTGTTATTATTAGCTTTTAAAACGTAAATGGGTTGATATTTAGTTGAAAGAAAACATCAACCCCAATTACTCACTTAAAAACTAAAACTATTAATTAAAATTTATATTGAAGAGACAAAGATATAGACCTTCCTGGAAGAGGTCTTGCTCTAACATAATTATCCTGCCCATTAATAATACTAGCTTCTTCAGCTTCGGTTACCCCAATGGAATCAAAAATATTATTTGCTGATATATTAACATTTAATGATTTTGTAATACCAACATTAACAAAGCCGTTTACAATTAAAAAACCTGGCATAACCAACTCGTTTGAATCTTGCGTATAAGCTTTAGTTTGCCCAATAAAACTCAATCCACCAGAGTTCTGTTTTTCTTTTCCAAAATTATAGGAAGGTATAAAATTGTAAATAAAGTCTGGTTGTCTTCTTGGTTTATTTCCTTTGTTTGTTCCAGAATTTACTTCAGCATCTGTCCAAGTAAGTGCTCCTCTTAAATTAAAATCATTTATATTATAAAATCCTTCTAATTCAACACCCATAGATTTATAATTGTTTTTTATAATACTATTTGATGTCGCTTCAAAACCACCTTGTTCGGCTGTTTTAGCGTAAAAAGCAGTTGCATAAAGTGCTCCATTATCAAAACCTCGCTTATACCCTAATTCAGCTTGGTCGATAAAATCCAATGAGTTTATTTTATTTCCGTCTTGGTAGTTCAATCCAGAAAACAAAATACGGTCTGCCTTAGCCGATGCACCTCTACTGTATCTTGCAAATACAGATTGTCTCTCTTGAAACTTATAGTTTAAACCTAATGAGTAAGACACATAATCATAATCGTAATCTACTGTTGTAGGATTTGCATTATCCATAGCTTCAACGCTTTGTTCTGGTGCAGAAATCACGCCATCGTTATTAACATCAAAGGTTGTTAGAGTTCCTCCTGTGAAAGATCCTGAAACTTTACCTTTATCATATCTTAAACTCGCATCAATTGTAAATTTATCTGATGTTTCAATTGTTATGTTTGCATAAGGAGCAGATACGTTATACTGTGTATCATAATTTCTGTGTAAGTTTCCCCAAAAAGGTGTTCCGTATGCATAAAGCCCGTTTTCACTTAATGGGTTACTGGCTGCATCAAAAACATTTATTAATCTCGCATTGCCTCCATTTACTTCTTGTAAATAAGAATTCCACATCCAAGACATTGATATATCTTGAATAGACTTAAAGTATCCAAAAGTTACATCTACATTATCAAAAGATTTAGATAACTTAAAATCGTTCATGAAATTATTGAAGTTATTTAAATCAACATCAAACATATGTATTCTTGCTACTAAACTATTTCCTGCTACCGCAGAGCCATCTGTAAACTGTAATGTTGAACCTGTACCAAATGAATCTGCAATACTAGATGCCGTTGCTATTTGAGCTGGAAATGGTGAAACAAAAGTTCCGCTATTAGAAGAAAAACGCCCGTTATTTGTTACTTTCCAATCGTTTTCTAAATCAAAAGATGCCTCGATACCTACAGATGCTGAAAGAGGATGCATTCCATCCGTTACATTCCCTCTACGTAATTGTCCGTCTGAACCTAGACCAACGGTCTGTGTTAAATTAGCAGTATGTGTTGAACCTGTTGTAGCATCAAAATTTGGAGCATCACTCCACGTAGGATTGCTATTAGATCCTGTAACCTTCATTGGCATTGGTAAGTAAGCGGCTGTTTTATCGTTTAAATATTTTGCATAAACCCTAACATGCCCATTTTCAAATTCCTTGGTTAAACTAAGTTTGAATTGGCCACCATTATTAGCTATAAAACCAGTTTCCCTTACGCCTTCACCAGCTCTATAAAATCCACCTGTATGAAAATACAAACCATCTCCTACCTTAGTGCCATAATCAAAATCTGTTCTAAAAGTATTGTAATCTAAACCAAAAGTCGTTCCTATAGCTCCACCTTCGGTTTTACCTGTTTTACTAATAATATTAATAATTCCACCTGGCGCATTGGATGTTAGCGTAGAGGCTGACCCACCACGAATGGCTTCAATTCTAGCAACATTATAATCAAATCTTGTAAAAATATCGGCAGTACCAAAAGAAATGTCTCCAAATAACAATACAGGCAACCCATCTTCTTGTAACTGCACATATTTAGAACCTCCTGAAGAAATTGGCACACCACGTACAGCAATGTTTGCATTACCCTCACCACCTGAAGATTCTGAGCGAATACCTGGGATTGTTCTAAAAATTTCAGCAGTAGACCTTGGTGCAGATTGCGATATGGTTTTTGCTCGCATACTAGTTACAGATACACTGGATTCTATTTTAGATCTAGGATTTATAACACCTGTTATAATAACCTCATCTAAAGATTCTGTATCTTCTGCCATCACAACATTTATTGTAATATCGGCACCCTGTACTTCAACACTTTGCGAAAATGTTGCATACCCTAAAAATGATGCCGTTAACGTATAAGTTCCTTTCTCTACATTGTCAATCGTATAGTTACCATCAAAATCTGTAACCGATCCTTTAGATGTTCCGTCTAAAATCACATTCACACCTGGTAATGGTACACCACTTTGGTCTTTAACATTTCCGGAAATTGATTGAGCTACCATTTGACCAACGGATAGAAGCATCAAAATCAATAAAAATCCATTTCTTCTAATAGTTTTCATTTTGTCTTACTTTTAGTTATTCTATAAATTATTTAGTTTATTTATAGCAAATCTATATTTAAGAACCATTAAATTTAGTTTTTTCATAACGAAAACGTTTTCGAAATCAACGAAAACGTTTTCGATTTAAAGTTTTTGTGTATTTTTATGTTTAGAATTAAATCATTTTATGAAACCAATTACTCTAAAACAAATTGCAGAACATTTAAATATTTCTGTAACCACTGTTTCTAAAGCTTTAAAAGATTATCCAGATGTTAGTAAAAAAACTAAAGCTCTTGTAAAAGAATTAGCAACAACCTTAAACTATAAACCGAACACCTTTGCTGTTAACTTAAGAACAAAAGAATCTAATACCATAGGCTTAATAATTCCTGCTATTGTTCATCACTTTTTCTCTAATGTTATTAAAGGTATTATTTCGCAAGCAGAAAAAAAAGGGTATTTGGTTATCATTTTACAATCAGATGAATCTTATGAATTAGAAAAAAAACAAATTGGTTTACTATTAAGACAAAGAGTTGATGGTATTTTGATTTCATTGGCCAATGGCACAGCAAACTTTAGTCATTTAAATGACGTGATTGCGCAAGAAAAACCCTTAGTAATGTTTGATAAAATTGCAAAAATAGTCAACTGTTCGAAAGTTATCATTGACGATAGAAAGGCCGCTTACATAGCTACACAACATTTAATTGATACGGGTTGTAAACGTATTGCTCATTTTAGAGGAGCCCTTTTACCTCAAAATTCTATCGATAGATTTCTTGGATATAAAAAAGCCTTGTTGGATAATAATTTTCCTTATGATCCTTCTTTAGTTTATATATGCGAACTTGGTGATAATAGTTTTGAAGAAGGTAAGATTAATGCAAAAAAATTACTTGAGGATCATGATGATGTTGATGGAATATTTATAAATACCGATTTAGTGGCTATAGGTGCCATGACTGAATTTAAAAAACATGGCATAAAAATTCCTGAAGATATAAGTATTGTTGGTTTTAGTAATTGGTTTATGTCATCTGTAATTTCCCCAAGCTTAACAACCATTGACCAACCAGGATATAAAATGGGAAAAGTTGCTTTTAAACAGCTTTATAAGGAAATCAAGCAAATGAAAAAAAACAAACCCATTTCTCCAAAAACTATTGAGTTAGAAACCGCATTGGTAAAAAGAGACTCTACTAAATAAGCTATTGAATCTTTCTATTTCAAAAACTCAATATTACGCTTCAAGCCAGAAAATTTAGTACGCTTTACGGCTGAATTTTTGAATATGTTTTTAAAAAGATCCTCGGTGATTTCTTCCCAATCTTTTTTGGTCATAGATAATAATTCGGGGTGTGGATTAAACAACGTTTCGTTATGCGATTTTGAGAACCGATTCCACGGACATACATCCTGGCATACATCGCAACCAAACATCCAATCATCCATTTTTCCTTTATATTCTGTGGGGGTATTGTCTTTTAATTCTATAGTAAAATACGAAATACATTTACTACCGTCAACTACATAAGGTTCTGTAATAGCTTCTGTAGGGCAGGCATCAATACAAGCCGTACAAGAACCACAATGATTGGTTGTTGGTAAATCATATTCTAATTCTAAATCAACAATTAATTCTGCTATAAAATAAAACGAACCAACTTGCTGGGTTAGTAAATTACTGTTTTTTCCAATCCAACCTAACCCACTTTTTGCCGCCCATGCCTTATCTAAAACCGGTGCCGAATCTACAAAAGCGCGACCGTGTACCTCACCAATTTCTTCTTGAATAAAATATAGTAACGATTTAAGTTTGTCTTTAATGACAAAATGATAATCAGTTCCATAAGCATACTTGGACAGTTTATAGCTGTTTGCTGTTTGCTGTTTATTTGGATAATAATTTAGCAATACCGAAATCACACTTTTGGAGTCTTCGACAAGCTTGGTCGGATCTAAGCGTTTATCGAAATGGTTTTCCATATACTGCATTTTTCCATGCATATTGTTGTTTAACCATTTTTCTAAACGAGGTGCTTCTTCTTCTAAAAATTGGGCTTTGCTAATGCCACAAGACAAAAAACCGAGGCGTTTGGCTTCGGTTTTGATAAGTTGTGTATGTTTTTGAATTACATTCAAAAAAAATAATTGAAAAATTAGTTAACCCAAATATTATTCGACATGTCAGCATCCATAAAAATACCACCATCAATTTTAATTTGACTAATACCTTTATCACTTTTTAAAGTAATCGTTACTTCTGTTGCCTTATTTTTCCATATTTCTGACGTTTGATGAAACTCTTTTGTTGTGCCATCTTTAAAAGTAACCATAATGTTAAATGGCGCTGGCATACCTCCTATATTTTCCAGTTTAAGTGTAGTTTCATTTTTATTAGTAGCAACATTCTTTATAGCTAAATCAATATAACTGTTACTAAAGTACCAGCTATCCCAAAACCAATTTAAATTTTGTCCAGAAATATCATTAATAGAATAAAAGAAGTCCCAAGGAATAGGATGTTTTCCGTGCCAACGCTCCATATAGCCTTGTAATGCTTTTTTAAAGGTATTATCGCCCAACATATCTTTTAATGCTAAATACCCCAAGGCAGCTTTACCGTATTCATTATTTCCCAAAGCAACACCGCTTAAAATATTTGATGGTGTTATAATAGGAATTTCTTCTTCCATAGATGTATCATTAATCCATCGATTAACTCTAAACAATTTAAAAAAATCTGTTGCTTTCTTTTCTCCTAAATCTGAAATCCCGATAAGGTATTCCAATGCAGTCGCCCATCCTTCGTCCATAAACCCAAAACGAGTTTCATTGATACCCATATAAAATGGAAAATAGGTATGAGCAATTTCATGTTCTACTACAAAACGAGTGAAGGTTGGATCTGACTGTGAATTATCATTAACCATCATAGGGTATTCCATATCTGCAAAACCTCGTACAATGGTAGATTTTGAAAACGGGTAGGGCACACCAGGGTAGTTATTTGAGAACCAATCTAGAGAATGTTTTCCGTAATTGACCATTTCTTTAAAATCTGTGGATTTTTCATCATAAGCCGCCTGTACGCTTGCTCGTCTATTTGTTTTAGGGTCAACAACAACACTCCCAGCATCCCAATTATAATGGTCGCTTACAGCAATTGCTATATCAGTAATGTTGGAAGCCTTCCACTTCCATGTATTGGCATCGTTTTGTTTAGTGATTTGTTTGTTCTCTAAATCGTCTTGCTCTGCTATTTTTATAACATCATCACTGGTCATCGATTTTTTTAAACGCTCCGCATATTGTTTTTGTAACACATCTTCAGGATTCAACAAATCTCCTGTTGCCCAAACGATATAATTTTTTGGCACTGTAACTTCAAATGTATAATCATTAAAATCATTATAAAACTCTTGAGAATCGGTAAACACCATAGTGTCCCAACCTTCATAATCATCATAAACAGCTATTCTAGGATAAAAATAAGCTAAGAAAAATGTGGTGGAATCAATAACGCCTTCTCTACCACTCAACTCCGATACATCATAGTGCCAATCTATATCCAGTTTAATTTTCTCCTTTGGTAATAATGGTTTAGATAATTGAATGCTTTTATTAGTTCCATCATGAGAATCATTCCACCTTTTCTTTTCTCCATTTTCAACGTATTTATCTATATGAATTCCAGATGTTAAATAATCATTAGTTACAGGATGTAATCTCACGGCTCCTGGTTTATGAACATTTACAATTAATTTATAGTTTAAAACTTTTAGGGTGTCTGGGCTATTGTTTGTATAAGTAATTGTTTCGCTACCCGTAATTGTTTTATTAGGTGGTGCTACTTGAAGTTTTATTTGATAGTCGGCTGTATTCTGCCAATAATTTTCTCCAGGCATGCCGTTTTTATCCCTTGTTTTATTTTTATAGGCTTGTTTTACATCTCTTGGAATATATAAATCTTGGGCAAGACTTATACTTGTTATTAGCAAACCAGTTGCCAATAGTATTATTTTTTTAAACATAGTATTAATTTGGTTGAAACAAGCTATAAAGTTATATATTCTGCTTTTCTAAAAAATGTGTTTTAACTAAACTTTAAAAAAAGAAACTCACTTTTGATTCAATATTACATACTCACTAAAACAAACCGCCTTGAATATTACCTTTTATCTTTCCCAGATGCTTATATGCCAATTCAGTCACTTCACGGCCACGAGGTGTACGCATAATGAATCCTTGTTGAATTAAAAATGGCTCATACACTTCTTCAATAGTTTCAGAACTTTCACTTACAGCGGTGGCGATGGTTGTTATTCCAACAGGACCACCTTTAAACTTATCAATAATGGTCGCTAGAATTTTATTGTCCATTTCATCCAAACCGTGTGCATCTACATTGAGTGCTTCTAAAGCGTATTTGGCAATTTTAATATCTATACTACCATTGCTTTTAATTTGCGCAAAATCACGTACGCGACGTAATAATGCATTGGCTATTCTTGGTGTTCCTCTACTACGTCCTGCAATTTCAATAGCTGCTTCCATAGACATTGGAACATCCAGAATGGTTGCACTTCGCTGTAAAATAGTGGTCAATAATTCTGTATTATAATATTGTAATCTACTTTGAATACCAAAACGAGCACGCATAGGAGATGTTAGCAATCCCGAACGTGTTGTGGCTCCAATAAGCGTAAACGGATTTAAATTAATTTGAACAGTACGTGCGTTAGGACCAGATTCAATCATGATATCAATCTTGTAATCTTCCATAGCAGAATACAAGTATTCTTCAACAATAGGGCTTAACCTATGAATCTCATCAATAAATAACACATCGCGTTCGTCTAGGTTAGTCAACAATCCTGCTAAATCACCTGGTTTATCTAAAACGGGGCCAGAAGTTACCTTAATACCAACATTTAACTCATTAGCAAGAATATGTGCCAAGGTTGTTTTACCTAATCCTGGAGGCCCGTGAAATAAGGTATGGTCTAACGCTTCACTTCTTTGATTGGCTGCTTGTACAAAAATTTGAAGATTCTCCAACACTTGATCCTGACCTGTAAAATCATTAAAGGATAAGGGTCTTAACTTTCTTTCTACATCATTTTCTTCTGGAGAAAAATGTTCGTTGGATGGGTCTAGGTTTTCATTCATAATGGTTTCGTATAACTTGTCTGTTATGGGTTTTAAGTTACTAATTTTCGGTTAAAACTAGCGTTAGCAATTCCGAGTGGATTCGACTACGTCCAAATCCGCCATAATTGCGGTTATACATTTTTACCATACGTTATTTTCAATTTCATATAATACACATTTTTCTAATTCTTTAAATTCAGAAAGTAAAGGGTGATTAAAAATTTTAGTCTTCTTCATTCCGATTTTTTTCATCACATTTTCTGATTTATTATTTGTCTCTGGACAGATAGATTTAATGTTACTCAAACCAATCTCATTAAAAGCAAAATCGAGGCATTTTTTTGCACCTTCTGTCGCAAAACCTTTTCCCCACTCTGTTTGGGCTAACCTCCATCCAATATCTACGCAAGGTGTAAAATCAGATTCAAAAGTCTGTTTCGCAACTCCAATAAAACCTATAAATTCATTACTTTCAAGTTTATCAACCGCAAAATAGCAGAATCCACTTTCAGTAAATTGAGTTTTCATTCGATCAATGAAATCATTCGTCTGTTCTTGTGTGGGAATTGTTGGAAAATATTCCATTACTTTTGGGTCAGAATTAATCATTCCCATTTTGGTTTTATCATTTTCGGTCCAATTTCTAAATCCTAATCTTTCAGATTTGAATATATAACTCTCCATTTAGTTTTTCTAATGTGTGGTAACAAACAAATATAAAGAAAAAGCCTTTCTAAAACAGAAAGGCTTTTTATAAATTTATTTAGGGGATTCCTGCCTTTGCAAGAACTCGATTAATTTAAAATGGTAAACTCGCAACGTCTGTTAATATCATATTCTTCTTCGCTACAAATACCTTCTTTAACACACTTATTAAGCGGTTGCATTTCGCCATAACCAATACTTTTTAATCGGCTTCTATCAATACTTTGACTCACTAAATATTCTAAAGTTGATGCTGCTCTTCGTTTAGATAAGTCTAAATTATATTGGTCTGATCCACGAGCATCTGTATGGGCTGACACCTCAATTTCCATAGTTGGATATTTTTTCATTAAGTCAACTAAGACATTTAATGTGGTTGCCGCATCTTCACGAATATTAGATTTATCAAAGTCAAAGTAAATTTTATCTAATTGAACTTGCACAACACCTTCGTCGTTTTCTTTAACACGATCTTCTTTATCTGCAAAAGACTCCAATGATAAATAAATATTATGTTGAATCTTTCCTTCTTTATCTGTTGAAAACTCAACATCCTGCGGAATGTAAGCTTTACGTGTTCCCCTTACTTTGTACTTTTTATTAGGAGAAATTTTAAATAAATAACGAGCAGTATCACCAACAAGTGAGTCTTGTATAACATTACCTCCTTCATCAAATAATGTAACTAACGATCCTGGTAGTAATTCTTTAGTGTTTTTATCTTGAACAATACCTTCAACAAGATATTTAGATAGCATGTTTTCTTCTCTTCCAAAATAAAATATCTTATCATAACCAGATCTGTTTGAAGATACAAATCCTTTATCTTCTTTTTCTTTTATAACAAAAGCAAAATCATCTAAACTACTGTTAATTGAACTTCCTAAGTTTACTGGTTTGTCAAAAACACCATTTACCATGTTACTTCTAAACACATCTAAACCTCCAAATCCTTCAAGACCATTAGATGAAAAATATAATACACCATAATCACTTATAAACGGAAACTGTTCTCTGTGCTTGGTATTAATTGTTGGTCCTAAATTTTCTGGCTCTCCGTATGTTCCATCATCATTAATAGCTACTTTATAAATATCAAAGCTTCCTAAAGTTCCTGGCATATCACTTGCAAAATAAAGTGTTTTTTCGTCTTTACTTAAAGCTGGATGCTCTGTACTATATGAGTTTGATGTAAATGGTAATGCTGTAACATTCGTCCAATTGCCATCAACCAATTCAGCCTTATAAATTTTAATATGTGCTATACGCTCTTCATCCGTTTTTTTACGCGTTGTATTGGTTCTATTAAAATACATGGTTTTGCCATCTTTTGTGAAAACAGCATTACTCTCGTGAGTCTTCGTATTTATAGCGTCAGAAAATCGAGTAACATCTTTAACGCCTCCATCTTTAGTTAATGTAGCATAATACAAATCTAAATACGGTAATTCGTTCCAAGCATAGGTTGGACTTTCAGTATTTCTTGTAGAAGCGAACGCTATTTTATCTTCTCCATAAAACGATGCCCCAAAATCACTCTTAGAGTTTGGATCATTTAATTGTTTTATTTTAAACGTATGAGGAGTTGTTTGTTCTATCTTTTCAATAAAAGCCATAGTATTGATGTCTTTATTGTAGTAAA
The DNA here is from genome assembly GCA_050300615.1 of Flavobacteriaceae bacterium. GTDB lineage: Bacteria > Bacteroidota > Bacteroidia > Flavobacteriales > Flavobacteriaceae > Yeosuana. Next base: position 12,639 of record JBNKYB010000082.1, on the reverse strand, counting down.
TTCTTAAATACTTATCAGCATCTTTATAATTTCTCACCCCTTTTAAAGCTTGAGCATATCTAAAATAATACTCAAGATCCAACGAATCTTTATAGGTAATAAATAGTTCGCGATAGTTTTTTATTGCCTTTTGGAGGTTAGCGTTATAATAATAACTATCTGCCAAATTTTGAAGCATTTCTTGGGTATGCTCTTTGGTTTCGTAAATTTCAGCTGCTTCGTTATAAGCTCTCATTTCAAAAAGCTGATTGGCTTTTTTTAGGTTTCCCTTTTGTGCTAATGCAATTCCACTAACTAGTAAAAGGCTTGCAAATATGTATGCTTTTGTTTTCATAATTGTAATCATTAGTAATTAGAAGAATCTTGGTGAACGGTTATAACCACCTCTAAATCCGAATAAATCGATATCAAACAAAATAAATATTTCATGTGACCCCGAATTATAACTACTCAAATTAGTTGTTGTATAGTCATAAGCATATCCAATTCTTAAGTCTGGTGTTACTCTAAAATTAACTAAGGCACTTACGGCATCATCTAATCGGTATCCCAGACCAACTTCAAGTTTTTCATTAATCAACATATTGGCTGTCACATCAAGTGCCAGTGGTGCTCCTTTTACGGCCTTTGCCATAAAAGCTGGCTTAAATTTTAGATTATCATTGACATCAAAAACATAACCTCCTGTTAAATAATAGTGAACACTTTGAACACCTGTTGAAGCAATGCCATTTTCACTTTCAAGATGTTTGGTTGATAATAAATTTGGTGCCGACAAACCTAGATAATAAGTATCTGTAAAATAAAAGGCTCCAATACCTAAATTAGGAAATGTTTTATTTATATTCTCGTTAAAAGCTATATCTGTACTCACATCACCAGACTGTAATATAAAGCCATCAAAATTGGTGTTAAACATTGTGAATCCTGCTTTTAGCCCCAATGACAAATGACTTTCTAAACCTACTGGTAATACATAAGCAAAATCGGCATAGATATTGTTTTCATCAACAACATCTCCAATATTATCATTAGTAAATGATATCCCTAACTCAATTTTATCATTAATTGGATTATGAGCAAAAAAGGTTCCTGTTTTTGGAGCGCCTTCCATACCAACCCATTGCGTTCTGTAAAGTCCACCTAAGTTTAATATGTCTTGATCTGCCGTTGCATAAGCTGGATTTATAACACTCATATTATACATATACTGCGTAAATTGAGGATCTTGTTGTGCAAAGCCTTGGAAGGACAAGAGTGTCAAACTTAACAAAGCAGCTACTTTATGATATATATTTAAATTTTTCATGTTTCTTAAATTTTGATTTATATACATTATCTGCTTAAGTATAAGCGACCTTGTTCTGGTTTGGTTTCACCATCATTAAATTTGAAAATATAGAAATATACACCTACAGGAAGGTCTCCTTTTACTACGGTTCTTGCTTGGTTTGATGTTCCGTCAAATCGTGGGTTCGAGGCTCTTCCTTTGTAAACAATATTTCCATATCGGTTAAAGATTTCTATTTCAAAATTAGGATATAGAATATCTAAATTATTATAATCATACGTGTCGTTAACACCATCTCCATTAGGTGAAAATCCGTCTGGTAATGCTATTTTTCCACATGATGTTACATCTGGAGTCACTGCTAAACGCACACTACTTTCGCAACCTATTGAGGCATCGTATAATGCGGCATAATAGGTAACTCCATAACTTAGTAATGAACTACTTGACAATGATGAACCACCTGTTGCGACATCATACCAAATGACGTTATCTGTGTTAGAATTGTATTCTGAAATATTTAATGTTAACTCCATGATTGTTGGGTTATCATTAATACACAATTCAAGATTAGGATTTATAAGTGTTGGGGTTGGAGCATCATTTACCGTTACATTAACTTGAACGTTTTGTGACGACTCACAACCAGAACTATTTGTTTGAGTTGCAAAATAATCCTCACCATCAATTAAAGTATCTGTTGGATCTAACGGTGTTAACAGTGTTGCATCTGTATACCATTTAATTGTTCCTGTTGCAGATAACGACGCATCCAAATCGGCTACTGTTGGGTTGTTCTCTAAACAAAACTCTGGATTTGCAGTAACCACTGTAGGTGCAGAACTATCATCAACTGTTACTGTTATTTGTGCACTTGAATCTGTTGCGCAAGGTGAAATAGCAGAAACCGTGTAAGTATAGGTACCGTTTGCATCTGTTAAAGGATCAAATACACCTGTTCCACTGGGTAGCGCTGGCGACCAAGTTCCTCCTGTTTGAGCATCAGTTCCTAAAAATGTAAATAAATCAGTAGGGCCATCAATCACACAAATTAAAACCGCATTATCAGTTCCTGCATTTGGTGCTTGGGTTACAGTTACGTCTACTTTACTACTAAATGTTCCACACGCATTAGTTAATGAATACGTATAGGTTACTTGAGCATCAACTAAAGGATCAAAAACTCCTGTTCCACTAGCCATAGCTGGTGACCAAGTCCCTCCTGTGTCAGCACTTCCTATAAGTGTAAACAAATCGGTAGTACCATTGTTGCTACAAACATCTAACGTATTATCTGTTCCTGCGCTAAGAGGTTCTTCTATAGTTACTGTTATTAACGTACTATCGTCTACACATGGTGAAGAAGCAGATACATAATATGTAAATTGATACGTTCCTGCTCCGTTTATAGTAGCATCAAAAATGTTTCCTGTTAAAGCTCCAGTACCATCTGTATCTTGCCAAACACCACCAGAATCTTGTGTTCCGTCTAATCCTATATTTAAATCAATACTATTATTACCACTACAAGCTACGATTGGTGTTGTATTAGCATTTCCAGCATTTGGTGATTGATATATGGTGGCTGTTACTGCTGTTCTAACTGAAGATTCACAACCTATAGTTTGTGTTGCGTAGTACGCTTGTCCATCAACTAAAGCTGTGGTTCCTGATAAAGCAGTTCCTCCCGAAGGGACATCATACCATTGAATGCTTGTTCCCACAGCAACTAAGTCTGCAACAGTTGCTGTGTCACAAAACTCTTGAGTTGGTGAAGCGGTTGGTGCTGGTGTATCGTTAATTATGATACTCACTGTTACATTTACATCATCACAACTTCCAATAGCTGTAACATCATACGTAAAGTTGTACGTTCCTGCAGACAGACCGTCAATAGTAACAGTATTTCCACTTAATCCTCCTAAACTATCATCATCTAACCAAGTTCCTGTTTGGTCTTCTCCATCTAATAAATCAAATAAATTAACTGTTTGATCTGTCGTTATTTCTGCTATACAAAACTCAGGGAATGTTGCTACTGGTGTTCCTGATTCTGGGGCATCATCTATTTGTATGGTAACTGTAGTGCTATTTGAACATCCATTTGAATCGGTTATGCTGTACGAGAAATTATAAGTATTTACTACTAATTGACTCAAATCCAATGTGTTTCCACTTAAAGCCCCTGATACAGGTGTTGTACTAACATCGTTCCAAGTTCCTCCTGTATCAACTGTTCCTGTTAAAAGTGTAAACAAATCAAAACTTGTATTGGTTAACGCTGCATCATTTTCACAAAATGGAGGCGGATTGTTCGCTGTTCCTGTATTTGGCAACGGATTAATAATGACTTGCACTGTAACTAATACATCATCACAACTTCCAATAGCATCAACATCATAAGTGAAATCATATGTTCCTGAAAGATATGTCGATAAGTCAACAAGGTTAGGAGTTGTCGCTCCTAAATTATCTGTCCCAATGTACCAAGTTCCTGTTGAATCAGCTCCAGTTAACAAGTCAAATAAATTATAACTTGTTGGGGCTGAAGCTTCACAAAATTCAACTGGGGTGTTTGCTGTTCCTGATTCTGGGGCATCATCGATTTGTATGGTAACTGTAGTGCTATTTGAACATCCATTTGAATCGGTTATACTGTACGAGAAATTATAAGTATTTACTACTAATTGACTCAAATCCAATGTGTTTCCACTTAAAGCTCCTGATACAGGTGTTGTACTAACATCGTTCCAAGTTCCTCCTGTATCAACTGTTCCTGTTAAAAGTGTAAATAAATCAAAACTTGTATTGGTTAATGCTGCATCATTTTCACAAAATGGTGGCGGATTGTTTGCTGTTCCTGTATTTGGCAACGGATTAATAATAACTTGCACCGTAACTAATACATCATCGCAACTTCCAACAGCATCGACATCATATGTAAAATCATGTGTTCCCGAAGGATATGTCGATAAGTCAACAAGGTTAGAGGTTGTTGCTCCTAAATTATCTGTTCCAATATACCAAGTCCCTGTTAAGTCTGCACCAGTTAACAAGTCAAATAAATTATAACTTGTAGATGCCGAAGCTTCACAAAATTCAACTGGTGAGTTTGCTGTTCCAGATTCTGGAGCTGGTAATATTGTAATTGAAATGGTTTCATCATCTGTACAAGTACCATTATCAACAGTATATGTAAAATTATATGGGCTTCCTGTAGTAGTAAAACTAGTAATATCTAAATTCAAAGGGTCTGTAACAGTAGTGCTACTAGCGTCTGTCCAAGTTCCTCCAGTATCATAAGGAGCTGTTAAAGCATCAAATAAATTGAAGGGAGAATTTGCTGCTAAATCATTTTCGCAAAACGTTTGATTATTAGCTGTTCCTGCATTAGGGTCTGGTAAAACTGTAACTTGAACCGTAGTTGACTCTTCTGGACACGGGTTGGTTAAATTTTGTCTATAGGTGTAAAAATGGTCTCCTTGTGCCAATCCCGTTAAATTTATTGGAGAGGTTACAACAGGATCTGTACTTAATGTACCTTCAGTCCATTGGCCACCTGCATCCTCATTATCCAATAAAGAAAACAAATCAAATGAAGAAGGCAGTCCTGATTCACAAAAGGTTGCAGGATTTGCAGACGATGCCACTCCCGATGAAAGCGTTTTATGAATAGTTATGGTAACCGTTGAACTACTAGCCGGACAAGCTCCATTAGCTGGCACCGTATATGTAAAGGTATAAATACCTGGAGTTGTTAAGGTTGAAATATTTACAGTTCCCTGAGAACCATTTGATGTTGGTCTAGGCCCTGACCATGTTCCTTTAGCATCAGCGCCCGTAAGTGAATCGAATAAATCAAAATCACTTGTTGGAACATTGTTTTGACAATACTCTAAAGTACCTGGAGTACCTGGATCATTTGGTATATTAATAGTAACATTTACTGGTACAGGGTTACTAAGACAACCATCATCAATTTGTATATAATAGGTCTTACTAGTCAAAAGAGCTGAAGGAGATAATACAGGCCCACTAGGGTCTCCATTAATATCAAGACTATCATACCAATTAAAATTGATAGAGTTACCTGTATCTAAATCACTAATCTTTGGCAGAATAGTTGGATCTGCACAAAATGCTTGATCAGGATTGGGAGTTGGGTCAGCAGGTGATTCATATACTGGTACTAATCCTAATTCTATTTGACTTGTGTTTCCTGAACTATCACTAAACACAATATAATATCTATTACGAGCAACAGGAATAACATCAGTACCACTAGCTGGGCTATTTAATTTGACATCATAATAAACAGCAACACTCCCTCCTATTGGAGTATAAAACTCTAGCACATCATCAATATAAGATTGTATGGTTGGATTATCATTGGTACAGTAAACTTTATCTAACGCCCTTCCTGTTGGTTTAACTTGAAAACTTACATTTATAGGTGTCCTTGAACCACAAAGACCAGTACTATCAGTAACATAATAAGTATTTTCATATACGAGGTTGGAAGAGCTTAAGGCAGTTCCTCCAGTGGGAACTGAATACCAAACAATACCTGCAGCGTTAACAGCTACAGAACTGGGAGTTAAATCCTGAAAAGTAAATCCTGCTCCATTAAGAATTATTGGATTTGCATCATTAATTGTGGGACATTGCGCATTCGCTGAAATTAATGTCCACATAAAGACAAAAATGTAGGTAGTATATTTTAATACATGCCTAAAAAATAATTTTGTTTTCATAGTCATCGTTAATTGGTTAGGTCGTTTTTACTTGAAGAAGTATCATATTTAGCCACAATAATTCTTACATGTTTTTCTAACGATGCGCAATTTAACTATTTTTTTTGCATTTCGTCGATTTTTTTATACTTTTTTGCTTTTAATCGTCAAAATAAGTCTTTTAACGATATTAAAAATAAATATTTATATGCTTTTTCTTTCTTTTTTGAGTATAAACAAAAAAAGGACTCATAAAATGAGTCCTTTTAAATATATATGATATTATTATTTTAGTGCTGTAGCTCTTCTTCACCTTCCATTAATGGAACGTTTTGAGGCACAAAATCTTCTTCGTGACCTGGCTTACTATAATCATAAGACCATCGATATACATGAGGAATTTCTCCTGGCCAGTTACCATGAATATGGGCAACAGGTGTTGTCCATTCTAATGTAGTTGATCTCCAAGGATTTTGTTCTGCTCTCTTTCCAAAAAACATACTACTAAAGAAATTATACAAATAAATAATTTGTACTACACCACCAATTAATGCGAACACTGTGATAACAACATTAACATTAGCTAAATCGTCAAACAATGGAAAGTTTGTGTTTTCATAATAACGTCTAGGTAATCCTGCCATTCCAATAAAGTGCATTGGGAAGAAAACACCATATGCACAAATAGCAGTTATCCAAAAGTGGATATATCCTAAATTTTTATTTAACATTCTACCAAACATTTTTGGATACCAGTGATAAATTCCAGCAAACATTCCGTATAAAGCAGATATACCCATTACTAAGTGAAAGTGCGCCACCACAAAATAGGTATCATGAACATTAATATCTAATGCACTGTCTCCAAGAATAATTCCTGTTAAACCTCCTGTTATAAAAGTAGATACAAATCCTATAGCAAATAACATGGCAGGGTTCATTTGTAAATTCCCTTTCCATAATGTAGTTATCCAGTTAAAAGCTTTAACAGCAGATGGTATTGCAATTAATAAGGTAGTAAATGTAAATACAGATCCTAAAAATGGATTCATTCCCGACACAAACATATGGTGACCCCATACTATGGTCGATAAAAATGCAATAGCTAAAACAGACGCAATCATCGCTCTATAGCCAAAAATAGGTTTACGTGAATTTGAAGCCATAATTTCAGATACTAGCCCCATAGCTGGTAAAATAACAATATAAACTTCGGGATGTCCTAAGAACCAAAATAAATGTTCAAATAATACAGGAGACCCTCCATGGTAATGTAAAACCTCTCCATTAATAAATATATCTGATAAGAAAAATGATGTTCCAAAACTCCTATCCATAATCAATAATAAAGCCGCAGATAATAATACTGGAAAAGAAACAACCCCAATAACTGCTGTAATAAAAAATGTCCAGATAGTTAATGGTAATCTTGTCATAGACATTCCTTTAGTACGTAAGTTTAATACTGTAACAATATAGTTAAGTGAACCCATTAATGAGGAAGCTATGAATATTGCCATAGAGACTAACCATAGTGTCATACCTAATCCTGAACCTCCTTGAGCCATAGGCAAGGCACTTAGTGGCGGATAAATAGTCCACCCAGCTGCTGCTGGTCCTGCTTCAACAAACAAGGAAAAAACCATAATAACACTTGATAGAAAAAATAACCAGTAAGAAATCATGTTTAAAAACCCTGATGCCATATCACGCGCTCCAATTTGCAACGGAATTAGTAAGTTACTAAAGGTTCCACTCAATCCTGCAGTTAATACAAAGAAAACCATAATAGTTCCGTGTATAGTAACTAAGGCCAAATAAACATCAGAACTCATAACACCATCTGGAGCCCATTTTCCTAGTACTGCTTCAAACAATACGTTTGGTTCTTCCGGCCATGCTAATTGCAATCTGAACATCATGGACATAAATACACCAATAACCCCCATAATAGTACCTGTAATAAGGTACTGCTTTGCAATCATCTTATGATCCTGACTAAAAATATATTTAGTCACAAAGGTTTCTTTATGATGATGTCCGTGGTCTTCGTGAGCGTGAGTATCTTCGTGTGCTGACATAATCTTATTTCGTATTTATCTTTTTAAAATTACTTAATTAGAGAATTTTTGAAAACTTTTTGTTCTTTCATCCAAGCATCAAAATCTTCTTGGCTTTCAACTATTATTTTCATCTGCATATTGTAGTGAGACTTACCACAAATTTTATTACATAATAATAAGTAGTCAAATTCATAACGATCTAAAGCTGTCTCACCCTTGGCAACTAAATCTTTACTTTTATCTACTCTAATTTCATTAATGTGCGCTACTTTATCTTGTATTTCAGATCTTTGACGCATTTCGGCTGTTGTAACAGTAGGCGTAAAACCAAACTGAGTAATCATACCTGGCACACAATTCATTTGAGCTCTAAAGTGTGGCATATAGGCTGAATGCAGAACATCTTGAGAACGCATTTTAAAAAGTACCGGTTTTCCAACTGGTAAATGTAGTTCTTTAGTTATTACATCATCTTGACCATATGGGTCTGCCTCATCGACACCTAAAACATTTGCATGATCTATATCAATTAAGCGTACATTGGCTTTTCCTAAAGTATTGTCTTCTCCAGCATAACGAGCCGTCCAATTAAATTGTTGTGCATATAATTCTACAACCATAGGATCATCATCTTGATTGATGCCCATGATTGAAATCCAAGTGTTTAAACCATAAATAATAAGTCCTGCTAAAACAATTACAGGGATAATGGTCCAAATGGCTTCCAATCTATTATTATCGGCAAAGAATAATGCTTTTTTTCCTTTTTCTCCTTTGTATTTAAAGGCAAAATAATGAAGTAAAAATTGAGTAATAATCTGAACTATAAAAATAAGTGACAAAGAGATAATCATTAAATTATCTATTTGAGATCCATGAGCTGATGCTGAATTTGATAATAAGGGTAAGTCTCCCCATTTTACAAAAGAAACAATTGTAATGGCATAAATGAAGATTAAAAAGCCAATCATCAAATAACCATTCATTTTATTATCTTTTTCGTTGGCAACCTGAGTATTTTCGCTTTTAGCTTGCGCTAAATCAAAAATCTTTATCATTTGCCAAAAGGCAACTAAAATGAATACTAAAACTAGAATTGTTAATAAAACTGTCATTGGTGGTGGTTGAAGTTCTTTTACTATGTTATTTATTTATTCTTTATATCATATAATCAATAATGATAATGTTCGCTTTCCTCTTGGAAAGGATTTCCTTCTGGACGCAATTGTACTTTAGATAGTGCTGTACCTACAACCAATATAAATAATCCTAAGAAGAAACTAATACTAGCTATTTCAGTAATTCCAAATGACCAATTAAGGCCAACTGTTGATGGCATTACTAATAAAAATATATCTACATAATGGCCTACTAAAATTGCAACTCCTGCAATAACAATGAACCATGGTACTCTTTTAAAGTCACTGTTCATCAACACTAATATAGGGAATACAAAGTTAAGCACTAACATACCGAAAAATAATAAATTATATTCTTGAATACGTAGTACAAAGTAAACTACTTCTTCAGGCATATTGGCGTACCAAATAAGCATAAACTGATCAAACCATAAGTAGGTCCAGAAAATACTAAAAGCAAACATAAATTTAGCTAAGTCATGTAAGTGACTATCATTTATAAAATCTGCAAGTCCTTTGCTTTTTAAATAAATAGTTACCAAAGCAATTACCGTAATAGCAGACACAAACATACTAGCAAAAACGTACCATGCAAATAAGGTACTATACCAATGCGGTGTCATAGACATAAACCAGTCCCAAGACATTAATGATTCTGTTACTATAAAAAACAATAAGAAAAATACAGAAATCTTGAAATTTTTACGATATGGTTTTAAATCTGTTGCAGATTCTTGAGCTGAGTTTTTACGAGAAAAATAGCGATACAAATTCCATCCTAGTAAATAAATTACAGCTCTAATTACAAAAAATGGAAAATTTAGAAATCCTGATTTCCCTTGCAATATTTTATCTCCTGCAACCAATTCTTCATTCTGCCAAGGATAAAAATGTGTTCCAGCTAAAAGAATAATTAATACCACAATGATGGATCCTGGTAACAAATATGAGGTAATACCTTCAATAATTCTAAATAACACAGGTGACCATCCTGCTTGAGCAACATATTGAATGGCATAAAAGACTAAGGCTCCAAGTGCAATCATAAAAAAGAAAAATGCTGATACCAAAGTTGCTGACCATGGTTTTGTTTGCAACTGGTGTAAAACATGTTCAAGATGATTACCATGATGCTCTTCATCCATTTGTTGCTCATGATGCTCCATGGTTGCTTTTGCAAAACCTTCTTCACCGCGAGCTTGATCTACAAAGCTTTCTTTTTGAGTGTCTTCTTGTTCAGACATGGCAGCTTCTCCTCCATGATGGCTTTCTTGTGCAGCCAATATTTCCTTTACATCTTCAACCGTTGATGGCGTGTTTAAAAACCCATAAGTTAAGCCCACAAGTCCTAATACCATTAGAACGATAGAAAATAATTTTAATTTACCAGATAGCTTGTACATACTAAAAATATATAATGCAGGTTATTTTTTATTAATATTAATTTTGCTTTTAAAACTTATTTTGTTCCTTCAAGCTTTTGTTTTAAATCTAACACATAGGCAACAACTTCCCAGCGTTCTTTTTCACTAAGCTGATTTTTGTATGATCCCATAGCATTTTTACCATAATAAATTACATAATAAATACTTCCTTCATCGATAGCTCTTGCAGGATCGTCGTATCTAGGAACTCCAAGGATTTTTTCACGCTTAACTAAATTTCCTTGTCCATCACCTTTTGTTCCATGGCAAATAGCACAATAAATATCAAACAAAACTTTAGCGTTGTCTAAGTCAACTTGCGTTGAATCTAACGGACTTTTTAATGTTTCCTTTGCCAAGTTATAGCCTTCAGTTGAGTTTTCATATTCAAAAAGACTATACCCTCTTGCTATAGTGCCTTTTGGTGACACTTGCGCCTCAATTCCATTAGCAAAGGCTTTAGACTCACTGTATGTTTCGTATCCAACAGACTGATACATATTAGGCATATATTGATAATTAGGCACCGAATCTTTTTTACAAGATGTAAACGATACTAAAACTACTAATATTACTGATATTTTAATTAAGCTTTTCATAGTATTCATTAATGGGCTTTATCAACTAAATTTATTTCAACAGCACCTGTCTCTAAAAGTAACTTTCTTAAATCTTCTTCATTTCCATCAACAGGAATTTCCATTAGAAAGTGGTCATCTGTTGTTCTTGGATCAGGATTTTCAGGTTTTTTAAATGGCCATATTTTACTTCTTAAATAAAAAGTAATAACCATTAAATGCGCAGCAAAAAACACAGTAAGTTCGAACATGATAGGAATAAAAGCTGGCATATTATGAAAATACGTAAAACTTGGTTTTCCACCAATATTTTGAGGCCAATCCTCAATCATCATATAATTCATCATTACAATTGCAACAGTTAAACCTGTTAAACCGTATAAAAATGATGTAATAGCAATACGTGTTGGGGCTAACCCCATTGCTTTATCTAATCCGTGTACAGGAAAGGGTGTAAATATTTCCTCAATATGATATCGTTCAGCCTTCACTTTTTTAACTGCTGCCATTAAGATATCATCATCGTTATAAATAGCGTGAATTACTTTTGAAGCTTCCATATGCTACTCGTTGTTTTTTGTTTGGTTAGCGTCTTCTCCTGAAACATATTTTCCTGATGTTCTTTCATCTATAGCTGCTCCAGCTAAACTCTCACCTGATTCTCTTAATCTCTTATATCGTTGTCCAGAAGATTTTAATATTGTTTTTACCTCTGCTTGTGCAATTACTGGGAATGTTCTTGCGTACAGTAAAAACAATACAAAGAAAAATCCTATTGTTCCAATAAATATTCCAACATCAACAAATGTTGGAGAAAACATAGTCCATCCAGATGGTGTTCTTCCTTTACTTAAATCGATAACTATAATATTAAATCTTTCAAACCACATTCCGATGTTTATAATTAACGCAACAACGAATGTCCACATAATATTACGTCTCAATTTTTTAACCCATAAAGTTAATGGCACAATAAAATTACAAGTTATCAATGCCCAAAATGCCCACCAATATGGTCCTGTAGCAGCACCATACGATAAATATGTATAGTTTTCGTAAGAACTTCCAGAGTACCATCCAATAAAATATTCAGTAATATAAGCGATACTTACAATACCACCTGTTAACAGAATTACTTTATTCATATATTCAATGTGCAATAGTGTAATATAATCTTCAAGATTAGATACTTTACGCATCACAATCAATAAGGTTTGCACCATTGCAAATCCAGAGAAAATAGCACCAGCCACAAAGTAAGGCGGAAAAATAGTACTATGCCAACCAGGAACTACAGAAGTAGCAAAGTCAAATGATACAATGGTGTGTACTGAAAGTACAAGAGGAGTAGCTAATCCTGCCAATATTAGAGAAACTGTTTCATACCTTGACCAGTCTTTTGCACCTCCGG
>JBNKYB010000081.1:0-39846 GCA_050300615.1 Flavobacteriaceae bacterium | reverse complement strand
CTGTGTCTGATAGCTTTTTTACTGTTGCCTCCCATTTTACGGGCTTTAAAACCTGCGCCTGAGCAAAAGTTATTGCAAGAAAAGCAAATGCTAAAATTATATGTTTCATTTCTTTATAATATTTAATTATTGTTTCGGTTTAAATACAACTTCATACGATTTCCCCCCACTGAGAACTTCTCTTGCCATCCCTTGGATATCTTTTTTTGACATTTTGTTTACTATGTCCTCAAAATTTTTAGGGTCATTCATGTTTTCGTTATATCTAAAATAATTTTTAAGTAAACTCATATCGAACGCATTTTTATCTTTTGATTGTTCGCGTTCTTTGATAAAGTTTGTTCTTGTTTTATTTAAATCGTCATCATTAATAGTTCCATCAGCTATTTTTTGTAGTTCTTCATTAACAATATTTACTAATTTATCAACCATATCTGGATTACAATCAAAACGAAATACTACATAAATTTGAGATTTTGGCTCTCTAGTAAAGTAGGCACCGGCTTGCGGGCTATATGCTCCTCCTTCAGATTCTCTTACGGTTTCTGTTACTCGTAATTGTAAAATATCTCCCAGAGCACTGGTATAAATGGTGTTTTTTATGGAGTATGGCATTTCCTTTTTATAGGCAATGTTTACGGTAGCCTTAGGATCCTCCATGGTTAAATAGATATCCTTATCAATGTTGTTCGACATCCATTCAGCTTCATTGTTTTTATAAACCTCTGTTACATTTTTAGTAGGAATACTGGCAACATATTTTTCTAAAAGTGGTTTTAACTGCTCTTCTTTAACATCTCCTATTATAAAAAACTCGAAATCTGAAGCATCTGCAAAACGCTCGTTGTAAATATCCTTAATCTTTTCAAACGATATGGCATCTGCATAATCTTGATTGAAGATCCGTTTTCTGGGATTGTTTTTTCCGTAAAGAGTCACCGTTAAGCTATCTCTCATTTTTTCATTTAAATTTTTGCTTCGTCTAACGATGTAATTATCAATATTGCTCTCTAAAACTTGAAAGGCTTGTTCGTCGAAACGAGGTTTTACAAAATAAACATATACCATTTGTAACATGGTTTCTACATCCTTTGTGTTTGAAGAACCAGAAAGCGATTCGTTTATATCTCCAAGACTAATTCTAACATTTGCAGTTTTTCCTGCTAATACTTTTTCTAAATCGGTCGCATTGAAATCACCCAACCCAGACATTGAAATTAAATCTCCTAACAAATTTGCAGATGGCAACTCATCATCACTTAAAAGAGACGTTCCTCCATAGCTAACAGCACTTAAAGAAACTTTGTCTTTTTCTTTATCAACATACTTATAATGTACTTTTATACCATTACTCAAGACAAATGTGGTTGATCCTGTTTCTTTATTAGGAATTGTTTTTGATATTGTACCTGCTTTAATATTTAAATCGGATACTAATGTTTTTCCATCCAATGATTCTGAATACGGTTGAATTGATGAATCATTTTCTACCTCTGCTATTATGCTTTTAGCTTGTACTTCTGTTAAATTATCTTGCCCCTCTACCCCAGTAACATTTAAATACCTGTTTTCTTGAGAATATAATCGCTTTATGGTTTCATGGAGTTCTTGTGGAGTAATCTTATTAAAAATTTGTTTAGCTATTTCATACTCTTTCTCAACATCCGTCATGGTACTATTTGATAAAAAGTTGCTTTGAATAGATTGCTCTACTTGACCATGGCTCATATCATCTTTCTTGGCAATTTGGTTTTCATAAGAACTTTCAAACTTGGCAATAGATCTATTGATTTCTGATTGCGTAAAACCAAATTTTACGGCTCTTTCCACTTCGGTCAACACCTCTTTAAAAGCCTCTGCTTGTTTATTCAATTTAGGATAGATACCGATACTAAAAACATTGGAGGTTCTAGTAAATCCCCAATAACCAATTTGAGCTCCTAAAAAAGCTGCATCTGGATTTTGTGATTTTTCTGAAATCCTTGCAGACAACATGCCTGTTGCCATAGACTCTAGCAACGTTCGTTTTAAATCGGCCACAGTTTGTAGTTTTAGTGATTTTTTATGACGAATCCCTAAACTAATAGATGCTGTTGATACTTCTGGATCTGTACCAAAAACATATGCCATGTCTTTATTGTCTGGTATATCTACTACGATTCGCTCTTTTGGGTTTTCTACCGCTGGAATATTAGAAAATTTCTCTTTAATTTTTTGCTCAATCTCATCCACATTTACATCTCCTATAATGGCGATAGCCTGTAAATCTGTACGATACCAATCATGATAAAAATCACGTAACGCTTTATAATCAAACCCTTCAACAACAGACATCAATCCTATTGGCATTCTATCGGCATATTTTGAATGATTAAATGTAATGGGCAAAGCCTTTTCAAACAAACGTCTTCTACCACTTTGATTTGTGCGCCATTCTTCTTTGATAACTCCTCGCTCTGCATCAATTTCTTCATCGGTTAACAACAAATAATTAGACCAATCGCTTAACACTGTTAAACAGGTATCTACTAACCCATCTTTTGTTGGTATATTATCTAAATTATATACTGTTTCATCAAAATCGGTATAGGCATTAATATCTTTACCAAATACAGCACCGTGCTTTTGTAATGTGTTTAAAATGCCTTTACCAGGAAAATGTTTTGTTCCGTTAAAAGCCATGTGTTCTAAAAAATGGGCTAATCCACGTTGATCTTCATTTTCTAAAATAGAACCCACATTTTGGATAATGTAATAACTAGCGGCACCTTTTACCACATCGGTGCTTTTTATATAATAAGTCATTCCATTGGGCAAAACGCCTTTTTTTATGGTTTGATCTACTGGTAATGGACTTTCATAATTTAATGACTGGCCTACTGATTTGAAAGTAAAAGCCACTGATAGAGTAAAAAGAAAAATTAAAATGCGTTTCATGAAAATTATATATTAGTTGTGTGATTATTTTGAAAGTTTTTATAAAAGAGGACTGCTTTTAAACAATCCTCTTTTCTCTGTTTTTGCTCAAAATTGAGTGACTAATTCAAAAACTCAAAAACAAAATATTAAAAGAAGTGTTTTTATTGTATCTATATGCTTAAGACGAAATATTAAGGTTTAACCCCTATTAATATTTTGTTAAATTTTAATATTTTTATAAAAACACCGTAAAACTTTATCTAAAAAAGAAAAGAACTAACTAGTTTTTAAATATTTCGGATAATTTTGTTTGTAATTTTTCTCCCCTAAGGTCTTTAGCTACTATTTTACCGTCTGGGTTGATTAAAAAATTTGAAGGAACTGTTATCACACCATACATGTTTGCAACAGTACTTTCAGAATTAGTTTCATCTAACAAATTTAGCCACGGTAAACTATCTTCTTTAACTGCTTTAATCCAAGAGTTCTTGTTATTATCTAATGATATAGAAATTATTTCAAAATTTTTACTCTTAAATTTTTTATAAGCCTTAATTAAATTAGGGTTTTCTGCTCTACAGGGTTTACACCATGATGCCCAAAAATCTACTAAAACATATTTACCACTAAATTGACTGAGACTGTGCTCTTTATCTTTAACATCCTTAAGTGTAAAAGCGCTTGCTTGCTTTACATTATTTGCTTCTTTAATTAAAGCACTACTATCATTTGCTGAAGGTTTTAAAGCAGCTAAAGAATCAGTATTAAAGCTTATCGAAAACTTTTCTATTTTAGGAGGTAAACACATAGCATTTGTGCATGCCATATATTTTATAGTAAAATTTAAATTTACTTTTTCTTTTGATTTCAATCTTAAACTTTGAGTAAAGATGGCTCCTTTAGAGTAATAAGAACTTTTCTTTTGTCCGTTCTCTATGCCTTTTTCTTTAGTCGCATCAATTAATTCAATATTGCTATTTTCTTCAAAACTTATTTGGGTTGGCATTGCCAATCCAGCATTAGATGCTTGTTGTGTATAAATATGCCATGGCTCCTTTACTGTTGCCACCATTTTAAGATCGTAAGTAAGCGGACCTGTTTTTAGAGTGTCAATTTCCCATGATACAATTTGGTTATTCTGTGCTATTCCTAAAAAAGCCGTCATAACTATTAATACTAAAAGAAGGATTCGTTTCATATATTATAATATTATAAAATTCATTATATATTATTACCTGACTTTAATTAAAGAATAGTAGACAGAAAATAATATATACTATTTAATTATGCCCCTTTTCGGGCTAACTCTATCATTTGCGATAATTCTTCGGCCACAACTTCATCTTTACCTTCAAAACCTTCCAGTTTAAATCGTATTCTCCCTTCTCCATCAATAATAAATTTAGCCGGAATTCCATTTGCGCCAAAGGCTGTAACAGCAGGAGGTACTTTAGTAACTGGATCTTTAGTATCCAGATATAAATCGAAAGTAGAATAATTGCGTTTGCTTAGAAAATTCTTAGCATCTGTTAAAGGATCTTTTACATTTTCCCATGTATGGATAAAAAGAAACTTAACATTATCATCATTTGCATATTTATCTACAGCCAATTGCATTGCAGGAAAAGATGCCACGCACGGGCCACACCACGTTGCCCAAAAATCTAAAACAATAGTTTTACCTTTAAAATCTGCTAAAGTTACCTTTTTCCCATTCACATCTGTTACATAAAAGTTTGGGGCAGGTTCATTAATCAATAATGGTTTAACTTGATCTCTTATTTTGGATACAAACCCTTTTTGTAATGAATCTATATAAGTATTTACATCTTTATTTGGGTTTAATGTTTTGTATCCCATTCTTACTTGATCAACATATCTTTTTTCGTTCTTACCATCTTTTATCATTTCGGACAAAATTGGCAAGGATTCCTCATAATTCTTATCAAAAACTGATGATAAGAAGGCATAATTCTCTACGAGGGTTCTATCTTTATCTTCTATATTATCATAAGCCTCTTTAGTATACATATAAGCCTTCTCATTTTTTCCTGCTTTAAAGAGAAGTTTACCATACATATTGATGTAGTCGTAGTATACAGGTTTAGGATCTATCTTAAGCGGATTACTAAGAGCTTCGTTTTCCTTCATTTTTTTTACGCCTTCTATCTCTTTAGTAGCAATATTTAAAGCCTGATCAAAATCTATTGGCTCCATTAAATCAAGATTCATAGTTATAGCCGCTACTCTATAAACCTGATCTTCCATTGAGTTAATGTATTCCATTACTTTTGTCCCATTTGGTACTTCAGCATAAGCCATGGCTACTAAATTTTTTTCCAAATCCATATTCACATCAGGATACTCATTATGTAAAGATTTAAAATGACCTTCTATTTCTTCTGGACCGCCTTTCAGGTTAAGGAATGACATCATTCGAGTCATACTTGCCTGTGTACTTTGCGGATATTTCTTATTAAGACGTTTTATTACCGCATTTTTTTTATCATCATCTTTATTGTAATATTGAATCAAAATAAATAAATCTTCAGCCGTTCCATTTTCCAATCTGCTAATATTTTGATTGAGCACCTTTTGATTTTTTTCGTTTTTTAATGCCTCCAATTTAGTATCTAAATCAAGTTCTTGTGACATTAAACTTAACGATGTAAGCATTAAGATGAATGATATTTTATAATTCATGCCTTTACTTTTGAACTTTACTTTTAGCCTTAGTAATTTCTACCATAGCCTTTAATTTGTAATATTCTCTATCGGTAGAACCTGCATAAGAAATAGAATAAAACCTAATATTGCCCTCATCATCAAAAACTATTTTATTTGGTGTTGCACTAACGCTGTATGTTATGTTTGGCTCGTCATGCAATACATCTAATGTGACCCCTTTTTTTGCTATGAAGCTTTTAACTGTTTCAGGTTCTTCAAAAATATCGATAACAAAAAGTTGAAAAGGCTCATTTTTATATTCAGCAACAACTTTTTCAAATCCTGCAAAGGAAGCCACACAAGGTGTACATGCAGTGGTCCAGAAGTCAATAACTAGAATTTTTCCTTTATAATCTTTTAAGTGTATGGAATCACCTTTAAGATTGGGTATGGAAATATCATAAACTGGCTTAGTAGCTTTAAAAACAGTGAATTTTTCATCACTACCGCTAGGATCTGGAATTGTACCTTCAAACGGAATTGTACTTTCTGCTATATATAGTTTTTCCACTTTTTTGTATTCCTTTTGATAAGCCTCTTCCTGTAAATCTGAAATTAATTTATCAGCCCCTTTATTGTTTCCATGTACTTTTTTGTAGACTTTTCTTAAAGTCTTAACCAACTTTGGGTTTGAATCTGCATTTCTAACTGCTTCTACTAAAGTATCTAAAGCCTTCTTATCCTCACCAGCTGCCGATAACACAATAGCGTACCTGTTATAGTAATTAGCTTTTGAATCTTTAAAATATTTTATTTCCCTAGCTCCATTCTTAATCTCTGATGACTTTTTAATATTTTTTAAAGCGATATCAATATTTCCTAATTTTGCATTGGCAAAGGCATTTACCTCTAGTAATACTTGTAATTGAAAAACACTTATTGCATCTTCATCATTATCTTTTCTCTCGATATCAGCAATAAGACTTTTTGAAATTTCTTCAACAATATTTAAGTATTTTTCGTCTTCTACCAAATCTTGCAAAACATAGGTTAAGTTAATCAAACCTACTCCTGATATTTCAGAAACTGCTTGCATATAATGTTTGTATTTTTTAATATTTCCCTTAGCCAACCAACTGGTTGCTACAGATTCACGCATCACATTATACAGTTTCGCATTAGACTCATCCTCAGGTTCTTCCTGAAGCATTTTATTAAAATAAACCTCCTGATCTTCTACTTTAACAATTAAGTTAAAATCTTGATAATTGTACTTTTTAGCTTCTTCCTGTTGAGCCCAACTTGAAGAAGCTATTAATAGACATATTATTATTATTTTTTTCATATTCTTTTTATTTAATCATTTTCAATTAAATTAGGGTTTTGAGAAGTTACTGAACCTCCAAACCTTAATATCAATCTTTCTGGCGCTAGTGTATAGCTTTCCAATAAATCTCCTTCGGAACTATATGTATTATGTGTGTAATTAACTAAATCATTATAATCTGGATCTGCAGATAATCTTCTCATATCAAACCATCTATACCCACTTAATGGAAACTCTCTAATACGTTCTTCAAAAATAAATTTCACTAAATCATATTGATTTGATGCAATTTCTGTTGGAACAGTGGCATCACTTTCAGGCATTCTTTTAGATCTAAAATCTTCAAGTGCGGTAGTTGCTTCTTCCAAAAACCCTAAACGTGCATTCGCCTCAATTATTAATAAATAAACGTCTGGTAAATATACCCCTGCTTGTTGCCGTAATGGACCAACTTTTCTTAACATACCATTAGGGTAATAAGGAGAAAAACCAAAAAACTCTGTGTTTGAGAAAAAATTCAACCTTAAATCGGAACTATTATACAAATTTGCTGTTTCTGTACTTATTACAAATTCATTATTAATAAATGCCCACGCATTAAAAATAGACTTGTCATATAATACTTCTGTATTATCATTTGATAAAATGGATGCTGGACCCAAAAAAGGATTTATTGGCGTAAATACACCACCATCTAAAAATTCTGTATTATAGTCATAAAGATCTACATTAATTTGAGAACTTTGTGCATAAGTTAATGCTTGCTCTAGGTGTACTAATGCACTATCATATTTATGTTGAAACATCAATATTTTACCAAGCAAGCCTTCTGCTGCCGCTTTAGATGCTCTATGTCTGCTACTAACCGATTCTGGTAGATATGATATGGCACTTTCAATATCATCAATAATGAAGTCATAAACCTCTTCAACTGTATTTCTAGTAAAGTTGGTGGATGTAATGTTTGAATATGTAATAATAGGAACCCCTAAATCTGAACTAGCTGTAGTCGCATCGTATGGCTTTCCATAATAATTTATAAGCATAAAATAATTAAAAGCTCTTCCTAAACGCGCCTCTGCTTCAAACTCTTGCTTTTCTGAATCAGTTCCACCATTAGAGTCACTTACTTCGTTAATTATTTTATTATAAACATACAAAGATGCCATTAATGGTTTAAGCTCTCGTGAATCTTGATCTGGATTATAAATATCGGCCTCCCACTGAAAAGCTCTACGGGATCTTAGTTCAATAGTTGAATAAAATGGTTCTATAGCTGCCACTTCATCTCCCATTGGAACAGAAATATCAGGCAACTCTCTTAATGAAGGATCTTCTAATAACAAATCATAATCTTCAGTATTTTGTGCTATTAAATTCCCTTTGGGAGTCACTTCTAAAAAATCTTTACTGCACGAAACCGTTGATGCAGCAAATAATGAAAAAACAAATAACCTTATATAAAATATTTTAATATTCATGAGTAATAGTATTAGAATTTATTAAATGGATAAATGAACACCTAAAGCAATGCTTCCTTGATTTCTTTTTATATCTCTTAAACCAGCACCAAAAGAGGTATACTGAAATTCTGGATCGATGCCAGAGTTATTAGCTTTCCAAAGCATTATATTTGAGACTGATAATCTAAAAGTTAAATTATCTATGTTAAATTTATCCAACGCATTTTTTGGAATTCCGTAAGACAATGTAATGTCTCTTAATTTTATATAAGAAGCGTCTAATACATTTGTATTTCCTTTGATATAATAATCAACATTTCTAGTATTTCCAGTAAAAGATCCTGAAGGATCATAAGAAGGAATATCTGTAATCAATTCGTCTCCTGGTTTCTTCCATCTGTTTACAAAATCACTATGAGGAACAGTTTCTAAAAGTGATGAGTAATCTCTATTTACATCTTTTCTCATTACATGCCCCAAATTGTATATCGTATTTATACTTAAATTAAAGTCCTTGTATCTAAAAGAATTAGAAAAACCACCACTCCAAACTGGTTGCGTGGTCCCCATATATAAAATATCATCCTCTAAAGTAATACTCGGCTCTTTAGTTATTGTACCATCATTCAAACGAATTAAAGGATCTCCTTCAGCATCCAAACCTTGATAATCATAAGCAAAAACTGCAAATGCTGGATAACCTTTTAAATAGGATACATTAACTTTTTGATCACCGCTTGTAATCTCGCCTGGTAATACTAATTCTGTAATTTTGTTTTTATTATGAGCCAATGTGAATAAAGTAGTCCAACCAAAATTTTCATTTTGAATATTAGTTGTTTTCAATGTTAACTCAATACCCTTATTTTCCATATTACCAAAATTCCCTATAGCTGATGAAAATCCTGAAAACACATTAAGAGGTAATTGACCTAAAAGATTATCTGTACTTTTCTTATATATATCTATAGAAGCTGTTATTGCATTAAGTAATCCAAAATCAATACCAAAATCTAAAGTTTTAGTACTTTCCCATACTAAATTTGGGTTACCTGGTGTTTGAATAGTTAAAGGGATGATGTTTCCGATTATATACTCTGTTTGTGGTCTCAAAATATCGTACGATGAAGATATTCCTGGTGTAGGCGCATTACCCGTAATACCATATGTTCCTCTTAATTCTAGAAAATTAATTGGTGTCACATTTTCAAAAAATGCCTCTCTTCCAATACTCCACTTACCACCAACACTCCATGTTGGCTTATTTTGAGCTGATTTATCTAGACCGAATAAATTACTTTTATCTCTTCTCCAACTTCCGTTAATGGTATATTTTCTATTTAAAGTATAACCTGCATTCAAATAGTACGAGGTAAATCGACTTAAAACCTCAGATTGTGTAAAGGTGTCATCTGTTAAAAAACTTTGATTCTCAGAATTTGGCATTACAGGATCATCAATACCTTCATTTTTTAATGTGGCATAATCCACAGATAAATAAGTTTGCAATAATGGGTTATAACCACGCACCGTTGTGCTTGTAATTTCGGTTAATTGCTCTTGTGCTTCTTGCCCTAGTATTATACTTATTTTATGCTTACCGTTATTCAAACTTTTATCAAATGACAATTGATTTCTTACGGTATAATTTCTATTAGAAATATTGCTTTCTGTATACCTACCTCCTGTTTCGGGTAAATAATAAATAGGAATGTCGTTTGGAGAATCTGCAACAGTAAACTGGGCTAGTTCACTTCGTACACTATAACTTTCATCACTAGTGTAATTGGAAGTCTTATTAGAACCTTGAATGTAGCTATAAGTACCATTAAACTTTATATCATCAAAGATATCAATGTTAACTCCTCCAATTAAGCGCGTGTTAAAAGCTTCTGAAATTTCGTCTGAAAAATTTCTTTCATCTAAAGGATTATAATTCAAATCAATTCTAGACCTTGCTTCAAAATCTGCTCTAACATCTTCTTTTAGCATCCCCATAAAAGGAATTGACATATTGTTACCATTATCGTCTTTAAATAGTTGATATGGAAAAAAACTATTGGTAATACTTAAATTATTTTTAGTAAGTGCTTTTGTTTTTGTGAAATCGGTAATTAAGAAAGTCTTAATTTTTTCATTGAACTTAAAATCTTGTCTTACATTTAATTTATAAAGTTTATCAGTATCCCCTGGTCTATCTGATTTTGTATCAGTATATGCCATAGATGCATAAACAGAATGCTTTTCTCCACCAGCTGAAAGAGTTAAAGTATGATTTGTTTGCATGGCCTCCCGATACCATAATTTCTTAATTTGATTTCTATTATTAATATTAGATAAACTATCCAACTTAGCATTTGCAACACTACTAGATATAACACCACGATATTCATCATAAAGGGTTTGTAAATGTGGAGGTGTACCTCCAGAATCAAAAACATAAGCGTTTAATTCATTATAAGGGTTAGATACTGGATCAAAAACTTCTCTTGATGCCTTAATTAATTCTGCGCTATTCAAGTAAGGTTGATAATCTAAATCTGGACGACCTTGAATATTAGTAAAGGCATCATACTCAATCTTTAATCTGCTATTACTTTCTCCCTTCTTTGTGGTGACCACAATAACACCATTTGCAGCCCTAGCACCCCAGATCGAGGAAGCTGTTGCATCCTTTAAAACCGTAATATCCTCTACATCTTGTGGGTTTATATAAGAAATGTTATTGGTTGGAATCCCATCTACAACAAATAAAGGATTTCTATTTGTACCTGCACCTGTCGCTGTATTATTGCTAGCATCCAATGTACCAATACTTGTTAGACCTCTTATTAAATAAGGATTAGAAGCAGCATCAGGGGAGTTATTAATAGTTAATCCAGCCACCAATCCGTCTATTCTTTGAAGTATATTCATTGAAAAGGCTCTATCTTTTGCTATTTTAATATCTGGTTTTGAAAAAGAGCCTGAGCTTCGCTCTTTTGAAAGCTTTTGATAACCTGTTGAAACCAATTCAACAGCTTGAAGTTCTGTGATATCCTCTTCTAAAGTAATATCTATATTTGTTTTATCACCTACTAAAACTTCTTTAAACTTAAACCCTAAAAACTTAAAAACAAGGATACTTTCGCGCGATGGCACTGTTATTTCATAATTACCATCATAATCTGATATAGCTCCAGTATCAGTTCCCTTTACAAATATAACAGCCCCTGTAATAGGTAGCCCATTTACATCTTTTACTTTTCCAGTTACTTTAATTTGTTGCTGAGTATCTCTTCCTTTAATTATAATTTTATTATCTGTTGATAACACTATATAAAAATCATTTGTAGAAAGACTATTTTGTAAAAGCTTATTTACGCTAATTTTACCTTTTTTTAATTGTATTTTAGGTGAATCTTTAAATAAATCTTGTGGGTAAATAAAGCGAAAATCGGTTTGGGTTTTGATTATATCGAACACTTCATCGATAGACACTTCTTTATCCGCATCAATTGTTACTTTTTTTTGAGCCAACCCCGTTTCTGAATTTAAAGAGAAAACAGTGGTACATAATAAAAAGATTAATGTTCTCATAATCGTTAATAGGCTCCGTTTTCGAATGATATAACGGACATCTGTTAATTTAATTTTCATAAATTTGCTTTGTGTTAGTTAGACAATGGTTTAATTAATACTTTCTAGAGGGACGAAGTTGAGTCATCGCCAAATGTTTGACTTCGCTCTCTTTTTTTTATTTTATAATTTCATTTAAGAGTTATTGTTTTATTATTGATTTCATAGTTTTTGATGACATCTAAATTTTTGATGGTTTCTAATATTTCTTGAATACCTTGTTCTTTACCAACTACACCTGTAAAACCTTTGGATTCAATGTCTTTATTTTCAAAATCCACTTTCATATCATACCATCTAGATAAAACTTGCATAATTTCTTTAAGTGTCTTTCTTTTAAAACTAAACACCCCTTCTTTCCATGAGATTTGATCGTATACATCAACATTGGCAACATTTAAAACCTTTGTAATAGCATTCAAGTTTGACTGCTCTCCAGGTTTTAAAACTTTACTTTGGGTTTCAAAACTTACTTCTACCTTACCTTTTACCAAAGTGGTGTAGATATTTTTTTCTTCTTTGTAAGCTTTAATGTTAAACTCTGTTCCCAAGACCTCAACTTCCTGTTTGTTGTGAATTACTTTAAAATGAGATCCCTTGTGTTCGGTACTATGTGACACCTCAAAATAAGCTTCTCCATACACAAGTTCCACTTGTCTTAATTGACCGTCGTTAAAAGCTACAGGGTATTTTAGTTGGGATTCAGAATTTAACCAAACCTTAGTGCTGTCGGATAACATGATATAAAACTTACCACCTCTAGGAATAGTTAATATATTATAAGCAATTTCAGATTTACTTTTTTCTCCTACATGGTAAATAATTTCTTTACCATTACTGGTAACGTTTTGGGTTTCGTAGGTATTACCTTTTTCCAACGCTATTGTTTCTCCAGTTTCCAAAGTAAGGGTTGCTTTATCATCTCCTATTTTTATATTGTTATTTACAATTATAGGCTCGACAACTTGGGCTTCATTTTTATTAAAAATAAAAGTGATAGAAATCAATAATACTAAAGAAGCTGCAATGGCAACATATTTCCAATAATTATTCTTTGTGTTGTTTATTGCTGGTTTTATTTGTTTTTCAATAGTGTTCCAACCTTTTTCAATATCAACAACATCTAAATCTTTAGAATAATTTTTGCTTACATTGTTAAAATAGTCTCTGTGTTTTGCAGACTCACTATACCATGAGTTAAAAATAATCTCCTCTTGGTTAGTGAGTGTACTATTAAGCTTTTTTATTATTAATTTGAATTCCATTTTGAGTTTATCTAGTTTGCTATGCTTTAACATTAAGACAACAATAAGATAACAATGGGTGACAAAAAAAATTATTTTTTTTTAATAAAAAAGCCTAAAACCTAAATATAAATCAACATATATAAGTTTTCATTGATGCATTTGAAGCAAAATAAGGATAGCTGATAACAATTCTGTAATTCTAGATTTCGCCCTTTTTAACTGGGTTTTAACGGTATTAACAGATATATTTAACTCTTCGGCAATTTCTGTATATTTATAATTGTGTAGAAATTTTAATTTAACTACCTGCTGCATTTTTTCTGGTAGGGTATCAACAATTTTTAAGATTTGATGATATACTATAGTTTTATCTTCCTCTGAAGCAGAGTTGAAAACATGCTCCGTAATTAAATTTATATTAAATTCTAATATCTCAAAACTATCTGTAATTTTAATAGATTTCAAATAGTTTAAGCATCTATTCCTTACCATAGAATATATATACCCTTTTAAAGAAGTTTCTATATTTATCTTATTGGCTTGTTCCCATATGTAAATGAAGACTTCTTGCACTATATCTTCGCTTGAATCTTTATCGAAAAGATATCCATTTGCATACGTCACTAAATCTCCATAATGCTTATCAAAAAAAGTTTTAAAGACTTTTCGATTTCCTTTTTGTATTTCGGAAATTATAAGATTCATATTTGAGATGAGAGTTTAAGATTAAAGCAAATCTAATAAAATTGTTTGTGCAAAATTATTTTAGGCAACAAATTAGGCAACAAACATCTTTTTTTATGCTATACTCAACAAAACAAATCTAACAATTAAACAACATTACAACGGATAAACTTACGATAATTCCGAATAGAAATGACTCACTGAATTGTCCACCTTTTAGTTGATTTTGATTGATTTTATTTGAAACCAAAAAAAAATTAAAACACTAAAAATCATATAATTAATAGTATTTTAATTTTATAAAAATAGGGTTCGTCGGGATGACAGGATTTGAACCTGCGACCACACGGCCCCCAGCCGTGTACGCTAACCGGACTGCGCCACATCCCGTTTAAAAATTAAAAAGACAAAGCAATTATTACTCTATCTTTTTAATTAAGTTTTTCTAATAATTTGTAGATGTTGATACTTCAAAAGCAGAATATTTAGCTGCAAGATACCTTTCTGCATCTAAGGCTGCCATACAACCTGTACCTGCTGCAGTAATTGCTTGTCT
The DNA here is from genome assembly GCA_050300615.1 of Flavobacteriaceae bacterium. Classification (GTDB taxonomy): domain Bacteria; phylum Bacteroidota; class Bacteroidia; order Flavobacteriales; family Flavobacteriaceae; genus Yeosuana. The sequence continues at coordinate 25,365 of JBNKYB010000081.1, read as the reverse complement.
ATAAACATGATCTGCAGCATCACCAGATACGAAAACACCAGCTACATTAGTCTTTGAAGTACCTGGTTTATTAATAATATAACCCGTTTCATCTAATTCTAAATACTCTTTAAAAATATCGGTATTAGGTTTATGTCCAATAGCTACAAAAAAACCTGTTGCAGAAACTTCATGCTTTTCATTGGTTTTATTATTAAAAACTCTTACCCCAGTAACCACTTGTCCATCACCTAAAACCTCATCTGTTTCTGTATTAAATAAAATTTCAATATTTTCTGTATGCTTAACTCTGTCTGCCATAATTTTAGAAGCTCTAAACTCATCTCTTCTTACTAACATCGTTACCTTCTTACAAAGTTTAGACAAATAATGGGCTTCTTCACAAGCAGAGTCCCCTGCTCCAACAATGACTACTTCTTGATTTCTGTAAAAGAATCCGTCACAAACAGCACAAGCAGAAACACCTCCACCTAATTTTAAATATTTTTGTTCTGAATCTAATCCTAAATATTTAGCTGATGCTCCAGTAGATATAATAACAGTTTCACAATGAATCTCTGTCGTTTCATTAATCCAAACTTTATGAATATCTCCTGAAAAGTCAACTTTTGTTACCCAACCATCTCTAATATCTGCATCAAAGCGTTGTGCTTGTTTTTGTAACTCAATCATCATTTCGGGTCCAGTAATTCCATCTGGATACCCTGGGAAATTTTCTACCTCATTAGTAGTTGTTAACTGTCCTCCTGGCTGCATTCCTTGATATAAAACAGGTTTCATATTAGCTCTTGCGGCGTAAATGGCTGCTGTATAACCTGCAGGTCCAGAACCAATAATAAGACAATTTACTTTCTCTATATTTTGTGCCATAATCAATTTTAATTTAAGTATAACAAAAGTAGAATTTTTATGGTAAAACTTACATTCAAATTATCAAAAGTTATTATCACATAATAATTACTAATTATTTATAAAGTTGATGACTCCTTTTTTTTGTAAATTGTATTATCAGCAATTACTAAACTAAACTAATTATGAAACTACTATTTTTTTGTTTATGCTTGACTTTTTTGGTCTCGTGTAAAAATAATTCTGATTCAAATTTAGAATCAAGTGACATGAAACCGTCTTCAGAAAAACTAACTATGAATGGCGCTTGGAAATTGATAAGTTATTATAATTACAAGGACAATCAAGTAATTGATACAATAAAAGCCTCTGATGACTATAAGCAAATTAAAATGTACACAAATTCAAAAGTAATGTGGAGTCGTTTTAAAGATTCCGATTCAATTGATTGGTTTGGTTATGGTGATTATAAAATCAATAATGACTCTTTAATAGAGATTATCGATTTTGGGTCTAAGTCAATGAACCAAGCCATTAAAGAACAAAAGAAGTTTGTGTTTGACTTAAAATTGGGAAAAAACAACTTTTCTCAAGTTCAAATAGACGACTCTGGTAATCCTATATATGCCGAGAATTATATAAGAATTGAATAAGTAGTTTTATTACCATTAACTCAATAATTTATTTTAAATGAGTAGTTCATTTCCTTTTATAGCTGCTTTATTAGCTGCTGTTTTACATGTAATAACTGGTCCGGATCATTTAGCAGCTGTCATTCCATTTGCCATTGAGTCTAAAAAAAGAGCTTGGAAAGTTGGTTTGTTTTGGGGCATAGGACACTTAGTAGGTATGCTTGCTATTGGTGTTTTGTTTTTAATTTTTAGAGAATTAATTCCTGTTGAAAAAATATCGGCTTATAGTGAGCAAATGGTTGGAGTTGTTCTTATAATTATTGGCATTTGGTCCTTTTATAAGATATTTAAAAAAAATAAACATCATAAACATTTGCATATTCATAGTGATAATACTGTTTTAATTCATAAGCATGAGCACGAACATAATCATAAATTAACTCATAAACATGAACATAAACAAAGTGTCGACCAAAGTAATTTTGCATCTTTCTCCATCGGTTTTTTACATGGACTAGCTGGTATTTCGCATTTCTTGCTCTTTATCCCTGTTGCCAGCTTTAAAAATCAATTTGATTCTGTGATGTATCTTGCTGGGTTTAGTACAGGAATTGTTTTAGCAATGACCTTATTTGCATTTTTAATAGGAAACGTATCATCGTTTAGTAAAAACGAACATAATGAAACTCTATTTAATGGGATCCGTTTTGCAGGCGGTCTTTTTGCAATCATCATAGGTATTTACTGGATGTTTTCTTAGCATATTCGCGGTAATTGTTCTCCTATTAACGGGCTTACTATTCGCTTCCCTCCTATAGAACTTTGCATCACAACCTTGCCTACATGCTCATCTGTTATTTCACCAATTACAGCTGCATTTTTTCCTTTTTGATCGGCCTTTATAAAAAGTAAAACGTCTTCATAAACCGAGGCCTCTACAATAACAAGAAAAACACCTTCATTAGCTACATATAATGGATCTAACCCTAAAATTTCGCAGGCAGCAGCCACTTGTTTTTCTAACGGAATATTATCTTCATGAATAACAACGCCTTTATTAATGTCTTGTGAAATCTCAGATAGTACACTAGCTACACCTCCTCTTGTTGGGTCTCTAAACAAATGTATATTATCTCCAAATTCATTAATTAAATCATTAACTAAAAAATTTAAGTTGGTAGTATCACTTTCTATGGTCGATTCAAACTCTAAACCTTCTCTTTCTGACATGATTGCCATACCATGCTGTGCCACAAACCCATTCAAAATTATTTTATCGCCAGTTTTAATACGTTCTGCGGCTATGTTTGCTTTAGGATTAATCACACCAAAACCCGTTGTATTAATAAAAATTTTATCACCCTTTCCTCTTTCTACTACTTTAGTATCTCCCGTTATTATTTGAACACCACTTTCGTCAGCTGCTTTTTTTATAGAACTCACTATTACTAAAAATTCATCAATTTTTAAACCTTCTTCTACAATAAAAGCCAAGGATAAATACTTTGGAATAGCACCGCACATAGCTACATCATTAACAGTTCCATTAACAGCCAGTTCCCCAATGTTACCGCCTTTAAAGAAAATAGGAGAAACCACAAAGCTATCTGTTGAAATGGCTATTTTACCATTAAAACTCACAATAGACCCATCGTGTTTTTGGTCTAAATATGGATTACTAAACGTTTTAAATATAATTTTATCTAATAAATCTCGGGTCATTAAACCACCACTACCATGACCTAACTGAATGGTTTCAAACCCTAATGTTTCCTTATTCATTTCAATCTTTAATTAAATTACTTGAAAAATGATAATATGCTGCACACGCCCCTTCTGAAGAAACCATTGGTGCTCCAAGTGGATTTGATGGTGTACAAGCTTTTCCAAATTGATTACATTGATGTGGTTTTTTAATCCCTTTTAAAATGTCTCCTGCAATACAATTGGGGTTTTCGGGCACTTTTATATGACTGATACCAAATTTTGTTTCGGCATCAAACTCTTTAAACTCTTTTGTTAAAACATATCCGCTAGCAGGTATTTCTCCAATTCCTCTCCACTCTCTAGTTCCTATTTTAAAAACTTGGTTAATTACGTTTAATGCAGCTAAATTCCCTTCTTCTTTAACAACTCTGGCGTATTGATTTTCAACTTCATAGATACCTTTTTCCAATTGCATAACCGCCATGTAAATGCCTTGTACTAAGTCTAACGGTTCAAAACCAGTTATCACAATGGGTATTTTATATTTTTTTGCTAGTGGATAATATTCTTTATACCCCATAATAGCACATACGTGACCAGCACCTAAAAACGCATTGATATTACAAAATTTATCATCTAAAATGGCTTCCATCGCTGGTGGTACCAACACATGCGACACTAAAATAGAATAATTTTTAAGTCCTTCTTTTTGTGCATGCAACACAGACAAGGCATTAGCTGGAGCTGTGGTTTCAAAACCAACTGCAAAAAACACAACTTCCTTATCTGGGTTATTTCTAGCAATTTTAACTGCTTCTATGGGGGAATACAAAATTCGTAAATCACCTCCGTTTGATTTTGCTTCAAGCAGACTTTTTTTACTTCCTGGAACTCTAATCATATCTCCAAATGAACAAACAATAACACCATTCTCTAAAAGTTCAATGGCTTTGTCTATTAAATTTAGAGGCGTCACACAAACTGGACAACCAGGACCATGAATCATCTGTAGGTTTTCTGGCAATAAATCTAAAATACCATTTCTAACCAATCCATGTGTTTGACCACCACAAATCTCCATTATTTTCCATGGTTTTGTAGCCGACTTATGAATAAGCTCTAAATAACTTTTGGTCGCTTCTAAATTTCTATATTCAGTTAAATACTTCATTTACTGCTACATTTTAAATAATACATGATTTGACCAAAAGAAATATTTTCATCATTAGGAGCCAAGTTAATGTTAAAGTACAGCTTATATTCCTTTTCTCCTATTTCTTTAATCATATCTATCAAAGTTGTATTTTGAAATACTCCGCCGCTAAAGGCTATATGTTTAAAATTATAATTCTGGGCTATTTTAAAAATAACTGTCGCCAAAGTGTAAAAGAAATTGATGATTACTTTTTCCTTAGAAGTTCCCTTTCTAAAATCTATAAATAAATTCAGTAATAATTCTTTAGTTGGAATTAATCCATTTTCAAGTGTATAACAATAAGAATAACAATCATTTAAATTGTACGATCCTACTAGGTTTTCAAGTAATATAGCAGCTTCTCCTTCATACGTATTGACATCACAAACATTTAACAAAGATGCCACGGCATCAAATAATCTTCCAACAGACGACGTTTGTAATGGGTTAATCAATTTTAATTTCTCGTAAATCTCTAATTCATGAATTTTGTACTTTTCTTCAAGTATACTTTTCATGTTTTTACTGGCTAAAGAAAGCAATGATAACCTAGGTTCTTTCGACATTTTATCACCTGCTATCCAATTATAATAGTCAAAATGAGAAATTCGTTCTATTGTATTTAAATGATATTTAAAAAATTCTCCTCCCCAAATTTCACCGTCATCTCCATAACCTGTTCCATCCCATACAACTCCTAAAATTGGCTCGCTAGAATCAAACAAATCATGCTCTGCTAATACTGATGCAAAATGGGCTTTGTGATGCTGAATTTTGTACAATTCAATATTAAGTTCTTGAGATAATTCCTCACCATACAATGTGCTTTGATATCCTGAATGTGCATCAACTAAAAGAACTTCTGGCGTTTGCTCAAATACCTTTATAAAATCATGAATCACGTTTGTAAAACGTTTGTAAACATCATAACTATCTAAATTACCCATATACTGACTCAGATAAACATAAGAGTTAGGAACATAGGCAATGGTGCTTTTTAAATGAGCCCCTAAAGCCATGATCTTTTTAGCGGATTTAATAGAAGTATTAAACAAATTAGGAGCATACCCTCTAGATCTGCGAAACAACACTTCAACATTAAATTTGTTGCTAAATTTTACAACCGAATCGTCTTGAGGATGGACAATTCTTAAATCATGATTTAAAAAATAATCGGCTACCTTATTTAATTTTAAATGAGCCTCCTTAACATTACTAATAATTGGTGAACCATGAATATTACCACTAGTCGCTACAATAGGAAAGCTTAATTCATTAGCCAATAACTGCAAAATTCCAGAATATGGAAGCATGACACCTAATTCTGTAAGCCCAGGAGCTACTTTATTTAAAGCTATTTTTCCTTTAAAATTTTTTAACGATAAGATTGTAATGGGACGTTCTGTTGACGTTAAAGACTTTACATGGCAATCGTCCACTAGTAATTCGTTTTTTAATTTATCAATCGAGGGATATAATACAGCAAATGGTTTGTTAGGTCGATTCTTTTTGTTTCTCAACTCTTGTACAACATGTTCATTTTCTGCATTACAGCATAATAAATATCCACTTGTATTTTTAATTGCTACGATGTTCCCTTCTGATAAAAAATTAGCAATAACTTTAAATAAAGTATTCTTAGATGTCTCAACTTTTTTACCAAAACTATCAACTAAATGTATTTCAATTCCACAGGTATTGCACGTATTTGTTTGTGAATGAAACCGTCTATCTGAGGGATTGATATATTCTTGAACACACTCATCACACATTGAAAACTCATTTAAACTTGTATGCTCCCTCTCAAACGGAAATGTTTCTGTAATCGCCCAACGTGGCCCGCAATTAACACAAGTAGTAAACGGATAATTGTAACGCCTATTTTCTTGATTAATAATATCCTTCTGGCAATCTTTACAAATTGCAAAATCTGGTGTAAGTATTAAATCAAGTTGCCCGTTTTTTTTTGAAGGCACTATATTAAAATTATCAAATTTTGGATATTTTATTTTGTGAATTGAACTCTTCTTAATTTTAGAAACTGGAGGCGGAAAACTAATTAACTTCTTATAAAAACCATGAATGGATTGGTCTGAGCCTTGAACTAAAATAATAACGCCATTTTCATCATTTGAAACAGCACCTTTTAACAAAAATTCGTGAGCTAAATTAAATACAAAAGGGCGAAATCCTACACCTTGTACTTGACCAGAAATTAAAATTTTATAGGTGTTTTGCATTACATTTTACAGTTTCAAACGTCCTATAAATTTACGATAATTTTAAATGAAGTTTTTCAGATTGCTCTAAGATTTGATTTATTAATTTAGGAATAGCATCTTTCAAATCATTCTTAAACAAAACATGATATTTATCATATTATTAATCTCTTTAAATATTTACTATTGTTATCATTATCAATAAACTATATTCTTAAAAACTTAACTTAATGCATGAATTATCAATAGCTTTAGGAATTGTTGATATTGCCGAAAAAGAAACAAAAAAAGCCAAGAAGCATAAAGTTGATTTGATTGAGTTAGAAATTGGCACTTTAGCGGGTATAGAGTTTGACTCTCTTGATTTTGTTTGGTCTTCGGCCGTTAAAAACACTGTTTTAAAAAGTGCTGTAAAAAAAGTTAATATTATTCAGGGAGAAGCTAAATGTGGAGATTGTAATACCATTTTTAAATTAAACAACATCTACGACTCTTGTCCAAACTGTAATAGTTTCTTAAAAGACATCATTAAAGGTAAAGAATTATTAGTAAAAAGTCTTGAAGTATCCTAATTCATTGATTATATGCTAATTAATTAACATATTAACCTAATATATTTGTATTTTATTAAGTAACAATTAATTAAATGACAATTCCACTCTGAAATGACATTTGTCATGTCTTATTTTCTTATATAAAAGTACTTTTAGTTAAACTCATATGTTCTTAATTATGTTTACTAAAGGAAATGCTTTACAAAGATCTAAACTTTTAAATGTTCTTTGGGATATTCAAAGAAAAAGACGGTTCATTAGTCGTGATGACATGAATAAAATTGCTAAAGAATTCAACATTTCTATGATTGAATTAGAAGGTGTTATTTCTTTTTATCATTTTTTCCATCTTCAAAATGCTGGTAAATACACCATCTATTTAAATTGCTCCACTATTTCTCAGCATAAAGATTATCAGGCAGTAAAAAAAGCATTTCAAGATGAATTAGGAATACTAATAGGCAACGTTACAAAAGATAATTTATTTGGTTTCTTTAAAACCTCTTGTATTGGCCTAAGCGATCAAGAAACTTCTGCTTTAATAAACAACTATCCTTTTACAAACCTGACTCCAAAAAAAGTTAAAACCATTATTTCAAAATTAAAAAAAGGGCAGTCTCTAGATTCACTAAGCAACTACCCAAAAGATAATATTAAGTATAGACCAGAAAACGATACTAAAACCATTTTCTTTAAAACTTATAAAAAAGGAGAAGGATTAAAACAATTAGTCGCATTAAAACCTAAGGACGTTATTGATCTCATTAGCAAATCCAAACTTTCAGGAAGAGGTGGCGCTTTTTTTCCAACTGGCATGAAATGGAAATTGTGTAGAAATAACAAATCTGACCAAAAATATATTATATGTAATGCTGATGAAGGAGAACCTGGAACATTTAAAGACAGGGTTTTAATGAATAAATATCCAGGGCTTTTAATAGAAGGTATGACTATAGCTGGTTATGCCGTTGGAGCTACTGAAGGAACCATCTACCTAAGAGCAGAATATTTGTATTTAAAAGACAAAATTGAAGCAGCTATCAAAGACTTTGAAGAAGCTGGCTTGTTAGGTAAAAATATTCTTGGTTTAAAAGGTTTTGATTTTAAAGTGACCATACAACTAGGAGCTGGCGCTTATATATGCGGCGAAGAAACAGCCCTTATTGCTTCTATGGAAGGCAAACGCGGTGAACCAACAACCAAGGAATATTTTCCCGTAGAAAAAGGTTTTTTAGGTAAACCAACGGTTGTAAACAATGTAGAAACACTTTGCGCCGTCCCAAGAATACTGGAAATGGGCTTGGACAACTACCTAAAAATTGGTACTAAACAAACACCTGGAACCAAACTTTTAAGTGTGTCGGGTGATTGTAAGAAACCTGGTGTTTACGAAATTGAATGGGGTATGAAATTAAAAGATTTTCTAAACTTAATTGAGGCAAAAGATCCGCATATAGTTTTATTTAATGGCTTTTCTGGCGAATGTTTATCTGAAGTGGATTTTGATAGAGAAATATCTGGTGAAAATTTACTGGCAGAACACATTCAGTTTAAGTTTAACGATCCTATTGAATATTCAAGAAAAATGAGTGGTGTTGGACTTCGAAGTGGTGGGTCGTTTATGGTCTTCAATAAAAAACGCGATTTAATAGGTATTCTTAAAAATATCACCAAGTTTTTTGTTGCAGAGTCCTGCGGTATATGTGTTCCGTGCAGAACAGGGAACTTCCTTCTCAATAAAAAAATTAACAAAATCATGTTTGGTCATGCAGAGTTAAAAGATTTAGAAGAGATAAAGGAATGGAGCTTTATCATTAAACAATCCAGTAGATGTGGGCTTGGAAAAACCTCTACAAATTGTTTGCTTACTGCTATGCTTAAATTTCCAGAAGAGTTTAAAAAACACCTCACGGCAGAGAGCAATTTCAATCATTCATTTAATATTGAAAATGCTGTAGATAACTACAATACAATTATCCAAGAAATAGAAAGCACTTATGAATAATTTAATAAACATAACTATTGATGGAAAACAATACCAAGCGCACGAAGGTAAGAACTTGGTAGAAGCTGCTAAAGAAAATGGTATCTACATCCCTACTTTATGTCATTTTCATGAAATTAATCCACCTCTGGGTACGTGCCGAATTTGTACAGTAAGCGTCAATGGTAAAACAACAACTAGCTGTACAACAAAAGTGTATGAAGGTATGGAAGTTGAAATAAATACGCCAGAACTTTTAAATACTAGAAAAGCAATCATTGAAATGCTATATGCAGAAGGCAATCATTTTTGCCCTTCCTGCGAAAAAAGTGGTAATTGCGATATGCAAAACTTAGGTTATGATATGGGTATTACCAATTCCCGTTTTCCGCATGTTTATAGCAACAAAGTAGTCGATTTTACATCTGATAGAATGATTATGGAATCCAACAGATGTATTCTTTGTAAACGTTGTGTTGAAGAAATTAAAACCAAAGATGGCAAAGATGTCTTTTCATTTGTAAGGAGAGGTGTAAAAACACGTGTTCATATTGATTACGAGCAAGAGAAAAAGCTAACAGATAATGAGGCAATGCATGCCATGAACATTTGTCCTGTTGGAGCAATTTTGGTTAAAGGAATGATCTACGAACAACCCTTTGGAGACCGTAAATATGATATGGGAGGGAAACTCAAAGAAGCTCAAATTCATACCGACTTTAAAAAAAGAGATGATGAAAATAAATTTATAGTTGCTACAACATCCTTAGCCGGATGCTTTGGATGCCATATGTCGTTATTAGATATTGATTTAGAAATCCTGGATATTCTGGAAATCGTTGAATTCAACAAATCTCCTTTAACAGATATTAAAAAGTTTAGTAAACGATGTGACATTGGTTTAATTGAAGGCGGATGTGCAAATTCTGAAAACATAGAAGTTCTAAAAGAGTTCAGAAAAAAATGTGATATCCTCGTTGCTTTTGGCGAATGTGCCATTATGGGAGGTATTCCTGCCATGCGAAATTTTGTGCCATTAAAAGAGTGCTTAGAAGAAGCTTACATACATGGTTTAACTAGTGAAATTGGCACTAATATAATTCCAAATCATGAAGATATCCCTAAACTACTTAATAATGTATATCCGTGTAATGAAATTGTAAAAATTGATTATTACATTCCTGGTTGCCCTCCAAACGCAAACCATATTTGGAAAGTTGTAAAAAACATTCTGTTGAATGAGGAATATTCAATTACTCACGAAGAATTTAAATACGATTGAGCATGAAAAAGATAGTTATAGATCCTGTAACCAGAGTGGAAGGACATGGTAAAGTGACCATCCATTTAGACGAAAATAACAAGGTAAAAGATTCTTTTTTTCACATTGTAGAGTTCCGTGGTTTTGAGCGCTTTATTCAAGGTCACCCCTACTGGGAAGCACCAGTATTGGTACAACGATTATGTGGTATTTGCCCTGTAAGTCATCATTTAGCAGCAGCTAAGGCCATAGATCAAATTGTAGGTATAGAACCCAAAGATTTGTCGTTACCGGCTCAAAAAATAAGGAAACTTTTGCATTTCGGGCAAATATTCCAATCACATGCTTTACACTTCTTTTATTTAGCTTCACCAGACTTATTATTTGGTGTTGATGCAGATCCAGGAAAACGAAATGTTGCAGAGGTTGCCATTGCACACCCCGAATTAGCAAAAAAAGGAATATTAATGAGGAAGTTTGGACAAGAAATCATTAAAACTATTGCAGGAAAACGTATTCATGGTATTTCTGCTGTTCCTGGAGGCGTTCATAAAAAAATAACTCTAAAAGAAAGAGACTATTTCTTAAACAGTAAAGAAATCCCTTCTATCGACGCCATGATTAATTGGTCAAAAGAAATTATTGATTTCTTAAAAGGCTATCATGAAATCAACAAAAAATGGTTAGATGAATTTGCTCAATACCCCTCAGGACATTTAGGATTGGTAAATAAAGACAATGGGTTCTTGGAATTATATGACGGTAATTTACGTGCCTTAGATGCTAATGGTAAAGTAACCCTAGACGATATTCCTTCGGATGATTACATTCAATATTTCAATGAAGGTGTTGAAAAATGGTCCTACTTAAAATTCCCATATTTAAAAGATTTAGGAAAAGAAAAAGGATGGAATCGAGTTGGTCCATTGGCTAGAATTAATATCTGCAATGGTATTGAAACACCTTTAGCAGAACAGGAACGGATTATTTTTAAATTATCAACACATGGTAAAGTCAATAATAAAACCATGTATTCACATTGGGCACGACTCATTGAGATGTTATACTGTGCAGAAATGATGAAAAAATTATTGAACGATGAAGATATTTTAAGTAACGACCTCGTTAGAAAAGGAGAACGACGCTGTGAAGGTATCGGTATTATTGAAGCACCTAGAGGCACATTAATCCATCATTATGAAGTTGATGATCGAGACCGAATTACTCGCTGTAATCTTATTGTTTCTACAACCCACAATAACGAACCAATGAATCAAGCCGTTAAATGGGTTGCTAACAATGTTATAAGTGGAAAACCTAAAATCACAGAAGGTATGCTTAATCAAGTTGAAGTAGCTATAAGAGCCTATGATCCGTGCTTAAGTTGTGCAACGCACGCTTTAGGACAAATGCCTTTAGTTGTTAGATTGGAAGATCATGAAGGAAACCTTATAGATGAAAAAATTAGATCATAACATATTAATCGTCGGAATTGGTAATAATGGTAGACAAGATGATGGCTTAGGCTGGTTGTTTTTAGACTTTTTAAAAGAGCAAGAAACATCTATTGTTTTAGAATACAAATATCAGCTTCAAATTGAAGATGCCGAATTAATTTCCAATTATGATAAAGTCATTTTTGTTGATGCCACTAAAGAAAAGACGGAGAATGGCTATTATTTAAAACCATGCATACCTTCAGAAAAATATGGGTTTAGCTCACATGCCTTGGAACCCGAAACCATATTGTATCTATGCAATACGTTGTATAAAAATCAACCAGAAGCATCTATCTTAGGTATAGAAGGTTACGAATGGGAATTAAAAATGGGCTTAAGCAAAAAAGGGATTGTAAATTTTAACAAAGCCAAAAAATATTTTAAGGATACGGTACTTATTAAGTATCTTTGAGTAAATCATAAATTTCAAAAATTATGTGTGGAACTTGCGGTTGTGGATCTGAAGAGAATGGTGTAACCATTCAAAATCCAAAGGATATAAAAACTCATGAACACCTTCATCATGATGGGCATGCTCATAGCCATGAACACTCGCATGAGCATAATCATGACGGCCATACTCATAGTCATGAGCTTTCCCATACACACGATCATGATCATTCTCACTCGCATGACCATCACCATAAAACAGTTATAGACCTTGAGCAAGATATCCTGCAACAAAACTCCCTTATGGCAGCAAGAAATAAAGGCTATTTTGAAGCAAAAAATATTTTTGCTTTAAACTTGGTAAGCTCTCCTGGTTCTGGTAAAACTTCGATTTTAGAAAAAACGTTAAGCGATCTTAAAGATGAAAAATCGTTTTATGTTATAGAAGGAGATCAACAAACCCTTAATGACGCAAACAGAATAAATGCTTTAAATATTCCCGTTATCCAAATCAATACTGGTAAAGGCTGTCATCTGGAAAGTGATATGGTTTATAATGCTATTAAAAAACTTGACATCAAAGACAACTCCATTTTAATGATTGAAAATGTGGGTAATTTAGTTTGCCCATCCATGTTTGACTTAGGAGAATCTAAACGTGTTGTTATTGTTAGCACTACCGAAGGTGAAGACAAACCTATTAAATATCCCGATATGTTTCATACGTCACATATTTGCATTATCAATAAAATAGATTTGTTACCACATTTAAATATCAACATCGATAAACTAAAAGAATACGCTTTACGAGTAAATCCTAATTTAAAATTCTTTGAAGTTTCCGCCACTACTGGAAAAGGAATGGATGCTTGGTATGAATGGCTAAAAGAAAACATAAATTAATTTAATAATTTAAAGACTTATGTGCCTCTCAATACCAGGAAAACTAATAGAAATAACAGGTCAACTAGATGAAACCTTTAGAACAGGTAAAGTATCTTTTGATGGTGTTATTAAAGAAATTAGCCTGACCCTTGTGCCAGAGGCCAAAATAAACGATTATGTTATGGTTCATGTTGGAGCTGCTATTAGTGTGGTTGATGAAGTTGAGGCTAAAAAAACCTTTGAATTATTAAAGCAGTTAAATGAGTTGCAAGATTTAGACCTGCCAGATACACTTTAATAACAACATAATTTATTTAAAATAAAAATACTTTCAATAAAGCTTTTCTTCATTTTATATACTCAAAGACTATTAATATAATTTTTATATTAATATATTTTTTTATTCCTTCAAAAGGTTTCTATTAAACAATAAACCAAACTCAAACACTACAGAAGTATTCCATAAAATTAAAAAAACACTACATATTGTTATATATAACTAAAAATCAATATCTTAAAAAACATATTCCTCTACATTATTTTTACAAAAATTACACATGACATATGTCATCTTTTTAAACATACCATAAAATTACCTTTACTATAGTTTAATAATTTCTAAAAACTATAGTAATGTTTAATATTTTTAAAACATCTAAATCTGTATCTTTAAGTATAGATGAATTCTTTGATAAGATTGATTTAGGCATTTTGAATTTTAGAAAAGGTGGCAATAATTATGTGAATAATAATAGTGTCGAATTTTATCAAAATTTAAACACAATAAATCTTTTAGAAAAAGATGCAGACTCCATAAAAAGGAAAATAGAAAATGATTTCTACTTACATTCCTTAATGCCAAATTACTCAAGTGATATCCTAAACTTATTGGAAAAAATAGATGATATCATGGATATGTCAAAAGATGTCTTAAATCAATTTGATGTAGAGACACCTCATATTCCAGAATTAATTAAAAAAGATTTTTTAGAATTAATATCACTTTCATCCAAATCTGCAGAAAACGCTCTATCTGCAGCTAGAATATTTTTTACTTCTCCAGATGAAGTTAAGGACAAAATACAAAAAGTTTTATTCTATAATAGAGAAGCAGATGTATTATCTAATAGTATAAAACGGAAAATATTTCAAGAATTCGATTCCTTAAAATTAAGTGAAAAAATTCACTTACGCTATTTTGCTCTACATATAGAACAAGTTTCAGATACAGCAAAACATATTGCTCATTTGTTATCGTCTTTAGTGATTAAAATTAAAATGTAATAAAAAATAAATGGCGTTTTTGTTTTTTTTATCCAGTGGGCTTTTTTTAGGATGGACATTAGGTGCCAACGATGCTTCTAATGTTTTTGGTTCTGCCGTTGGATCAAAATTAATTCGCTTCAAACAAGCGGCCATTATTGCTTCTATATTTGTGATTTTAGGAGCTGTTTTACAAGGTTCTGGCGGATCTCAAACATTAGGAAAACTTGGTTCGGTTGACGCCTTAGGCGGTGCATTTACCGTTGCTCTAGCTGCTGGATTCGCTGTCTTTTGGATGACAAAATTAAGGCTTCCTGTTTCAACTTCGCAAGCCATTGTTGGAGCCATAATTGGATGGAACCTTTTCACAAACAACCCAACAGATTTAAATTCGTTAACAAAAATTGTTACAACATGGATTTCTGGCCCAATTCTAGGAGGAATTTTTGCTGTTCTACTTTTCTTATTGTTACGGCTCATAATAAAGAAAAGCAAAATACATTTAATAAAATTAGACGGTTATATAAAATACGGACTATTAATTGTTGGGGCTTTTGGGTCATACAGCTTAGGTGCCAATAACATTGCTAATGTAGTGGGTGTTTTTGTTCCTTCTGCACCTAATATCACAATAGATTTTGGCTTATTTGCTATGAACGGAACCCAATTATTATTTTTGGCAGGGGGCACATCAATTGCTATAGGGATCCTAACTTTTTCAAGAAGAGTAATGATGACTGTAGGCGACTCTTTAATGCGCTTAAATGCAGAAACGGCATTGGTTGTAGTGTTAGCTCATTCGTTTGTTTTATTTATATTTTCCTCTCAAAGTTTATCCAATTTATTCATTAGTATAGGCCTTCCTCCCATTCCACTAGT
Source organism: Flavobacteriaceae bacterium (assembly GCA_050300615.1). Classification (GTDB taxonomy): domain Bacteria; phylum Bacteroidota; class Bacteroidia; order Flavobacteriales; family Flavobacteriaceae; genus Yeosuana. The sequence continues at coordinate 10,048 of JBNKYB010000081.1, read as the reverse complement.
GCCTGTTTCCAGTTCACAAGTTATTGTAGGAGCAATAATTGGTATTGGTATATTAAAAGGTGGTAGAAATATCAAGTTAAATATAATTGGAAAAATTGCTATTGGTTGGATAGTAACACCAATAATTGCAGGATTAATTGCCTTTTTCGCCTTATTTTTTATGAGTAATGTATTTAACCTTAAAGTATCTCAAAATACATCAACATTTGTTAAAGAAGAAATTATTTCAAACGATAAGAGCAGTATTATAATTGATAACGACTCTAAAGTCATTACAAATATTAAACCCAAATCAGTTGCGCCTAAAACAATCAACATTTATAAACCTTTTATTTTTTTAGTCATCATTCTTCTCTTCATCATAATTATTTATCAATTCTACATCATTAATAAATTAAAAGAAAAAGATAAGATTGAAGAATTTCAGGAAAGCATAGAAAAATACAATTCTCAGCAAAAATTGTTAGAAAATGAATTAAGAATGAGTAACGAAATTAATTCTAAACTTGAAAAAGAGATTGAAACTAAAGACAAAGAGCAAAAGAAAATAGCTCTTAATATTATAAGGAAAAATGAAATTTTATCTGATTTAAAAGAAAGTATAGAAAAACTTAAATCTAAATCTGAAGGCTCATTAAAATATAGCGATTTAAATAGTCTAAAAGTTTCAATAATCGAAAATTTAAATATAGATAAAGAAAGGAAGTCCTTTGAAAAATATATTAAAGAAATAAACAGCAATTTTTATCAAAACCTTAAAAAAAACTATCCGAACTTAACAGAAAATGAGAAAAAACTATGCTCATTATTACGCTTAAAATTATCATCAAAAGAAATAGCATCCATCTTAAACATTAGCCCAAAAAGCGTAGAAGTTAGCAGATATAGACTTCGTAAAAAAATGAATTTTACAAAAAATGACAAACTATCAAAAGAACTTAGAAAGTTATAAACTCAATACTAAAAAAATGAATATCAATTAAATTAAATACAAATGAAAAATAAACTTTACATGTTATTAGTAGCAATGATGCTATCAAATTTAGGGTCATTCGCACAAAATGAAGAGAAAACAGTTGATTCTGTTAAATTGAATCAATATGGACAAAAAGTTATGTCTGAAGATTTAGATGTACAAGCCAGAAATGCAATTATTACATTTGAATCAAAAGATGGAGATTATAAGTTTTGGATGGATAATCGAGTTTATTTTGATGGTGCTTACTTTTTTGACAAAGATACGTATAACAAAATAGGTAATGGTGTAACTATCAGGCGGGCTCGTTTTGCTGTAAAAGCTAAGTTGCATAAAAACTGGTATGCGGAAATTGATATGGATTTTGCAGGTTCTCAAATAGAATTAAAAGATGCGTACATTAAATACACAACTAATGCAGGCAATTTAAACTTTAAGGCAGGTCACTTTAGAGAAGGTTTTTCAATGGAGACTACTACAACATCGAGATATGTAACGTTTATAGAGCGTTCTTTACCATCTAAATTTTCACCTTCACGTCATTTAGGTTTCCAAGTTAATTATATGAAAGAAAAATATTTATTTACTGGAGGTGTTCATTTTAATACCATAGGAGATCCAGAAGAAACAGAGTTTTCTCAAGATGCCAACAAAGGCAATAGTACAGATGAAGGTTATTCGCTTACAGGTAGATTTGTTTATCGACCAATATATGATAATGACAAAATATTGCATATTGGTACAGCAGCTTCTTACAGAACTCCAAAAACCGATCTTGAAGTACCTGATAGTTATAGATTTAGCACACGTTCAATTTCAAATATCAACAGAAAAAAATATTTAGATACTGATGATATTACAAATGTTGAGAACAACACACTATTGAATGTTGAATTAGCGGGAGCATATAAAAATATTTTCTTTCAATCAGAATATTTCAATAATAATATAAAAAGAACCGAAGGTCTAACGAGTGTTAACCTTAATGGTCTTTATGCACAAGTGGGTTATTTGTTAGGAGATGGCAAATACAGATACAATAAAAACGAAGGTGAATTTACTCAGCCGGGACTAGGGAAAAAAGGTGAGTTTGAAGCAGCATTTAGGTTTGATTACATTGATTTAAACGACGAAGGTGCTAGTATATATGGCGGATCTGCTAATGGCTATACTCTTGGTTTAAACTATTATGCTAATACAAACGTCAAATTAATGCTTAACTATTCATACCTAGATCATGACAGATATGCCAATGGCAAAGGAAAACTATTTGTTGGACACGACATAAATGGCGATTTAACAAAAGACCCTAGAGAAGTAGTTGAGCCAAAAGGTGAAGCAGGAGAAGATTATGGACAGATTCAATTTAGAATTGAAATAGACTTTTAAAATAACTTAAAAATTTAATTAAAATGAAAAATTTAAAATATTTAATAATTATACTTCTAGCTTTCACAACCTACAGTTGTGTTGAAGATGCTTTATATGAAGGAGAAGAAGTTATTGTTGAAGGTAGTCCTTTAAAACTGAATGAAATAATGTCTAAAGATGTTAATGATAATCCTGATTGGATTGAGGTTTATAACAGCGGAACAGAAGATATAGATATCTCTGGCTATTGGCTTAATGATAAACCAACTGCAGAGGGGGGATTTCAAATTCCAAATGGAACAATCATACAAGCTGGAGGATTTTATTTTGTTGATGCAAATACATCGGGTGAATCAATTAGTTCGGGCGGAGAAGATGTTTCTTTATCAAAACCAGACGGAACTGTTATCGACCTAACGACAACACCAGACATGAGTAATAATATTGGTTTAACATGGGCAAGAGAAATTGATGGAGATGGCCAATGGATGATTAGTTCACCAACTCCTGCCTCATCAAACGGATCAGCTGCTAATACATCACCAATTCTAGAAGCTACAAGCTTAACTGAATTCACAAGTGTTTATAGCGTGGTCGCATCAGATGCCGATGGAATTTCAACCGTAAAATTAATATACATGATTAATGATGGGGTTCAGTCTTTTGACATGGCGCTTGTTGATGGTGAATACAAAACCTCGATTCCGCAAGCTATGGTTGGTGATGTTGTGAAATATTACGTTGTGGCAACAGATAAAACAGGCTTGTCATCTTATTATCCAGAAAATGGTACTGATGAGCCAGCTGAATTTGTAGTAATGGGAGGAGTTAGCGAATTAACTATAGAAGGTGCAGAAGCAGGATATAGAGGCGACGTTACATTTACAGTATCACCTTATTATCCAGAACAAGTTAATGAAATTAGATTATATTACTTACTACCTGGCGAATTACAAGATGATATTAATGACGACAAAACGAAAATTAATTTAACACAAAATGGTAATACGTTTACTGGTGTAATTCCAGCACAAAATACGGATGATGTAATTAGTTATTATATACGAGTAGAATATCTTGATGGAACAAAAACATATTTTCCAATGGAAGAGTTGGACGCAGAAGAAAATGTTATTAGCGACTTCAATCATGATTTAGGAACTACATGGCCAAGCTATACAGTTGAAGCCATTAATTATGACGATGTAGTCAATGAAACAGTAAATTCAACTGAAGGACCTTTAACAAGTCTTACGTTCCCAACAAATCCAGTACCTGGAACTGATATTAATTTAGTCTTAGCTTATGCCAGCACAGAAACAATTACAGAAGCCAGAGTATATTTCGCTGTAGGCGATTCGCCAGTATATGTAAAAGCTAATAAAGTATCTGGAGAAGATGATGCTTCATTTACACAAACAGGCGTTACTATTAATTTAAAAGACGTACTTACTGATGGTGATGCACTATCATTAAGTGAAACTGGAGCTAAAGTTTCATTCTATGTTCGAATAGCCACAGATACTGCCGAATATTACTATTCAAATACTGGAGCAATGTCTTTAGATGATACTCCTGGTGGTGGAACCACAGATGAATCTGATGCCTTTAAAGCAGATCCACTACTATGGAATGTTTATAATGTTCAATAATTAATATTTATAATCAGCTTACGGCTTTCGCCGTAAGCTGAAACTATTGCAATATGTTGTTATTAAAAAAAGTAATACTATTAATTTTCGGAATCATCATTAATTATTCTTGTAGTAACGATAATAATGATTTTGAGAGTACTACTAAATTAGTGTTAGAAGCATCCTATAAAATTGATGTTTTAGAACCTTCAGGATTAGCCGTTGATAGTTCGGGTAGCGCATTATACACAGTTAGTGATAATTCAGCTCAAGTTTATAAATTATCAACTACAGGTAACATTTTAAAAACATATTCCTATAAAGGTTCTGATCTGGAGGGCGTTTCTACTTTTACAGAAAATAAACTTTTATTAGCTGAAGAAAGAACTAAAGAATTAATTGATTTTAATATTTTAACAGAGCAGTTTTCAAAACATCCCATCATTTATAAAAATAACGATTCAAATAGCGGCATTGAAGGAGTAACATATGATGCTAATAGCAACACTATTTTTATATTAAATGAAAAAAATCCAGGATTATTATTAAGATTAAGATCTGATTTCTCAGTTATTACAGAATACAAATTAGATTTCGCCAAAGACTATTCAGGATTGTTTTATGAGCGTTCATCAAATAGTCTATGGATTGTTAGTGATGAAAGTAAGACCATAAATAAATGCACTCTTACAGGTAAAGTTCTAGAAAGTTATTCTATAAATATTACGCAAATAGAAGGAATAGCAATAGCAAACAATAAAATTTATGTGGTAAGCGATGCAGAAGCAAAACTCTACATCTTTTTAAAACCAACCGAATAATTAATAAAATAAATAAAATTTAAAAATAAAATGGAAAAACCAGAAATGAAAATAGGAGAAATATCTAAACCACGCTTCGAGTTTAGAACATTCGGACAAAATTTTGAAGAACAAACGTTTCGTATGGCGAGATTATCAGTTCCAATTCCAGAAAAAGTCTGGGAAAGACAATCTGAAGAAATTTATATTCTATCAAAGACAAATGATATTAATAATACCAAAATACGAGATGGCAAAATGGATATTAAAACCTATGTTCAAACTATAGATGGTTTAGAACAATGGAATCCGTTAATGAAAGGTGAGTTTCCAATTTCTAAAGACGTTTTAAAAAATGACGTTTTTACAGCTTTTAAAGTTGATATGCCTGCCTTAACAAAAGACACATATACATTAGAAGAGTTTCTAGCAATGATAAATGCCCATAAAGACCTTCAAAGCGTCAAAGTAATTAAACAACGTTTTGGTTATATGGTAAATAACACGTTATGCGAAGTAGGAAATGTGCTAATTAATGGAGCAAAAGTGATAACCATTAATTCTGAATCTACAGAACTTGAAGATATTAAAAAAACAATTGCAGATTGTAAATTAGAAGGATTCGAAAACATCAACTATTTACAAGTAATTAAAAGAATAATAGGTTGGATAAATAAACCCTTAGCAAATTAAAATATTATGGCACAAGAAATAGAACGTAAGTTTTTAGTTAAAAATGATAATTTTAAAAAAGAATCATTTAAAGAAATTAAAATAGTACAAGGATTTTTATCTACGGTTCCCGAAAGAACCGTTCGAATAAGAATTAAAGGTGATGCAGGCTTTATTACTGTTAAAGGTATTGGAAACGATTCTGGAACATCTCGATTTGAATGGGAAAAAGAAATATCTGTTGAAGATGCTACAGAATTATTAAAAATTTGTGAACCTGGAGTTATTGATAAAACAAGGTTTAATGTAAAATCTGGAGTTCACACCTTTGAAGTCGATGAGTTTTATGGCGAAAACGAAGGATTAACGGTTGCCGAAGTAGAATTAGATTCAGAAGACGAAGGATTTAAGAAACCCGATTGGTTAGGTGAAGAAGTAACAGGACAAGTAAAGTATTATAATTCCATGTTAATGAAAAACCCCTATAAAAATTGGGAATAACCTGAAGGATAATAGTAGAATATTAAATAAGTTCAACAAATAAAATAGACAAATGAGTGCATTACAACAAAAAGGATTTGATGTATTAGATATGAAAAACTATCGAATGGAGAAACTCCCAAAACGGGAGAAGTCTAAATTTGAAAAAATTTTAATGTTCATTGGTGGTCCCTTAGCAATTATTGTTTTTGTACTCATATTGTTTGTTTTAAAGATTCCTTTTTTAGATAATTTAGATACATCTGCTTTAAGTACAAGTGCGAAATCTAATTTTGAGTCTATTGGTTTGGAAAATTTCATCTATTCCAATAAAGCAATGCTTGCTATTTTTGCTGCGTCATTAATATTATGGATTACAGAAGCTATCCCTAACTATTTAACATCTTTAATCTTAATTATAGCTTTGGTTTTAACACGGGTATTACCAGAAAAAGAAGCTTATGCACAACTTGGCCATCCGGTAATGTGGTTAAATATTATGTCATTTGTATTGGCGAGCATGTTGGTTGCTACAGGTGTTGCCAAACGATTTGCCCTGTGGTTTATTATCAAATTTGGTAAAAGTGCATCTTCGGTAATTTTAAGCTTCATGGTTATCAATATTGTATTGTCCTTATTTATTTCGGCTACAACAGCAAAGGCTGCTATATTATTGCCTGTTTTTATGGTGGTTGCAGCCATTTACGGTGCTTCCAATGGCGAAAAAAATAATGTAGGGCGTAATGTATTGCTTCAAAATTTATTTCAAAATAATATGGGAGCTAGTTCTTTTTTAACGGGATCAGGAGCAAATCTATTAGCAGCTTCTTTAATTGCTGGAGCTATTGGAACCGATTTATTTTTCTCTGAATGGTTGATAGCTTCATTTCCTGTCGCTCTTGGTTTAATGCTCATCGCTTGGATTATTGGTACTAAAATTATTTTTCCCATAAAAAAAGAAGATCGTAAACCCAGTATTTCTGGTGGAATGGATAGTCTTAAAAAGGATTTAAAGGATCTTGGTAAAATATCTTTTAATGAAGTAAAATCCATTATCATATTTGTGAGTATTCTTGCGCTTTGGGTAACAGATAAATGGCATGGTATAAGCCCAACAGCCGTAGCATTTGTAGGAGCCATTGTAGCTTTAATGCCTAAAGTTGGTATTGTAAAATGGAACGATGTAGATATACCTTGGCATTTACTTTTATTCTCGGCGGGAGCTTATACATTAGGTGCAGGCTTTAAAGTAACCGATCTTCCTTCAATATCAGTGAATGCTTCATTTGATGCTTTAGGTTTTGGAGCCAACACTCCTTTTTGGCTTTTGTATGTTGTGCTTACAGGAGCTATGGTTTTTAGTTCTCTATTTATGCAATCTAAGACTATGAGAGCAATGATTTTTATTCCCATAGCTATTGGTATTGCGCTACGTTTTAATTACCCTATTATGAGTTTAGCTTTTCCTGTAGCGTTACTTATTGAACACGTTTACACATTACCATTTAACAGTAAACCCGCTTTACTCTTATATTCTACAAATCAATATAGTATGACTGATGGTTTTAAATTAGGATTTACCATGCAAGTAATTGCTTGGATAACTTCTATAGTTATGGCAATAACCTATTTTAAATGGTTAGGAATTACACCTCAAGGTTTAGGGTTGTTTTAAAAGAATTCGCTTTTAAGCAAACCACATGATTTCTCATCTATGATTTAATATTAGTATGAAACCGTAGTTATGAGTTTCTAAACACAAACACCTATGATAAAAAGCAAAATAGCTATACACGATAAATTTTCGGTAGTAATTAATATAACATACGATAAACTTTTTAAAAGAAAAAAGTCTAAATACACAACAATTACCTATCTGTTTTTTAGCGATAGTTTAAATATAAACGATAAAACATACCCCGCCACAAAGTTTTACAATGATGTTAGGTTGTTTTTAAAATATGACACGCCGAATTACAATTTAAGCGATATAAATATTGGAGATAATTCTTTACTTATAAACCTAAAAAAAAATGCAGACATATTCATTAAAAATAAATCTGATAAAAATCGTGCACACTTTACAGATCAGGTAAAAATGTTTGCTTCAACCTTCTGTAGTTTACTAAGAGAGGAAACATTTTATTTAATCAAAAGAAGAGAATTGTCTGATGATGATATTTCTATCTTTTTAGAAAGAATAAATTCTATTTTATCAGATTTTAGAATTATTATAAACACAATAAAGGAGTCATCCCTAAAAGAGAAAAACAAAAATATGATGCTTTATGCTGATGAACATTTAAGTAATGTTGTTGAGCAGCAGTTAATGAAATTATTAAATCATATACAAAATAAAAAATTTAAAACGGATAGTCTTGATGCGGTTGTCGCTATTATTGATTCAGAACAAAAGTATAAAAAACAAAAGAGTTACGATTCTCCAAAAGATAAAAACATAAAGCCTGAAGAGCTGTTATTTAAACGCAATCAATTAAAAAAATATATTGAAAATGTTTTCTTTTTAAAACAGGATATAAGAAGAGATGGAGCTGTTTTGGAACAAACCTTGTTGGCTATAGCTGCAGGATTAGCCATGGTATTTTCAACTGGAGTTGCTTTTTATTATCAACAAGTATATGGCAATTTTACGATGCCTTTTTTTATAGCACTTGTTGTTGGATATATGTTAAAAGATAGAATAAAAGGATTATTTGGTATGTTATTTTTAAGTAGATCTAATAGTTTGTTTTATAATTATAAGATAAATATCAATAATTCTTTAAATAAAAAAATAGGAGTTATAAAAGAAAATTTTGTTTTTGTTCCACTTAAAAAATTAGGACCCAAAGTAAAAAAATATAGACAAGTAGATTTAATTGTTAAAAGAGATGTAGAATCTTTAGATGAGCATGTTATTCAATACAAAAAAAAGATTACTATTTACCCAAAAAAATTTGGAAATGATTTACCCGATGAAAAAATTGTTGGACTAACAGATATTACGCGCTTAAATTTTCATCGTTTTATCCAATATATGGATGATCCCACAAAGGATTACATCTTAATAAAAAAAGGAGAAGTTTATAATAAGGTAGCAAACAAAATATATCATATCAATATTATTCAAAAATATTATACAGAAGAAGGTATTGAATTTAACCGCTATTGTGTGATAATGAATAGAAATGGTATTAAAAGGATTGAAAAAGTTTCCCTAGATAAATAATTGCCTAATATTAATAACGTCTTAACATCATATTTAAGAAAGCAACATATGCTCTTGCTTCTGTAAGCATATAACAATTGTCTGCCTTTAGCTAATCTAGAGTGTAAACAAATTATTAGCTTTTTTCATTATATAATCAAAAAATACTTCAGCACTTAAATAAAATTCATCTCTCAAATTATAAACTGAAAAATTAAAAATTTATCTTAATAATTCTATTTTAAGCAAATCTTAAGGTAACTTTAATTATTCTTTTAAATTAAAAAATAATTTTTGCAAGATGAAGATTCTAATAGTTGAAGACGAAACAGGTATATCTAATTTCCTTAAACAAGGTTTAGAAGAGGAATCATACACTGTTGACGTTGCCGAAGAAGGCTTAGAGGGTTTAAAACTAGCTTTATCAGGACATTATGATTTACTATTACTTGATTGGATGGTACCTGGACTAACTGGCATTGAAATTTGCAAACAATTTAGAAAAGAATTTACAGATACGCCTATTATATTTTTAACCGCTAAAGACACTGTAGATGAAACTATATTTGGTTTAAAATCTGGAGCAAATGATTATATAAAAAAACCTTTCCATTTTGATGAGCTTTTAGAGCGTATTAAGGTTCAATTACGACCTAAATTTGATGAACATTCTATACTTACACTAGGAAATATTAGTTTAAATACGAGTAATCATAAGATATTTAAAAACAATGAGGAACTGTTTTTAACCCAAAAAGAATTTGCTCTATTAGAATTTTTAATGAGACATAAAGGTGTAGTTTGTAAACGAACACAAATCATTCAAAGTGTTTGGGATATTCATTTTGATTACAACACGAGTGTTATTGATGTTTATATTAATGCGCTTAGAAAAAAACTTAAACTT
>JBNKYB010000080.1:0-15583 GCA_050300615.1 Flavobacteriaceae bacterium | reverse complement strand
CTTTCACAACGATGCATTATTCAAGCCCACTTTACTTAAACAGACTACTGTTTTCGCTACACACATGGAGCGTTTTAGTAAATCCTACGTACAAGCGTTTAATGAACGGATTATCCCCCCTCAATTCACGGTTCATTAGTTTTTCTTGACGTTGCAATTTTAATAATTTAGCATACTTCATATAAGAAAAAAAAGCCTGAATTAAAGCAATTGTAATACCATCTAAACCATTAAAAACACCTCTTTTAAAAAAATAGCATCTTAAAAATGCTACCGTTCCATTTAAAATAGGTTTGAAACCTTTAATACGTTTTCCCTGATTAAAAAGTTGATTAGCATGCCATGTAGAATATTGATTCTTTTTAGCAATAATCTGTTCAATTGAATCCCATCCATAATGTAAAATATGAACCACAACTTTTTTTTCCTTGGTAGCCACTATTTTTTGATGCACTTTTGAATTTGATGGTGTTGCTGTTTGCTTATTAAAAAAACGAACTTTACTGTCTGGATACCACCCTGAAAAATCGATTAGCTCTTCTGCCAAAAAATTTTTAACTCTAAAAGAAAACGCATCAAAATCTCCTTCTAGATATTTCTCTTCTTTAATAAATTTTTCAGCATCTGCATCTAAAAACTCGTCTGCATCTAGGTTTAAAATCCAATCGTTTTTACAAAATTGCAACCCATGTTTTCGTTGAGGGCCATCACCTAAAAAAGCTTGAGAAACAACTTTAGCACCTTTGCTTTTTGCTATTTCTACTGTATCATCACTACTTAAAGAATCTACTATAATAACTTCATTACACACCTTAAATAAGGCATCAATATTTTTTCCAATATTTTTTTCTTCGTTATAGGTTATCACCAATCCACTAATAGCCATCGTAAATTTCTATTTATTGGAAGTAAAAATATAACTTTTAAACTTATTTTATTATAATAGTTAAGACATCTTTAAATACTTCGTATTTTAGCTCAATAAATTAATTTTCTTTCTTTAAAAAGAGTTTGTCTTTATGAAAAAGGTTTTGATTATTGCCCCAGAATACATGGGCTATATGGAAAAAGTTGCTGATGAACTTAGAAAATACAAAAACATAGACCTTACAGATATTCATATACCTTCATATAAATACCCCAGTTTATCAACAAAAATTAAGAATTTTTTTTTGAAGAAACTGGCAAAAGATGTAAAGTTTGAATACCGTGAAAAATATATCAAAAAACATATACAAGATCAAACATTCGATTTTATTTTAATAATTCGTCCCGATTTATTTTCTTTAAAAACATTGAAAGAATTAAAAAACAAGACTAATCATTTTAAGAGCTATTTTTTTGATGGTATTTATCGTTTTCCAAAAAAAAATCAAACTCATACCTTTATTTGATGAGATTTTTAGTTTTGAACCTAACGACTGTAAAGAATTTGGTTTTCAATTTATAACTAATTTCATTTATGAAGAGGAGGCTAAATCTACAACTTCATCCAATATCAAATACAGCGTTTTTAACATAACAAGTTACGACAGAAAGCGGTTTCCTATCTTACTAAAAATAGCCAAAGTGCTTAAGCAACAAAATCAAGATTTTAAAATTATTGTAAAATCTAAAAAAAATATAAAATCTTTTGGCTTAATTGATATTATTAAAAACCCAATTCCTTTGAATGACGTTAAATTATTTCTCAAACAATCTGCCTGTATGCTTGACTTAGGAGTTACCCACAAACATAAAGGTCTGACTTTTAGAGTTTTTGAAGCTATGGGATTTCATAGAAAAATTATAACAAACAACCCTGATATTGCAACGTATGATTTTTATAATCCTCAAAACATTTTAATCATCCATAAAAATAACATTTCAATACCAAAAGAGTTTCTAACATCTGAATATCATGAAATCCCAAATAATATCTACAAAAAATACACATTACAAGCATGGGTTAAAACAGTTTTTAAAGATGTACTTTAATTTTTAAACAACAATTTTTTGATAATTAATTTCCCATGATTAGCCCTATTCTTTATAAAATGCTTATTATTTTAGCCGTTAAAACTTAAAAAAATACCTTTATCATTTGTTTCTTGATTCACGTTATTTTTTTAAACCATTTTACCGTATAAATAAAAAAACAAAAATGATTAAACTTTCTGCTGTCATAATTACCTATAATGAAGAAGAACACCTTGAAAAATGTTTAAACTCATTAATTGATGTTGCTGATGAAATTTTGGTTGTAGATTCGTTCTCAACAGATAAAACTCTTGAAATCTGCAAAAGTTTTAATGTTATATTTCATCAACATACTTTTGAAGGCTATATTGAGCAAAAAAACTATGCGGTTTCTTTAGCAAAACATAATTATATTTTATCACTCGATGGTGACGAAGCACTGTCTGAAACCTTAAAGTCTAGCATCTTAAAAATTAAAAATAATTGGAAATTTGATGGCTATTATTGCAATAGATTAAACAATTATTGCGGACAATGGATTAAACATTCAGATTGGTATCCAGATAGAAAACTAAGGCTTTTTAAAAAAGAAAGTGGTGAATGGAAAGGTATCAATCCACACGATTCATATAAATTAAAAAAAGGACTTACTTCAGGAAAGCTGCAAGGAGATTTGCTACATTGGATTTACAGAGATTACTCTGAACATAATTTAAAAGTAGAAAAATTTTCAACGATTGCTTCTGAAGCTTATTATAAATTAGGAAAGAAATCGTCAATTTGGAAAATACTTTTTAGACCTACTTGGGCCTTTTTTAAAGCCTATTTTTTAAGATTAGGTTTTTTGGATGGCTTAAATGGTTTGATTATATGTGTACAAACTTACAACGTTACCTTTTTAAAATATGTAAAGCTCTACAGGCTTTGGAAAACTAAACCATAGTTTATTGTTTTCCTAAAAGCTTTTTCTTTAACCGTTTTTTTCTGTGGAACTTTTCTTGAAACGCTTCTGTTTCTTTCCACATTAAATCAAATATTTTATTATAATCTTCTCCCGAGCATTTGGCGTATTCGTCGCTCATTACTTCAACCATGGATTTATGTATAGTAAGCCTAGAAAAATTCTTTATTTTAGTTTCAAAATCCATCGGCTCAAAATTCATTCTATTTAAATCAACTAAATAAAATTGATAGTCCTCTCCTACTTTTTTAATCAAAGTATTTCCAGGAGAATGGTCTAAAAAGTGAATATTTTTTTCATGTAAACTATACGTAAATCTTGTAAATGCTCTTAAAATAGCATCATAGTCTGGTATATTAAAGTCTTTTGTTAATTCTCTATATGTTAAATCGCAATCTATTTGTTCACTAACATAAAAACTCTTACCAAACAAAAACGGACTGGAATATTCAAAATAAGCAATTGGTTTTGGTGTTCCTACGTTAAGTTCTAACAATTTATTAGCATATTCAAAAGAGCGTTGCGCTTTACTTTTTCTGAAGAATTTATAAACTATTTTATTGATTGCATTAGGTTTTTTAAATGCTTTAATATTTAATTTTAACCCATTAACGGTAACAATTTTAATTATATTTCGGTTTCCTTCTCCTCCTTCAATTGCATCAAAGTCACAAATAGTTTTAATTAGATTTTCCTTAAAACTATCTTCTAAAGCAACATTAAAAACTTTTTTTTCTTTCATTCAATTAAATAAAAACTACTTCAAATTATTGCAAACACATTATATTTTCTGTTGTAAATTTGCTATTCTGCAAATATAAGCTTCAAATTATGAATGAAGAAATAAACAAAGCGTTAAAAACACTCAAAGAAGGCGGACTTATCCTCTACCCCACAGATACAGTTTGGGGAATTGGTTGTGACGCTACAAACAAAGAAGCTGTCGAAAAGATTTTTAATTTAAAAAAACGCCATGATAGTAAAGCTCTTATTTGCTTGGTGGCAGACGACAGGATGCTTAAAAAATATGTAAAAAAAATACCTGAAGTGGCTTATGATATTTTAGATGTGAGCGAAGATCCAATTACCATTATCTATGACGAGGCTCAAAATTTAGCAGAGAATTTAATAGCTGATGATAATACAATAGCTATTAGAATTCCTAATAATGATTTTTGTTTTCAATTATTACGACGGTTTAACGGTGCTATCGTTTCAACCTCTGCAAACATAAGTGGCTTTCAAACTCCAAAATCATTCAAAGAAATATCTCAAGAGGTTTTAAAAGGTGTCGACTATGTTGTAAATTTGCACCACGAAAAAATTTGCAGTAAACCTTCATCAATTATTAAATTAAGTAATGATGGACAGGTTAAGGTTATTCGAAAATAAAAATAGCCACTAATACACGAATATTTATGTCTAATATTATTTATAAAGATGAAAGTTATACCATAGTTGGTGTGCTCTTTGAAGTATATAATAATTTAGGAAGTGGTTTTTCCGAAGTGGTTTACAAGGATGCTTTAGAGTATGAATTCAAAACATTAAAGATTCCTTTTGAAAGAGAAAAAGAATTCGTTGTAACCTACAAAGACATTACTTTAAAACACAAATTCTATGCAGATTTTGTAATTTTTGACAAAATTATTTTAGAAATAAAATCAATAGAAAGTTTAAATGATAAACATATTTCACAATGCATTAATTATCTAAAAGTCTCACAAAACAAATTAGCAATTTTAGCCAATTTTCATAAAGATTTTTTAGACCATAAAAGAATAGTTTTATAACAGTATTCGTGTATTCGTGGCAAACAAAAATATGAACTACAAAGAAGCATTACAAAACTCAATCTTTAAGATTATATCTCAGTCGGCTAAAGACCTAAACCTTGAAAGCTATGTTATAGGTGGCTTTGTACGAGACTTTCTCTTAAAACGTGATCAAAAAACTAAAGATATTGATATTGTTGCTATAGGAGACGGTATTAAGCTAGCTAAAAAGGTTTCTAAAAACCTTCCTAATAGACCAAAAGTACAAATATTTAAAACCTATGGTACTGCCATGCTTCATTATGATGGTACTGATATTGAATTTGTAGGTGCCAGAAAAGAATCTTACAATGAAAATAGTAGAAACCCAGTAGTTGAAAATGGTACTCTTGAAGATGATCAAAATAGACGTGATTTCACCATCAATGCGCTGGCATTAAATTTAAGTGAAGACCATTTTGGAGATTTATTGGATCCTTTTGATGGGATTACAGATTTGAAAAATAAAATCATCCGTACACCATTAAATCCTGATATAACGTATAGTGATGACCCATTACGCATGATGCGTGCTATTCGGTTTTCAACACAACTTAACTTTAAAATTGAAATCGCTTCTTTAAAAGCTATTTCTAAAAACAAACATAGAATTCAAATCATAACAAACGAACGTATTGTTGTTGAACTAAACAAAATTCTAGAAAGCAAAAAGCCATCATTAGGTTTTTTATTACTTAATGAAACAGGTTTATTAGATTATATTTTACCAGAATTAACTGCACTAAAAGGCATTGACGAAATTGAAGGACAACGCCACAAAGACAATTTTTATCACACACTCGAAGTGGTTGATAATATTTCTAGAAACACTGATAATGTATGGTTACGCTGGGCGGCATTACTGCACGATATTGGAAAAGCCCCTACTAAAAAATTCAGTAAAAAGGTTGGTTGGACTTTTCATGGTCATGAATTTGAAGGTTCAAAGATGGTGTATCATCTATTCAAAAGATTAAAAATGCCTTTAAACGACAAAATGAAGTTTGTACAAAAAATGGTATTCATGAGCTCCAGACCTATTGTATTGGCAAATGAGGAAGCTACCGATTCTGCTGTAAGGCGTTTAGTGTTTGACGCTGGAGACTTTGTAGACGATTTAATGACGCTTTGTGAAGCAGATATTACCACTAAAAACCCTAAAAAATTCAACAAATACCATAACAATTTCAAAATTGTTAGAGAGAAAATAATTGAAGTTGAAGAACGAGACCATGTTCGTAATTTTCAACCACCTATTTCTGGGGAGATAATTATGGAAACCTTCAATTTAAAGCCTTCAAAAGAAATAGGAATTATTAAAGAAACTATTAAAGAAGCTATTCTTGAAGGAGACATTCCTAACGAATTTGAAGCAGCTCACGAGTTAATGTTGAAAGAAGGAAAGCGTTTAGGTTTAACTCACATTAATCATCAATGATAACATTAGTTAGAACTAATTCTGAACATTTAGATTTTATAAATTTAGTTAAAGATTTAGATGCTTACTTAAAAGTAACGGATGGTGACGAACATGAATTTTACGACCAATATAACCACATAGATGTTTTAAAACATACCGTTGTAGCTTATGTTAATGATATGCCAGCAGGCTGCGGTGCTTTTAAAGTGTTTGAAGAAAATAACTGTGTAGAAATTAAGCGCATGTTTACCCTCGCAAAGTTTAGAGAACAAGGAGTTGCCTCGACCATTTTAAAAGAATTAGAAGTTTGGGCAAAAGAGTTAAATTATAATTCTTGTGTTCTAGAAACAGGAATTAGACAAACGGAGGCTGTAGAGTTTTATAAAAAAAATAATTACGTGTTAATTCCCAATTACGGACAGTATAAAAACGTTACCAATAGTTTATGTTTTAAAAAAATAATTTAATGCTATGAAAAAAGATAATAAAAAAGTTGTTTACTGGTTGCTTTCTGGATGTCTTTTAATATTTGTAATGGTTGTAGTTGGAGGCATAACAAGATTAACACATTCTGGATTATCTATTTCAAATTATAAATTAATTTCAGGAGTTATTCCACCAAGTAATGATATAGAATGGCAAGCAGCTTTTGATTTATACAAACAATACCCCGAATACCAAAAACTTAATAACCATTTCAATTTACAAGATTTTAAAGATATTTATTTCTGGGAATGGCTACATCGAGTAATTGGTCGTTTTATAGGCGTTGTATTTCTACTTCCTTTTTTATACTTTCTAGCAACTAAACAACTATCAAAAGCAACCATAAAAAAAGCCATCATATTGCTTGGTCTTGGAGCATTTCAGGGTTTTATGGGTTGGTACATGGTAAAAAGTGGGTTGGTTGACAACCCAGATGTAAGTCACTACAGATTGGCTGCCCATTTAATGACAGCATTTATTACGTTTGCCTATACGCTTTGGGTTGCTTTAGATTTAATATTTCCAACTAAAAAAGAAATCAATATAGCTTTAAGAAACTTTATTCGTTTGTCTTTAGCTGTGCTATTGCTTCAAATAATGTATGGTGCCTTTGTTGCTGGTTTAGATGCTGGTTTTATTCATAACCATTGGCCTATGATGAGCGAAGGCAAATTTATACATGAAACTGTTTTTATAGAGCAACACCCTTGGTACAAAAATTTTATTGAAGGAAAAAGTGGTGTGCAATTCGTGCATAGAATGGTAGCTTATTTAGTTGTCTTTTTTATTATTGCTATTCGGCAAAAAACAAAAAAAATTAACTTAACCATTATGCAAAAAAGAGGTGTAAATGCATTATTAATTATGGTAGGCATTCAATTTTTATTGGGTGTTTTTACTATTTTATACCAAGTTCCGGTTTGGTTAGGTGTAGCACATCAAGTAGGAGCGTTTTTCTTGCTAAGCACCATGATATTTACTTTGCACCGTTTTAGTAAATAATTCAAAAACTGTTACCTTTGCAACTTAATTTACAACTATGATTTACAGATTTAGAGTGATTCTTGATAATGATACGGATGAAGATATTTTTCGTGATTTAGAAATTCGAGAAACCGATACATTAGAAGATTTACATAATGTTATTACGCAATCATTTGGGTTTGATGGAACTGAAATGGCATCATTCTATATAAGTAATGACCAATGGGATCAAGGAGAAGAAATTTCATTATTTGATTTAAGTGACGATGCTTCTGCACGTTTAATGAATGAAACAGCCATAAATGATGTTGCTTTTGAGATGCAACCTAAACTTATTTACGTTTATGACTTTTTAAGCATGTGGACATTTTTTGTTGAATTAGCCGAAATTGTTGATGAAGCCGAAGGCAGTGACTATCCTAATTTAATGTTTGTACAAGGGCAAGTTCCAGATGTAGCTCCAGAAAAAGTTTTTGAATCAGAAAACACCAATGACTTTGACGAGTTTGATGATGGTTTAGATGTTGATGATTATGACCACTTAGACTTTGATGAAAACTGGAATTAAATTCTAAATTACTTAAAACTATCAAGGTTTACATTTTCATAATTTCTTAAAACATATGCTAGCGCATTTTTTATAATCTCTCCCATAGAATGGCATCGTTTAAATTTCATATCCATCGTATATTCATGAATTTTTAATTTAAGCGAATCGACATTTTCTTTGGTTGAAATAGTATCGTCTATCATACAAACCAATAAATTATTAATTCTATCATGGTAACTTTTCAAGCGTTTTGCAATAATAGACCGTTCCTCAATTTTGTATTGATCTATGGATAATTTCTGAAAATTTTCAGACACTAATTTTACCATCACCACATTTTCCTTAAAAAATTGAGGTCTATAAATATTTATTTTCCCTTCATAAGATTGTTGATCAAAATCAATAGCCCTTATTTTATAAACCACTTGATCAAAATCGTGTGTAGGCACAATAACATAATTGTATGATCGCATATCACCCAACAATCTAATCATACAACGTTCGTTAAACTTAACAAACTCTTTAGCTATTTGGGATTTTTCAGATTTGGAACATTTTGGCAACATGTTTTTAATAAACTCATCCCCAGGAATACCAGAAATATGCTCTTCAATCAAGGTATCTTTATATACCAAAAAATTTAAGTTATAGGGAGATAACATATGCTCTAACTCCAACCCATAAATACGAGAGGCATCAGCCTTTTTTATATAGAAATAGGTAAAATTATCATTTAAAATATTTCTAACTTTTATTCTGAATGGTTTAGAATTTCCAAACGTACAATAATCTATGGCATCAACATTAAGAAACGGAATAGAGCTTTCATTTCCATCAGAATGTAAAATAGTATATACTTTTTTAAGACTTAAATCAATTTCTTCGCGTTCAAACTCACTAAAATAAACTCGAATCCAAAGTGTATCGTTTTCAAATTTATCATACACTGTTATTGATCCTTGAAATCTTAATAAATCATCATAAAAAATAGGAAGCTTAATATTTCTGTTATATTCTGAAAGATAATCATGCAACTTATCACTAACTGGATAAGAGGGTTTCTTTTTTGAAATTTTTAAATCTTCCATTCTAAAACTATTGAAATTTAAACCTTATTTTTATATAATATGAATGTAACAAATTTACACAACTATCGTCATACTTTATAACTAACCTGTTGATTTTAGTTCAACATCAAAAATTACTTTATTTTGGAGTCTATCCTTACGATTAACAATCTAACAAAAAAATTTGGTTATTTAACGGCTGTTAAAAATTTGTCTTTTACCATAAAAAGAGGAAATGTTTACGGTATTTTAGGACCAAACGGAAGCGGTAAATCTACAACCTTGGGTGTTGTTTTAAACGTTGTAAATAAAACATCTGGTGATTTCCATTGGTTTGATGGAAACATATCGACCCATAATGCCTTAAAAAAAGTAGGTGCTATTATTGAGCGTCCTAATTTTTACCCTTATATGACGGCATATCAAAACTTAAAACTCGTTTGCCAAATTAAAGGTGTAGACTACAGTAAAATAGATGAAAAACTTGAAACTGTTGAACTGTTAGATAGAAAAAACAGTAAATTCAGGACGTTTTCATTAGGTATGAAACAACGATTAGCCATTGCCTCTGCTCTATTGAATGATCCTGAAATTTTAATTCTTGACGAGCCTACTAACGGCTTAGATCCAAAAGGTATCCATCAAATTAGAGAAATAATTAAAGAGATTGCTAGTACAGGAACCACCATTTTATTAGCTTCTCATTTACTTGACGAGGTTGAGAAAGTATGTACACATGTGGTTGTATTACGCAAAGGGGAAAAACTGTACGCTGGCAAAGTAGATGAAATGACATCCAGTTATGGTTTTTTTGAATTGAAATGCGACAAAGAAGATGAACTTGTCAAATTTTTAGAAACCCATAAAACCTTTGGAAACATTAAAATAAAAGATCATTTAATAACAGCTTTTTTAAACGAACCCTTAGAGTCTGCCTCCTTTAACAAATTACTCTTTGAGCAAGGCTTTACACTATCGCATTTAGTGCAACGTAAAGAAAGTTTAGAAGAACAATTCTTAACACTAACCAACAACAACTAACATGTACCGATTACTAAATATAGAATTTCAAAAACTAAGACATAACAGAGCTAGCAAGATATTAATTATTACCTATTTTGTTTTGCTTACTTCAATTGCTCTTATAGCTGCCATAAAATTTGATATTGGCCCTATAAAATTTCATTTAGCCGAAATGGGCATTTTTAATTTTCCATATATATGGCATTTCAACAGCTACATAGCCGCCTTTTTTAAGCTATTTCTTGCTATTGTTATCGTGTCTATGATGGCTAATGAATATAGTAATAAAACTTTAAAACAGAATTTAATTGACGGATTAAGTAAAAAGGAGTTTGTTTTATCTAAGTTCTACACAGTAATTGCGTTTGCTTTAATTTCTACTATATTTTTATTTGTAGTGTCGTTAATTTTGGGATTAGGATTTTCAAATTATACGGAACTAAGTATTATTTTCTCTGACCTAGATTATCTTTTAGCCTTTTTTGTAAAACTAGTTGGGTTCTTTTCATTCTGTTTATTCCTCGGTGTTTTAGTAAAACGCTCCGCTTTTGCATTAGGGTTTTTATTTGTATGGCAGTTTATTGAAGGTATTGTTTTTGGAATTTTACGATGGAAAACCGATGCTGAAACAGCAACAAGTATTATGCAGTTTTTTCCATTAAATTCAATGTCTAATCTTATAAAACAACCATTTTCAAGATTAAGTGCTGTACAATCTGTTGCCAACCAAGTAGGTGAAAAATTTGATTTTGACTATGTTGTGCATTGGTACGAAATAGTGATTGTTTTAGGTTGGACTGCCATATTTGTCTTTTTATCGTACAGGCTGTTAAAAATGCGTGATTTATAATATCTTTTGATAGCTTTGCTATTGAAGATGAAAAAAATTATATTTCTTTTTATTGTCCTTTGTGCAGTTATAAATTCATATAGTCAAAGTGAAGCCGCTAATTGGTATTTTGGTTATGGTGCAGGTATTCGATTTAACCAATCTAGCAATAGTATTACAGCACTAAATGACGGGCAATTATTCACCAATGAAGGCTGTACCTCTATTTCGGATGACACTGGAAACCTATTGTTTTACACCGATGGCACTAAGGTTTGGAACAAGAATCACCAAGTCATGTCAAATGGTAATGGTTTATATGGTGACTCCTCAAGTACACAATCTGCTATTATAGTTCCTAAACCAAATGACCCAAATATTTATTACGTTTTTACAGTAGACAATTGGCTAGACGGCACTAACTATGGGCTAAATTATTCAGAAGTTGACATCTCTCTTAATAGTGGCTTAGGAGCTGTAACAAACAAAAACATAAACTTACTCCAGGAGAGTTCAGAAAAAATCACAGCGGTATTAAAAGATTGTATTACCAAATCAATTTGGGTGTTGTCTTTTGCTTCTGAAAATGGGAATACCGATATTTTTAATACATACCACGCCTTTGAGGTAAGTAATACAGGTGTCAACCCTATTTCTGTTAAATCTCCATTTAGCAACTTATCTGTAGAAGATGCTCGTGGATATTTAAAACTATCTCCAGACGGTACTAAAGTTGCATCAGCCAATGTTGTTGACGGATTGTTTTTATACGATTTTGATACATCAACAGGTATCATTAGCAACCAGCAACCATTGGTCATAAATGGTGAAAGCAGATTTCCTTATGGTGTAGAATTTTCTCCAAATAGTCAGTTACTATATGTTCATGCATCTAATAATTTTTTTAGTAATAATTATACTGAATCTGAAAATCCTGCGAATCATCATTCAGTTTTAATTCAATATAACCTATCGACTACAGACATTCAAGGTTCTGCTGTTGTGTTAGATAATCGTAATTTATATCGAGGTGCTTTACAATTAGGTCCTAATGGAAAAATTTACAGAGCCTTAAGTAAAACTTACAATGAAGGTATGCCTTATCTTGGAGTGATAAATAATCCTGACAATATAGGGACAGCAAGCAATTACATTCATAACGCTATTAATATTTCTCCTAATTTATCAGCGCAAGGACTTCCTCCTTTCATAGCTTCTTTTTTTAATACTGAAATTGATATTATAAAAAATGGAGAAAGTAATATCAACTTAGAACTTTGTGAAGGAGATACATACACCCTATCTTCTGAGAAAATACCTGGAGCCACTTATTCTTGGAGTATAGATGGCAATCCGTTATATGAAACTGGTTTTGAATTAAAAAATATTAAAACCAGTGGCCATTATGAAGTTTATATAGATCCTAATAACGGAGATTGCGCTATAGAAGGGCAAGCTTATGTAATTTTTAATAAAATTCCTGAAGCTAATAATTCTACGATATTGCAATGCGATGAAGACGGCACCAAAGACGGTATCACCTTTTTTAACCTTAATGAAGCTAATGATGATTTAACAGGGGGCATTGCTGATAGATCAACCAAATTCTATACAGATAATGCCAGATCAAACGAAATACCAAACCCTGATTATTATACAAATACCTCAAGCACTCAAACCATTTATGTTGATGTTATTAATGATATTACGGGATGCTCTTCTGAAGCTGAACTTACTTTAAACGTTAGTAGTACAGACTCCAACGACACGGAGCTTACCGAATGTGATGATGATGGTATGGAAGATGGTTTTTATTTATTTAACCTATCTGATGCAGATTCAAATATTATAAATGGTCTTCCTAGTGGTTTAATAATTGCCTATTATGAAACGTATGAAGATGCTTTAACTGAGCAAAATCAGTTACAAAACACATTCAAAAACACGACACCATACTCTCAAACCATTTATGCACGCGTTGAAAATGCAAATAACTGCTATGGTATCAGTAAAGTTCAATTAACTGTAAACGAGTTACCTGATATCATTACAGATGATGTAGCCTATTATTGTATCAACACATTCCCTAACACTATTACTTTAAACGCAGGCGTTATAAACGATAATCCTAACAATTATACCTACAACTGGTCTAATGGAGAAACGAGCTATACCATTCAGGTAAATCAACCTGGCACATACTCCGTTTTAGTGACCAATTTAAATAATTGTTCTAAAGAAAGGACTATTGTTGTGGAACCATCAAACATTGCAACTTTTGAATCTATTGATATTGTTGACGCTACCCAAAACAATATTATTACGGTCTTGGTTTCTGGTGAAGGCATCTATCAATATAGATTGCTCGATGAAAATAATGTACTATACAGGCCTTATCAAGAAAGTAATGTGTTTGAAAACATATCTCCTGGTCTTTATAAGGTCTATGTTAAAGACGTTAAAAATAACTGCGGAAGCATCAATAAGTTAATATCGGTGATTGGGTTTCCTAAATACTTTACCCCAAATAATGATGGCATAAACGATAGATGGCAAGTTTATGGAATCTCTGATGTCTTTCAACCAAACTCCAATATTTTAATCTATGATCGCTATGGAAAATTGCTTAAACAATTAAGCCCATTGGAAGAGGGATGGGATGGTACTTTTAATGGTAAAAAGCTTCCAACTGATGATTATTGGTTCTCTGTTAAACTGCAAGATGGAAGAATCTTTAAAAACCATTTTACGCTTAAATATTAAATCTATTGAAATCAACTATAAAATCGTACTTGTCCTTTATTTTATTAATCCTTTTTAATTATAGTTTTGGGCAACAACCAACAGACTGTTTTGAATCTGTAACCGTTTGTGGCAACTCTAACATATCTTTAGATGTTAATGGTATAGGTACTCAAGAATTAAATGGTTCAAACACCTGTTCTAGCCAAGAAAATAATAGCGTATGGCTTAAAGTAACATTAGTAACTAGTGGCACATTAGGATTTACATTAACCCCTAACAGCACTAATATTAATGAAGACTATGACTTTTTTGTTTTTGGACCAAACGTTTCATGTGGAAATATAGGACAAGCCATACGGTGCTCAACTACAAACCCTTTGGCCGCTGGACAAAAAAATAATTTAACTGGAATGAACAGCACCTCAACGGACATTTCTGAAGGTCCTGGACAAGATGGAGATAGTTTTGTAAAATGGCTAGATGTTCTTGCTGGAGAAACATACTATATTGTTATAGATAGACCTATTGGCAACAGCCCTTTTAGTTTAGAATGGATCGGAACTGCTCAGTTTTCAGATCCTCCAACAGACCAATCTGCAGTAGCTGGCATCCCATTAAACCTTAATAAATGTGATGTCGTTGCTCCTTCTGACGATGGTTATACTTCTTTTAATTTAGAAGACAATACTAATTTAATTAAGGGGACTCAAACAGGTGTTACTATTACATACCACAAATCTGCTAGTGATGCTAATATTGGTATCAACGAACTAGTAAGCCCATTTACAAACACAAAAAATCCGCAAACTATTTATGCTAGAATAACAAATAATATTACTGGTTGTTTCGAATTAACAGAGTTTGATTTAAATGTAAATCTTGGGCCAGATTTTAAAACGCCCTCAGATTATGTACTTTGTGATAATTTAGATGATGGTGACGATAAAAACGGATTAACAATGTTTAACTTATCTTCAAAAAATAATGAAATCTTAAAAGGACAGAACCCATCAGATTTTAATATTTCTTACCACACATCTCTAGCCAATGCTGAAAGTAATACAACACCTTCGCTTCCTAATTTTTATAGAAACACAACTGCTTTTTCGGAACAAGTTTTTGTGAGAATAGAAGATAAATTTAATACAAATTGTAAAAGTATAACAACTTTAAATTTAATAGTTAACCCAATTCCCGAAGCTTTCCATACGTCTTTAGTGCAATGTGATGAAGACGGCACCAAAGACGGTATTACTTTTTTTAACCTTAATGAAGCTAATGATGATTTAACAGGGGGCATTACTGATAGATCAACCAAATTCTATACAGATAATGCCAGATTAAACGAAATACCAAACCCTGATTATTATACAAATACCTCAAGCTATCAAACCATTTATGTTGATGTTATTAATGATATTACGGGATGCTCTTCTGAAGCTGAACTTACTTTAGACGTTAGTGTTACAGACTCCAACGACACGGAGATTACCGAATGTGATGATGATGGTATGGAAGATGGTTTTTATTTATTTAATCTATCTGATGCAGATTCAAATATTATAAATGGCCTTCCTAATGGTTTAATTATTGCCTATTATGAAACGTATGAAGATGCTTTAACTGAGCAAAATCAGTTACAAAGCACATTCAAAAACACGGCACCATACTCTCAAACCATTTATGCACGCGTTGAAAATGCAAATAACTGCTATGGTATCAGTAAAGTTCAATTAACTGTAAAC
>JBNKYB010000079.1:0-21626 GCA_050300615.1 Flavobacteriaceae bacterium | reverse complement strand
AAACTCAACGTTAATTCTTTAAAAAGGGTGAGTTTAAGTTGTAAAAGCAAGCTGCCTTGAGCAGATCCTTGATCAGCTTGTTAGCCCTAAACTTGTTTTTAAGGAGTTTATACAAAACTTTATACTGGTGTAGGCTTTTTTATATATAAACACTAACTAATTATCATGGATAACCCAATTATATTAATTGCAGGAGGAGTTCTTTTAGGCGTACTAATAGGATTTATCATTGCAAAAACATTAGAAAAAAACAATGCTTCAAAGCTTATTAAAGGAGCCAAAAAAAGCGCAGCTGCGATTCTTAAAGAAGCTAATAATGAAGGAGAGTCAATAAAGAAAGATAAAATACTACAGGCAAAAGAGAAATTTTTAGAGCTTAAAGCAGAACATGAAAAGGTGATTTTGTCACGTGACAAAAAAATAGCTGAAGCAGAAAAGCGTACACGCGATAAAGAATCTCAAGTATCTTCCGAATTGGCTAAAAGCAAGAAGCTTAACGAAGAGGTTGGTGCTAAGATTAAAGATTACGACCATAGACTAGATATACTAGATAAGAAACAATTAGAAATTGATAGGCTTCATAAAAGTCAAGTAGAACAATTAGAAGTTATTTCTAGTTTATCTGCCGAAGACGCTAAAGCTCAGTTGATAGAATCTTTAAAAGGTGAAGCTAAAAGCGATGCTATGGCTTATGTTCAATCTACTGTTGAAGAAGCCAAATTAACTGCACAACAAGAAGCTAAAAAGATTATTATTAATACCATTCAACGAATAGGAACAGAAGAAGCTGTTGATAACTGTGTATCTGTATTTAATATAGAATCAGATGATGTAAAAGGTCGTATAATTGGTCGTGAAGGGAGAAATATTAGAGCTATTGAGGCGGCAACTGGTGTAGAAATTATAGTTGACGATACGCCAGAAGCAATTATCTTATCTTGTTTTGATTCTGTAAGGCGTGAAATAGCCCGTTTATCATTGCACAAATTAGTGACTGATGGAAGGATTCATCCTGCCAGAATTGAAGAAGTTGTTAAAAAAACAAAAAAACAGATAGAGCAAGAAATTATAGAGGTTGGAAAACGAACCGTTATTGATTTAGGAATTCATAATTTACATCCAGAGCTTATTAAAGTGGTTGGAAGAATGAAATACCGCTCTTCTTATGGACAAAACCTTTTACAGCATTCGCGTGAAGTAGCAAAACTTTGTGGTGTTATGGCAGCAGAGCTAGGTTTAAATCCTAAATTAGCTAAACGTGCTGGACTGTTACATGATATAGGAAAAGTGCCAGATGCAGAAGCAGATATGGAAACTCCACATGCTATCCTAGGGATGCAATGGGCAGAAAAATTTGGTGAATTACCAGAAGTATGTAATGCTATTGGTGCTCACCATGATGAAGTAGAAATGAAATCATTAATATCACCAATTATACAAGTGTGTGATGCTATTTCAGGAGCACGTCCAGGAGCAAGGCGTCAGGTATTAGATAGTTATATTCAACGTTTAAAGGATTTAGAAGATATCGCTTTTGGATTCCAAGGTGTTAAAAAAGCCTATGCAATTCAGGCAGGAAGAGAATTACGTGTGATTGTAGAAAGTGAAAAGGTAGATGATCAAAAAGCAGCAGATTTGTCATTTAGTATTTCTCAAAAAGTTCAAACCGATATGACGTATCCTGGCCAGGTAAAAGTGACCGTTATTAGAGAGACACGAGCGGTTAATATTGCTAAATAAATAATCAAAAAAAATCCAGTTTAATTAAACTGGATTTTTTTTGATTGGAAATTTGATTATAAAAGTAGAGCCTACATTTACATTACTTTCTACTTCTATTGTTCCATTAAAAGATTCTATATGGTTTTTTATAAGATACAGACCAACACCTTCTGAATTTTCATTATAATGAAAAGTTCTATATAATTTAAAAACTTCTTTTCCATATTTTTCCATATCGATTCCTATACCATTATCTTGAATGGTTATTGTAATATTGTTGTCACTAACAGTAGAATTAAATATGATATAAGGATCTCTATCTGGATGTTTGTATTTTATTGCATTAGACAATAAATTCTGAAATACGCTTTCTAAATAGGCAGGATTAAAATTGATATAAATTGATGAATCGACCTTATTTATAATCCTAGCATTGGATTTAATTATTTCTACCTCCAATAAAACTAACGAGTTGTTAATATAGTCGTACACATTTAAGTTTTGTATATCGTCAAACTTATTATTCTGAATAGATACTATTTCATTTAAATTATATATTGTTTTGGATAATGATTGTGAAACAGTTTTTAAATGAGTTATCAACTCTTCTTTTTCTTCATCAGATTCTGCCTCATCATAAAACTCTAATAAGTTTTCAAAATTTGCTGCATGAGACTTTAAATTATGAGTTACAATATGTGCAAAATTGTTAAGTTTATTATTCTTATCATTTATTAATTTAAGTGATTTAACCTTAGCAAGATCATCTTCTTTTTGTTGAGTAATATCTAGATGTATGCCAATTATTCTTTTGGGCTTACCTTGCTCATCTTTTTCAATTATTTTTCCTTTATCTAAAACCCATTTGTAAGTGTTGTCTTTACATAATATTCGGTGTTCATTTTCGTAAAAGGGACTTAATCCGTTGAGATGATCTTCAAAATCTTTAAAATATTTTTGTTTGTCATCTGGGTGCACTCTATCATTCCAGTCGTCAGGATTTGATCCAAACTCATGGGTGTTGAAACCAATGATTCTTTTTGATTCTTCTGAAAAAAATACGCGATTTAAACTAGCATCATAATCCCAAATGCCAATATTTGAATTTTTTAGAGCAAATCGCAATTTTAACTCATCAAAATTAACGGAGTCTTTAACACTATGATTCATTTAACTAATGATTTGAGAGAATTATTAAGATTTTTAGCAATACAATGTAAAGATATTAAATAATCGATTAAAACACTAATTTATCAGATGAAATACAATTATTTTCTTGGATGATACTTTTCTACAATTTTAGACAGGTGACCTTTATCTAAATGTACATATATTTCGGTTGTGGTAATACTTTCATGACCTAACATCATTTGAATAGACCGTAAGTCTGCATTATTTTGTAATAAATGAGTTGCAAACGAATGGCGAAAAGTATGAGGTGAAATATTTTTTTTAAGTCCTATTTTTTCAGCTAATCGTTTAATAATAGTAAAAATCATGGCTCTGGTTAGTTGTTTACCGCGTCTGTTTAAAAATAGGGTATCTTCATAGTTGGGTTGTATTGGTATGTGAGGCCTTATTTGGTCCTTATAGATGTTTATATATTTTTGAGTAGTACTTACTATAGGCACAAAACGTTGTTTATCACCTTTTCCGGTTACTTTAATAAAACCTTCGTCAAAAAATAAATCCGATAGTTTTAAATTGGTTAGCTCACTCACACGAAGCCCACAACCATATAAGGTTTCTAGGATCGCTCTATTTCGCTCACCTTCAGGAGTACTTAAATCAATCGCTCCTATAATTTTGTCAATTTCAAATTCGCTTAATGTGTCAGGAAGCTTTCTACCTATTTTTGGAGATTCAACAAGCTCTAAAGGGTTTGAATCTCTATAATCTTCAAAGACTAAATAATTAAAAAAACTGCGTAATCCAGATATGATTCGCGACTGGGTTCGCTCATTAACCTCTTTGGCAATATTGTAAATAAACTGTTGAATAATATCTGGTTTAATCGAAATAGGAGAATCGTCTATTTGATTATCTTCCAAATAGGTTATTAGTTTTTTGACATCGAGCGTGTAATTATCAATAGAGTTTTTAGATAATCCTCGTTCTATCTTTAAATATAATTGATAGTCTTTAAGTGCGTGTTGCCATTTCATAGATGTAAAAATAGTATAATTACATTATATGATTAAGTAAATTAGTAAATCCTTGAAGTACAAATTATTAGGATTAAACGCACAAAAATATCAGAAATTATTTGTTAATACAATTTAAAAGGGCTTATTTTGCCTTGAAATAATTAAATCAATTTTTAAAAATTATGAAAAAAATATTTTTATTTGCTGCTATTGCAGTATTAGGGTTAACAAGTGTAAATGCACAAGAAGTACATTTTGGAGTTAAGGCTGGTGTTAACTTTGCTAGTTTTGGTGGAGATGATTCAGATGGACTTGACGGTTTAACATCTTTTCATGTAGGAGCTATGGCTGATATTGAATTATCAGAGAAGTTTTCTGTTCAACCCGAACTTGTGTATTCAGCTCAAGGAGCTAAATATAGTAGTGAAGGTGATGAGGCAAAGGATAAATTAGATTATTTAAATGTGCCAGTTCTTGCAAAATTTATGGTTGCCAAAGGTTTTAGCATAGAAGCTGGACCACAAGTAGGTTTCCTTTTATCTGCTAAAGAAGACTATAGTTCATCAGAGGATTCTGGAACAGATGATATTAAAGATTATCTCAAAGGAACAGATTTTAGTGCCGCAATTGGTTTAGGCTATAAAATGGAAACAGGTTTAAACTTTGCTGTTCGTTACAATTTAGGGTTGGGCAATATTGCTGATGAATCTGATGCAGATTTAAAAAATAATGTATTTCAAGTTTCTGTTGGATATTTTTTCTAACAAATTAAAATCTATATAAAAAAAGGAAGCAAACTGCTTCCTTTTTTTGTGGGCTTACTTATGTTGTTATACCATTTTTTGAGTGATAATGCTAGTCTTGAACTTGGATTACGTTATATTATATCTTAAAATCAATATTTTACGATAAAGGAATTTTTAAAGCTCGTATGTGGTTTGCATTTCATTTTTAAAAAAGAAACGATATGGCTATAAAAAGTAAGAATGTACTTAAATATATATAAGGTTTTTCTTATTTTTGTGCATTACTACAAAATTGGTTTGTTAGTAAATTTTAAATCAATTAAACTAAATTTTATGAAAAAATTACTTTTTACTGTATTTGCTATTTTAGGGTTAACATTGGCAAGTGCCCAATCTAATGCTGGAGAATTTACATTAGCACCTCAAATAGGAGTTAATTTCTCAACCTATACATCATCTAACACAAGCTACGATGCAAGAACTTCTTTTGCTGGCGGAGTTGTTGGAGAATATTATTTAAGTGACCGTTGGAGTTTACGCTCAGGTTTATTATATGACTCAATGGGCGCTAAAGACAGCTATGATAATGTAGATAAATTAAATTATTTAACTATTCCTTTAAATGCAAACTGGCATTTTGGTAGAAATAGAAATTGGTATTTGAATTTCGGTCCAGCAATAGCTATTATATTAAGTGCAAAAAGTGATCTTTTTAATGGTCAAACTATAGATGTTAAAGATTATGTTTCAGGGACAGATATAGGTGTTGCTTTAGGTATTGGGTATAAATTTGATATTAATGATAGCTTTCAGCTTTGTATAGATTATCAAGGATTTGGTGGAATCATCAATATTGACGACAGTAATAACCTACCATACGATATTAGAAATTCAAGAAGTTCATTTAATATTGGAGGAATTTTTAAATTATAAGACTTAAATTTAAGTAATTAATAAAAGCCGAAGTACAATAACTTCGGTTTTTTTATGTCTATTTTTAATATCTTTATCCCATGAAGAAACTAATCATCATAAACGGTCCCAATTTAAATTTGCTTGGTAAACGAGAACCGGCTATTTATGGAAGCTTAACGTTTACTGAATTTTTGGACAAAATAAAAAGCAAGTACTCTACGGTTCAAATTGACTATTACCAATCTAATATTGAAGGCGAGCTTATAGATAAATTGCATGAAGTGGGCTTTAGTTATGATGGTATCATTTTAAATGCAGCTGCTTATACACATACGTCTGTTGGACTTGGTGATGCTATAAAAGGGATTGAAACACCAGTTGTAGAAGTACATATTTCCAATACTTTTGGTAGAGAGGAGTTTCGTCACCAATCCTATATTTCACCCAATGCCAAAGGAGTTATTTTAGGTTTTGGATTACAGAGTTATGAGTTGGCAATCCAAAGTTTTTTATAAATAACAAGATTAAGTTAAGATTTTTTACATAAGATTAACGTATTCTTTTGCTCTATTTATTTTATGCTTTTTTAGTATGAATACGCAATAATTTAAAGTAGGTATTACTGCAGGGTTACCTGTTAGTTCTTCACATAAATTATCAACTTCATTAGATGCGAGTTATATTTTAAATATTACTGAAAAGTTCATTTGTTTTTGGTTCAAAAATTAAATTTTAAAAAGAGCGATTCAAATTGAATCGTTCTTTTTCTTTCTATAAATTCCAAAAAACATAATTATAAGTTCAATTACATAGATCTTTCTTCCCTTTTCTTAGTTCTTTCAATAATTAAAATTTTAAAATTATTTTAAAAGTTAGCTGTAAATCAAGATTATGGTATTTTATTTGCATCCTTTTAAAAAATAACAGTATAGGGTGACTTATAATAAAAACTTGTGTCTAAATAATTATACATAAAATTTTCAGTTGGAAGAGATAGTTGTAGATAATTCAATAACAGATGAGGAGTTGGTAACTTTAATAGTAAATAATAAAAGTTCGCAATTATTTTCGGTTATTTACGATAGATACTCTCATGTGGTTTACAACAAATGTATCAGTTTTGTTAAAGACACAAATGAAGCGCAAGACCTAACGCATGATATTTTTGTAAAACTCTTTATAAAGCTTAAAACGTTTAACCATAAATCTAAGTTTTCTACTTGGCTTTATTCTTTTACTTATAACCACTGCGTTAACTATGTTCAAAGAGATTTGAATAAACGAAAAGATAAATTTTTAACAACAGAAGATATTAATGATTATTCTGAGGTTTATCCTGAAATAAAGGATGAGTTTATATATGAATTGAAATCTGATAGTTTGCAGAAAAGTTTAGAGCTTATGGACCCTAATGATAAAATGATTCTTTTTATGAAATATCAAGATGATATGACCATAGAAGACATACAAAAAACATTAGAAATAGGGAAAAGTGCTGTTAAGATGAGGCTTAGTAGAGCTAAGAGTAGACTAATTAAAACGTATAAAACTTTTTATTATGGAAAACCCGTTTAAAAAAGTATTACATAACGAAAAGTTGCCTGAGGTCATTAAGAAAAAAGTAATGAGTGATATTGACTTGATTAAATTGACTTTAGATTTAACAGATTTATTTACCATAAAATATCCTGATGCAGTTAATGATTTATTAAAATCAAATAAAAAAAAATAAACTAATCTCTCTAAAATTATAATAAATGAATACGAAACTAGACTTAAGGCTTTTAGAAGAATTAATGAATAATATATATAAAGTGTTTCCTAAAATAGTTTTTGGGCTTTTATTTATTATTGTTTCTTGGCTTATTTTGAAAATAGTTCTTTACGTTGTTAAAAAATCTTTGAATATCACTAAAATAAATCATCTTACTAAAAAAATTAATGAAGTCCCCTTTTTAAGTACAACATTGAATATTAAACCAGAAAAAATAATTATAATATTTATTAAATGGTTTTTAATCTTGGTTTTTGTTATTGTTGGTTCAGACCTTTTAGGCTTAGACTTAATATCTAATGAGTTGAGTAAATTGATTGATTATCTACCTAAAATTTTTAGTGCATTAGTCATTTTTATATTTGGTATATATGGTGCCACATATCTAAAAAAGTCAATACAGTCTTTATTAAAGGCCATAGATATTAATGGTTCTAAAGCAATTAGTCAAATAATCTTTATTGTCCTTGCTTTAATGGTGTCTATCATGGCATTAAACCAATTAGGATTAAATACAGAAATAGTAACAAGTAACTTGTTTTTAATATTAGGAGCAATTCTTGCTGCCTTTACAATTGCATTTGGTTTAGGATCGAGAGATATTATTTTTAGGCTATTATTAGGTTTTTATTCAAAGCGAAATTTTAATGTAGGTCAAAGAATTTTAATTGATGGAGAAGAAGGAATTATCGTTTCCATTGAAAATATCTCAATGGTTGTTTCTTTTGCCAACAAAAAAGTAGTGTATCCTGTTAAGTACATTACCAATAAAAAAATCGAAATTTTAGATTAAAAAAATTGTCTTTTTAAATAATAGAAGAGCCATAAGAATAGAATTAGTTTAAAATCCGTTTTATGAATGACAATTTTAGTATCATCCTAGTAATTATACAAATTAGTATCTTATTTTTTTTACTGATTCTTATTTATAGAGCTAGAAAAGATTATAAAACATCTTTCATCCAATTTTACAAATTAAACTTAAAAGACAAGAACGATAAGGATTTAAAAAAAAAGAAATAAATAAAATATTTCCAACCTATACATGAATTTTTTGAATGAGGGATTATTCAAGTAATCTTAAGGTTGGTTGGTTACTTGGAAGCTACAATTAATTTAGGGGTAATTTGGGATAATTATTATTAATTGTAGCGAAAAGGGCTTGATTGAAAAATCAAGCCCTTTCTTTATTTGTGTAATTATATGTCTTATAAATGAATCACTTCATCATAAGCATCAGCAACAGCTTCCATTACTGCTTCACTCATAGTAGGGTGTGGATGAACTGTTTTTAAAACTTCATGTCCTGTAGTTTCTAGTTTTCTACCTAAAACAGCTTCTGCAATCATATCGGTAACGCCGGCTCCTATCATATGGCAACCTAACCATTCACCATATTTAGCATCAAAAATTACTTTTACAAAACCATCTTTGTTACCGCCAGCACTTGCTTTACCAGAAGCAGAGAATGGGAATTTTCCAACTTTAATATCAAATCCTTTTTCTTTGGCTTGTTTTTCGGTTAAACCTACACTCGCTATTTCTGGTGTGCAATAGGTACAACCAGGAATGTTTCCGTAATCTAAAGCTTCAACATGTTGTCCAGCAATTTTTTCAACACATAAAATACCTTCTGCAGAAGCAACGTGAGCTAAAGCTTGACCAGGAGTTACATCCCCAATAGCGTAATATCCAGGGATATTTGTTTGATAAAAATCATTAACTAATATTTTATCTCTATCTGTAGCAATACCTACTTCTTCAAGACCTATATTTTCAATATTTGTTTTAATACCTACAGCACTTAAAATAATATCGGCTTCAAGTACTTCTTCACCTTTACTTGTTTTTACAGTTGCTTTAACGCCATCACCAGAGGTGTCAACTTTAGTAACTTCAGAAGAGGTCATAATTTTAATACCAATCTTTTTAAAAGAACGCTCTAATTGTTTAGAAACATCCTCATCTTCAACAGGAACTACATTAGGTAAAAACTCAACAATAGTTACATCTGTCCCCATGGAGTTATAGAAATAAGCAAATTCAACACCAATGGCACCTGATCCAACTACAATCATTTTTTTGGGTTGTTTAGGTAAGCTCATGGCTTCTCTATAACCAATAACTTTTTTACCGTCTTGAGGTAAACTTGGTAATTCGCGTGAGCGAGCTCCAGTTGCAACAATAATATGATCGGCACTATATTCGGTACCATCAACTTCTACCTTTTTACCTGGCTTTAGTTTTCCATAACCGTTAATGACATCAATCTTGTTTTTTTTCATTAAAAACTGAACACCTTTACTCATGCCTTCGGCAACACCTCGGCTACGTTTTACAACAGCATCAAAATCTTTATCATAATCCTTAACAGACAAACCGTAATCATTAGCATGTTTTAAATATTCAAAAACTTGTGCAGATTTTAATAAAGCTTTTGTTGGGATACATCCCCAATTTAAACAAACACCACCAAGACTTTCTTTTTCAACTATAGCGGTTTTAAAACCTAACTGAGAGGCTCTAATAGCTGTAACATAACCACCAGGACCACTTCCTAGAACAATAATATCGTATTTACTCATGAGAATTATTTAATCATTAAATCAAGGCACGAATTTACGAAACGTATTTTGAATAAAGAATTTAGAGCCTTATAAATTTGAATCTTTTGTTACCTTTACCACGGAAGAATTAGAATATGAATATACCTAGAACTAGTTATCCTCGAATTGTTATTATAGGAGGAGGTTTTGCAGGAATTTCTTTAGCAAAAAAATTATCGAAGCAAGAAGTTCAAGTAGTCTTGCTTGATAAACATAACTATCATACGTTTCAGCCTTTATTATATCAAGTGTCCACAGGCGGATTAGAACCAGATTCTATAGCGTATCCAATTCGTAAAGTACTTAAAAACTTTCCTAATTTTCATTTCAGATTGGCAAATGTTACAGAAATAAAAACAGGCACCAATGAAGTTATCACAGATATTGGAGTATTAAAGTTTGATTATTTGGTTATTGCTTCAGGATCGAAAACTAATTATTTTGGTAATTCAGATATTGAAAAGTATAGTATGGCTATGAAAACCATACCACAATCGCTAAATTTAAGAAGTTTAATCTTAGAGAATTTTGAAGATGCTCTTTTAACTTCAGATTTAAACGAGCGTAATGCTTTAATGAATTTTGTAATTGTTGGTGCTGGTCCTACAGGCGTGGAGTTAGCAGGAGCTTTGGCTGAAATAAAAAAGGGTATTTTACCTAAAGATTATCCTGATTTAGATACGCGTTCCGTACAAATTAATTTAATTCAGTCTGGTGATCGAATTCTTAAGGAAATGAGTGAAAATGCTTCAAAAAAAGCTGAAGATTTTTTAGAAAAGTTAGGGGTAAATATTTGGAAAAATGTAAGAGTTGCCAATTATGATGGTAAAACGGTTACAACTAATACAGATATCACCTTTGAAACGTCTACATTTATTTGGGCGGCAGGAGTAAAAGGCGCTACTATAAAAGGAATTGAAGGATCTGACTACATAACTAAAGGTAATCGAATTGTAGTAAATGAATTTAATCAAGTTAAAGGATTTAACCACATTTTTGCTATTGGAGACGCAGCTTGTATGGAAAGCGATGAGTTTCCAAGAGGATTACCTATGATGGCACAACCCGCCATACAACAAGGTCATCAGTTAGGAGATAATTTACTTCAGCTTATAGAACAGAAACCTATGTTGCCTTTTTCGTATAAAGATAAAGGAGCTATGGCAACGATAGGTAGAAATAAAGCAGTAGTCGATTTAAAACATTTTAAGTTTCAGGGTGTTTTTGCTTGGTATGTTTGGATGTTTGTTCATTTGTTTTTTTTAATTGGGTTTAGAAACCGCGTGGTGGTTTTTGTAAATTGGGTTTATAACTACATTAGGTTTGATAGAGAAGCTCGCTTGATTATTAGACCGTTTAAAAGGAAATTTAAACCAGAATAGAAATCATTCAAAAAGTCAATAAAACCAAGATATGTCACCTCGAGAGTTGTCGAAAGGTTCATAATTGTAGTAAATTTGATTAGGTCTCTACTGCGCTCGACCAGATGTAAGTATCTTGTTTAAAATCAAATAAATAACATAATAAGTTATATTGAATTCACGTTGGGTTAATAAAATTAACCAAAATGAAAAAACAAATGGAAATTGCCATGATGATATTTTTTGTCGTCATGTTATCACAATAATAAGTGTAAATGCTTATAGGAGAGTGTCTTTATAAATTATTTGTAAAGGCACTTTTTTTGATTTAAGAGGGGTTATAATTCGTCTGTAAAATGACCTCTTCCTTTTTCTTTACTAAATTTTTCTTGATTATATTTTGAAGAACCTCCTTTGGGAATAGATAAGGATCTCCATTGTTCTCCTTTAATAAGTTTGCCTATAAACACAATCTGCCCAACATGATAAGCATAATGGCATAACTGTCTGTTAATTGCTTCAGTAATTGTGTGACCTTGGTTTCTAATGTAAATAATGCGTTCCAAATCACTATTACTCAATGGGAGTATCGCTTCAAAAAGACATGCCCAACCTTTATTCCAACTTGTAATAAGTTCTTCTTTTGATTTATAACTATCAATAAATTCTAAGTCTCGTTGACGCCATGTTTTTTCACCATCTTCAGTTAAAAAATGGGTCCATCTACTTAGCATGTTTCCAACTAGATGGTTTACAATAATGGATATTGAGTTTGAATCTTCAACAAATTCTTTTTGCAATTCTTTAAACTGCAATTGTTCAAACGTTTTATCGCCTAAACTTTTGTAATATTCAAATTGCTTTATGGCACTTTCAAGATAACTAGTTTCCATCATTTTTTAAAATCAATACTTAGTGAATTTACACAATAACGTGTTCCTGTTTCTGTAGGACCATCATTAAACACATGACCTAAATGTCCGCCACAGTTTGAACAAACTATTTCTGTACGAACCATACCATGCGACTTGTCTAATATATATTCAACGGTTCCTTTGATAGATTCATCAAAGCTTGGCCAACCACAATGGGCATCAAATTTACTATCGCTTTTAAATAGGGGTTGATGGCAACCAGCACAAACATAAGTGCCGTCTTCAAAATGAAGATTATATTTTCCTGTATGTGGACTTTCGGTACCTTTATGTCTCAGAACTCTATACTGTTCTTCAGTAAGTTGTTCTTTCCATTCGTTTTCTGTTTTCTCTATCTTGTATTTACTCATTTTTTGGTATAAATTTTAAAGCGGCACCATCAATGCAATGGCGTAATCCTGTTGTTTCTTTAGGGCCGTCGTTAAAAACATGTCCTAAGTGGCCACCACAAACAGCACAATGTTCTTCTCTACCATACATTTCAGAACCACTTGAAAAAGTTACATTTCCTTTTATTTCTTTATCAAAACTAGGCCATCCAGATCCTGAATCGTATTTATGTTCGCTTTTAAATAAAGGTGTATTGCAACCAGCACATACATAAATTCCCTCTTTGTAATTTTTATTTAACGGACTTGAAAATCTAGGTTCTGTCCCATTTTCTCTTAGCACATAAAATGCCATGGGGGATAGTTCTGCTTTCCATTCTGCTTTAGTTTTGGTAACAGGATAAGTCTTTGAGTCTTTTTTTGTTTTTTGAGCATTGCTATTACAGCTGAAACTCGTAATTATTAGAGTTAAAATTATTAATTTTTTCATTATTCTTTTTTAGTTTTGGTCGTATAGTTTTTCAAAAAATAACATATTTGCATTGAAAAATTATTGAATAATTTAAAGTGACTAATAAATTAGTTTTGGGTCTAAAAAACTAAAGGTACATTTTTTGTACATTTATGAATTAATAATAAACTAAATGATTATGAAAATAAAGAAAGTAATTGTTTTATTGGCTGTTTTGGTGTTAATTTTATCATGTGCCACAAATCCATTTACAGGAAAAAAAACTATGGCATTAGTGCCTAATTCGCAATTATTTCCTACTGCTTTTGCTCAATACGATCAGTTTTTAACTGATAATAAGGTTATTAAAGGAACAGCAGATGCAGCTATGGTAAAGCGTGTAGGGCAAAAAATAGCAGTAGCGGCAGAGCGTTGGTTAAATGCTAACGGGCATGTTGGTTATTTAAAGGATTACAAATGGGAATATAATTTAGTTGATGACAAAGCCGTAAATGCTTGGTGTATGCCCGGGGGAAAAATTGTAGTGTATACAGGTATTTTACCAATTGCTAAAGGAGAAGCGGGTTTGGCTGCTATTTTGGGGCATGAAGTAGCACATGCATTAGCCAATCACGGTCAGCAGAGGATGAGTGCAGGTATGATTCAGCAAGGTGTGGCAGTTGCAGGAAACATAGCTATTAAAGACGAAAAATCAAGAAATGCTTTTAATCAATATTATGGTGTTGGTTCCCAAGTAGGAGTAATGTTACCATTTAGCAGAAGCCATGAAACGGAAGCTGATAGTATTGGTATCATTTTAATGGCAATTGCTGGTTACAACCCAGATGAAGCAGCAGAACTTTGGAAACGAATGAGTTCTCAAAGTGGGGGGCAAGCACCACCAGAATTATTGAGTACGCATCCATCAAACCAATCTCGAATTGCTAATCTAACTGCTTTGGCATCTAAAGCAAAAGAAGAAGCTAGAAAGTTTGGTGTAACTAGCTTTAAAAATTAAAAACAGGTATCATTTAAAATATTTGTTTACTTTAGGAGCTGCTATAAAAAGCAGCTTTTTTATTATGAATAGATTAGAAAAAGGTAGTAAAAAATTACTAAATGCTTGGGCTTTTTACGATTGGGCAAACTCAGTTTATAGTTTGGTTATTGCTTCGGCAATATTTCCTATTTATTACGGGACTCTTTTTAGAGTTGCAGATATTGAAAAAGTAAAAGTCTTTGGTGGAGAAATAGCTAGAGCTCCTTTAATAAGTTATACAACCTCTATTGCTTTTGTGTTTATAGCTATAATTACGCCTTTAATTTCTGGTGTGGCGGATTATTTAGGAAATAAGAAAGTGTTCATGAAATTCTTTTGTTATTTAGGAGGTCTTTCGTGTGTGGGGTTATATTGGTTTTCTTTAGAACATATCTATTTTAGTTTACTTTGTTACTTTTTAGGATTAGTTGGATTTTGGGTTAGTTTCGCTGTTAATAATTCGTATTTACCCGATATTGCATTTCCAAGTCAGCAAGACAGAATTAGTGCAAAAGGTTTTTCTTTAGGATATGTAGGAAGCGTCATTCTTTTGTTATTTAATTTAGCAATGGTAATGAAACCTGATTTTTTTGGAATTACTTCTGATGAAAGTGGTCTTGCTGAAATAAAAGCCATGAAATACTCTTTTGTTTCTGTTGGTATTTGGTGGATTCTTTTTAGTCAATATACATTTTACTATTTACCAAAAGGAATCAAAAAAGAGCATCCCAAAAAGCATATTATTTTAAATGGTTTTAAAGAACTAAAATTAGTTTGGAATCAATTAGGAGAGAATGAAAGGCTAAAACGATATTTGGGAGCATTTTTTGTTTATAGTATGGCCGTGCAAACTGTTATGCTCATTGCTACCTACTTTGGAGAAGAAGAAATCGCATGGGGTACTGATGCAGAGCGGACTATGGGACTTATTGTTAGCATTTTGGTAATACAGGTTGTAGCTATTTTAGGGGCTACCGTTACAGCAATTATTTCAAGAACTTTAGGAAATATTAAAACCTTGATATTGATTAATATGATATGGGCTATTATATGCGTATATGCATATTTTGTCATTACACCTATGGATTTTTATATAGCTGCTGGTTGTGTAGGTATTGTAATGGGAGGAATTCAAGCACTGTCGAGATCTACTTATTCTAAGTTTTTACCAGAAACTACTGATACAGCATCATTTTTTAGTTTTTACGATGTTGCTGAAAAAATAGGGATTATTATAGGGACTTTCCTTTATGGTTTTGTAGCTCAAATTACAGGAAGTATGCGTAATGCCGTTCTGTTTTTATTTATTTTCTTCTTTATAGGAATCGTTCTATTATTTAAAGTGCCAAAAGAAAACAAATAAAGTAGTACTTTTGTTACAATCAATAAAACGTTTAATGAAAAATTTTAGATCCTTTTTTATTTTTATCTCTTCTTCTCTATTTATTTTAAATTCTTCTTGTAATATAGAACCTTATGAAGGTGATGTAAGCCCCGAAATTAATGAAAACACTCCAAATGTAGAGGCAGGGGCTTTGCAAGTAGACTTTGATGGAAAAACGGTTTCTTTTGATATTACTTCTGCAACAGTATCAAATAATGTAATAAATATTAGTGGTTTAAAGAGCTCTAGCCAAGAGGCTCTTGTTCTAAATGTATTTGCTAGTTCTATTGGAACATATCAGTTGGGTGTAACGGTTAACCAAGTTGAAGTTAATTCAGTTGCTTATGCAAATACGGGATCGGGTAAAACTTGGACATCGGTAAAAGATTTTGTGACATCTCAAGGAGAAATTACAATAACAGAAATTGACGAAACAAATAAAACAATATCTGGAACTTTTTTCTTTACAGGATATGATTCAACATCAGCTTCTAAAGACTTTACAAAAGGTGTTTTTAATAAGATTCCATACGCATCTGATGTGCCATCTGGGAATAGTAATAATACTTTTTTCGCAAAAGTTGATGGTGTCGAGTTTGTTGAAGATGGAATAGGGGGTGCTTTATTAAGTTTTCCAGGAACACCTTCTATAATTACAATTAGTGCTACTAAAAACAGTTTTGAAACCATAAGTATATCTGTTAGTTCTAATATTACTTCTGGAACATATGATTTTTCAACGTTTGATCCTCCAATGGGGCAATATAATTTGTCATTGACAGAAGGTACTGTTTCTGATAGTGGGGTTTTAACGATTACTTCTCATGATATTGCTAATAAAAGAATAGTGGGAACATTTAGTTTTAAAGCGAGTCCACTAATAGGAACGGGCAATAGTTATGAAATTACGGAAGGTAGTTTTGATGTTACTTATTTATAGAATAGAAATAATAACATCTACCATTCCAAAATGAGTAAGAATGGTGGATGTTAGTTTTTGAAGCACACTAGAATTTAAGCCTCAAATTGTTTTCTGTATTTATAATTTTAATTACTGATTGCTAATACTACCAGAACCAGCTACTTTGGTATCTTCTTTTTTAGGATGCCCTTTGTAAACAATATCTCCCGAACCACTTACACGTGCTTTTATACTTTCTGTAGTTGTAACTTCGGCATCACCCGAACCGGCTACAGAAACATATGTGTTTTTTGATTGTAACTCAAGACCATGAAAATCACCCGAACCTGCAACTTTGGCCTCTAATTCATTAGTATTGCCTTTAAATGTAAGGTCGCCCGAACCAGCTATAGAACCTTTTATGTATGTTGTATTTGCTTTTATTGTAACGTCTCCAGATCCTGCTAAGGACACATTTAGATTTTCGCATGTAATTATATCATCGTTCCATAAGTCTCCAGAACCACTAAGTGATATTTTACTAATGTCTTTAAATGGAATTGTTATTTTTATAGTTTTTCGCATGCTTGTTTTTAAGTTTACATGGTCTTTTACTTTTACAATTAGGTTATTGCCTTTAACTTCGGTAACTATGTATTCAAGCAAATTTTCTTCACCTTCAATTTTAATATTCCCTTCATTTTCGCTTACAAGAATGTAATCAAAAGATCCAGCGCATTTTATGCCGTCATAGTCAGAAGTAGTTCTTGTTATTGTAGTTAAATTACCATTTCCTCTAATTTTTTTGCCCCATTGAGCATACGTTGTGGTTGCAAAAAATAGGCAGGCAATTATTAATACTGTTTGATTTTTGAATGATGTTTTCATAATTTAAAATTTGATTAGTTTCTTTTAAAGGTTACATTTCCGTAATCGGAATTTATTCTAATTGAGTTTGATGAATTATTAGCGCCATAATAGCCTTGATAATAGTTTTCACTAGACTCGATACGTTTTTTAGTGAATTCAAAACCATCTGTATTTCTAACAGACCCATACTCTGTTGAAATTTCAAAATTAAAATGATAGTCAGGATGATAACCAATGGTAATTCCTAAATAATCAGATTCAATATTAATATTTCCTGCATTAGCTGTCATTTGGTCAACCTTCATAGAACCATAGTCTCCTTTGATATTTAGATTTTTATAGATGTCTCCAAACCTCATAGTTAAATAATCGCCATTTCCCGTAATATTGTTGGCATTATTAATATTTATAGACCCATAATCACAATTAAAATTTACATCTTCAGCTATTTCAACAATTGATTTTGTATAGTCTGCATTAATGTCGAGATGTTTAGTTTTAGCAACAGTAAATCCGCTATAATCTGCACTGATTTTTCCGCTATTTATATATTCGAAATAGCAATTATTGGTATAAT
Source organism: Flavobacteriaceae bacterium (assembly GCA_050300615.1). GTDB lineage: Bacteria > Bacteroidota > Bacteroidia > Flavobacteriales > Flavobacteriaceae > Yeosuana. Next base: position 3,869 of record JBNKYB010000079.1, on the reverse strand, counting down.
CAAATGCAAGAACGTTATTTTCGGCCATTAACTCTTTAGTGGTTATTTTTCCGTAATCACAGTTTATTGTTGCTTTACCTTCTAACTTATCTAAATTAATACTTCCGTAATCATTATTTAAATCTACACTATTAGAAATGGGAAGCTTTACACGATAATTAATTTCCATACTAACATTACTATTTCCTCCCCAATTCCACCAAGACTTTTTGTTACTATTAAAAATGGTTCTGGCTTCAACTGAGCTTGATGATGCACTAAAGTCAACATTAATAGCATTTAATTTTTTAAGTACTTTGTCTTCATCGTTGCCACTTACTTTTATGGTGACTTCGATAGCAACTTTATTTCCGTTATAAGTAACAATATCGATATTTCCATAGCTGTTATCTATTTTTAAAAGAGCATTATTTCTTACTGTGTATTCTTTCTTAATTGTTTTTTCTTTTTCGTATTTTCCTTTTAAGGGATTGTTACTTAAAACAATAGCGGGCATTAAAAATAACAGGTAAATAACCTTATATAGTAATTGAGTTTTCATGATTTTTTTCTTTAAGTTTTTTAATATTCTCGATAGTGTCCATAACATTTTTTAAGATGTCAATTCGGGTTTGAAAGTTTGAAATCATGGCATAGATAACGCGTTTATCATCACCACTTTCGGTTAAATCAATTTTAAGAGATTCATAGTCTTTTTCAAGAACTTTCATTTGTTTCATAGCATCATTAATGAGTGCTTCTGTGTCTGGCGTTCTAGCTTCATTAAGCTTTGATAATTCCTGTGAAATTGCTGTAGTAAAGAAGGTTTCTGTTTTAGACATTTCAGGGGAAACATTAGCTAAATCTTTAATGTTGTCACTTGTCTTTAATAGTGTTATCAAACTTATACAAATAACAATTGATGCAGCTATACTTAAAAACGGTTTCCAAAAATTAGAAGTACCTGAAGCATTTTTCTCAGCATTGAGATTTTGATTTTTAAGTTTAGATAAAAATCGATCTTGATGCCCAGAACTTGGGTTTTCAGTATTGAATTCTGAACGTAATTCTTCAAAAAGCTTATTAATATTATCGTTTTCCATAAGTTCCTTTTTTACGCGACTAACTCTAACTTTTTTCTTAAACTATCTTTAGCACGAGATATCATCGTTCTGCAGTTAGCATGAGAAATATTCATAATCTCACAAATTTCCTCGTAATCGTATCCTTCAATAAGGTGAAGATTTAAACAGATTTGATAATTTTCCTTAAGATCTTTCATGGTTTCTAAAACTTGATTGACTTTAAGGTTTGTAAATTCATGTTGACTATCAATTCCATCATAATCATCTTCAACTTTATAAATAACATCATCTAGAGGAACGCTTTTGTATTTACTGTTTTTTTTGTAATGGTAAATACTGTTGTTTATTACAATTCGTTTTAACCAAGATCCAAATATCTTCACATCTTTAAGACTATCTAATTTTGTGAACGCCAACAAAAAAGAGTCTTGCATGATGTCTTCAGCTTCAAAAGAATCTTTTACAATTCTTAGAGAAACGTTATACATGGCCTTACAATATCTATTGTATACTTCCATCTGCGCAGCTTGATTGCCAGATTTACATAGTTCTATAAGTTGTTTAATATTTAGTTTGGTTAGTGTCACTAAAAACAAATTGTTATTATAATGATGAATACATTTTAGATTTGTTACAGTTTTTTGAAAAAAAAATTCCCACATCACGTATAATGTAGGAATTCAAGAAATTGTAGGCTTTAAAAAGAGTTAAGATTCAGCAGGTTTTTCTGCTTTTTCAATCTTAATATTGAGTTCTTGTGTTTTACTATCTAAATCAATAATTATTTTATCTCCTTCTTCTACATGAGATGTAATGATTTCTTCAGCTAGTGCATCTTCAATATATTTTTGAATAGCTCTTTTTAAAGGTCTAGCTCCATATTGTTTATCAAAACCTTTTTCTGCAATAAAACCTTTGGCTTTTTTACTAAGTTTTAAAATGTAGCCTAAATCTTTTATTCTAAGCAAGAGCTTTTCTAATTCAATATCAATAATTTTATTAATATCTTCTTTCTCTAAAGAGTTAAATACAACCACATCATCAATTCTGTTTAAAAACTCTGGAGCAAATGATTTTTTAAGTGCATTTTCAATAACACCTTTGGCATTTGCTTCTTCTTGCGCCTTTTGTGAAGCTGTACCAAAACCAATGCCTGTTCCAAAATCTTTTAGCTTACGAGCACCAATATTTGATGTCATAATAATAATGGTGTTTCTAAAATCAATTTTACGTCCTAGACTATCTGTAAGATACCCGTCATCAAGTACTTGAAGTAGCATATTAAACACGTCTGGATGTGCTTTTTCAATTTCATCAAGTAAGATAACCGCATACGGTTTACGTCTTACTTTTTCGGTAAGTTGGCCACCTTCTTCATAACCAACATATCCTGGAGGCGCTCCAACTAATCTTGAAATCGCGAATTTCTCCATGTATTCACTCATGTCGATTCTAACAAGGGCTTCTTCGCTATCGAATAACTCTCTTGATAATACTTTGGCCAACTGTGTTTTACCAACACCAGTTTGACCTAAAAATATAAAAGAACCGATGGGCTTATTAGGATCTTTTAATCCCGCTCTGTTACGCTGAATGGCTTTAACAACTTTAGCTACAGCATCATCTTGACCAATAACTTTTCCTTTGATGAGTTTTGGTAACTCAGCTAATTTATTGATTTCTGTTTGAGCAATTCTATTAACAGGAATACCAGTCATCATAGATACGACATCTGCCACATTATCTTCAGTTACAATCTCACGATGTTGTTTCGTGTCCTCTTCCCATTTTTCCTGAGCAATTTGAAGCTCTTTCTCTATGCGTTTTTCATCGTCTCTTAACTTAGCTGCTTCTTCATATTTCTGTTTTCTTACCACTAAGTTTTTGGTTTCCTTAACGTCTTCAAGCTGTTTTTCTAGCTCTAAAATTTGTTTAGGAACTTCAATATTGGTGATATGAACACGAGAACCAGCCTCATCTAAGGCATCAATGGCTTTATCTGGTAAAAAACGCTCTGTCATGTAACGATTGGTTAATTTTACACAAGCTTCAATGGCTTCTGGCGTATAATCAACGTTGTGATGTTCTTCGTATTTACCTTTAATATTGTTAAGTATTTCTATAGTTTCTTCTACTGTTGTTGGTTCCACAATTACCTTTTGAAAACGACGCTCTAAAGCACCATCTTTCTCAATATATTGTCTGTATTCATCAAGGGTTGTTGCACCTATACATTGAATTTCGCCACGAGCCAATGCAGGTTTGAACATGTTGGAGGCATCTAAACTTCCTGTAGCTCCACCAGCACCAACAATGGTATGGATTTCATCAATAAATAAGATAACATCATCATTTTTTTCAAGCTCGTTCATAACGGCTTTCATGCGTTCTTCAAACTGTCCTCGGTATTTTGTGCCAGCAACTAAACTAGCTAAATCAAGTGTTACCACACGCTTGTTAAAAAGAATACGTGATACTTTTCTTTTGATGATTCTCAGTGCTAAACCTTCAGCAATGGCAGATTTACCAACACCAGGTTCTCCAATCAAAAGTGGATTATTCTTTTTACGTCTGCTTAAAATCTGGGAGACGCGTTGAATTTCTTTTTCTCGTCCTACTACAGGGTCTAATTTTCCTTCGTCTGCCAAAGCAGTTAAATCTCGACCAAAATTATCTAATACAGGAGTTTTTGATTTTTTATTTGTCTTGCCGGTAGGTGAATTAAACAAATTGTCTTTTGGAGCATCACCTTCAGAACTTGTATCATCATCTTGAAACGATTCAGATTTAGGTTCTATATAATTA
>JBNKYB010000078.1:0-31337 GCA_050300615.1 Flavobacteriaceae bacterium | reverse complement strand
ATTGACTAGTATTTTTGTGATTAATATAGAAAAAATATATATTTTTGTTGTCCAAATTAGCTCAAGTGGTGGAATTGGTAGACACGTCGGATTCAAAATCCGATTCTTCGGAGTGCGGGTTCGATTCCCGCCTTGAGTACTGAAAACCCTTTAAAACATCTGTTTTTAAAGGGTTTTTTAATTTTAAACTGACAGATTTGCTGACAAATAAAGATCAAAGACTCAATTAACGACTAAAACAAGTTAAATATCTGTTCCAATTACTTACTGCAAAAAACAAGGAAAAGTGAATCTCCTAAAAACGGAAATCGTTATACCACTTAAAAACACATTCCTAAGCTATCAAAAGACTTAGTAAAACCTTAATATGCTCACTTTTATTTACTCAAGACGCGTATCGCATCGTTTTATCCAAAATACTATAAGGAGAGCCATGAGTTATGAGAATATCTGTGTTTAAAGGAATCAAATCCCAGTGTTCTTTTATGTCTTCGCCACGCTTTCTGTTAAAAGCCAAATTACCAAACTCTGGTTGAATAGGTGAACCCCAAAACCTAACACCTTCTATTTCACATCCAGAGTCGTTCAAATAAATGATGTTATCAGGCATTCTAGAATCAATCATAATTTTTGAATTACTCTCAAAATACCAATCATGATTCCCTGCTATTAAAATTTTATACTTATGTGTTTGGTGTGATTACAAAATTCGGACATAGTATACCATTAACTTCGGAGCAAAGTGAGCCACCCTTGCCGGTCTAAATTGAGCATAGCTTGCCGGAGGAAAGTGAGCCACTAAAAATCGTTTCTATTTGAGTTTACAAATAGTCTTTCTTTTACAGGAAAAGATTATGGCAAACAAACAAATAGACATGCGAAAAGTAAAAACCTTATTCAAGTTACATTCCCAAGGTGTCAGTAAACGGCAAATAAGTACACAACTGGGTATATCACGCAATACCGTGAGTAAATATATTAGCTTTTTTAAAGCTTATAGGCTAACCGCTTACGAAGTGTCAGCTTTGAGTATAGAAGAGCTTGACAAGCTATTCTTAAACAAGACAAAACCCAAGAGCGAACAACTACAGACCCTAGAGCAGTACTTTCCTTACTTTGATAAGGAGATGAAGAAGACTGGCGTTACACAACGTTTGTTATGGGAAGAATATAAAGAACGTCATCCCGATGGCTTTCAGTTCTCACAGTTTAGGTATTGGTATCTGGAATGGCGCAAAGAAGTCTCCCCAGTAATGCATTTTAACCACAAGGCTGGCGATAAGCTCTTTATAGATTTTACGGGCAAGAAGCTCACTATCGTAGATAAATATACAGGTGAGCTTAAAGATTTAGAGGTCTTTGTCTGTGTTTTGGGAGCCAGCCAATATACCTATGTAGAAGCTTGCGAGAGCCAGAAAAAAGAAGATTTTATACGGTGTATAGAAAATGCGCTATGGTTCTATGGTGGCGTACCCAGGGCCTTAGTAACAGATAACCTCAAAGCAGCGGTAACAAAAAGTAGCCGTTACGAACCAAAGATAAACGAGACCCTTTCTGATTTTGCGGATTATTATGATACCACTATACTACCCACAAGAGCTTATAGGCCCAGGGACAAAGCTATAGTAGAGAATGCCGTACACATTATCTATACCAGGGTCTTTGCTAAACTTAGAAAAGAAACATTCTATAGCCAGACAGGGATCAATAAACGTATCCTGGAACTTATAGAAGCACATAACAATATGTCATTTAGGGGACGAGAATATACCAGAAGCTCCTTGTTCCAAGAGCTGGAACGCCTAGAACTTAAGACATTACCTGTAAAACGTTACGAACTAAAACAGTACGCCAATGGCACAGTGCATAAAAACAGCCATATCTACTTTAATAAAGACAAGCATTACTATAGTGTGCCCTACCAATACATAGGCAAGCGCATACGTATCGTTTACTCAGAAAGCACTATAGAGGTCTATTGCAAATACAACCGTATAGCCCTGCACCCAAGGCAAAGAAAGAAGTATGCCTATACCACCACTAAAGAGCATATGCCATCCCATCATCATTTTGTGAGTGAATGGAGCAGTGAAAAGTTTATAAGCTGGGCAGGCGGTATAGGACACGATTGTCAAGATTACATCATCAAGATACTGGACAAAAAACAACATCCCGAGCAATCCTATAAATCCTGTATGGGCATTTTACAATTGCAGAACAAAGTAGGGCGCACCCGATTGAACAACGCATGTAAGCGAGCCTTGGACTACGGAGCCTACAATTACAATATCATCGTAAACATCTTGGAGAAAGGCTGGGATGTCATAGAAGATGCACCCCAAGAACAAAGTCAAGTCCCCAATCACAACAACATCAGAGGAAAAGATTATTATAAATAAACACAATTATGAACACACAAACTTTAGAACAGATGAAGCAGTTACGCTTCTACGGTATGCACAGAGCTTTTAGTGAAACATTACAAGCAGGCAGTGTGCAGTACACCAACGATGAACTTATTGCCCATTTAATGCAGTCTGAATGGGATGACCGCTACAACAGAAAAATTGAGCGCCTTACCAAAGCTGCCAAGTTTAGGTATAAGGCCATTATAGAGAACATCAATTATGACCTCGGCAGAAATATTGATAAAAACCAAATCCAACGCTTTGCTAGCTGTGACTTTATAAAAAAACAAGACAACATACTCATAACAGGAAGTACAGGCGTGGGCAAAAGCTATATGGCTTCTGCTATAGGGTATCAGGCTTGTACATTAGGGTACAGGGTCATGTATTTTAATACCAATAAACTATTCACTAAAATGAAAACAGCCAAGGCAGACGGCTCCTACCTAAGGGAAATTAATCGCTTAGAAAAGCAAGACCTGCTTATTTTAGACGATTTTGGACTTAAAACATTGGATAGTGTAAACAGACATGTTTTTATGGAAATAATAGAAGATAGACATGGTAAACGCTCCACTATTATTGCTTCTCAGCTACCAACAGAAGCTTGGCATCAAATTATTGGAGAACAGACCATAGCCGATGCCATTTTAGATCGATTGGTGCACTCAGCACACCGCATTAACCTTAAAGGAGAATCCATGAGAAAAAAATTAAAAAAGAATCACTAATTTTAGCACTCAAATGAAACGATTTTTGGCACTTCATTTACACTGCTCACTTTCATCCGGCACGAGTGGTTCACTTTAACCGAATTTTCCACTCTCAGCATGCTTTTTTGTTTTTACAGGTTCTTTTTGTTTTTTATCCTTCTTTTTAAATAATTTATCAAAAAAACTTTCGTGGGTATTTCTAGACTTTTCAATGGAGTCTAACTTCTTTTGGTTTAATTTCTCCATTTTTTCTTGGGCTTTATTAATGGAATCGTTTCGTTTTTTTATCAGTCGATCCTCCTTTCGTTTTACTCTTTTAAGGGAATCCTTCTTTCTTTCATTTATTCTTTCAGCCTTTATTTGAACCTTTTCAATAGAATCCTTTTTCCTTAAAACACGCTGCAACAAATTTTTGGGTTTTTCTTCAAATTTAATATCCTTCTTATAATATAACGTATCCTTGGTTTTATAATCAATCCAATAGCCAACCTTTAGATTGTCTCGGTACTCCCCTTTCAATACTAAATTACCATCCACATCATAAGAGATCATCTCTCCATCTCTATAACCATTGTTCCATACTTCTTGCAACTTTAGCTGTCCGTTTTCATACCAATTTTCCCAAACACCAGTTTTAAGGCCATAATTGAACTCACCTTTTTCTGCCAACTGATTGGACCGATAATATTTAATGTATGAATCATGCAAAACATATCCCCCAATATTTGATAAGGAATGATGTATTCTACCGGACTTAAACCAGTAGTAGGTCTTATCCATACCAAATGACTTTAGCTTTTTAAGTGCTATATAGCATTCAATATCAAAGCCGTCATCTCTTATTGTTCTTTTTTGTAAATCAGATAAAAAAGAAAAGAAAATGCAGGAAATCACTAAAAAAATAATGCTCTTTTTCAATGGCTACAGGTTGTTAAATTGAATCCGTATCAACAAATTTAGCTGAACGACACTAAACCCCATTAGGGCTTTCCCTTACTAAAAGTAAGGTATTTGAATTTCTTGTATCTCAAAAATCAAATGACCAATTCCACTAAAGACCACAATAGGTTAAGTAGAACACATTGTAGGCTATATAATCCAACTATTAAAGTGTTGTCTTTATATATTTAATGTTTGTAAACGTACCATTTGTTAATTCTACAGTATTTCCAGTTTGTAAATCGACAGCCGTTCCTTTAAAAGTTCCTGAAGCCACTAAACCAGTGGTATCCAATGATGTTATAACTATTTGTCCTGTGCTAGTATCAATAAACGAACTGGTTGCCGATGAAGAGGACGTATATATTATAGAACTCAAATTGGTTCCGGTCAATGAAAATGTGCCTTCAGTAAAATCTGTTGCAGAAGCCAAATTTATGTTTAAAGTTACCGTTTCACCAGATCCTGAAGCACTAGTTGCTACAATACTAAACGCATCTGTAAGCCCTCCCACCAACTGAGCTACTGTTTGTTTACTTGTAAAGGTAACACCATCAATATCCACTTTAAAACTATTGCTGTCTTCTACTTTGTCGTCTTTGCTACAAGCCATACACAACATAACCACTATAAGGCCTAATACTTTTTTCATTCTTTATTTTTTTATTTATTAAGAAACAAATGTATACGTATCACATTAAAAAACCAGAAGGCTTTCCCTTACTAAAACTAAGGGCTTTGCTTATTATAAAACAAAAAAAACTGTACTTAATCTTACTTAAATACAGCTTCTTTTATTTACTTCTTTATTATTACTTCGAAGTCACAGACTTCGCAGAGCTGGTTACTTTTTTTCGTTTAAAACATATTATTAATCAAATACTAGACGTATGTAGGCTCCAACTATCCTATTAAATCAATACTATCATAACAGAAAAAATAAAGAAAAACAAAAAAGTAAGGAACATAAGCATTATATATTTTCTAATTCGAATGTAGTAATCAAGAACTATTTTATCTTCTAGTTTCAAAATTTCTCCTTTATCAAGAGAAACTATTTTCCCTCCCAAAAAAGAATTTGTAAGGGTTTTATGTTTTAAATAAAAAGGCGGATGATTTTCCTTAATGTACGACGATACCTTAAAAGCTAATCTCAAACATTTTCTAATATAAAAAGGATATAAAATAAAGGAATATACTATGGATAAATAGTTATAATATTTCACCTTGGAAATGATTAATAATCCCACCAATAATGTTACTGCTACAAAACCAATATATAAGTTGCGAGTACTCATTCCTCTAATTTAGAATTAATCATTTGCACCATTGTTTCCATAGTCTTAAGATCTCCTTGTGTTGATTCTATATTTGAATTGGCTGTCTTTAATTCCTCTCTGCCTTCATTATATTGATCCATGGCCCATTGCTTATGACGTTCGCCATATTTTCCCTTATAGTAATCTGAGGTTTCAAACTGTGACATTTTCTCTTTTGCATCATTAATCTTAAAAATAGCTTCTTTTTTGTCTTTTTGAATATCTTTCAAAGTTTCTTTTGCATTTTTGATTTGACTTGACAAGGATTCTCGAGCACTTTGCATTAAAGTGGTGTATTTTGCTAAATCAGATATAGGCTTTAATTCAGTATTGCTATATGTGTAATCTACTGAGACGGGTAAGATACCCGCTCCAAGACCAAAGGAGAGGTAGCCTCCAATATATTCCCCTGAACCTGCCAACCCAATAGAAACAGAACCTGGAATACCTATAAGGGTAGCGTTGAATGACCCACCCCCAGTGTGCCCCCATCCTTCAGCGTCTTTAGCCGAAGGCATAGTAGGGAAAAATGTGAGGTTTAGCCCTGAAGAAATTGAAACATTAGTGGAAAGCCCCAACCCATAATTACCATAAGCATAAATACCATCAGGAGCTATTACAATCCCAGCTCCTGAAGTTCCAGTAATTACGGCACCCCCATTAACTTGTTTTCCCACAAGTAAAACCTCTCTTCCTTCTAATTCGACACCATCAATAACCCTATTCTCACTGAAAGCATAAGGCGAGTTATGGGCAAATTTTGCTGTAAGTGGATCTACAGAACCAAACCTCCCTATCCTCGGATCGTGCATTCTGTACTTGTAGTTAACAGAATTCCCTTCACCTTTTATCTCATTGTCCATTTCTTGACCTTGGAACCCATAACGGTAGTCCCCGCTTGACCCGTGGCGTCCGGGTAGGAGTTGCCCGAAGGGGAACTAATCTATTGCGTTTTTTAAAGGCGTGACTTCGTTTTTGCTAGAGCCTGCTCCAAAAATTTATTTAAAAGAACGTATTGCCTTTTGGCTATCTTGTAAATATAATATTTTTTTGATTTAGCGGACAACCAAATCCGTATAATTAGCAAGGAGTTTTTTGGCTTTTAAACCCCAAAGCTATCTTTACATAACGGTCTGTTATAGCAACATTCATTTGATTTCTGTACTATAACGCCATTATGTAAAATAGCCGACTGATAGCCGAAGCGCACCCTTGAACTTCGATTGATGTTTTAAGTTTATTTGATGAGATTATGAAGACTAACGCCTTTCAGTTGTTGCATTTTAAAAGTTGATGCAACTCCATCGCATTTGCTGGCCTCTGTTACATCAACTTTTAAAACGTTTGATTCTTTTCGGCAAGCATCAAACGTTTTAAAAAGATGAAGATTTACAGGCTTATATTTCGGGACTAAGAAACGACCTAAATCAATCTTCAGCTTTTTAAAATGAGACAAACGATAGTGCGTTCAGCTTTAAAGTTCTAAAGTTTCTTGTTTAATTCTGATGTTGGTTTCCGTGTTCTGAAGTGAGCGTTGGATGGGCGGACATTTTACATAATAGCAGTTATAACTATCGCCCGCAACAATAAAAAGCGCCGAAGGCAACCAAAAGGGAAGTATTATAACTTCTATTATGTAACTTGGCTTGGGGTGGTTTTTGGCTTTTTCGCGTTGGCAACAGCTCTTTGCTTTTTTGTCGATAATCGACTTTTAAATATTAAATTCTATTGCAAAAAAGTAATGTGCTGTGTGAGGGCAATGGCAGACAAAAACCACATTTGTGGTGGTGGCGAGCGGAACAAAACAAAAGACAGAGGGTTTTTGCTTTTCGCAAAAAACTGGGTTTTGTTTTGTGGGGATTTATTCAGTTGCTTCTTTTAAAATTCTTTCACATTGCAACAAAATATTTTCATCGTTACAATCTAATATTAATTGTATAATTTCCAGTTTTCTTTTAATCATTTCAGATTCTGTCATTTGTTCTTGTTGGGATGTTGCCTTGTATCAAAAACCCTTGTGATGTAAATTTTGGTTTTACCGTTTCGGTAGGTGATTTTATAATTGTCATGGAATATCTTTCGATATTCTTGTTTTAAATGGCTAAACGACTCATCTATAGAGCCAATGTTTTTAAAATCGTATTCTGGATTTTCTAAAATTTTTGGAGCATCAATAACGTTATGGGCTATTTCCAGTGCTTTCTTTTTTCCTATGGTTTTAGAATTAAATACCGATATTTTATTTAAATCTTTTAACGCCCGTTTTGTCCAAGCAACTGGTTTTATTATAATTCCCAACTATCTGCGATTTTATGTGCTTCTTCAATGCTATAAACCCTACCTGCCTTAATATCTGCTTCCGCTTCTGCCATGAGTGCGTCTTCACGCATTTGCTCTGAGGATAAAGTCTCTTTTACCTTTTTCATTGATTTTATCATGCTCTTTACAGCTTCCACAAACGTAGGGTCTTTGGATTCTGATAATGCCTTTTGTATCCATTTAATTTCTGCCTGTATGTCCATGTTATTTTTCTTTTTACTACTGTAAAGATACAATTTCTGTTCCATATTTTTAAATTTATCCTATTGGGTGGTATTTATTAATATCTTCTTGTAAATCGTCTAAATCATTGATTAAATAGGCTTCTGTAGAACTTACGTAACGATGCCCAGCCATATATTGCACTTCTCGAAGGTTGTAATGTTTTATCCAATGGGTAATCACACTTGTTCGTATTTGATGTACGCTTTCAATGTTCCTGTTCAACTTTTTTAACTGCGGTAAGAACTTGCTAATGATATTGTTGAATTTTATGCTTACTCCAAAACTGGTAAACAATAAATCGGTTTCTTTCCCTGTTTCTTCTAAAATGGTTTTTCTTGTTTGCAACGTATATTCCATAAAATCCAAGATTTGATGCGATTCTAGTTTTAAGGTTCTTTCGTTACTGTTTCGTGTGCCGTTTATAAATATATTTCCTTCTCGAAGCTTTAAATTCTGTATTGTTAATCGTGCTAAATCTGTACTGCTTAAACCTTGATAGACCAATAAACTCAATATGATTTCATTACGCTTTTTAGCCAGTTTTTCTGATTCAATATTTTTAAAGTCATTGTATAATTTCTCTAAATCTTGTTTATTTAAAATATTATATAGCTTTCTTCTTTTTATGCCTTTGATATTAACGTTACTTATTGGATTGTCATTCCTAAGTTCTCTTTCTATAAGCCATTTAAAATAATGTTTTAAACTGTTCATAGTTTGCTGTATGGAGCGCTGTTGTAAACCTCTATTCTTTAAAGTTTGAACGTAACTTATAATCTCGTTATAACTGCTTTGTTCGGTTTCTATTTGATTGCTTTCTGCCCAAACAATGTATTGTAATAATCCTTGATTATAACTTTTCGTGGTTTCCGTACTGTAACCTTTTGAGAGTAAATAATTCTTAAATGTTCCCATTTTGTTCTGCTAATAAGTGCGTGTAAATCTGTGTGGATTCTAAAGAACTGTGTCCTAAAAATCTACTTATCTTTTCCAATGACATGCCGTTTTGGAGCAGGTGTGTTGCTATACTGTGGCGTAATACATGCAATCGTATATTCTTTTGTTGTAAGGCTATATCATTTGTTCTTTGTTGCAATAGTTTTAAACGGATTGCCATACTCTGGGTGTGCATCCGTACACCTTTTTGACTTATAAAAAGTGCATCTTCTTTTTTATCGTGAACGATTATGGGGCGCCAATCATAAACATATTGCTCCAAGTATTTTAAGTTGGTTCTATTAAGTGGAACAAAGCGTTCTTTGTAGCCTTTTCCTTTTTTAACGTGGAGTATGGATTTGTCCCAATAAATATCGGATAGATTTAAATGATAGCCTTCGTTTCTTCGTAATCCGCAACAATAGAAAATGGTCAATATTGCTCTATCTCTTGCGCAGAATGGTTCCCATTTGGTGTTTTCGTGATAGCCGTAAGTTGATTTATAAAGTAATTGTATTTCTTCTATAGTTAGAATTTCTATTTGTGTGGTACTGTTGTTTTCCCAATCTATTGTAAGTATTGGTAAAATCATCCTTCCACTTTGGCGCAGGTATTCTGTAAACTTGTAAAGTGCCTGTAAATGTTTGTTTAAATAAGCATTACTTAGACCACCTCCCAAACGTTCGTTTCCTCTTGTTTTTAAGCTGCTGTAATAAACTTTAATGATTTGGTTGTCGAGTTGTTTGATGTGATTGATATTGTTTTGTTCCAGGTAATAAAACAGTTCTCTAATATGATTGGGAAGATTGTAAACCGTGGTTTCTGCATAGCCTAAAATGTCCAGCCATTCCCTAAAACTCTTTTCGATGTACTGGAAGCTTTCGTTTTTTAAGGTTAGTTTTTTCATACCGCTTATACTTTTCTGTGAACTTTGTAAACCACTTGTTTAATTAACTGACTTTCTTTGTTTTAAGTGGTTCATTTTTAGTTTGAACTACTTTTGAACCATTGAACCGCTTTTGCAGGTCTTTTAGTGTTTTATCCAATACGCTGTTTATCTGTTCTTGCAGTTGGTTATATTCAATATTGCTCACTATTTCGTAATGATAGCCTGTTGCTTTTTTGCCTTCTGTTTTTTTGATGTAATAGCCGATTTGTAATTGTAGGTTGTAGCGTTTTTGGTTACTTGGATTTATTCGTAATGCTTGTCTGATTTCCCGATTAGTAAATTGAGTTGTCTTTTTAGCGTTTAAATACACTTTAAGGCTCTCAAGATAGTTTCTACAGCTTCCTGTGAGTTCATCGCTTTTACGCAACAAAACTTCTTTTAAAAGCATGTTGGCATTTTCTATATCTTCCAAAGTGGTTTCAATATATTCCTCTCCTGTTTGGCTGTCGAACTTCGACTCTCGTTGGTATTGATAGTAAAATGTAATGGCTTCTATAAATTGTAAATAATGGTTATTGGTTCTTCTAGGTTTAAAAACAGATTGTGGAAGATTGAGTTTATTGGCAAAAGGATTTCTAACGGTTATTGGTTTTAAAATTCTCTGTGTGTTTTGTAAAAATTCTTGTAGTTCTTTCTGCTCGTAAAAATTGATTTCGCCCGTGGATATTTGGCGTTGGTAACGCATTATTTTTTCGTCCTGTTCTGTGGTTTCATCGAGGTAAATTAAAAAGCTACGGTTTGCATTGTCCTCGTAAATATGTTCTTTGGTTGTGCAACCTGCAACACATACAGGACCTTCTACCACTAAATACTTGGTTTTGGTTTCGCCTTTGGTGTTTTTGCTTGCTATGGTTTTTACGATTCGTTTTTTGGTTTGCAGTTCTCGTAATGGATAGAGTGCGTTTTCCGCTCCGTCCAGATCTTCAATTAATATGACTTTGTGTTTCAGTTCTTGTTTGCCGAAGTAATAAAAAGCGTTTTCGCTTAATGTGGTTATGCTTACCCGTTCTTCTTCTGGAATGAGTTCGCCTACTTTTTCCTGTAAGTGCGTTTTTCCTGTTCCACTACTTCCCAAGCCTATAACGTGCAACGGTTGTTCCCGTTTTCTGCTCGTGAAGATGATGTACATTAATAATCTGTTGATTTCTTCGCCTATTACGCCACTTTTTCCAATGAGTTCGTTTGTTTTGGTTAGCAAGTCGTTTGACTTAAGGAAGGTTTCGGCTGCTTCTATTTCGCCTAGGTTTAGTTTCTTGAACTTTGGCTTTAGGGTTTCTTCTTGCTCTTTTATTTTTTGCAGTCTGTAATTTTCCAATACCTCTGTGAGTTCACTTAAACTGGCTGCAATAACGCTTGTGCCTATCTCCAAGCGTTCTGCGCATTTTCTGATGAACTTCTCCAATTGGGTATCGTTGTACAGATCCAGATTGTGCCGTAATGCTGGTCGCACACTATCTTTTAACTCCATTTTTAAGGTGGCCCGCATTCTGTCCAAACCCTCTAATCGAACACCTCCCAAAACGGTCAGTTTTAATAGGTCGTTCCCGTAGATTAATTGCTCTGGATTGTCCGACTGGAGTTTGTTTTGCATTTTGTTGATAAATTGGTTTTCTGAATAATTATTCACAAAACTATATAATTATTCAGTTTAAAACAAGAACTATTCCATTTGTTTCTGATGTTTACTTCATTTATATTTGCACTATATAGCTTATAAGCATTGTAAAACTGAACTATAATGGACTTTGGAGATAAAATAATATTGGTGCGAAAACAAAAAAAACTGTCCCAAAGCGAGTTGGGCAAACTTGCCGATGTCTCTGGGGACATTGTTGGCAAATATGAGCGCAACGAGATGAAGCCCTCCATTGATACTGCCCGTAGATTGGCCAATGCCCTAAATGTTACTTTGGACTATTTGGTGGGAGATAGTGATACCAGTGTTTTTGATACCGATATTACAAAGCGCATGGAAGCCATTATCAATATGGAGGTTGAGGACAAAAAAGCCCTCTTTAAGATCCTTGATGCCTATATCAGGGACAACAAAGCTAAAAAAGCGTATTCGTAAAGCACAAAAAAGCCTCTCGTTTGGAGAAGCTTTCTATTTTTATCTTATTATTATTGCTTCGAAGTCACAGACTTCGCAGAGCTGGGAAACTTTTCCGTTTTTAATTACCAAATTTTACTATTAGTCCGTTCTAGTGCGTCAATCAAAGGGGCTTTATTTCCATCCGCTACTTCAATAATTTTATTATGGATACTTAATAATTTCAGGTTTTTTAAATTTTCCAGAAACTTAAGCGAATCAACTTTTTTACACGCTAATTGTAAATTTTCAATGTCTGGAAGTTTTGACAGATACTCATTTACATAAAATAATTTCGGAGCTTTATAAATACTTATTTCTTTTAGACATTTGTTATGCTCAGTGGTTATCCCTTCTAGAGAATTGATATACCTATTATGAAATAATTCTAGGAGCTCTAATTCTTTAAAATTTTCTAAACCTTTAAGTGAAGTGATTTTGCTACCCCTTAACATTAGGTGTTTTAGCTTATGATTTTTTGAAAAAATTGAAACATCGCTTTCTGTAAATTTATTACTTATACCTATAGTTTCAAGCGTGTTTATATTTGAAAGTGTTTTGTATGAAAATGAACTAAGCTCTCCTCCAATAGTTCTAATTTTTAAAAACCTACTATAATCTATTTTTTGATTAATAGAGTTTATTGACTCTAGATTAGATAAATTGTATAAACCATCAATATTCTTAACAGAATCACTCAGAATATCGATAGACCTTATAAAACCTAAATCATAATCATTAAGAAAATCAAGATTATTTAATTTATAGTCATCTGTTAATCTTATTGTGTTTATATCTTCCTCGGCCATTAAAGCTTCAAGATTTTGCTCCAAATTATCAGAACTTATAAACACTACATTTCTAAGAAAAAGGGCATTTATAGCCTTTCTAGGTGGTTTGCAAAATCTTGTATTCTTTTTTATATATTCTCCTTCTAACATACTAATTTAGTTTTTTCCTGGCGTTGATGGTGCGTTTCTTTGGTTTAAAAGATTACTGTCAGGCCCTATACCTCCTTCTTCCTTTATTATTCTTGTTTCCATAGCATTTACATTTGCATCTACCGCTGGGTCAAACTCCATAAAATCAACCCTTTCTAATGTTTTACCCTGTACTTTAGCTTCTTTTTTTGATGTGCCTTCAAGTAATTCAGTTAAAGACCTTTTTACTCTTTGTGCAAATCCATTAGCTCCTTGAGCCTGTCCAACATATACCGTTCCGTCAGTCATTGTAAATTTATAAACTCCTTTCGCATTTCCTACTAATTTTTGAACAGAACCTCGTATCGAAAATTCTATACTATTCAAAGATTTTGTTGTAGTAGCTATATTCTCCATTAGAACCGTAGCTTCCGTGGATGATGCCAGACCTTGGGTTGCAACAGAACCACTACTCAACTTTGTAGATGACGATATCGCTGATACTTTATGAAAAACAATTACCTGAAATGCTAAACTATAATTATCTAGAGTAGTAAGTGCATCGCCTGTGTCTGATATCTGTTTATCTATAGGAGTGTCTCTATGGTATTTGTATATATCATCGAGACCTTCTTGTGCTGGAGCAACGATATCTTCATGTATTCTTAATCTATATAGTTTACTATCTCCTGTAAATAAATTATAAGTGCCATTAATTATATCTGATATCATGTTATAGGCAGCTCCAACGGTGTTATTAGCTAGAAAACCCATGATATTGCCCGCAGCATTATCAACTCTTTTTAATGTCGTTACATTTTTATCTTTAACAAAAACAGGCTTGTCTGTTGGCAGCAAACGTAAATAGTCTGTAACTTCTAATCCTTCTAATTCAATTCCATCTATTACTCTATTTTCACTAAAAGCATAGGAGCTATTCCAAGCAAATTCTTTAAATAAAGGATCCACCGCAAAGAACCTGCCCACCCTAGGGTCGTACATACGGAACTTATAATTGAGTGAATTTCCCTCTCCCTTTATTTCGTTGTCAAGTTCTTGACCTTGGAAGCCGTACCTGTAACTATCAGTAGAACCGTGGCGGTTTGGTAAAAGAGAGCCGAAGGGATAGTAATCATTATAAGCAATTACATCTGGTTTTAAGAGTCCATCAACGTCTATTAACTTACGGTCTGTTACTACACTTAGTACATTTCCTAAATGGTTACTAAGCTCGTAACGTTTGTCTCCTACTTTATTATCAAAGAACGTTTGGTCTAATGTACTAGGTTCTTCTGTAATTTCCAAATGCTTTTGTTCTAATCCTAATCGGGAGCTTCCATATATATGGTGCTCGGCCAAGAACATACCTTCTGTGTTTCCGCCTCCGCCATTGAGTGCAACATCAATTTTAGCCGTAAGTACACTACCTGGTTTGGCATGAAAATTAGGTAAAAGTGTAATACTTTCTCCTGCTATATAGCTTAAGTTCCCCCCATCTTCTACTGTGTTTATACCTGTAGGGTTGGTAGACAAAATGGTATTAGCTGCTTTATAGGCCTCTGTATCTGTTACTTGCTTATTGTTATGCGTCACATCTAACGGATTTTCTGGAGTTACTATATCATGTATATCGCTATTGTACACTGCCAGTACATTGCCTTGTGCATCACGAACATATAGGGTGGTTTTATTATCTGCAACATCGGTTTTAGAAATACGGTTTCCTAGACCATCGTATTGGAATTTTATGATGTTTTCTGTTCCTCCTTGAGTTTTGGTTATTGCATTTACCTTTCCGTCTACACGCCAGTCTATATTGGTTAAGTTTTCTGATCTATCACTAATTAACTGCCCGATTTCATCATATACATAGTTCCCATCAGTTTGCGTTCCTAAATCATTAAATCCTGTATCTCCTAAAGCATCCTCTACATGGTCTAATTGATTGGTTGCTTCTTGCAGCCCTGTTTCAGGGTTTAGTTTGGTTTTATAATTATATGATAATTGATCCATTTCCACCACATTATCAGTATCGTTTAGGGTGGAGCGATTTAGTGTTTGCAGGTTTCCATTACGATCGTAAGTATAATTTGCAGAGTAGCTGTTTGTTGGTGTTCCTCCTGCGCTTATACTGGTTCCCTTATAGGTTTTAATTCTGTTTAGTTGATCATAACCATAGTTGTTTAGTTGCGATGGTAGTAAGTTTTCATCATTATCTAAAAGACTGGTTACCATTTGCTTAATATTACCGTTATACAAGTTTTTACCTGCTGTTGCCATAGGATCTGTAACTGTATTGGTAGTACTGTAACTAAATACATTACCTAATGGGCCTATAGGTTGGTAGTCATTATCAAAATAATTTAAAGAGTACCCCATAGCATCTTGTGCTACTTGGGATGTTGCTGTACCATCTGTACCCATATCGTCTGCTGTTAACATGGTTTCGGAATTCACACCTTTTAGCCAACCTTGTAAGGTATAGGCATAGTCTATACCTTGTACTTCTTTATCACCCAAAATAGTTCGTGCCAAAGGACCGTGTGCATAGTATTGGTATGATGCATCTTTTTCCCAAATCATACCGTCACTAGAGGTTTCTACCATAGTGATGCGGTTATCTGCATCATAGGTATAACGGTGTGCAAACATATCTGGTTTACCATTTTGGTAGCTTACTTTATTTACATTTCCACTTATTAAATCGTACTCGTACAATACCCTTTTCATTCCAGATTGAGAATTATTAGGGTTTATAACCATAAGTTTATTATGTTGCACTAGCTCTTTTACATTACCATGAATATCGTAATTATAGAACATGGCATTGTTATAATTTGCTAAACTTAGACCTATGTTATTAACGGCATCGCGTATTTCGTAATAATAAACAGCTGCCACACGGTTACGCGTATTGTCTGTTGTATTTTCACCATCCTTTACAGTATCAAAAATTTCTGCAGGGTTTACACCTTCTAATGCATCATACGCTGTGGTTGTAACTTCATACCGTACGTCTGAAATATTTGCAGGATATACATTCTTTCCGCTTATAATTTCTGATGTTTCCACATAAGATTTATCTGCTATGTAAACTAATTTACCTGAGGTTTCTTCTATAGAGACTGCTACATTTGGCGCAAACTCTCCGGCTTCTACAATACGCCCAAGTTCATCATAATTGGTATAGCTAAAACGATTATTTGCTAATTGTTTGGCATTTTGTGAGGCTATTATTCGGCCCAAGGCATCGTAGGCAAAATGGGTTTCGCCGCCATCTGGTGTGGATTGCCATACCAATTGGTTTAAGGAATTGTAACGGTATTCTGTTTTTAACTTATGATCTGGTAATAATGCTAAGTCTTCGTTTGTATTGTTAGCGTTTCTATATACATTAATGGCATTATTTATGCCTCCTCCCTCTAACTCTTCTTCTGTAAAACGATCTACGCCTTCTGGTGGTACGGTTTGCACTAAGTTACCTGCTTGATCGTAGTAATACAAGGTATATTGGTATTCTTTGTCAGGATATTCCATTGTAAATGTTTCTACAGGTGTACTTAATGCGTGATTTAAATAGGCATTTATAAATTCTTCACGCTTGGCAGCTAAAAGGTTACCATAGACATCTTTAGAATATGCTGCTACGACACTCGCATAAAATTGTTCACAAGGAGTCGCTTCGGGAATCTCTATAGTTGCTGAGTCAAAATTTACAGGAAAAGGTACTGGCACGCAAATGCCTTCGTTTTCTGGTTGATTTAAATAGTTTGATGTAAATGCAGCCCAATCCATGGTGGATTGGTTTTCATTGGCTCTTGTAGCATCTACATGAGCTTTGTAAAGGCTTATAATGCCTTGAATGCCTGGATATCCATAATTAAATTCTGTGGCTCCAAAACGGGCTATGGACATGTAATTAGCATCTAAAACACTGGTTATACCAAAGGTCGTAATGTAATACTGGTAATCGTCTACTAAATATTGGTATGAGTTGGCACAGAATTCTTCTTGGCTTACAATGTCTCCTTCATCATCGCTTAATGGTTCTCCAGAATCTTCCTCTTTATCGTTAATAGTGTTCATTAACGTTAGATATTCTGGGTATTTATCTGTACAACTTACTGGCTCTGGTACTGGTGGGATACAAATATCTGAACCGCATGCTTCTCGTTGTGCTACTAGGGATTTTGAGGTTAGGGCTGATTTTTCTTCAATAGAAGCTCCAGTCATTACTAATCCAGATTCATCATTTAATACGTTTCCATCCATGTCAACTTCATAAGCCAACATTTTTGAATTAATATTAGTTACAGAGGTGTTTTTTTGAATTAAAGACTTACTTGATAAATTTTGTGTAATATCTAAAGTAAGAAGCTGGGACATATTTGGATATGTATAACTTCGTCTTGAATAATTACCATATTGGTAATAATTTCCAATAGCGATATTCTTCCCTTTTATAATCTGATTACTATTATTTCTATAAGTTATTGTTGCATAAAGTATACTAGAATGAGTTTCTCTTTGAACAAAAACTTCTAAAATTTCAGCAACATCATTAAAATCATCTTCAAATATAATTTCTAAATAAATACTTCCAAAAAGTCCATCTGAATTATTCTCAGAATTTATTACAAAAGTTATACCCCCTCCATTAAATTTATCATTAAAAACATTGTTCTTAAAATTCTCTTTATATAAAGAAACTACATTATTGCCAAAATCAGGATAGACATAATCAGGATTACTAGCTAAAAAATAATCTGTTAAGAAAACTTTGTACCTTTTAGGAATATCTAAAGCACTAGAAGATAAATCACTATATACTACACTTGATTGATTTTGAACTAACAATGCATTAGCAACTTCCTTAATGTATGATTCTAAAAGTATTTCATTTTGTTGATTACTCAAAAACACTTCATTCTCATTATCTAAGTCTGAGATTGGTGCTAAAACAGTCTTATTCGAATTTATTGCATATAAATTACAACTAAAAATCAAAGAAGGTTGACCTATAGCAATTCTACCAGTGCTTTCATTCTTATACGACTGATACAAAACCCTACTATAACTAACCTGACCATCAATATAAAATATTTGATATCTCTGTGTACTCTGATCTATTGTAAACTTAGAAATTTGAGAACTAGATGAAAATCCTTCATAGATGTCAAAATAAAATTCTAATGCAATTAAATCTGAATATGCAAAATAAACTCTTAGTACAGAATCATTTATTTTTTTATAAGCAAAAAACACATTTTCAATATCTGAAAAATCAACCAACCTTTTAACACATGGTTCCGAACCATTACCAACTATTTTACAACGCATAATAGCATTTAAAGTCAAGAAATCTTGTAAAAAGGTATTATAATGAGAAAAATTAGCAATTGGGATTCTTTTATTTTCATTTAAAGGATTAAATCCATCTTTAGAAATGACTTCATTCAAAAGATTCTTCATATGAAATGCAAATTTCTTAGACAAATCTGCATCTCCATTTTCACAAATAACATCTTGATTATAAACGTATTCTTCTGTAATTTCTGTAGAAGCCCCTGCAAAATCACAGAGTGTCATTTGGTAATCATTTTCTATATGGATTTGTGCAAAAACAACATCTTGTTTAGGTAAACCTAAATTATCGGTATAATTTATCAATAACCAACTGGCTTTAAAGCCTAATTCTGTTTCAGGATTAAAAGGACCTTCTACAACTGCCATACTTTCTATAGATACTACATTTCTTGGATCCCAACTGGAGTTGGCACGTTTTAAAAGTATTTCTACATCATAACTACCATCTTGGGTATTGTCACCTGTAAAATTGCCGAAATAAATTCCTAAATGTTGATCTGTTATTTGGTAGTGCATAGGTTTACCAGATAGCTGAAAATCATTTTTAACAAGGGTTGTGTCTGTGTATGAAGACTCTGGGCTGTTTAAATAGTTAATAATTCTATTCTCACCTGATGTATCTGTTAAAAATTGTTCTGATGTTGTAGAATTATAGGGCCTTTTTGTATCTGTTAAGGCTGAATCATATACTAAATTAGATTGCGATAATAAATCATTGAAAATGCTTAACATCGCATTTGTAGTAAGCTCTACTTCTGATTCTATACCTTCTATACAAGGATCAGGATCATAAGTTATATTATTATCTCCCACAATATCATTAATATCGCCACAACATAAAAAATTAATTAATGGTTTGCCTTCTATACCCCCTTGAGACAGGGTGCCTTTTGTGCTAACTTCTACTCTGTTGGATGCTGATGTTAAATAGGTTATTCGAGCGTTTTGTTGCGTAATTTCACCCTTGGCATTATACACATAATTTAAGCCCATACCTGTAAAATTGGCAACCCCAGTGGTTGGAAGGGCTGTTTCTAATTCTAAAACAAACCTTTGTACACCATCAACATCTATAAAATACATGTTTCCTGTATTGCTCCATGTGGCTGTGCCACCATTAAAAAAGGTGTTTAAATAGCTATTACTATAGGCAGATATACCATTTAATGTTACTGTAGCACTTATACTATTGGTTCTATACAATTCATTTAAAAGCACTATAAATGCTTGTTTAAAACGTTGCTTTTTATTACAGTCTCCTAAGGGGCCAGACGTTTCTCCGTTACCTAAATATTGGCCTACACTTGCTGGATCTGGCACGATACTACAGTCTGATATACGTGCTTGGGTAGTACCACTAATTATAATTTCCTCATACTCTGTAGCAGCAAAGCTACTACGTACTTGAGCCACTGCTTTAAAGGTAAACACTTCATCTGTAGCATTATGACTTGCTTTTATATGACTTATTTTAGTGATTACCCAACTATTATTACCATAATTATTCCATGTTTGAGTATTAGCGGGCAGTGTTACAGTTATTGGAATATTTCCAAGGGTAATTCCATTTTCACTAAATTCTAATTTTAGTTCGGTACCGTTCGGGACACTATTTAATTGAATATCATTTGGCTGGAGGATTTCATCTTCTGCTTCCGATATTTTTCCTCCTAAATCTTGGTATAAAGCTCTGCTTAAATATTTGCCTGTAAATGGCCTTTCTCCAGAAACTCCTGGTGTTTGAGTTACAAAATCTTTAAATGTATGTTCTAAAAATACTTGTAAGTCACTTGCTAACGGGCACACCCCTGTTTGTATATAGGACTCATAGCCAGTATATTCTTCAAATTCTTTTACGGTATCCGCAGCATCTTGCCCAGAGTTGTATAAATTATCTGACGGTTTAAAACGTTTTTCTTTTGTTCCATAGGCACTGACAACGTCACTATCACATATTTTATTTACTCCAGCTTTAATAATACCATCTAACGTATTTTTATTTATATCTTTAAAATCTTTTAATACTGCCAATAAATTTATAGGACCATTTTCTTCTCCTATACATCCATTATAGCAGTTGTTCTTTTCTGCATAGATATTACCAAAAAAGGTTTGAATCATTTGTTTTACATTACTGTAGTTGGATTTATAAACATTCCAATATTCATCTTTTTCTGCAGTTGTTAATGAACTTGCACTAACACTACTAAAGTCACAGTTTGTTATGCTATTACATTTTACTATTGCCAAGGCATATTTTTCTAAACTAAACCCCGTATTATTGTAATTTTTGGTAAGCGCCTCAAACATGATACTGTTTCGCAAGTTAAATGGTATGTTACCTAATTCTGAAGGTGTACTTCCGTTAAAAAATGGATCTTGAGTCATAATAGAGGTGCCAGTAACAAGAGACCCTGCTTTAGCATACGTGTCTAATTGACGTAAATACAGATCATAACCATCCGGATTCATTAGACTTCCAGACACGGTATTGGTCATTCCGCAAATAGCTTCGGCATATTGTAAATAGCAGTATTCTGGATGGTATACGATAAGTGATTCTGCCCATTGATCTTGCCAAACACCGGAAGCAATAAAATCCTCAACATTTATTAAGTATTGTGGTTCTACTAAATACTCGTTATTATTGGTGTTTTTTGTAACAGGAATTAGTTCTGTTCCCAATTGAATATCTGGTGTGTAGCTGTTATTTCCATCTGTATCCGTTGTTTCTGTTACTTTTATATAACTTATGGTACCGTCTGTATTATAATAATGCCCTTGGGTATATAATTCGTTTCCATTTGGTAATGGATCATTAGAATGCCTTGGGTTACGCCAGCTATTATGAATATTATTATCATTTGTTTGTGTACTTACTAGACGATTGCCATCATTAAAAATATTCAGTGTGGTTTGTATGGTTTTTTCTATTGATTCTCCATTTACAGTTTTTACCAAACTACTTTGATATTGCCCGTACTGCCCTGTAGGCTTCATATCATCTAACAAAGCTGTGCGCCCTATATCACAAGACGTAGAATTGGCTACGATATTTTCTTGAGACAAACCTCCTAAATCTGTACCATCTGTACACGGCGCATTACAAGCTATGATAAGTTGCTCCCATTGGTTTTCAAATGCTATCTTTAATCTTGCTTTTTCTTCATCTAATTCAGCTGTCGTTAAGACGTCTTCTAGGTCTGTAAAATCGTAATCATTAATTTTAGCATCTCGATACCCATATTTATCTCCATACTCTGCTTCTAAGGACGCTTGACAATCGTCGCAACTTACAAAACAACCATCTATAATCTCTTCAGGAATAGGTACTACCACTTTGGGGTCTATATAACAAGGATCTCCAAGAGTTGTTAATTTCTTTATAAATGTATCTGCATAAGCTTCTAATGCACCTTTGTTAACTTCTAAGCTTTTTGTAATACTATAGGAACCCCTTGGAACATCTATTGAAAAATCTGAAAGGTCAAAGGTTGGGTCTTCTCTATTTAAAATAAGACTTTTCCCTTCTAAGTCCACTACGTCTACAGATAAATCATAAATTACGGGGTAGTTTAACAATCCGTTTGTACACCCATACTCAAAATCTGTTTTTTCAAGTGTATATTTAAAGTTTAATTCAGACGGTTCTATAGCCAGTTTGGTAGCCGAATAAACTAAAGCATCTTCTTGTGCTCCAAAAGCTTGGGTTGACTGTCTTATATTATTATCAGTTACTGCATCTATTGCTGAAACGTTTAGTTTTCCCAATAAATCTGTGGTTACTCGTTTATGTAACAATTCATCAATATCTATTTCATCTTCTAAAGCATCTAAATTTGTTGGTGAAATACCTGCTAAAGCTGTTGCTATGGTTCTTCCTTGTGGATCTATATAACTAATACTGGCTTGCCTGTTTGGGTCTATTACGGTGTTTTTCTTATAATGCGAAAAATGCCCCACACTATATCCAAACAATCGGTTTAATTCTTTTTGTTCTGGTGTCCCATAATAATATTCCATCTCATGGGTACTTCCTAATTGATGGTTTATA
The DNA here is from genome assembly GCA_050300615.1 of Flavobacteriaceae bacterium. GTDB lineage: Bacteria > Bacteroidota > Bacteroidia > Flavobacteriales > Flavobacteriaceae > Yeosuana. Next base: position 9,099 of record JBNKYB010000078.1, on the reverse strand, counting down.
CCTACGCCACTTTTTCTATGAATTCTTCCTGTATTATCGGGCATATATTCTATTTGGGAAAAAGGATATTTTTTTGCATCAGGAATTCTATCCTTAAACGTACTAACAATATCATTCGCAGGGGAATAATATTTACTAGCACCATTTAGGGTAGACATGGCTTTTAATGTGGTTTCCTGATCTAAAATGTTACGATCATTTGTATCAAAATCTTGATAACTATAAGTTTCTCCTTCTGTATTCAGATTAAAATTGTCTGTATAATCTATAGCCTCCCCATTAGTAGGCACTGGTAAAACTTCTACTGCTGGTCTACCTTGTGCATCATAAACAACTTCTCCAACAATAATATTATCGTCAGAATTAATTCTTGTTACGGTCTGGCGGTTACGCAGGGTACCATCAAAATAACTAACAACTTCTTTCTTTTTTCCTTCTTCTGCATAAGACGCTTGGAATTGCCAGTTTTTATCACCTTGATGGTCATTATTTATCGTATAAACAGCATTCCAATCTGATAGAAATTCCAATTTATTTTCTGCTGTTTCTGTTTGTTCTTCTGCTTCGCTCCATGCCCCATATCTATAAACATTGGTGTCTTCTATAAATCTACCTACAGCCCTTACTCTATAAATTAAATACCCTTTAGAATAAATTAATGGAATAGTATATTGAGTTTTGGAGGTCTGTATCCGCGTACTATTTAGTTCGAAATCACGTTTTGTAAAAGGAATGGTCTCCGGAAGTCTTAATGGAATGGTCTCATTTTCGTCATAGCCGTCAATCCATGTCCATTCAACATCGTAAGACATAGCGCCTTCAATTGGATTCCAAGTTATTTGTATTTCTTTATCATTTAATACAGGGGTCGCTGTTGGGGTAGGTATTGTTGATGACAAAGCTTTAAAGGTTGTGGCACTAAATCCTAGCTCTAAACCAATATTTGCTGGCACAGTACCATTAGAGACTGGTACAGCAGTATTATTGGATAACTCTGTATAAATACCTTCAATAAGCTCCACTTTAACACCGTAGGCTCCGGCAGCTATATACTTACTTATATCTATTGAATTACCAGTTGCACCTGCCAATGTATTATGTTCAACCTTTAGGGTTATTTCAGTAGGGACACCATCAAATAATCCAGAAAGCGATGCTGGAGTTACATTCAATCTTAATGTATATGAAAACCAATTATTAGGAGGTTGATTCTCTTTAATATAGAGACTCACATACCCCATAGGGTTTTTATTTATTAATACCTCTGCAGCATCCAAATTGGTGGTTACATATTGCAAGGGCGTTGCTGTGCCCAGTACATCTTCAATGTCATTAGAATTATAGTTTGCTTTCTCTTGAGCACTTAAAAAGTACGTTTGCATTAGCAAAAGTAGAAAGAGTATTTTTGTGGCTTTATTTTTCATAGTAGTAACCATTCGCTTTAGTATTTACCTGATTATTTATTGTATTCCGATTGATCTATCAATTGATAGCTAGCAAAATTTTTCTGTAATTGTATTTTATTATTGGCTGTTTTTTTAATAAAATATGCCAATTCCGTTTTTTCTACTTTTTTATTGAAATCATATAGTAGATCAATATGAAGTCTTCCGTAATCCTGTTCTATATCTGATTCTTCTTTACCCTGAAATGGGATAAGATTTGAAAAAAACAACACTTGCTTAGTAACACTGTAATCTTTCTTACTTAGATACAACAGTACCTTGCCATAAGGAAGTTGTGAGAACGTATTTTGTGATGCTACTAACTCGCAAACCCATTGGTTACCCTCTTCTAATACTTGTGACTTATCATAGTCCTTTATATAAGCACTAAGATCTACTGGAGAGTTTTGTATTGTATTAGTTTCTAATGTAGTATAGACGATTTTTTTTTGGTTATTATCTACAATTAATTGTGCCTGAGGAAAGCGATATACTGATGTTCCTAAAATACTGTTTTTAGTATATTCGTTATTTTTCTCCATAGTTCCTGTATAGGATTCTGTTTTTTTATCTCCTGTAATTCCTCGATACATGGTAAAAGTCATTTTTACTTGATACTGATTTGTTTTTAGATAAAAATTAGAGGCTTTGCTCAATAGCTCATTTACACTTGGTTTTTGGGCTTGGGCATGTAATATCAGTCCCAATAAAAACATACTATGCAACAGATATATTATTGTTTTTTTCATTACCCCTATTGTTTATTTAATTTAGAGTTTCCAGAGCGTGTTTCCTGTATGGTATATATACCGCGCTCTGTTTCTTTCTTTACTCTTACTAAGCCTCCTTCTGTATCATATTCATAAAAAGTGGCATAGTTATTTTCATCTAACTCTGCCTGAAGTCTTTGTGTCACGGGATCGTATACAAAGGATTTTATATTGCTATTAAATGGATGCATCCTTACATCATCAAAATAGGCATTAAGGCCATCACCTTTATTTTTAAGGGCTATCTTCATATATGCGGCATCATTTGGTATTGTAAAGCTTGTTGAGATACGCTGCCAACCATCAATTATTGCCCCTTTAGGTTTAAATTCAGCATTACCTATTGTAATATCATTTTCATTGATATCCTTATATGATAGCTCAATAATCCCATTTACATAATCCATAACTTCATAGTCTGGATTTTCAGAATAATTAAATAATTGTATAGTTCCTTCAATACCAGATGTATTAAGCGCATCACTTATTAAATCATTTTCAGAAAACCTTAAACGATTGTTATCCGACACCTCTGAAAAGGCTTGCTCATCATTTTTACCGCTAATTTCAAAATCGTAAACTATTTGAAAATTTCCATCTATTACTTTCACATCTTTGAATGTGAGTGTTAAAAAGTCATAGTTTAATAATGGATATTTATAAACTGAACTACGCCTGCGTCCAAGTTTTCTATATTTAATATTGGGAGTCTTATAAACAAATTTAAAATTCTTATCTGGGTCTAAAGAAAATGAGAATCCTATGGTTTTAAGAACCCCTTGAAAATCCTGTTGCTCAAATTTAAAATCATAAACAATTACTTTATTACCTGTAAAGTTCTTTATATATGGTAGCAATACATCAGAATTTAAATCCTCTTCAAAGAAAGACTCAACTACAAAGGTTTCTGGAATTTCTTTCTTGTCTAAAATTCTATCTGCTATTTTTTGTAATATCCTGGTAAAAGCCTCCCTAGCCTCTATATCATCATTAAAGTTTTTTGTGCCAGATGGTTCTGCTATCAATTCTTCTTCTCTAACCCAACCACTTATCAGATATTCTGTACCTGGCTGTGGCACAAACTTTATACACGTTATAAGTTCTGGTTCTTGAACGTCTCCTATAGTTACTGTTACGGCCAACACTTCTAGCCCTGAACAAAACCCTTGACTTAACCTTGCATAATATGTTTCTCCTGCTAACGCTTTATAAGTGTTACTGTAAGCTGTTCCTCCTTCGGCTGCATCAAACCATAAAACACCTTCATCTAATCTAAAAAAGTTTGATAAACTTGCTAAGGTGTAGTCTTCTGGTAGTGTAATATCTTGTTCATAAATTACAGCTTCAGACGCCACGTTAATTATGGATACATCTACTGGAATTCGTTCTTCTCCATAGTTAGTGCCATCAGTTTGAACCGCATAATATGTCATTCCGTCCACTAAAGCATCTGTACTATTATAAAGACTTCCTCCTGTTTCTTCAGAATACCAAACTAATTCGTAATTAGGATTGGTCACCTCCATAACTAAATCATCGATAGTAGGGTTATTAGAACTACAAAATTCTTGAAATCCATTTCCTTTAGGAATGGGAATACCAATAAATACGCTTACAGCCAAACGACAAAAGTTAGTTCCTTGTGCTGCATAATATATAGCGTTATTTACCAAAGGTGTTGTTTCTGATAGTGGATTTAAACTTGTAAAAGAATCATACCATTGTATATTAGTTCCTTCTACTTGTATATCTGTAATTGTCGGATTTAAGAAAGCATCAAAAAATTGCGCTTCAAGTCCTTCAGGTGCACCTTGATTAAATAGGATTTCTACAGGTACTCTGGGGTTTCCCGAACCATCATCAGCCCAAACAAAAGGACTGGATATTTCACTCAATTCTATTTCATTGGGATAACCATCTCCTCCAATTTGTTCACTATACCAAGTTACATTTCCACCTTGTGGTGCTACCAAATCTGCTATAGTTGGTTCATTATCATCATCTGTATTGCAAAAAGATTGTGTATCTATATCTGCGCATTCTGTTGTATATGGATTTACTGGTTTTTGATATACCCGAATACCGTCTATTAATACATATACTTCATACACATTTGTGGAATCTGTAGAAGAAGACCCTGCCTTGAACTCTAATTGTTCTGAACTTCCTGTTGCTGTAAATTCTAATTTTTGTCTTTCCCAAGTTGTAGAACCAGAATTTGGATACATAGGATTACTATTTTTTGTAACACCTCCTAAAGTCACTTCCCAGAACCCTAATGCTTCATCTAAAAACTCTTGATCTAATAAATATGTTGCGTTAGATTGATAAAACTCAACAACATAAGTAACCCCACTTATTAAATCTGGTACTGTTGTAGAAAAAGATTCTGATTGGCCATCCTCCTCTCGTATTGCTCCGACACATATTCCTCCATTTGGTGACGTGTTTACAATATTAGTTAGGTAAGGATCTTCATCATTACTATATGGTAGTATAAAGGCATCAGGTGTCCCTGCACTTATCTGCCATCCTGTTCCATCTAAATTTCCGTTTCTTCCATTGTTAAGTGCTGTAGTTGCATTTTCAAAACTGCCATATCCATTACTTAAAACTTCTGTACAAACAGCAGGTGGATTACAATAAGTATCGTTAGAAACAACTTGTATAATTTGTTCTACATCTCTTTCATTTAGCCATTTTATTTCTAAAATATTATCTCCGGTTTCTATATTCGTAATAAATGAATTAGTGCCCTGATTTGCTATAAATGTTCCAGATTGAGACGTGCCCAAAATTTGCCAATTAACGTTTATGGCTAAAGCATTAGGGTTTGTTATTTGCCATTGTCTTTGAATGTTGGGATCTATAGAGCACACTCCGATTGCAGAAAGATCTTCTACAGGCAAACGCTCTCTTAAATATATGGTGTTTCGGGTTAATTCTAAATTTGCAATAGTACTATTGGTCGCTATAAAATAATAGTTACCTACATCTACTAATGGGTCAAAACTCGGTATGGTATAACTACTGGATGTAGCGTCAGGAATAATAACATTATCTTTATACCATACATAACTATTATTTGGACTGGTTAAATCTATCGTTCCTAAAGTAACAGGATCTCCTGCTAATACATAAATCGTTTCTGTTAAATCTACTTTAGCTTGTGGATCGTAAGTAAACACATCCAATTGTGTACTATAATCTGGGTATTCTGCTTCAAAATCACTAAATACAAAACGGTTATTCTCTATTTTTACTTCTGTATTTGGTTCTGAAAAATCTGGTATTAATAAGGGAATATCGCCACTAAAATTATTATCATTTAGTCGTATACTTCGCAATCCCGGAATACTAGTAATAGTAGTAGGAATACTTCCTGAAAAGTTATTATTGGTTAACCAAAACTCCTGTAATTGGGTTAAATTGCCAATATTTACAGGTATAGTTCCTGAAAAGCTATTATTGGACAGTTTAAATTCTACCAATTGTGTTAAACTACCAATGTTTTCACTTATAGTTCCTAATAAATTATTGTCATTCAGTTTTACGGATTGTAATGTTTGAATTGTATATAAGCCATCAGGAACAGCACAACATAATTTATTGAAACTTAAATCTAAAGTTACCAATTGTTGTAAACCACCTATCGTAGTTGGTATAACTCCTGCTAACTCATTTATGCTTAAATTTAAGGTCTGCAACGCTGCAAGATTCCCAATGGTTTCTGGTATAGCACCTACTAACACATTTTCACTTAAATCTAATGTTTTTAAATCTACCAAGTTTTCTATAGATTCTGGAATTTGCCCTCTTACATTATTATTAGGTAACTGAATTACTGTTATTTTTGATGCTGCATCCACAGTGACTCCAAACCAATCACAAATAGAAGAACTAGGGTCGTTTACCAACCATGGTTGGTTGGCTTCTATAGTATTAGTCCAATTATTACCATTAGTGGCATTATAAAAATCTATTAGGGTTTGACGGTCTGCTTCAGACACATTACATGGCCCCGCTTCACCTACATTTAAAGTAATATTATTACGGGTTAATGTTAAACCTGTTATGATGCTATTGGTAGCCTCAAAATAATAAACACCTGCATCTGATTCTGAAGCATTGGAAATTACCAAATCTTTATTGGTAGCACCCGTAATCATTACACCATTTTTATACCATTGGAAACTATTATTAGAACTGCTTAAAGTAGTTGTAAGGGTATAACTACTTGTTTCTGTAATGTTAACGGTTTCTATTTCGTCTACTTTGGCCTGGGGGCTATAGGTATAATTGTTGAGTTGTGATGCATACGAAGGATGTTCATCTTCAAAGTCACTAAAAACGAAGGCATTGTTATTAAAAACCAAGCTCAAATTAGACATGTCAGTTGAAGGCAGGTTAGTGAAATCCGGAATGTTTCCTGTCAAGTTGTTATCTGCAATATCGATATAGGTAAGCAATGAATTAGCTAAACTATTTGGAATGAAACCCGACAGTTGATTTCCTGATAAACTAAGCTCGCGTATATTAGTATTCCCCAAAGAACTTGGTATAGCCCCTGTTAATTGATTATTATATAAACCCAAATACGTAATACTCATTAAATTGCCAAGCTCTGAAGGAATAGTACCTGTTAATTGGTTTGAACCAAGAACTAAATCGTTCAAATTTGATAAGCTTCCTAATGCGGAAGGTATCGTTCCCGTTAATTGGTTAGACTGAAGATATAAAACCCAAAGGTTTGATAAGTTACCCAATTCATCTGGTATTATTCCTGATAAATTATTTGAACTAAGATTTAAGTATGTTGTTCCTGTTAATTCACCTAAACTTGCCGGAATGGTTCCGTTTAAATTATTATTAGGTAAAGAAATACTAGAAATCTTAGCATTAGTAACCGTAACTCCATACCAATCACAAACAGGGGCCGTTGTGCCCCAATTGGTGCTGTTTATCCAATTTGGGCCATTTGTAGCGTTATACAATGCCATTAAAGCATCGCGCTCAACGGAAGACACCCCACAAGTATCACCTGCAGCCAACACTTCTAGTTTTATAATATGACGAATAAGCGTTAATCCTGTAACTACCGTATTTGTGGCCTCAAAATAATAATCACCAGTATCTTCGCTTGTTGCATTTGTAATCGTAAATTCTATACTGGTTGCGCCTGCTATTGGAAGGCCATTTTTATACCATTGATATCTGTTATTTTCACTCACCAATGCGGTTGTAGTTAAAGTAATAGTTTCTGCCTCAGGCACTGTTGGGCTAATTTCCGTATCTACTTTAGCTTGTAAATTATACGTAAAACTGGTTCCCAATTTTGCATTATAGATTGGAAATTCGGTCTCGAAATCGGAAAACACAAAATTGTTGTTTTCTATAGCTAAAGCCTCTAAACTAGCAATAGTTGCTATAGATGCAGGCACTTTACCTTGTAGGTTATTGTTATTAATACTAATGGTTTGTAACGCTGGTAAATTAGCAAAAACATCTGGCAGTGTTCCTGTTAATGCATTTGCACTCAGGTTAATTTTTACTACCGTATTATTTTCAACTACTACACCGTACCAATCGCATACCGATGCATTTGCATCATTTACCATCCATGGTTGGTTTCCTGCTAAGGTATTTGTCCAATTTGCACCATCCAATGCGGTGTACAAATCTATTAATGCTTGACGCTCTGTTGCTACGATATCACATGTTTGAACAACATTAAGGGTTATAGGGTTACGTTCTAAGGTTAAATCAGATATAACACTATTTGTTGCTGTAAAATAATATATTCCAGCATCTGTTTCTGCTGCATTTTCTATACTGTATTCTCTTGCGGTTGCTCCTTCTATAGCAACGCCATCTTTATACCATTGGTAACTATTGTTGTTACTAGATAATTGAGTAGTTAACGTAATTGAGTTATTAGCTGTTACCGTTTTTGTTTCTTCTTTATCTGTTTTTGCCTGAGGTATGTAGGTATAGTCTATATTTATATTATCTAGATAAAAAGGATGTTTGGACTCAAAATTCGAAAAAATAAAGTTGTTGTTTTCAAAAACAAATTCTTCTAATTTAGAATTTACAGACACAGTAATAGGGATATCTCCTGAAAACTTATTGTTGCTTAATCCTAAAAATTCTAAATTATATAACCTCGTTATTTGGTATGGGATTATACCTTCTAACTGGTTGTTTCTTAAATCTAAACGAACCAAACTTCGCATTAACTCTAACTGAATTGGTATAGTGCCTATTAATTGATTGTTGGATAAATTTAGCGTGGTTACATTAGATAGATTACAAAATGAATTTGGTATCTGATTTTGTAAAGTATTATTACTTACATCTAATGTAATAAGATTAGATAAACTACCTAAAGTTGTGGGTAATTCTCCTGTTAATTGATTGTTTTGTAATAACAAGCTTTCTAATCCTAAAAGCGTCCCTATAGAAGAAGGAATGTCTCCTGCTAAATTATTATTTCCTAAATCTAAAGTAGTAATGTTCGATAAACCACTAATACTATCTGGTATCGTTCCTGTAAGATTATTATTAGGTAAGTTTACAGCTATTACTTTACCATCTACCACTGTAACACCAAACCAATCGCAAACAGAGATATTGGTATCCCACGGTTTGTTATCGGCTAAAGTATTTGTCCAGCTTTCGCCATTGGTACTGGCATAAATATCTAAAAGAGCTTGTTTTTCTGCTTCCGATACTCCGCACACTACATTCAACGTAATGGGGTTCCTCTCCAAAGTAAGCCCCGTGACAATGCTATTGGTGGCCAACACATGATAAACGCCGGCATCTGTAGCGGCAACAGAGCTTATGGTATAGTCTTTACCGGTCGCTCCGGATATGGCAAC
>JBNKYB010000077.1:0-8731 GCA_050300615.1 Flavobacteriaceae bacterium | reverse complement strand
TATACGTGAATTTTACTTGATTTGGACACCTAAAATAGTTTAAAAATAGTTTTTAATATGGTATAAGTAATCAAAATTTATTCCCACTCAATGGTAGCAGGTGGTTTTGAGCTTATATCATATACTACTCTATTAACGCCTTTAACTTTATTTATTATGTCGTTTGATGTTTTTTGTAAAAACTCATACGGTAAGTTTACCCAATCTGCAGTCATACCATCGGTACTCTCTACAGCCCTTAGCGCTACACATTTTTCGTAAGTACGCTCGTCTCCCATAACGCCTACACTATTAACTGGTAACAACATAGCTCCTGCTTGCCATACTTTGTCATACAATCCCCATTCACGCAATCCATTAATAAAAATAGCATCTACTTCTTGAAGAATACGAACTTTTTCTGCTGTAATATCGCCTAAAATACGAATTCCCAATCCTGGACCAGGGAAAGGATGGCGTCCTAAAAGTTCTGGATCAATCCCTAAAGTAGCTCCTACGCGTCTCACTTCATCTTTAAAAATAGCTCGAAGTGGCTCTACGATTTTAAGTTTCATAAAATCAGGTAAACCACCTACATTATGGTGACTTTTAATAGTTGCTGAAGGTCCTCCTGTTGCCGAAACACTTTCAATAACATCTGGATAAATGGTTCCTTGTGCTAACCATTTTACATCTTCTAACTTATGTGCTTCATCATCAAAAACCTCGATAAACGAATTACCAATAGCTTTTCGTTTTTTCTCTGGATCTTCAATTCCCGCTAACGCATCTAGAAAACGTTTAGAAGCATCAACTCCTTTAACGTTAAGCCCCATGCCTTCGTATTGTTTTAAAACACTTTCAAATTCGTTTTTACGAAGCAAGCCATTATTTACAAAAACACAATATAACTTTTTGCCAATAGCTTTATTTAAAAGTACCGCAGCTACTGTAGAATCGACACCGCCCGACAACGCTAAAACAACTTTATCTTCTCCCACTTTCTCTTGAATAGCAGCAACTGTTTCTTCAACAAATGATTGTGGTGTCCAATCTTGAGTGATGCCTGAAATTTTTACTAAAAAATTTTCTAATAATTGTTTCCCATCGGTTGAATGATATACTTCTGGATGAAACTGAATAGCATAAGTAGTTTCACCTTCAATTTTATAAGCTGCATTTTCTACATCGTTGGTACTAGCTATTAATATACTGTTAGTTGGTAATTCTTTAATAGTATCGCTATGACTCATCCAAACTTGACTACCCTCATGTATATTTTCAAAAAAAAGTTCATCTCTTTTTATAAAAGATAAATTAGCACGCCCATATTCTCTTGTATTGGATGGTGCTACATTTCCACCAGAAAAATGAGCTAAATATTGTGCTCCGTAACATACTGCCAATAATGGTTTTTTACCTCGTATTTTAGATAAATCTGGATGTAAGGCGTCTTCTCCTCTTACAGAGTTTGGACTACCAGAAAGTATCACAGCTTTATAGCTTTCAAAATTTGTTGGAATTTTGTTAAATGGATATATTTCGGAATATATGTTGAGTTCTCTAACTCTACGGGCAATAAGTTGTGTGTATTGCGATCCGAAGTCTAAAATAAGTACCTTGTCATGTTGCATGCGCAAAAATAGGAATTGATTTTATAATGACGAATTACGACTTATATTTTTTTAATAATTTTTTATGCCATCGAATCTAAAATCATTTCTATATCCTTTTCAGTTGTATCCGGATTAATAAAACAAAATCTTGAAACCGTTTCAAAACCAGTACCTGTTTTCCATTTGGTTGGTGTTACCAGTGCAAATCCCTTTCTATGGTTTTCATACGTCCAATGGGTATAATCTTCAGGCTTCCAACCTATTCTTCTATATAACACACAAGACAAGCTTGGTTCTCTAACCAACTCTACAAAAGGTTTTTCTTCAATTAATCTTCCTGCTATTTGAGCTAGTTCTAAACCACGTTCTACAGCTTGTTTATATCTGTCGGTGCCATGCATAGCCAATGAAAACCATAAAGGCAAGCCCCTAACACGTCTTGTTAATTGTATTTGATAATCGGTTGGATTAAATCCGTGAGCACCTTCATCTTTAAAAATATCTAAATACGATCCCTGTTGTGAATGAGCTTGCTTTGCTAATTCAGGCTTTTTGTAAATAACAGCTCCACAATCATAAGGTGAAAACATCCATTTATGAGGATCGATAGTAATGCTATCGGCTCGTTCTATACCATTAAACAAATGACGTACAGAATCAGCCGCCAAAGCACCTCCTCCATAAGCTGCGTCTATATGAAACCACAAATGTTCGTTTTCGCAAATGTTCGCTATTCCTGCTAAATCATCAATAATACCAGCATTTGTTGTACCTCCCGTTCCAACTACCGCGAACAAACGCCTTCTTTGATGTTCTGTTAGACCATCAATTGTTTGTTGTAAAGTAGTAGCCTCCATACTATCTTCTGTATCCACCAATATCACATCAACATCAACAACTTTAGCCATTGCCTTTACTGAAGAGTGAGCACCTATTGAGGTAATAATAATGCCTTTCTCAACTTTGTTTTGGTCATTTAAACTACGCCAATACTCTCTCGCTGTCACGATAGCCGATAAATTAGCTGCTGTTCCTCCACTAGTAAACACGCCAAAGGCTCCTTCTGGCAACCCTGTTAAGGACACAATCCATTTCATGGCTTCATTTTCACAAAAAATTCCACCAGCTCCTTCCATCCAATATGCTCCGTGGATACTAGACGCTGAGGTTACCAAATCGAACATAATAGCTGCTCTTGTTGGGGATGCTGGTACAAACGCCAGATTCCTTGGATGGTCTACAGAAACATTAGCTTTCATTAAATGCTCTTTCCACAATCCTAAAGCTACTTCGCCTCCAACACCTTTGGGTGTAATGGTTTCTCCAACCAATGCTTTTAAGTCTTCTGCCTTCCTAGGAATTCCTATCTCGGGATTGGTTTTTGATATTCTATTGATGGCATACTTCATGACATCCATAGTCATTTCAACTAACTCTATATCTATTTTATGCATGGGGTTTTATTCAACTTGTTCATTATTCATTGCAAATTTAAGATATAATTACGGATTATATAGTCCCTCCTTTTTTAATCCAAAAACTAGATGTTTGATTTTCTTAATAGAAATAAGTATTTTTATTCAAAAACAACTGATTTTTAATGAAATATCTAACAATCATATATTTTTTATTGTTTATTTCCTCAAATCTGTTTTCGCAAAATGAGAAAACGTTGGATAGCCTAGTCAATGTTTATAAAAATTCTCAAGACACCACAAAACTATCCGCCTTACAAGCATTGTACGAATTTCATATCAGAACAGATTTAGATAAATCATTAAAATATGCACAAGAAGAAATTACCTTTGCTTCAAAATTAGATAATAATTATTTTCTCTTCTTAGGAAATTTCAATCTTGGTCAATACTATTATTTAAATGAAAAAAGGGATACGGCCAGAACATATCTTAATAAAGCTTTAGCTTATACAAAAAACACCAGTCAATTAAAAAATAATGTTTTAATTAATAGTTTAGTCGCTAGATTACACTACTATAATGTTGAAGACAGTATAGCCCTAAATTTGCTTGATAGAAATATAGCTCTTCAAGATTCTTTAAATTTAAGTTCAACAAATACCTATGGAAATGATTTACTGCTAAAAGCAATGATTTATCAAATACAGGATAACATTGAAAAGCAATTGGACAATGCACAAAAGGCTTTGAAAGTTTTTGAAGCCAATAACAATCAATTAAAAAAAGCCGATGCTCTTAGGATAATTTCAGGAGCAGATGTACAAGTTGGAGATTTAGAAAAAGGGCTGGAACGTGAACTTAAAGCCTTAGAAATCTACAAAAAATATCATGACAAAAAGCGTGCTATGGTAACATTGTCAAGAATAGGCTCTTTATATGTTGTATTAGATAAACGCCCTTTGGCAAAAACATATTTTGAAGAAGTTCTTCTCAATGCCAAAGAACAAAATTTACCAGAATGGCAAGCTATTGCTTATGATAGATTAGGAGGATTAGACGTTGAGGCCGGAAAATTTGACACGGGAATTAAACTGTTAGAAAAAGGTGTTGACATATTACGCAAAAACAAAAGCAAATACACTTTAAGTATTGCTTTATTAAATTTAGGCAATGCTTATTATGATGAAAAAAACTATAAAAAAGCCATTACAACACTAGATGAGTGCATAAGCATTTCTGAAAAGAACCACACATTATATAGAGCTTACAAATTTCGTTCGGCTTCCTATGAAGCATTGAATAATTTAAAATCTGCTCTCTCAGATTATAAAACATTTAAAACCATAAGAGACTCTGTTTGGAATATTGACAAATCACGTCAAATAGAAGAGTTAAGAACAGTTTACGAAACTGAAAAAAAAGAACAGCAAATTAAGCTTCAAGAAAAAGAGCTTGATTTGTTAAAACAGAAATCGAAAAATGAGAATTTAATTCGCATCTTATTAATCATCGGCCTGCTGTTTTCTTTGGCAGCGTTCTATGCTATAAAACAAAAATTAAAACGCAACAAACTTGAAAAGGAAAAAGTAGATGCCGAATTAGCTTTTAAAAAGAAAGAACTAACAACACACGCTCTGCATTTGGCCAAAAAGAATGAAGTTCTGGAAGGTTTAAAACAAAAAGCTAAAAAACTTAAAACTTCAGAAAACAATCAAAATGGCTATCAGCAACTTATAAGAACTATCAATTTTGATTTACAGGATGATAACAACTGGAAAAACTTCAGCAAATATTTTCAAGAAGTCCATAAAGACTTCAACAGTAATGTAAAGGAAAAATTTCCGGAAGTGACTCCAAATGAATTACGCTTAATGTCACTTTTAAAGATGAACTTATCCTCAAAAGAGATTGCCAATATCCTTAATATTTCCCCAGATGGCATTAAAAAAGCTCGCTATCGACTTCGAAAAAAACTAAATATCAACACAGACAATTCATTACAAGATTTTGTATTAAGTCTTTAATTATAGGCCCTAACAAAGCTGTCTACCATTTGTCATCAATATATTTACAAGGTGTCTACCCGTTGTCCACCCCGTTTTTTTTCATTCAACAAATTCATGTTTTAGGTTTGTTTAGTCATTAAGTTGACAACAACCGTTTTGTGGTCTTGTTCGGTTTAGGGCTGCAGACCGTTTTCCGGACAGGTCACACAAAACAGTATTATCAACCACAAAACATAACAATTATGAAAGCAGCAAAAAAATTAGTTAAAAATATCTGTTGGGTGTTTTTGGCTATAGTAACTTGCAACTGCAACAATGAAGAATTAACAGAAACCATTAAACCTGTTGGTTTCAACGAACAAATTTCTGATAATAGTATCACACCTCAAGGGGTCATTACAAATACTGAAAACGGATACACAGTTGACGGTAGCTTAACAATTGCAACGGCTTCTTCGGGCAATGTAGTTTTTGACAACGCCAACCTTGATGTCCAATTTGATGATGACGGCACATTAATATCTGTTACTGGTACTTCAGAAATACCGGCACCATCCAATTATTTTGAATTTGAAAACCCTGTACAGGCAGATGTTGGCTTCTTTTCAGGAAAGTTTTTAAATGAGAATAGAGATTTTGAAATACAATTAGTTGACGATAGTTGGTATTTTGTGTTTGCCGTTTCGGTAAATCTAGAATTAAAACTTGGTGCCAATAATGATCCGGCCGCACAAAAACCACTGACCATTAAAGCGCCCGTTGGCGGCCATATAACGTTTATTGCTGATTATACAGATCCCATGTTTTTCTATTCATTAGGTGGAGATGCACTAGACGGAGGCAGTAGTAATGATAGTGGTGGCAGTGGAAATGGCAGCAACGGAAACTCTAGCAGTTCCAAATTAGCCAGTGTAAGTTTTGGAGCTTCTTTTGGGTCAAATTTCAAATACATATCCTCCAATCCCGTAAACGGAAAAACCGTTTCATTTCAGGCCAATCAGGTAACTGGTGGTACGGTTTCCTTTTTTAAAGTGTTAGAAGCTACAGGCATGTATTATCAAAATAGAGGATTTGACGTCAATGCAAACTTTGATGAACCTATGGAGTCTGATTTCGGATATAACTATCGTGCTGGAATCAATGGAAAATTAGATTTCTCATTTGACATCGCTTCCTTTATTTCATTCGGTTTCCCAATAGGTTCTGGTAGTGCGGCTATTGTTGCAGAAGCCAGTACTAATAATGGCATTGTTGCAAAAGCTCTTATTAATGGATTGGTGGAGCCTGATCTTTCTTGGTGGCCAAGTATTATTCCAGTAGCACCTAGTGGTAATATGAACGCCTATGGATTTGTTGAACAAACAGGCAATTTTGATATTGGTCTATCTGGTGCTTTTGATTTAGAAACCCCTACAGGCAGTCAATCTATTGGCGGTGCTATGCGTGCCACTCCAAAAGCTTTTGCAATGGAAGGGCAAGTAACTGTTAATGACGACATATGGCAAGCCAATGCTACCTTTACCAAAGACGAGACAAAGGTTATAGCCACACCTCCTGTGAATTTTACCGCTGGCATTTCAGAAACAGTTTCATCCCAAATTGATGCGACCATTGAGGCTACCGAAAAAGCAAAAGCAGATTTACTGGCCGCCAATGATAAGTATGAGTTTGAATTAAGCTTAAGAGGCTTGAGAGCGGTGCTTCCTGATATTATTGATAGAGCCAATACAGAAATCACAAATGCTGTAAATTCAGCAGTTGCTGCAGCCGAAAGTCAAGCATCAAAAATAGTAAGTGATAACGGTGCCGCATTGTGCAGTACAAATATTTCCACAGTAGTTGATGCTGCCGTTAAACCTTATAGAGATGCTTTAAATAGGCTTAAAAATGCAGTAAACGATTCCAATGATAACGATCAAACCAGAACAGAACTAGAAGCTGCTTTAAGATATCTTGCAACTTTAGATAAAATAAGCAAAACAGTAACCATTAAAATAACCTATGGAAATAAAGCCAATATTCTATTCGGTAAATGCAACCAATGGTCTAGTAGCACAACACGAAATATAACCATATCGGCCACCATATTAACGGCAACACAAGTATCCCAACTATTAGAAGCGGCAGATAATGTTAAATATATAGCTGAGGCAGAAGGTATTAAATTTGATGCTCAGGTAATCCTTGATAAGCTACCGACCATTGAAGAACTAAATAATTTAAAGAATGGTGTAGACGCTTGTATTTCAGAACTTACAGATGGTATTCAGGCTTCTGGTTTTAGATACAATAACAATACAAAAGAATTTAGTCCTTTTATTGTTATCAATGGTGAAGAAAAAACAGTTAAAGCGTACAACATTTTTAGTGGAGATGAATTAGTTGAACGCGCACGTTTTAATACGACTAGTTGCAATCCAGAAGGTGCCCTGCAAAAATTAATTAATGATGCTAAAAAAAGAAATTAAGCTTTAATAAATTATTTGAGTTAGTATGATAAAAGCAAGCTTTTTGGCTTGCTTTTTTTATAACGTTAAGATAGTAAACTCACTTTTTAAAGGATCTAAATGCTTGATCAATTCAGAAATCAATTCCTCACCATATTCTAAATAAAACTCTGAAAAATTAGTGTTGCGCTCTTGCAAACTTTGGTTTGGAAATAACTCATTTTGAATGTCTGTCATTCTGGAAACCTCATCAGACAACTTTCTTTTTTGAGCTTTCAATAATCGTTTCTCAAGACTATCTAAGCCTTTTAATTGTTTCACTTCCTGAGCCTTTACAGCTCCTGAAAACGATTTATCAGTTTGCTCAGCAAGTTTATATAAATCTTGAAATTGCTGAATTAAGTGTTTTTTTTGTGACGAAAAATCAATATCAATATTGGATATTTCTCTCACTTTTTTATTAACAAAAGCATCTCGCTTTAAAAAGATATCTTGATGGAAAATATTTAGTTTTTGAAGTTTTTCCTCTTGCTTTTTTGATTGAATCAACACGGAATTTCTTAATAATAGTATTGGAAAAGCAACATTAACCTTATTAAAGAAATCTTTTAACTGAAACCAATAAGCCAATTCTCCGCCTCCTCCAATATAACAAAGGTTTGGTAAAATAACTTCTTGATACAAGGGGCGCATAATCACGTTAGGACTAAATCGTTCTGGATTAGTATCTACTTCTTTTAAAATATCATCTTTTTTCCAAGTAATATCAGTATCTACTACACCATAAGTTCCTTCTTCAAAAACAATCCGTTCTCTTAAATTTTCTTTTAAATAAAAAAGATTTATCTCTCTAGGATTTACTTGTATTTTATAATTTTCAGGTAATTCGTTTATCTTGCTGCTCGTTTCTGAAACCGATTTAAATGAGGTTTCATTGAGTAATTCATCTTTTATATAAGGAACAAATTCTTGCTTTAATTCGGACGTATTGGCATCAACAATAATCAAACCATACGCTTTAAAAATGGCATTGGTTAAAAACCTCGTTGCATCAGCAAGATTGTTGTGTTTTAAGTAGGCTTCAGAAAATAACTCTCGTAAAGTATCAGCATTTTCGCCTGTTCCCAAATCTTTCGAAAAGAGTTCAAAAACATTATCTAAACCATTTGTTGACAAATCACCAACAGCTCCATTGGACACTCTATTCCACTGTACTTTCTTTCCTTTAAAATTAAAATAATTGATTTCATCAAAGTCATGATCCT
>JBNKYB010000076.1:0-35624 GCA_050300615.1 Flavobacteriaceae bacterium | reverse complement strand
AATTAATTTTTGAAAAAAAAGCCTATAAATCAATCAATTGTACACTAATTCCTTTAGATTTACGTAAACTAAACTAACCATTAAGTAACACATTTATGAAATCGTATACAATTCAAGAAATCAATACTTTGTTAAATGGAGTATTGGTCGGTGATACCTCTCAGCGTATAGACGGCCCTGAACAACTGGAAAAAGCAAAAATAAATCATATTAGTTTTATTGGAAGCAATAAATATGTAAAGCTATGGGCCGACTCCAAAGCTAGCCTTGCTATTGTAAACGATAATTTAACCATTGAACCTAGAGAAAATCGTGCTTTAATTAGAGTAAAAAATGCCGATTTGGCCATGGCAAAAATTTTAGACCTCTTCAACCCAAGTACTCCAGAATTTGACACCAATATCCATGCTACAGCAGTCATTCACCCAACAGCTAAGATTGGAGATGCCTGTAAAATTGGAGCCAATTGCTATGTAGGTAAAGATGTGGTTTTAGGAAAAGGTACCATATTGTATCCTAATGTATGTGTGTTTGACGACACTATTATTGGTAATTATACAACTGTTTGGTCTGGAACGGTTATTAGAGAACGCTGTATTATTGGCGACCATTGTATTTTTCATACCAATGTAAGTATTGGAGCTGATGGTTTTGGTTATCGCCCAAGCGATGATGGTAGAGGCTTAGTTAAAATTCCACAAATTGGCAATGTAGTTATTGGCCATTATGTAGAAATTGGCGCTAACTCTTGTGTAGATAGAGCTAAATTTAGTTCTACCATTATTGGAGACGGATGCAAAATTGATAATCTGGTACAAATTGCCCATAACAGTATAATGGGCCGTTTTTGCATTATGGCCGGACATAGCGGTTTAGCGGGCTCTGTTACTTTAGGTGACGGCGTTATAATTGGTGGCAGTGCCTCTATAAAAGATCATACTACCATACACTCTGGCGCCACAGTTGGCGCAGGTTCTGGTGTAATGGCAGATGTAGAAGCTGGAAAAACCGTATTGGGTTACCCTGCACAAGATGCTAGAGATATGCTAAAACAATGGGTTGCAATGCGACGCCTTATGAAAAAATAATCATGTTGTCTCTACTTAAAAAATCGTTTTAAAAGCACATAAAAACCATATTTTCCAGCAACATCAATTACCAAACTCAACCAATTCTTTTGTTTTAAGTTGTTTGTGAATTTATTTTTTGATAATTTCATTTGCTCCAAAGCAATCTTACGCTCTATACTTAGTCGTTTTAAATCTTGCTCTATATCTTCAAAAGATTGATATTCTTTCATAGGCTAAGAATTAAAAAATTTAGATGATAGACTTTTAACCACTTTATTATTAATATGATGCCTGTTTAAATAAATAACATAGGTTATTAATAAAAACGTTATCGCTGTAATTACATACCCTAAAGCTACATTTCCTAAACTTTCACCTATAAACATGGCCATTGCAAAGGCTAAAAAGAATAAACCTATAAATAATAACCCGCCTATAACTAAAACTTTTGTTACCAAACTAATGGAAACACTTAATTGTTGAAACGCTTTTAACGTATAATACTCCTGAGATTTTTTAATATATGTCTCCCCTGCATCCGTAATTTCTTCAGATGTTTCACTTACAGATTCAAAAATGTTCATTCTTAAGATTTTTGGTATTTCTTGTTTTTAGCCTTCAATTCGCTTAGTTTCTTTTCTAATGCAGTAATCACATCTTCTGTTTTATGGCTTACGTTTGAAACTATAGATTCTACCTGCTCATCTAATGTTGCTTTATTACTAGACACGGTTTCTGCTACTTTATCTCTTAAATGCTCTGTGCTTTCTGCAACTTTCTCTTTAGCTAATATAGCCTCATCTGCAATACGTTGTCTTGTTTTAGAGCCCTTATCTGGTGCAAACAAAATTCCTAGTGTTGCTCCTATTGCGGTTCCTGCTAATATGCCTAATAATGTACTACTTTCTTTTCCCATAATATTTTTTAAATTTTTAAAGGTTAATATTTATTTAAATTATTTAATGCGAATCAAGTTTCAAATAAAATAGCTACATATACTTAAAACATTGTGTTAAATACATAAACGCTTTGTGTGAATAAATACTATTTTATATGAAAATGATTTAATTTAATATACCTTATAATCTGTAATAATCCAAACGGTTTAAACATATTTTAACATTTAAACAAAAAAAAGCTTGAGCAATGCCCAAGCCTTTTGTTTATGTGTATTTATAGCTTATTTAATTTCCACAAGCTCAAGATCGAAAGTAAGGTCTTGACCCGCTAATGGATGATTGCCATCAACAATAATATGATCGTCGTTTACCTCTGCTATTCTAAATTGAAACTCTCTGCCTTCTGCATCCTTTGAGGTTAATCCCATTCCTATTTCTGGCTTAATCTCCTCTGGTAATTGACTGTTATCTACTTTATGAAACAATCCTTCTTGAATATCACCATAGGCTTCTTCTTTAGGAATGTTTACTGTTTTCTTGTCATTTACTTTCATGTCAATGATTGCTTTTTCAAAACCAGGAATTAGCATACCTTGTCCCAATGTAGCTTCAAGTGGTTCTCTACCTTCTGAGCTATCAAAAACTTGCCCGTTGCTTAATTTTCCTGTGTAATGAACTTTAACCGTATCATTTTCTTTTACTTGACTCATAAATTTTGTTTTCTTGTTAAAAAATCGATGCAAAGCTATCATTTATATATTAAACCCCAATGAAATCCATTAAAAAGTCCTGATTGGCAACAGAATAATAACAAAAAAAATACTTAAAATTCTAGAACTATTTGCTCTGTAAGAAATTTTAACTAGCTTCGTTTAGCGCCTGATATAATGTCAAGTCCTGAAATATTAAAAACCAGACAATTAATTAAATAACATATAATAAAATGAAATCAACATTTAAAATTTGGAAAACAAACAGAAATCTATATTTAGAATATTTTGACAAATATACTTTAGAACAATTGAATGAAATTCCTAATGGCTTTAGTAATAATTTGATATGGAATATTGGACATGTAATAGTTGCTCACCAAGTATTAATATATAAATCTTCGAATTTACAAGGGTATATTTCAGAACAATTATTAAAACTTTATAAACCAGGAACAAAACCAACTGGAGAAACCTCAGAAAATGAAGTAAACGAATTAAAAGAACTCTTAATTTCTCTAATAGAAAAAATGGAATCAGATTTTTATAATGGAGAATTCAATATATATAATGCACGGACTACTAGCATGGGGTTCCATTTAGGGACATTGAAGGAAGCATTAGAATATAATAATTATCACGAAGGACTGCATTTAGGGTATATGATGAATATCCGAAAGTTTCTTTGAAATAAAAACATATGGTAACACCGTATGAAAATAATGCTTATTTTAGTGCTTAATCAAGAGTTGGTGCATTTTGCTAGCTTCTAATTTTCCTTCGGAAAATCCTCGCATACAAAACCGCACTATTCTTATACAATCACGTTGTGTGCAAGGAGAACAAACACTACTACTGAATCAAAATAATTTTAAATTAAAAAGAGGACACATATCATGAAAATTCAAAAAATTAAAGCGACTGAAATTCTTGATTCAAGAGGAAACCCGACAGTTGAAGTCAATATGAAACTTGAAGACGGAACGACTTCTCGTGCAATGGTTCCAAGTGGAGCATCTACAGGAGAAAGAGAAGCAACCGAACTAAGAGATGGTGACAAAAAGCGTTATGGTGGGAAAGGCGTTTTAAAAGCGGTCGAGAATGTTAATTCAACTATTGCAAAAGCCATTGAAAATAAGTGTTTTACCAATCAGCGTGAACTGGACTATTTTCTAATTGAACTTGATGGGACAAATAACAAATCCAAACTGGGAGCAAATGCGATACTTGGCGTATCAATGGCCTTTGCCAGAGCCAAAGCTATGAGTTCCAAAATTCCACTGTATCAATATTTAGGAGGAAGTAATTCTCATTTATTGCCTGTACCTTGTATGAATGTCATTAATGGCGGTAAACACGCCGACAACACAGTAGATTTTCAGGAATTCATGATTGCACCTCACAATGCGTCATCATTTACCGAAGCAATACGTATGGGAGAAGAAGTTTTTCATGCCTTAAAAGTAGTCTTAAAGTCCAAAGGTTTTAGTACTGGTGTAGGTGATGAAGGTGGATTTGCTCCTGATTTAAAATCGAATGAACAAGCCGTTGAAATGATTTTGGAAGGGATTCATAAAGCTGGATATACAGCCGGCAAAGATGTCAGTATTTGTATTGACCCTGCTTCCAGTGAAATGTGGGAAAATGGAAAATATAAATTTTTTAAAAGTTCACAGAAGTTAGTTACAAGCGATGAAATGGTCAAACTTTGGGAAAGTTGGGTAAAACAGTACCCTATTGTTTTACTCGAAGACGGACTGGCTGAAAATGATTGGGAGGGTTGGAAAAACTTAACAGAAGCACTGGGAAGGAAAGTTGAAATTGTAGGCGATGATATTTTCTGTACCAATAAACTGATATTGCAAGAAGCAATCAATAAGGGTGTTGCAAATTCTATCCTTATCAAACTGAATCAAATAGGAACCGTTACTGAAACATTGGAGACGATAGAACTTGCCTATAAAAACGCATACAATTGTTTCGTTTCGCATAGAAGTGGTGAAACCATTGATAGTTTCATTGCCGATTTGACAGTAGGGATTAACGCAGGACATCTAAAGACCGGAAGCGGTTGTCGGGGAGAACGAATTGAAAAATTCAATCAACTTATGCGGATTGAGAATGAATTAGGAAAATCAGCTCAATTTGCAGGTTTGAAAGCCTTTAAGAATGTTAAATCTTGAAAAATATAACGCACAACAAGACGTATAAAATTAATTGCTAGTTCTCACCTACTTCTGAAAACTCTCGCAGATTTTCAGTTTGGTGTATATTTTAAAACTTCAATATTATCTTACGTAACTGATTATAGCTGCTAATATTACAACTTAAAAAACATCTTTTTTACTCTAACCATGCTTTAAAATCCTTAACGCGCTCTCTTGCAACGATAACCTCATCGTCATTATAAGAGTTTAATTTTATCTGTACTCGCGAATTGGTATAGCTTACCATATCTTTTATGGCATTAATGTTTACAAAGAATTTACGGTTTACACGGAAAAACATTTGAGGTTCTAACTCATTCTCCAACAGCTCTAATGTCGTGTCTAGCAAATAGCTTCTACCTTCGGTGGTATAAACATAAGTTCCTTTATTTTCGCTATAAAAGCATTCAATATCTTCAATATTTATAAGCTTTAAATGCTGACCTACTTTTACCGAAAATCGTTTTTTATACTCACGATCAATGGGGTTTACCAGCAATTTTTTAATATCGTTAAAATCTATAGTTACCGCTTGTTGCTTTGGAACGCGATCTTGATATTTTTTTACAGCTTTCTCTAATTCATCCGCATCAATTGGCTTTAACAAATAATCTATACTGTTAAGTTTAAAGGCTTGTAGTGCATATTCATCATAAGCTGTGGTGAAAATTACAGCACTTTTAATATCAATGGTTTCAAAAATCTCAAATGATAAGCCATCACTTAACTGAATGTCTAGAAATATTAAATCTGGATGTTCGTTGTTTTTAAACCATGTAATGCTCTCTTCTACAGAATGCAACATTACTTCTGCTTGAACCTGTATACTTGCCAACATACGCTGCAATCTGCGTGCCGATGGCTTTTCGTCTTCTATAATAAGCACATTCATTCCCAGCGTTTTTTATCTTTATCCATATACTCTTTTATTTTGCGTTGTTCCCAGTTTTTCCCAAAAAAGAAATCAGGTCCAAAAACGCCTAGAAAATGGAAAAATAATCCGATTCCCCAAAAGATAGCCGTAGAGAATGTTGCAAAACTCCAAAAATTGGCAGTATTCTTTCCTATTATAAAAATCAAGAATAAATTGACTATAACATAAGATGCTAAATGCCAATAGAAACCAACAATTTTTTTCACCTTTTTTTGTGCTCTTATATACGCGTCTTCACGATAAAAATCAGATTGAGATTTATCGTTTTCTTGCTGATCTGTTCTAAAATGTGTCATAATATTTAATTTTACTATTATTCCCAGCGCTGTTCTTCTTCCTCGCGCATAAATTGTTCAATCTTACGTTGCTCCCAGTTTCCTCCAAAAATACCATTGTTTACAAATACATGGTAAGCATGAAAGGATATGCCCACACCCCAACCTATTATAACAAACCAAAACCATTGAAATCCCCAATAGGTTCTATAGTTAATAAAAATTAAAAACGGGATGAATAAACAATAAACTATCAAGTGGTAATAAAACCCCTTTAATTCTTCTACTTGCTTTCGAGCTTTCTTATACTTTTCGTTAATATCGTTGTCTGATTGTGTTCTCATTTGTGTATTATTTTATTTCCAACGGGTACTTTTATCATCTTGATTTCTCATATATTGTTTTATTTTGCGCTCTTCCCAATCACGGCCAAAAATGCCGTTACTAACAAATAATTTAAATGCAGCTACCGTGATACCTATTCCCATACCTATCATAGGAAACCAAAACCATTGAAATGCCCAATAGGTTTTATAGTTAATAAAAATTAAAAACGGAATTACTAAAAAATAAGAAATGATACTGTAATAAAACTCCTTAAGTTCGTCTATATGTTTTCGAGCTCTTAAATAGCTACTATCTATTTTTGATGTTGGTGTTTCATTCATGATTGATATTTGTTTTGTAAGCATAGGTATTGCCACAGCAAAACTATCTGCTTGTTGATTGATGTTTACTTTTTTGTTTGATAGTAAATTGTAGCGTTGTTTAATATTTTCTAAACCTACACCGCTACTCTTTTTTACTATTTGTTTTGGCTGAAGGTTGTTTTCTACCACTAAATTACCGTCTTGTTCATAAATTTTTATGTGCAAGGGTTTACTTGTTGTTACCATATTATGCTTAACAGCATTCTCTAAAAGGAGCTGTAACGAAAGAGGAACCACTTTGCTTTCTGGGTTTGAAGCTTTCTCCGGCAACTCAAAAACAATACTGTCTTCAAACCTCATTTTAAGCAACGACATGTAGGTTTTGGCAAACTCTAACTCCTCATCAACCGTTACCAATTCTTTGTTTTTTTGCTCCAGAACATAGCGATACACCTTTGATAAAGAGGTCGTGAACTTTTGAGCATTTTCTGGATTTTCTTCTATTAAACTGGTTAATACATTTAAACTATTAAATAAAAAATGTGGGTCTAATTGATTTTTTAAGGCATCAAACTTAGCACTGGCAGTACCAGCTATTACTTTCTGTTCTTTAATTTTATTTTGCTGAAATCTATTATAGAAATATACAAGGTGAAAAACAGAAACAATGGTTAAAGTAATCCATAAACCAAATTTATAATTAACTAAGCTTTCGTTATTTATAAATTGAGTGAAACTTTTTCCATTAATTAAAGTAATGGTTAAAGCTCTAAGAAAAAACAGGCCAATTAATGTAATTATCACTGAGCCTACAACTCCTATTATAATCCTTTTAAAGCGATCTTTCTTTTCCCATTTACGTTTTTCTAAGTAATGAAAATAATACATATTTGAGAACCCTAAAACAAAAGAATAAAGTTGATATACAATAAAAACTAAAAATAAGTCATTAAAATTATCATAATCAAAACCATCGGATAGAAGACCTCCAATAATAAAGACAACACATCCAATTATAAAAGTTATGATTATATTTTTAACTATTTTAGTCATATTTTATATATACTTTATTAATTACTTTCTACAAGATTCTAACAATTTTTTTGTTCGGTCCTCACCCCAATTTGGAGAAAAAGGTGTTTCTGGCTTAAAGTTAGCAAAAAGTTCTAAAGCCCTTTCCAAATCCTTACAAAATGGCGTGGTGTCCTGACCAAAATATTTGGCACCACCTATGCCCCATTCTGCCTTACAATAAACGACTCGTGGATTTTCTGGAGCTATTTGTTCGGCTTGCTCATAAATTGCCTTTACTTTAGGAGACAGTGTCATGCCATAGGCTGCTCCATCATAGGCTATCCAAGCAGTATATAATAATGCTTGTAAGACCAAGATTTCTGGGTTATTTTTTGAAATAGCCGTAGCATCATTAATTAAATCCTGAGCTTTTTTAAGTTGCTCCGATAACTTTTTTTCATCTTGAAGTCCAAAACTATTTACAATGTTAACCTGAGCGGCATAATAGGCTGGCAACCAATTATCTGGTTCTGCATTAGCAATACGTTCAAACATATTTGATGCTTCAACAGGTTTATTGCTTCCCCATAGTTCAAAGGCTTTTTGCATACCTTTTTCATAATTTGTTTGAGCACTTACTAAGCTCGTTACAAATACAACTAAAATAATACTTAATTTTTGCATGATGATTGTTTTAAATTATGAAACAAATATCTACTAAGAGAGTAACATTTTAAAAAGAGGATAACCGAACCGTCGTATTTTCTGGATGAGGTGTCAATGTTGACTTCTGTTAATAAAAAAACCACTTTAAAAATCAAATTACGACCTTAAAGTGGTTTCAATAAACGTGTTTTGTCATGGACACGTAAACCCTTTAAAACATACTTATTGTTGTTTTTAACTGTTATTCATCTATTAACTTGCCATATATTTAAATACAATAGGAACACTATATGGCACTCTTACAGGTTTGCCTCGTTGTTTGCCAGGTATCATTTGTGGTAATAATTTAATAATACGCTCAGCTTCTTTTTCTAAAATCTTATCTGGTCCTCTTGATCTAATACCCGTAACATTTCCTTTTGAATCAATTATAAACATCACAAACACTTTTCCTTGAATACCTAAATCTAAAGCAGCTTCTGGGTATGTGAAATTTTTTCTTACGTGAGCATCCATTTTTTCTTGAAAACAATTTCTTCTTTGGCTTTTAGCTACATTTTCACAACCTGGAAAAACAGGAATATCTTCAATAACTGAAAATGGGACTTCTACATCTTCTTCAACTTCTTCAACAGCAACATCCTCAACAGAAACTATTGGAGCCGCAATTTTATCACTTTGGTCTGTTTCTGTACTTTCTATAACTGTTTCTTTAACATCATCAGTATTTTCAACTATTTGAATAGACTCTTGAATAGCTGCAGGTGGTGGAGGTGGTGGAGGTGTGTTAATTTTCACAATAGGAATATCATCCTCTAAATCTGCATCCATATTTATAACATCAATAGTAACCTCTGATTTATCATAGGTTTTATACTCTAATAATTGCCACGAAATAAACAACATGATATTAAGTCCGAGCGCAAAATAAAGACTGCTATTCCGTCCAATTTCAACTTGTGTATTTTTTTTTGTTTCCATGACTAAAACTATTTAATTACTTCCTTAAAGTTAGTTAAATAAGATGCCAAAAAATATGATTTTTATCATGTAACGATGTTGTTTTTAATAATATAACAACTTAATCTCCTTTAAAACTATTAAAATTACGACATCCTTAAAAACCATTTAAAATACCACTAACAAAAAAGGAAGTGTTAAAAAAAACCGCCGATTTTCATCGGCGGTTTTTCAAGACTAGTCAGTTTTTTAAAACTATTATTCTTTTATAATAGTTTCAGTGCCTTGAAGTTCTCCATCTACATAAACTCGTAAATAGTAATATCCTCTTCTCAAATACCATAATGGCAATACTATTTTATTTCTTTGACAAAAGAAACCACCATAAGATTTATATACCAATCTACCATAATGATTATAAACTAAAATTTTAACTTTAGAGTTAACATTAGTATTCTCTAACTTTACAGTAACAAAAGTCTTAAATGGATTAGGATAAATTCTATAAGAGATATCATTATTATTGTCATTACCATTATCACATGACCCTAAAACATCTCCATGGTTTAAATGTGCTTGTACGGCTCTTTCTGAAACACAAATACTACGTCCGTTATGACACATTTCTACTTTTGGATGTCTTCCATTGTTTCCACAGTGTACATCAATTACATTAACAACTATTTCTGCATCTATTGAGCATCCATTAGCATCAGTAACCGTTACCGAATATGTTGTAGTTTCTTCAGGACAAACTGTAATAGCATTCGTTGTTTCATCTGTACTCCATAAATAACTGTAAGGTGCAACACCTCCTGAAACATCTGAAACAGCTATCGTTGCACAAGATTCTGGCGCGTAACCATAATACACGGTTGTATCATCTGTCTTAGTTACTTCTAACGGTGTTGGCTCTTCTACAACAACCTCTTCCGTTACTTCTTTTCCTAAGGCATCAGTTACTATTACAGAATACGTTCCTCCAACTAATCCCACTGCTGTTTCACTTGTTTGTCCATCGCTCCATAAATAATTGTAAGGAGCAATTCCCCCTGAAACACTAACCGTTGCAGAACCATTTTGCTCTCCTGCACAGGTAACATTAGTCGCAGTAATATCATCTAACTTTAATTCGTTGATTAAAAAACGAGCTGAGACTGGAAAATGATCTGAGGTTGTTGAAGTATAGTTAGAGTTATAAAATTCATAACCAACACTAACAGATCCTTCAATATAAATTGGAGTAACCTCATTAGAAACCATGATATGGTCTATCATATTTTCTCTAAACACATAAGAACGATAATCTTCGGCACTTAAAACACCTGTTACAATATTATAGTTAACCAAATCATTAACATACTTTTCGTAAGTACTAATTGTTGTTGACACATTATCGGCAACTGTTTCATCTACATCATCATTATAATCACCTAAAACAATAAGGTTTGCATCTGGGTATTGAACATCTAAGGTGTCTTTAAGAACCTCAACATCATATTTACGCATATCATAACGCTCTTGAGAATCTGTTCCGCTATTAGCTCTAGCATGTAACGAGACTATATTAAATTGCTTTGTTTCTCCATTTAAAGTAACATTAGCAGTCATCATAAATGGTAAGCGCCCACTTGCATAAAAACGTGTTTTATCGGCAACTGGGTAATCTGTTAAAGCAGAATCATCGCCGCCATTGTAGTATGGGTGAATACTTTTTAAAAGTACTTTTGTACCTTCTACAGAAACCGTACTAGTATTGTATATAAATCCAACTTTTTGGTGCACGCCTGTGGCATCGTTTGGATACGATACAGCATCAGAAAGCACGTAAGCATATCCAGGCATTTCACTCACTAGTTGAGCAAACAAAGCATCATCTGACACTTCTTCTACAGCATATACATCGGCGTCTAATTTTTGAAGAACAGCTTTAACACTTTCTTTTTGAATGTCATCTGATAATGGATCTCCAGCAGTTGGCGAATTTGTTTCATCTCCAAACCACTCTATATTCCATGCCACAACATCAAATGTTTTATCTTTTGTAACTGGAATAGAATTTCCTAAAGGCACATAATCTCCAGCACAAGGCATATCGGATTTCATTCGAGGTAACAATTGGTAGGTTTCATAAAAACGTCCTACAACACCTATAATACCATCACAAGATTCTGGTTGCCCCAAACCTACTAAATCATCAACATCATTATCTATTCGCAATGTACCTTGTCCGCTAGCATCTGTTAACATATAGTTTGAGTTTCCAAAAAGAATATCTCCTGGTTTGGGAAATGCAGGATTTAATATGTTTACTAATTCTGAAGGATGATTCCCCATTTCTGCCAACGTAATTGTCATTGGAGTTATTGGTTCTTTTGGTAATCCATTATTCTCAACATTAGTAACTGCACTAATTTGAATTTGGTCATTAAACGCACTTCGTGTTCCTGTAATCGTAATGGAATCACCTACCTTAAAATTACCTTCACCATGAACTGCTTCATCAAAAATTGCAATAGCTGCCGTTTTATCTTGAAGATAGGCAGAACCTGCAAACTGATCTGAAACCGTTAATACACCGCTTACGGTTACTAATTCACCATCAGCTGTATTACGAGCATCTAAAATTGAAATCACTGCTGGAGGTGGAATAACTGCTCCGTTTTCGGTACCAGGAGACGGAATTGCTTGCGTATAAGTTGTTGTATTTCTTGCTCCACCACTTCCGTTAGGAATACGCTGCATCGATTGATTATCTTTATCTCCCATACCAGCTTCATTAACTTGAGGCTCTCCCGAGTTTAACAAGGCTAACAATTCTGTATCATCACTATCATTGGTGTCATAAACCAAAGCATCAAGCAATGTATCATCAACTAAAACAGCCGTGTTATTAGGGAAACTAGTTGCATCTCCTTTGTACAACGCAACAGCATCTGCTCCATTTTGAATTCCATTAGTAGTAAAAGACACTAAATCTACGTTAGCAACTCCTGCACTACCAATTACAAAATAACCATTTTCATTAGTTTTATAACCATTTAAATCAATGGTTTTATAACTTAAATCATTATTATCTCCATTAAATAACACAACCACTAAGCCATCTAATGATGTATTTCCAGAACCTCCATCATACAATTCAATAAATTCTAAAGCATCTGTACTAGGATTATCTGAATCTACTTCGTTAATAATTATTTGGGCTGGTTCCGACATTTTATATGTAGCTATAGGAAATGGATTTACTGCCGTAGCATTGGTTGTTTCATTATCCAAAGCATTAATACCACTAAACGACCAATTATCTAAAATAAATGTACTTCCATCTGGTCCTGTGTTTTCATTTCTATACACCCATCCATCTAAATAATCCCAAGCTTGACCTGAACCATCTGTATTGATGTCTCCAAAAACATCAACAACAACTCCATCTTTAAACAACTCAATAGCATCATCTCCATTTATAGCTGCTGCGCCAGAAGTATAATTAGGAGCAAACCCAAAGAAACTTGTAAAACCAGGAACTTCGGTTGCTATATAAATAAAGTCGCCTTTACTTGCTGATTCAGCAGGGAATGTAAACTCTTCTCCGTCTGTTCCACCTCCGTTGTTAGCAGAACCAAATCCGTAAACACTTAAATCTGCAATATCTTGAGTAACGTATAACTCTATTGCTTTAGGAATACCACCTGTTAGCGGGCCATCTGCAATTCCTGTAATTATTAAAGAACTTCCAGAAACTGTTGTCTCTTTAGTTGTTGTAAAACTAATTGTAGCTGTTGTTGCAGACGTGTTTCCTGCAGCATCTAATGCAACAATGGTTAACGTATAGTTAGTTTCGCCTGATAATCCTTCAACAGTAAATGATGTATTAGTCGTGGATCCTAAAAGCGTTGCTCCATCAAAAATTTGATATTCTGTAACAGCAACGTTATCTGTGGCGGCATCCCAAGATAAATCTGCGGTTGTAGCTGTTATATTTTGTGCTACTAAATTAGCAGGAACAGATGGTGCTTCTGTGTCTAAAGTTCCTCCTGAAATGTTTTCGGTTCCAGGTGTAGGCTCTAACATAGTATACCCACTTGTATTTCTTGCACCTCCTTGACCATTAGGAATACGTTGCATAGAATTTGTTGTACCATTGCCTCCTTCATTTTCATCTACCTGAGGTTCTGACGGATTTAATAATGCTAAAAGCCCAGCATCATCAGCGTCACTTGTACCATAAACCAAAGCATCAATTAACGTATCATCTACTAAAACTGCTGTATTATTAGGAAAACTAGCTGCATCTCCTTTATATAGCGCAACAGCATCAGCACCATTTTGAATTCCATTTGTTGTGAATATTGCTAAATCTACATTTGGAACATTTGCACTACCGATTACAAAATATCCATTCTCATCAGTTGTATAACCATTTAAGTCAATTGTTTTATAACTTAAATCATTATTATCTCCATTAAACAACACAACTACAAAGCCGTCCAAAGATGAGTTTCCAACACCACCATCATACAATTCAATAAATTCTGAAGCATCTGTACTAGACTGATCTGCATCTACTTCGTTAATTACAATAGAAGGAGTTCCTGTTGTTATAGCTGTTCCTTCTAATTTCACATCATCAAATCCAGCATAATCACTACCTCCATTTTGTTTTACATATAATTGAAGCCCAACACGACTAACCGTATTTGGAATAGCTTGAGAAATCTGTTCCCAATCTACAGTACTGTAAGGACTCCCAACCGTAATTGTTGTTGCTCCTTGAGAGATATCATCATAAAAAAGTTCGTAGGTCACCACATCTCCATTAGCCACGTCAAAGCCTACAATATTAACTCCAAAAGACAATACAACATCCTCATAGCCTGTAATGTCTATAGCATCAAACGATAGTGTTCCCCCATCAGCAGTTCCGCAATTTCCTTCTAAATCTTGAACTCCAAAAAAGCTAGTTCCTGTTTTAGGAGATGCTATAGATCCTACACTTGAAACCACTTGCCATACATCTCCACCATTATTACAAGGAACTGGTGATTGTGTGTAAGCCCATGTATCATTTGTAGATCCTTCATAACCTTGAAACGCTATAAAATCTCCTACTGGAGGCGTAACAACATCTTCTAAAGTTGTAATTGAAACTGTATTACTTGCAGCCGATACGTTACTGGCCGCATCGATAGCTTTAACAGTAAATGTATAAGCTGTACTTGAAGTTAAACCTGTAACGGTATATGTTGTAGCTGTTGAAGTTGCTATTTGTGTTGCTCCATTAAAAATTTGATAAGCGATTACGCCCACGTTATCAGTAGAAGCATTCCACGATAAATCTGTTGTTGTAGCCGTTGTATTTAACGCTACTAAATTTGCAGGAATACTTGGTGCTTCAATATCTGTGGATGTATTTTCAAAACGATTTTCTGCTTGCGGCCCACCCCAGATAGACGTTGCAAAAGCTGGATTATCTATAAAAGGGTTTCTATTCCCTTGAATCCCTTCTAAGATTACATTTCTATTAATTTCAACTTGAGATACAGGATCTTCAGCATTCCACTCTAAAAAAATATCACGCATCTCTGAGCTGTATGTTGAAGCTCCCAATCCTACGTTACTTGGTAAACAACGATCTCCATATCGTATGTACATGTACATCATCATACGAGCGACATCACCTTTCCACTCGTCACCAGGATAAAACCCCGAATCGATAGCATGTGCATTACCCGATCCATCAATATATGGGCGATTACCTCTAATCGCATTTAATTGTACATCTGCAGCTCTTAAATGATGTGCATCTGATCCTGGACCTGTTGTCCCTAAATTTGGATTTCCTAAAGATTTCGCATAAGTATGCTCTCTGTTCCAATCTCCAACATTTCCGCCGTTTAAGTCTTTTGATCTTGTTCTGTCGTTCGTGATATCAGAATCAGAATCATCAGACCCATAAATCAACAATACGTTGTTTGGGTTTATAGGATCCAAATCTGTTTGTTTTAACGCTTCCCAAACCCCTGGTGTGTAAGTTAAAACAGTTGTTTGAGTATTTGTTACCAAGGTAGCAAGATTAGCTTTTAAACTCGCCCCTGTAGCAGTAATGTCTGTCCCGTTATAATAACTAGGAACTTGCGCATAGCTAATCGTTAAGAATAACAATGCCAGAACCCTTAAAAAGAGGTTCTTCTTTAAGTAAATTTTTTTCATATATTAAAATGATTTTAGTCCTAACAAACTTACAAATTAGCACTTAAAATCTGCATTTTATTTATTAACTAAGAGTTAACAAACCATCAAGTTTAAGAAAGAAAAAAACTTTTACTAGATTACTAAGGCATTAATTAAACATTCCAGCCTAAAACTATCGTATTAATATCTATTACAAATTATCCAATTGGTTACTTTTTTTATCGTCACTTATCGTCCAAAAGAAGCCTACAAAAAAGAATTGATCTGCCGCAGGTAGTAAAGCACGTCTTGAAAAACTACCATCTACATTAGGCGTATTGGCATATTGATACCCATTAATATTTTTAAACCCTAACACATTATTTACTGATGCATATAGTATTTTTTGAGGACTTATTAAATAGGCCCAATTAAGACTTAAATTATTATAAGCTTTAGTTTTTTCATTGAGAAAGCCTTGCCCATTTGGATTTGTATATGGTCTGCCAGAAGCAAACGAATAACTAAATCCAACTTGACTTCTCAAATCTGAAATCCAATATTTCCCTACAATTGAAAGGTTATGGGTATTTGCAAAATTAGGCTGTGCTTTACTTGGGTAATTTAAGTAATCACGTTTGGTGTCTAAAAAGGAATAGCTTACCCAATAATCAATATTTTTTAGCGTCTTACCATCTCTCCAAAATAAATCAATTCCTCTAGCAAAACCATAGCCGTTACTACTATAATTACTATCAAATAGAGCAAACTCTGTGTCGTATTTAACTAAATGATTATAATCTTTATAATAAGCCTCTGCTCTAAATATCTTGCGATCTTCATTATACTGATAGTTTATAATATAATGTGAAGTGTTTTGCGCTTTTAAATCTTGATTAAACTTTAAAATATTACTTGATGGATTTTGATAAAAGTTTCCATAAGCTAATGATAATTGACTTTTATTTGATGTTTTATAGGCCAATGAAAGCCTTGGTGCTACAGATAGTTCTTTAAATATTTGGCTGTAATCAGCTCGTAATCCTGTTTTAAATGCCAACTTTTTTGATAAGAAAATATCAGCCTCTACAAAGGTAGCTGCTATATTATTATCATAACCATAGTTTTCCTTTGTACTGCTGGTTTCTAAATAACCCTCTTTAAAATTTGAAGCTAAATATTCAGTTCCAAAATAAAGTTTGAATCGATTACTGAATCTCTTTTTTAATTTAAACTTTGCATGCACAGCTGTTTCTTTGTCATCAATAGTTATGTCATCAATCATTAAATCATTATTTCCTCGTGTAAAGCTTAATCCTCCAAAGACATCCCAAGTATCACTTAATGCACCTTGGTAGGATCCATTAAAGTACAGGTTATTATTTTTTAATTTAAAATGAACACCCTCTGGGTTATTAATATCTTCTTGCGACAACTCAAAATTAGTGTCATCAAAAGCCGTGTACACTTTTAGTAGCCCCGAATCAAACTTTTTTCTGTAAACAGCCTCTCCAGAAAATGTCTCATAAGGTTTTATCCATTTATTTCTACTTGGAAAAATTTCATTGTAAGGAGATAAATTCACATACGAACCATTAACACTCAATGAACTTGTTTTCCATTTTCTAGTGTTACCAAGAGTTCCGCCGAGGCTCATAATACCTATATCTGTTTTATTCTGATCTGGTTCATCAACAGTATTTAACAATAAGACACTAGATAATGCCTGACCATATTCTGCTGAATAACCTCCTGTTGAAAACGTAATACCATCAAATAAAAACGGTGAATATCGCCCTCTTGTTGGTGAATTATTTGTAGTTGGAGTGTAAGGTGTAAATACGCGAATACCATCAATAAAAATTTGAGTTTCATCAGCCTCACCACCTCTTACAAATAAACGACCATCTTCTGCTACAGTTGTGGTGCCAGGCAAAGTTTGTAATGCTCCAACAAAATCACCTAAAGCACTAGCTGTAGTTGCAACATCCAAAGGCTTTAATACATTAATTTTACTATTATCGCCTGCCTGAAATGCTCCTGCAGACAATACCACGGCATCTAAAGTATTTACATCTTCGCGAAGTCTTATTGTTACATTAGACATATAAGACACATCTCCAACCATAGAATACGTTTCAAAAGAAACGTATGAAACCATTAAATTTTGAGTTCCTGTTTCATCCGTTTTAAATGAAAATTTACCGTTTTCATCGGTGGTACTACCATCATAAGTCCCTTCTAAAAATACATTAGCTCCAACTAGCGGAACATCTTTACTGTTTAAAACAATACCACTGACAACTTGTTGAGCTTGTAATTGAATACTAACAAAAATGATAAGAATAATGCTTAATTTTTTCATGATTTTAATGTTTGTTCGTTTTTTGTACTGAAAAATTCAGTTTAAATTGATGAGACAAAAGTGATAAAGAAACGAGAGGTCAAAAATTATAAATAACCCAATTGTAAAATAACTAGGATGAATTGATGAGTTAATAAAATATCAAGAAACTTGAGCCGTTATTTGTTTAAAAAATATTAGGAAGATTCATTTAAATAGATTCATAAACTCAACTGAATTTACAAACTTCAACATCTTGAATTAATAGCTTATTTTTTTATATATTCGCTTACTTAAAATCTTTAAAAGAATAAAATTTCAACAAAAAACCAGTAATAGATTATCTCTATACCTAATACCTAAAAATATCTTAATCAGTCAATTTCATAAATTAACTAAACAAACACTTTAATAAAATAAGTAACTTTTAAAAACAAATCTGATTTTAAAAAGAACTATTTTAAAAGTTGTTTTTAAAATTAAATTTACAAAGCTTTTGTAACGTTTTAAGCCTTTAAGCTACATATATATAACTAACGAATCAAATTGAGTAAAGAACTAGAACATAGTTTTGTTGAGTTGCTGGAAAAGCATCAAAATATAGTCCATAAAGTCTGTAGACTGTATACTGATAATTATGATGCACACAATGATTTGTTTCAAGAAATCACTATACAATTATGGAAGGCTTATCCTAAATTTAGGGGTGATTCAAAATTTAGCACATGGATGTATAGAGTTAGTTTAAATACTGCCATTACTTTATATAGAAAATCAAAACGACATATAAATACGCAAAATTTTGAAGGTGTTGAATTTAAAATTAAAGCCGAGGATTATGATGATACAGAGGAACAACAATTAAAGGTACTATACAAAGCTGTACATGAATTAAATGATATTGAAAAGGCTCTTGTGTTTTTATATCTAGAAGATAAAGACTACAGAGAAATTAGTGAAACAATGGGAATAAGTGAAGTGAATGCCCGTGTGAAGATGAATAGAATAAAAAATAAACTTAAAACCATATTAAATCCGTAAAGCTATGGATGAGTTAGAATTATTAAAAAAAGACTGGAGCAAACAAGATGCTGGTTATAAGCAACTATCCTCCAATGAAATATATCCGATACTACAAAAGAAGTCGTCTTCAATAGTTAAAACATTATTTTATATAAGTATTGCTGAACTAGTGTTTTGGACCTTAATTAATTGTATCCCATTTTTCACATCAGGCAATTACAGAAAACGTCTTGAGGAAATTTACTCAGACACCTTGGTTATTACTGGTCTCACCATAATTAGCTATGGTGTTATTTTATTGTTTATATATCTGCTTTTTAAATCGTACAAATCTATATCTGTAACGGATAATGCTAAAAAATTAATGGAAAGCATTTTAAAAACACGCAAAATTATTAAATACTATGTTATATACAATTTAGTTATGGCTTTTGTATCAATGATTATAGCTACTTATTTTGCAATTATTCATAACTCAGAACTATCACACGCCATTGAAAAGTTCAACAATAAACAATTCATTATATTCTTCGGAATTCTAATTCTATTCACTGGGATATTCGTACTATTAATTTGGCTTTTTTACAGACTTATTTATGGACTTTTACTAAAGCGTTTAAACCAAAACTATAAAGAATTAAAAAAATTAGAAGTTTAAACTAAAATCATTCACCTCAATAACATCGCCAGAATTCATAGCATTAAGTTGAATTGCTCCTACCCTAACTCGAACTAATCTTAACGTAGAAAACCCAACAGCAGAGGTCATTTTTCGCACTTGACGAAACTTACCTTCATTAAGCGTAATAGACACCCAAGACGTTGGTCCATGTCTGGCATCTCGAATTTTTTTTGAGCGTTCTGGCAACTCAGGGATGCTTTTCAGTTTAAAAACTTTACAGGGTTTGGTAATATATTTTTTACCATCAAATCCAATTTCAACACCTGCTTGTAACTTAGCAATAGCTTCTTCCGAAATTTCGCCATCAACCAAAGCGTAGTATTCTTTATCTACCTTTTGGCTGTTTACATAATCACTAGTTTTACCATCTGTAGTAATAAGCAATAAGCCTTCCGATTTCTCATCAAGTCTTCCGATAGCCATAGCTTTTTCTGGAAAGTCATATAACTCTCCTAAAAACCGTTTCTTTTGTTGTTGCCTTGAATTGCTATAAAACTGACTTAAATAACCGTAAGGTTTGTAAATTATAAAATGTCTATGCATTGGCTTAAACACTTTCGTTTAAAATACTAAAAACAAGATCTTTGGTCGCCTTTTGCCCATTAATCTTGTTTCTAATCTCATCAAAAGACATCCTAAAATCGCAGCCCAATTTATAATCACTACAACCATAAGCTGTTTTTCCTTTTACTATGGTTCCCTTTTTACATTTAGGGCATAACAAGTCTTTTTCTTTCGTCTTAGCCGAGGTTTGTTTCGGCTCTAATTTCAGATTGAAATCATCATCAAAACGGATCAAACCCTCAACATTACCTAAGTCTGTTTTAAATCCTTTTAAATTAACTGTAGAGCCCTTTTTAAGAAGCCTTATATATTGTTTTTCTGAAACTTTTTTTCCTTGAAAACTAAATGGCATTAAAAAGTTGCATCCTGATTTATAACGACTACATCCATAAGCCGATTTTCCTTTTATAATAGTTCCTTCACTACATTTAGGGCACGATTCTGCTGAAATACCAGCTTTCTGCTTTTTTGTTGCTTTTACCTCTCGCTCTTTAACCGTAATAGCATACGAAATATTAGCACGATTAGTCTCACTTCTTACTTCGTAAACCAACGCATCAACCATGCATTTCATATTTTTTATAAAGGCTGCCGCACTAAATTCTCCTTTTTCAATATCCTTTAGTTGCTTTTCCCAAGAACCTGTTAACTCTGCCGATTTTAATAGTTCATTTTGTATGGTATCAATTAATTGAATACCCGTAACCGTTGGCAACACTTGTTTTTTATTACGCTTTATATATTTTCGCTTAAAAAGAGTTTCAATAATATTGGCTCTCGTTGACGGACGCCCAATACCATTTTCTTTCATTAAGTCTCTTAATTCATCATCATCTACTTGTTTACCAGCAGTTTCCATAGCACGCAATAAAGATGCCTCAGTAAATTGATTAGGTGGCTTCGTTTCTTTTTCTAAAAACGAAGGCTCATGAGGTCCCTTCTCTCCTTTTTCAAATGCTGGTAATATTCCAGATTCTTTTTCTTTACTATTAGGAGTTTCAAAAACAATACGCCATCCTTTTTTTAAAATTTCTTTTCCGGTTGTTTTAAAAGGAACGTCGGCTGCTTTTCCTAAAACGGTGGTGTTTGACACCGAACAATCATCATAAAAAACTGCAATAAAACGTTTAACAATAATATCATACACTTGTTGCTGATTGTATTGTAACCTAGTTTGTATCCCTGTTGGGATAATAGCATGGTGATCGGTTACTTTTTTATCGTTAAATACGCGAGATGATTTTTTTATTTTCTTACCTAAAAGTGGTTGTGTTAAACTTGCATAATCTGTTAACTTTTGCAAAATACCTTGTACTTTAGGATACACATCGTTTGGCAAAAATGTGGTATCGACTCTAGGATAAGTCACTACTTTTTGTTCGTATAATGTCTGAACTATTTTTAGTGTATCATCGGCCGAAAACCCAAATTTAGTATTACAATACACTTGCAGCCCTGTTAAATCGAACAGTTTAGGGGCATATTCATTGCCTTTCTTTTTTTCAATAGATACGATTTCGAAATCACTTTCCTTTACTTTATTCGCTAAAACCTCACCGTCCTCTTTCTTAAAAAAACGCCCGTCTTCATAACTAAAAAGCGTATCTCTATAAAGAGTTTGCAGCTCCCAATAGGGTTGAGGTTTAAAATTTTCAATCTCTTTAAAACGATTAACCACCATTGCCAATGTTGGTGTTTGCACTCTCCCAACCGATAGTACTTGTTTGTAGCCACCATGTTTTACGGTGTATAACCTGGTCGCATTCATACCCAACAACCAATCTCCAATAGCTCTGGAAAAACCAGCATAATATAAGTTGTCGTAATTTTTTGAGGGCTTTAAATTCTCGAACCCTTCTTTAATAGCTTCGGTAGTTAGCGATGATATCCACAACCTCTGAACCTCGCCTTTATAATTGGCCTGATGCATTACCCAACGCTGAATCAACTCCCCCTCTTGACCAGCATCACCACAATTTATAACAACCTCAGCTTTATCAAAAAGACTCTTTACTATCTTGAATTGCTTTTGAACACCAGAATTAGACACCACTTTGGTTTTAAACTTTTCTGGTAGCATAGGGAGGTTGTTTAAGTCCCAGCTTTTCCAATACGGCTTATAATCATGGGGTTCCATAAGTGTACACAGATGTCCAAACGTATAAGTTACCGCATATCCGTTACCTTCAAAATAACCATCATGCTTGGTATTGGCTCCTAAAACAGATGCTATCTCTCGTGCTACACTAGGTTTTTCTGCAATACAGACTTTCAATTATTATTTTTTAAAATGTGAAGTGCAAAATAAGAATTTTGATATGTTTTTTGAAAGGGAATTGTTAGTAGTTATTAACTGATTAATTACCACTTACGAAGTTTATTTAATTCCTCTAAAGCAGCTAATTCTTTCTCTGAAACAACTTTTAGAAAAGAAGGGTGCTGTTCGATAGCATATTCAATTTTAGTTACAATATCTTCGGTGCTATCATTTTCGTAATCTATCTCTAACGGTGCTTTAATTTCCATAGATTGTAGGATATTTTTCTTTTTTACCCTCAAACCCTTTTTATCGAATGATCGTCTAAATCCATCAATAACAATTGGAATAACTACTGGCTTGTAACGTTTAATTATATGCGCCGTTCCTTTTCTAATAGGTTTAAAAGGAGTTGTTGTTCCTTGAGGAAAAGTAATTACCCAACCATCCTCTAAAGCTTTACCTATATTTGAGATATCACTCATTTTTACTTGCCTATTGACTTCCTTTCCCTCTGCTCTCCAGGTTCGTTCAATACTTACCGAACCCACATAGGCTAAAATTTTCGGCAATAACCCGGCTCTCATCGTCTCTTTAGCTGCTACATAATAAATATTAAGCTTAGGATTCCAAAGGTAGCCTACGTTTTTTATAGAATCTACCCGACCACTCAAACTCGCATTAAACACGTGAAACATAGCCACCACATCGGCAAAATAAGTTTGGTGATTTGATATAAAAAGTACGTTTGTATCTGGTAAGTCTTTAAAAATTTCTGAGCCTTCGATTTGTAGTTCATTAAACCCTCTAAAACGTCTATGGGTTATGATTCCTAGAATTCTAATTAACCATTTTTTTACAATAAGAATATGCCCAAATGGATTTTTTTTAAACAACGCCATATATCAGTCTTCAATTAGTTAGCTGGCTACAAATGTAATAAAACTATAAATTACATCAATTGTTTTAATAAGTCTTTAACCTCGCTTAAAATCATAGCTGTTGCACCCCAAACAACATGTCCGTTTAAAAAATAGGCAGGTACCTCGACATCAACACTATACGATGTTGCTACTTTTTTTAAAACTGTTACATCTTCACTAAAAAAATGCTTTAATGGTATTTCAAGAATATCCTCCACTTCACTT
This sequence comes from Flavobacteriaceae bacterium, assembly GCA_050300615.1. Lineage (GTDB taxonomy): Bacteria > Bacteroidota > Bacteroidia > Flavobacteriales > Flavobacteriaceae > Yeosuana. Next base: position 12,047 of record JBNKYB010000076.1, on the reverse strand, counting down.
TCTTCTTTTTTAAAAGACGGTTTTTTGTCTAAAACTCCAAGAAAAGGTTGCACATAAAAGTTGCTAGGCGGTATGTAAACCTCGGTTAAAGGCGTTACAACTTTTATATCGTAAATTGGCACTCCAATTTCTTCAAAAGTTTCTCTTACAGCAGTATTCTCCAGCGATGTATCAGTGGCTTCAAGTTTTCCTCCTGGAAACGACACTTGTGCTGAATGTACTCCTTTGTAGGTTTTTCTAAGAATCAATACAAAATTGGTTTCCTGGTTTTTATCTGGATAAAAAAGGGCTAAAACTCCCGCTTTTTTCGCATATTTAACAGAATCTTTATGCTTCTCTAACAATTCTTTTCTAAAAGGCGGTGCCATTTTAAACTGAGATGTTTCGGCTGGAAGCGGTATATTTTTTATTTTTGAAATCGATAGTAAAAATTCATCAAAATTCATTTATGAGACTTGTTTGGCTAATATGTTTTTGTATTTTATTTCTGAATTGTGAAGATAAACATTCTAAGAAGAAAAAAAAGGTAGAAATAGATCAAACAACTACAGAACAAAAACAGGTTGTTAAAGACACTATAGAAGAAGCCAAAAAGACCTACCCCGTTTTAGATGGTCTTCACAATGCTATGGAATTCTTTTTAGAATATGATAAGCATAACAAAGAGAACAAAGTGCGTTTGACCACTGATTTTGGAACCATTGATATCTTATTGTTTAATGAAACTAAATTCCACCGAGCAAATTTTATCTATTTAACAAAACGAGGCTATTTTAATGGAACGCAATTTTACAGAGTTATTGACAACTATATTATTCAAGGCGGAAATAGTGATGATATAAAAACAGCTAAAAAACGTAATAAAATAGGCAAATACTTGTTGCCAACAGATACTGATAGAGGATACACACACGAACGCGGCGTTATTTCGATGCCTAGTAGTGATATAGAAAACCCCTATAAATTAGCGTCTCCTTATGAGTTTTTTATTGTGCAACAACATGGTGGTGCACATTTTTTAGATGGTGATTACACGGTTTTTGGCAAAGTAATTAGGGGCATGGATGTGGTTGATAAAATAGCTGCTGTTAAAACTGACGACGGCGATTGGCCCATGCATAACGTTTACATTAGAAAAGCTGAAATCATCAATTAATCTCTATAGATGTTTGGCAATCTAATTTTAAATTTAACGGCAAGGAGTCTTATTACAATGACAACAATTCCTGAAATTACAAATATAATATTGCTGTCTATTGGCAATTTAATTAATAGAAAATAAACAACACCACCTGCAATACAAGCCGTGGCATAAATTTCTTTTCTGAAAATCACAGGGATTTCGTTACACAAAATATCTCTTATAACTCCCCCGAAGCTGGCTGTCATTGTTCCTAAAGCAATACAAATAACAGGGTGCAGTCCTGCGCTAAGTCCTTTTTCTATGCCAACTAAAGTATACAAACCTATACCAATGGTATCAAATAAAAATAAGGACGTTCTTAAATAGTTTATTTTACTTCTAAAAACAATTGCAAAAATAGCCGAAGCCATAACAACATAGCTATAGGTTATATCTTTCATCCAGGTAACTGGAGCATCTCCAATAAGTAAATCTCTTAGAGTTCCGCCTCCAACCGCTGTAACAAATGCAATAATTAAAACTCCAAACAAATCCATTCGTTTGTTAAAAGCAACCAAAACACCAGAAATAGCGAAAGCAATGGTTCCTAAAATATCTATTGTGTAAAACATATATTTTTAAGTTGTGATTTTAATCACATATCTTGAGTATAATAATTATAATCCTTTAAAATCGTATCAATAAAATCAATGTCTGTTCTTTGTTTTACATCTTTTATGTCAACGACTTCAACAAGTTTCTTTCTTAGTTTTATTAACGTCTGATAATCTCTTGACGCTCTCGCTACGGTAAAGGTATCTTTTATTATTCTTGCATCATTATCAGACAATTTAATAACATTGGGGTACGTTGGTTTATAGTCTTCTTTTAAATCCTCTAAAATGGTGTGGTTAATGGTTACCTTATCTTTTAATGCTATAACAGCAGTTCCTGCAGCCATATCTCCCAAACGTTGTGTTTTTTTATTAAAAATCATCACAAAAAAACCTAAACCAAAAATATAAATATCAACAATTCTAAAAAACCAGCGCACTGCATAATCAGAAATAGACGCTTGATATCCGTCAATTTTAACAACTCGTATTTTAAGTACCCGCTTACCAAGAGTTTGTCCTTGCAAGAAGGATTCTAATGCAAATGTATAAAACATAACAGGCAAACTAAGAATAGTATTGATACCTATTTGAGACCATTGATCCATATTTTTAAAAGCATCAAAAACATTTGCTACCACGACCAAATACCCTATTTTAACAGCTAAATCGATAATAAAAGCTAGCAAGCGCTCTCCTGCTCCAGCAGCCTTGAATTTAATTTTTACATTTTGGGTCGTGTTAATTTGTAACTCTGACATTTTATATTTTATTTTAACAAATATATGAGAGAAGTTTCATTCATAAAGCAAAATAAGGAAAAATGGCTAAGTTTTGAAAAAGCCATCTTTAATAATGACTTTAAAGATCCCGATGAACTTGCCACACAATATATACATTTAATAAACGATTTAGCCTACGCACAAACCTATTATCCTAAAAGTAGGGTTATTGAGTATTTAAACCAATTAGCGGCTAAAGCGTTTCAAAAAATTTACAAAACAAAACGGGAAGACACCAACAGAATTGTCGCTTTTTGGAAAACCGAAGTTCCATTAATTTGCTACCAATATCGTAAATTTATTTACGTTGCCTTTATTATCTTTTTCGCATTTACTTTTATCGGAGTCATTTCAGCTGCCAATGATGGTGAGTTTGTGCGCTCTATTTTAGGAGATAACTATGTAAACCAAACGCTTGCAAACATTGAAGCTGGAGATCCCGTTGCTATTTATAAAAGCGGAAGTAATTGGGGCAGCTTTATAGGCATCACTATTAACAATTTAAAAGTAGGCGTTATCTCTTTTGTTTTAGGTGTTTTTGGTGGGATTGGCACCATTTACATTCTATTTAAAAACTGTATTATGTTGGGGTCTTTCCAGTATTTTTTTTACGAAAAAAATGTATTTTGGGAAAGTGTTCGTGGTATTTGGATTCACGGCTCCATGGAAATTTTTGCCATTGTTATTGAAGCTGCTGCCGGATTTATTCTTGGTGCAAGCATTTTATTTCCGGGCACACATTCTAGATACACCTCATTTAAACTGGGGGCAAAAACTGGCATTAAAATTTTAATCAGTACATTTCCATTTACATTTTTTGCCGGTTTTTTAGAAGGGTTTATAACGCGTTACTCTAATAGCATGCCCAATTGGTTATCGGTTGGCATTATAGTTATCACCCTTAGTTTTATTAGTTTTTATTATATAATCTATCCGTTTAAAGTCCATAAAAAAATAATTCAAAGCCCTAAAACCTACTTAGCTAATTGAAACCATACAAAATTCATATTATTTTTCTACTGTTCTTAAGCTTCACTAATATTCAAAATAGTTTTGGAAATATTCAACAAAACCCACAACATATCAGAACATTTGATCAAAATTTCAAAGAGCATTATTCGGATAAAAAATATAATTATGAAGGAAAAGAGATTGTATCAACCACAAGTTCAGGTTCTGGGAAATATGAAGATTATAAAGGCAATGAAAAACCTCATTTAAAAGAATCGAATGATAGAGAACATTTTACTATTAATCTAGGGCCTTTCAGTTGGTTTTTTTATCTAGTTATTATTATAGCTGTTTTATATTTAGTTTACATTCTATTAAACGAAGGAGGTACTGGCTTATTTTCTTCTAAACAAAGCAAGAAGCTCAATAACCATGAAGAAATCACTGCCGATAATATTCAAAACGTAGATATCAATGCGCTTATAAATGATGCCGAAAACAATCATGATTACCGATTAGCCATTAGATATTACTATTTGCTTGTTTTAAAAACATTAAGCATAAAAAACCACATTAAATTTGAAGAAGACAAAACCAATGCAGAATATTTAAATGAGATTAACTCTAAACCTTTCTGCACTACATTTTCATACGTTTCTTATTTATACAATTACATTTGGTATGGCAAGTTTCCGTTGAACACAGAACAATACGCAAAAGCAAAAGGTAATTTTGTAACACTATTAAATCAAGTAGAATAATGAAAAAAGTTCTCCCCATACTTATTCTTCTTGCTGCCTTAATTGTTACGGCTGCCATAGCTATTGGGGTAAAACGAACCAAAACCGTTGATTGGAGAGAATCATTCAATGAAAAAAGCACCAAACCTTATGGTGTAAGTGTTTTTTATAACGAGCTGCCAAAACTTTTTAAAAACGATACAGTAAGAACTGTTTATCATACACCTGCAAGTTATTTAAAAGCCAATTCTGAAAATGGTTATGGCGATCATGTAGCTAAAGGTAGCTTTATAATTATTGGAAATTCCGACTATTTAGAAGACGAATCTATTGACGAATTACTGCAATTTGTTGATACAGGAAATACCCTTTTCATTTCAGATTATTATTTCAGCCAAAAAATCCATGATACTTTAAGTATTGATATTGATTATGCTTTAAGCAAAAAAGACAGCGTATCTTATATGTCTTTTGAAAACAATAACCTAAAAAGCACAATCATTGATAAAAATGTAGGAGTCAATTATTTTTCTAGGTTTGATTCTATTAATTATCACATTTTAGGATATGTTAAAACAGACGAAAAACGTGTTAACTTTATTGATGTACCCTTTGGAGAAGGTCATATCTATCTGCATTTAGAACCTAAAGTATTTACCAATTATAATATTTTAAAAGACAACCGCTATAAATATGTAGAAGGCCTTTTGTCTTTTCTACCGGAAAATGATGTTTATTTTGATTCGTACACCAAAATACAATCGGGTTATGCAGATGCCGAAAAAAAATCTAATTTAAGTTGGTTTTTAAAGCAACTATCTTTTAAATGGGCGTGGTACACTGCTTTAATTTTCACTCTTTTATTTGTGATTTTTAATGCAAAACGCAGACAACGGATTATTAAAATCATCAAACCACTACCAAATACAACCGTTGCTTTTGTAAAAACAATATCTAATCTTTATTTTGATACGCAAGACCACAAAAACCTAATCGATAAAAAAATAACGTACTTTTTAGAAAAAATTAGAACTGATTATAATTTAGATACCTCTGTTTTAAATGATGAGTTTATTTTAAAATTAGCTTCAAAAACTGGTAAGAAAAAACAAGATGTAAAAACACTCATCAATTATATTAAACTATTAAAATCTAAAAAAGAGTTTTTTGAAGATAACCTCATTATACTCAACAAACATATAGAAGCTTTTTATTCAAAATAATTATGGAAGAAGAACATAAAGACCCAGAACATCACAGTGATTTTTCACCGAAACCCGAAACAACATCGCAAAATGAAGTTGTTTCAGAAGAAAACACTGCCAATTTAGAATTTCAAAATCGTTTAGATGTATCTGAATTACAAAATAGTGTTATCAAAATTAAGCAAGAAATAGGAAAAGTCATTGTTGGTCAAACAGACATGGTAGATATGTTGATTGCTTCACTTTTAGCTAAAGGTCATTCATTAATTGAAGGGGTACCAGGCGTTGCTAAAACAATCACCGCCAAACTAATTGCAAAATCCTTAAGTGTTGATTTTAGTAGAATTCAATTCACACCCGATTTAATGCCAAGTGATATTTTAGGAACCTCTATTTTCAATCTTAAAGACTCTGAATTCGAATTCAAAAAGGGACCAATTTTCTCCAACATGGTTCTAATAGATGAGATTAACCGAGCTCCTGCAAAAACACAAGCAGCCTTATTTGAAGTTATGGAAGAACAACAAATAACTATTGATGGTAATAAATTTAAATTAGATACTCCCTTTATGGTTTTAGCTACGCAAAACCCTATAGAACAAGAAGGTACTTATAGATTACCAGAGGCGCAATTAGACCGATTTTTGTTTAAAATAGATGTTGATTATCCAAATTTAGACGAAGAAATTGAAATCTTAACAAAAGAGCATCTCCTTAAAGATGCTATTAAAACAGATGCTATTTCACCATTTTTAACCGCTACACAAATTTCAAAGTATCAAAGTTTAGTCTCAGAAATTTTAGTTGAGGAACATTTGCTAAAATACATTGCTGAGCTTATTGTTGCCACCAGAAATAATCCGTTTTTATATTTAGGTGCTTCGCCTAGAGCTTCCATTGCAATTTTAAAAGCCAGTAAAGCCTTTGCTGCTATGTCTGGCAGAGATTTTGTAACACCAGAAGACATTAAACGAGCAGCGATTCCCGTACTACACCATCGTGTTATTGTGACTCCTGAGCGTGAAATGGAAGGTATAACCAGCAAACAAGTTATTTCTCAGATTATTGAAACTGTTGAGATACCAAGATAAATATTGACTAAAATAAACTTATAACAAACATTGAAACTTATAAAACCATTCTACATACAACCCCGTTTTTTCTATGTTGGCATTGGCATCGTGGTTTTGTTTAGTTTAAGTTATTTTATCCCTATTTTATTCAACATTGCTCAACTTTCTACCTTAGCCCTAATTGTCCTTTTCATTTTAGATTTTTTAATTGTTTTCATTGGAAAAAATAAAATTGAAGCCACTAGGCTATTACCTGATAAGTTCTCAAATGGCGATAATAATTCTGTTGAATTACACATAAACAATAACTATCCCATTTCCATCTCTTTAGAAATTATTGACGAAATTCCTGAGCAATTTCAAATGAGAGACTTTAAACTTAAAGCTACTATTACTCCTAAAACATCTAAATCTTTAACATATTATTTAAAACCTACTGAGCGCGGCGAATACCATTTTGGATACCTCAACGTATATGCTACTTCGGTAATAAATTTAGTAGCAAAACGATTTACATTCAATCAAGGAGGTATGGTGCCAACCTACCCAAGTTTTAAACAACTAAAAAAGTTTGAATTATTAAACATTAACCAAAACTCATTAGATTATGGCATAAAAAAAGTAAGACGACTTGGGCATACCATGGAATTTGAACAAATAAAAGAGTATGTGCTGGGAGACGATTTACGCACCATAAACTGGAAAGCTACGGCCAAGAAAAATCAATTAATGGTTAATCAGTTTCAAGATGAAAAATCGCAGCCTGTTTATTCTATTATTGATAAAGGACGTGTTATGAAAATGCCTTTTAATGGTTTAAGCCTTTTAGATTATTCTATAAATGCATCCTTGGTTATTAGCAATATTGCTTTAAAAAAACACGATAAAGCTGGGGTACTTTCATTCTCAAAAAAGGTTGATAATATGATTGTTGCACAAAGGAGAAGCTCTCAAATGCAACTTATTCTAGAAGCGCTTTATAATATGAAGACGGACTTTTTTGAAAGCGATTTTAGCAGGTTATACGGAAGTATTAAACGTCAGCTTAATCACAGAAGTCTTATTTTATTATACACCAATTTTGAAACTTTAGGCGGTTTAGAAAGACAATTACCGTATTTGAAAGCCATTGCAAAAAGTCATTTACTGGTTGTAATTTTCTTTAAAAACACAGAATTAAATAGTTTAATTAATGATAAAGCAAAAACTATTCAACAAGTATATGATAAAGTGATTGCTGAAAAATTTGCTTTTGAAAAACGCCTTATTGTGAATGAGTTAAAAAAGTATGGCATCTATTCCATCCTTACCACTCCTGAAAATTTAACGATTGACACCATAAATAAATATTTAGAAATAAAATCTAGAGGCTTATTTTAACAAAAAAAGAGCGTTAAAAACGCTCTTTCACTAACTAACTAAACTATTAATCAATCTGTTCTAAATTAAACAGTTTCGCTTAACCAAGCTTTCATCATCCAAATGGTTTTTTCTTGCTCTGTAATAAAGTCGCTCATCATAGAGTTTGTTCCTTCATCATTTACTTCATCAGATTTATCTAAAATGTTACGTTCAATTTTAAGCAATTCACTTAAAGAATCTACTATTAATCGAACGGCTAAATCGTCTTGTGAGATATTCTTTCCTACTGGTACTTTTGAATGTGCTGTGTAATCTTCAAATGTATGTAATGGAGTTACACCTAGTGTTAAAATACGCTCTGCAATAGCATCTACCTTGATATTTGCATCAGTGTATAATTCTTCAAATTTCACATGTAAATCAAAAAATCTTTTACCTTTTATGTTCCAGTGAATACCTCTTAAATTTTGATAATAAGTTTGGAAATTAGCTAATAACATATTTAAATCATTAGCTAAATCTTTTGTTTTTTCTTGGTCTAATCCTAGACTATTAAGTTTCATTTTGTATTATTTTTAAATTCACTACAAATTTAATCTATTATTAATACATATTTACATAGATTTAATTGATGCTTTTTATATCTTTATAGTACAAATCAATACAAAATGACTATTACGCAATTATATTATGTTTTAGCTGTCGCTGAACAACAAAATTTCACAAAAGCAGCTGAAAAGTGCTTTGTTACACAACCAACACTTAGTATGCAAATTCAGAAATTAGAAGATGAATTAGATGTTCAAATTTTTGACCGAACTAAAAAACCAATTGAACTGACTGATGTTGGCAGAAAAATTGTAACTCAAGCCAGGAATATCGTTAATGAATCCTACAGGATTCAAGATATTGTAGACCAACAAAAAGGGTTTATTGGCGGTGAATTTAAACTAGGTATTATCCCTACCATTATGCCTACCTTATTACCCATGTTTTTAAAAACATTTATTAAGAGACACCCTAAGGTTAAGCTTAAAATAGAAGAATTAACTACCGAAGAAATTATTTCAAGAATTATTGATGGCCATTTAGATGCCGCTATTGTAGCTACTCCTTTAGAGCACGAACTTATTAAAGAACGTGTTTTGTATTATGAACCATTTGTAAGTTATATTCCTAAAAGCCATAGACTGCACCAAAGTAAAAAGATTGATGTTTCTGAATTAGATCTTGATGATATGCTGCTCCTTGAAGATGGCCACTGTTTTAGAGATGGTGTTATTAATCTTTGTAAAACATTCAAATCTCATACTGAAGATAAATTTCAAATAGAAAGTGGTAGTATAGAAACATTAATTAAATTATCTAATGAAGGTTTAGGAATGACTCTTTTACCATACTTACACACCCTAGATATTAAGGATTCAGAAAAAGGCAATTTACATTATTTTAATGAGCCAACTCCTGCAAGAGAAGTAAGTATTATATACCACAAAAGTGAATTAAAAATGCAAATTATTGAAGCATTACAAGGTATTATCTCTGGCATTATTAGAGGTGCTATTGCTTTTCAAAATGTTGAAATAATTAGCCCATTACCTAAATAAAAAAGAGCGACTAACGTCGCTCTTCTATTAAGGTTTTAAATACACTAAACATTGATTTAATTCGGGGTTCTGCCGTACAAGAGAATGAATAAATATTTTAAGTTCTTCAATCTCATAAGGTAATAATCTTTCGATTGCCTTTTGTACTTCTTTGCAGAACAACGCTGCATCAAAACTAACTTTATTAAGAACAGTTTTGGTGTACTCTAACATTGCTCTTGCCATAATATTTATTGTGGTTTTTGGTTATAAAAAATTATAAAAGTAAAAATTTTCAATAGGCAAGTCTTTAAAATTTTTGCTTCATAAATTTAGTAAAAAAAGTAATAGGTCTATGATTTTTTAAAATAAATTAACAATTAAAACCTGTTATCTCCATCTAATAAATCTCCTATTCCCCCTAAAATACTACCCTCTCCTTTGGTTTTTCCACCACCTTGTGGAGCAGACGCCAAAACGCGACCTGCTAATCTGCTAAATGGTAAAGATTGAACATAAACAGTTCCTGGACCTTGTAATTTTGCAAAAAAGAGTCCCTCTCCACCAAAAATGGTATTTTTAATACCTCCTATAAATTCAATATCATAATCTATATTTTGTGTGAAGCCTACTATACAACCAGTATCAACACGAAGTGTTTCTCCTGCTTGTAAAACCTTCTTAGCCATAGTTCCTCCTGCATGCACAAATGCCATTCCATCTCCTTCAAGCTTTTGCATGATAAAGCCTTCTCCACCAAAAAGACCACGTCCCAAACGTTTACTAAACTCTATACCAATGCTTACACCTTTGGCCACGCACAAAAAAGCATCTTTCTGACAAATAAATTTACCTCCAAATTCTGTTAAATCAATAGGAATAATTTTTCCAGGATAAGGCGATGCAAATGATACTTTTCGTTTTCCCACCAGATTATTATAAAAAGCTGTCATAAACAAACTCTCTCCTGTAAGAATACGTTTTCCTGCTCCTAAAATAGACCCTAAAAACCCTTCATTTTTAGGAGAACCATCTCCAAAAATGGTTTCCATTTTTATGCCGTCGTCCATCATCATAAAACTTCCTGCTTCAGCAACAACGCCTTCTTGCGGGTCTAGTTCTATTTCCACATATTGCATTTCTTCTCCGTATAGCTTATAATCAATTTCGTGCGCGTTCATATCTTAAAGTTTTTATTGATTATTACCTATATGTTAAACTTAAGCTGTTTTTGTTACAGTAAAAATTAAATTTTTTAACTTTTATTTTTCACTTTAATACTCCATTCAAAATTAAAGGTTGACACCACAATGCCTTCCTCGTTAACACCTACAGATTGCATCCAAATAGTTTGCCCCTCTCCTGTTCCTATCGTTTTTTTAATAGCCTCATCTATAAGATGTCCATCATTGCACTTAAAAGTAATTTTGCCGGTTGCCTTTTTTGTAAAGGTAGCTTTATTAGTGGTTACCAACATAGAGATACGTTTACCCGATTCTTGTATTTTCCCAATCATTAAAGCACCAGTTGAAAACTCCGCTGCCATACCTTGTACCGCCCAAAACATAGATTTAAAAGGATTTTGATTAATCCATTTATATTTTACAGTTACAATACACTTTTCATCATCAATATATTTTGTTCTAACACCACACAAAAAAGCTGAAGGCAATTTAAAAATAGTGTAAGCATTTAGTTTTCTTGGTGTTATTTTCATTATTCGTTATTTATTTCACACTAAAATATTGAAAATAGTTGACACTTCAATTTGTTAAAATTTTGTTAAATTTTAGTACTATGCGTTACATAATACCTTCTTTTAGACATATATTTGCATAGGATATTATTATATACTTTTAAAATCATGTTAGACAATCATCAAAAAAACATCGCAACCTTTATTCATTTATCAACCTTTAGCAGGTTTATAATTCCGTTAGGAAACTTTCTAGGACCAATAATCCTTTGGGTAAGTAATAAAGAAAAATCTGAATTTGTAGATGCACACGGTAAACAAGCTATTAATTTTCAAATCAGCATTTTACTATATGCTATTATTTTAGGAACCATTAGTATTCCGTTTTTTGTTTTCAATATTTTTAATGGTATGGATTTTATTGATTTTCATGGATTTGAATCTTTCCATATAAGTATTGGAAAACCTTCTCCCCTACTTTACATTGGAGGAGCAATGGGAGGACTTGCTGTACTTGGATTTATTTTAGAGCTTGTTTTTATAATAAAAGCGAGTTTAAAAGCGAGAGATGGCGAATTATATGAATATCCGTTAACCATAAATTTCATCAAATAATCAATTATAAATCAATCAAAAAATGAACAGTTTCACAATATTTAAACGCTTTAGAACATGAAGATAGAAAACACAAAAGCACAAATGCGCAAAGGGGTTCTTGAGTTTTGCATCCTTTCCATTCTCGAAAGTGGAGATGCCTATACTTCAGAGATTCTCTCCCAGCTAAAGGACGCCAAGTTGCTCGTGGTTGAGGGTACCGTTTACCCATTGCTGACCCGGCTCAAGAATGCGGGCCTTCTGAACTATCGATGGGAGGAATCAACATCAGGCCCTCCGCGCAAATACTATGGCCTGACA
>JBNKYB010000075.1:0-15828 GCA_050300615.1 Flavobacteriaceae bacterium | reverse complement strand
ACCGAAATTTTTATGCCTCTTGTTACTTGTTGAACCATGGTATCTATTGATATGCAATGTATTTAGGATACAAAAATAAGGTTTTTTTTTAACTCAATTTAATTATACTAGATTATTCCGATTAATTGGATATATTAATCGAGGATCCTTCGCCAAAACCAACTATTCTATCATATCGCTTGCCTAAATCACGATAATATGCAATAACCTTATAGTTGTTTTCTGTTTGATAAAAATTTCCACTTACTGCTCCCTCATTAAGTGAGCCGTCTTTTTCAACCACTACATATTTATAATTATAGAATCCTTGTTTCAATAAGATAGCACATTTATAAACATTGTCGTAATCATCATATACCATTTTATTGCTATCATTTAAAGCGTAATTGTTGTAATTTCCATAAACATAAATAGATTTCCCTTTAAAGGCTGCATCTGGAAGTAAAGAAAAATGGATCCAAACATAATCCGCTTCAATATCAGGATTATCAGCATCGATGCTTGTAATTAAAAAATTACCATCAATATCTGGGTTATAAGTGTAAGGGCGGTTTGCTCTTGAATAATTTGTAAATAAATAATTATGATATAAGTCTTCTAATTCTATATATTGTATGCCTGTATTAGCGGCTCTTATATCTTTGTTCTCGAAGAATAAATATTCATTGCCAGCCCAAAAACTCGATTCAGAATCATACTTATATATCAATTGATTACCAATAGTGTATTGAGGAATAAGGTTAGATATTGCTGTGTTTAAGTTGTTATTTTGAACAACCAAAACTTTCACATTTTGTTTTGGATTGTTAAATTGAAAACCCTTTGGTGTAATAATAATATCAACTTTTTGTTTGGATTGAATGTAAGAGATATCTCGGGTTCGTTTGATGCTAACTCCAACGTTGGCCATATCTTCATAAATCATAAATTTTCTAGAGAATACAAGCTCGTTGTTATTGTTAAAAATATTAATCATATAATTCCCAGAAACTTTAAGGCGTTTTGTTTGCTCATTGGGAATAGTAAGTTTGTAGTGTGAATATATTTGATAAGTGTTAAAAGAGTTTTCGTATGTTCTGATGCGTTGATTGTCAATACCGTCAAGATACTCCGATTTCATTAACTCAGATGGGGTCCAATCAAAATTAAAATAGTCAATTGTGTAATAGTAATCATCTTCATTACCATTTAAAGCATCAAACTCTAAATCTATATAGTCTCCAAGTTTTAAAACAGGGAGTTGACTTTCGGGTGTATTGCTTTTAAAACCAATTGTTTTTATGTAATTAGGTGGGTTTGTTTCTTCAACTTGACCAAAAATGAGGCATGAAACAAAGATTAAAGGAAGTATAAAAATAAACTTAATGTGCATTTTACGTGCTTTTTTTGTAAATATAATCAATTTTTATACCTAAAAATGAACTTATAGAAATGGGCTTAAATTTCTATGTTAATTATTATGAAATCTGCATTATTAATTTGTAAATTTGCACCGTTTTTAGACAACTAATCTCAATAAATAAAATATGTCAAACGACATTCGTATTAAAAAAGGTCTAGACATTAAACTTAAAGGTGAAGCTGAAAAAACCACAGAAAAGGCCATTGTCAGCAACTTTTACACGTTAAGACCAGAAGATTTCCACGGCGTTATACCAAAATTAATTTCTAGAGTTGGAACAAAAGTAAAAGCAGGTGAACCTGTATTTTACGATAAATCTAATGAAGATGTAAAATTTGTTTCCCCAGTTTCTGGTGAAATTATAGAGATTGAACGAGGTGAAAAACGCAAGATATTATCTATTAAAATTCAAGCTGATAAAACAGAATCTTATCTGGAGCATGACATTTTAAATTTGGAAAAAGCCAAACCCGAAGATGTAAAAACACTTCTTTTAGCATCTGGATGTTGGCCTTTTATAAAACAACGTCCATATGATGTTATAGCGAAGCCAGATAAAGAGCCAAAAGCAATTTTTATTTCAGCGCATGCATCTGCACCTCTAGTGGCTAATTTAAACTATACGCTACAAGGTAAAGAAAAGGAATTGCAGGCAGCTGTAACAGCTTTAGGTAAATTAACTAAAGGTAAAGTTCATGTATCTGTTGGAAAACATGGAAAGTCACCAATGGAAGGTTTGTCAGGGATTACTTTGCACAAAGTATCTGGCCCACATCCGTCAGGTAATGTAGGTACACAAATTAACAAAATTGACCCTGTTAACAAAGGAGAGGTTGTTTGGACTGTAAGTCCGCAAGATCTTGTGATTATGGGTGAGTTGTTGTTAACAGGTAAGTTTAATGCAGAACGACTTGTAGCTTTGGTTGGGTCTTCTGTAGAAAAACCAAGATATTTTGTTACTAAATTAGGTTGTGAATTGTCAACTATGATTTATGATCACGGTATCGAAAAAGATGCGCATGTTAGAATTATCTCAGGAAATATTTTATCTGGTAAAACAGTAAAACCAGATGGTTATTTAGATTATTACAGTAATACTGTTACAATAATACCTGAGGGAGACGATTACGAGCTTTTTGGTTGGACAACACCAGTTTTTAATAAAGTTTCAACGACCAGAGCTTTAACTTTTTCTTGGTTGTTTCCAAACAAAAAATATGATTTAAATACCAATACAAACGGAGAACACAGAGCGTTTGTAGTGACAGGTAATTACGAAGAGGTTTTTCCATTGGATATTTATCCTATGCAAATATTAAAATCTTGTATGTATAAAGATTTGGATGAAATGGAAGCTTTAGGAATGTATGAAGTTGCACCCGAAGATTTTGCTTTAACAGAATTTGTATGTGTTTCTAAGCAACCACATCAAGATATTATTAGAAAAGGATTAGACTTAATGCTTAAAGAAATAGGATAATGGGTTTAAAAAATAACTTAGATAAATTAAAACAAAAGTATAAAGGAACCAAGATGGCTACGGCTTTTGGTGCGTTTCATACTTTTTTATATACACCAAATGATACAACCCATAACGGGACTCATATAAAAGCAGCAGATGATTTAAAGCGAACCATGAATACGGTTATTTTAGCTTTAATACCCTGTTTAATATTTGGTATGTTCAATGCGGGTTATCAACATTATTTAGCAGCAGGAGATATCGATGCAGCAACAGGTGGCTTTTTTAGTAGTCAATTCTGGACACTTGATAACTTTTCACTTGGGTTTTGGAAAGTAATTCCATTGGTTATAGTGTCGTATGGTGTCGGTTTAGGAATAGAGTTCTTATTCGCAACTATTAAAAAACACGAAGTAGAAGAAGGATACTTAGTAACAGGTATGCTTGTGCCACTTATTGTGCCAATTGATATTCCATTATGGATGCTAGCAGTTGCCGTAGCTTTTGGTGTTGTTATTGGTAAAGAAGTATTTGGAGGAACAGGAATGAATATATTAAATCCTGCTTTAACCATAAGAGCCTTTTTGTTCTTTGCGTATCCAACATGGATGAGTGGTGATAAGGTTTGGGTTCAAGGAGCTGTTGAAAGTATTGGTAAAGTTGATGCAATTTCAGGAGAAACTATATTAGGAAGTTTAGCTCAAGGCAGACATTTAGGATATTCGGTTTGGGATATGTTTTATGGTTTTATACCCGGTTCGATTGGAGAAACATCAACCTTGTTGATTATATTAGGTGGGTTGTTTTTGATTTTCACTAAAATTGGAAGTTGGAGAATTATGTTGTCTTCTGTAGTTGGAGCATTACTAATGGGACTTATTTTTAATTACCTTGTTGATGTTCATGTTATTTCAGAAGGCAGTAAGTTTTATGGATTAATGAGCACTCCTTTTTGGGAACACTTACTAATTGGAGGGTTTGCTTTTGGTACAGTATATATGGCGACAGATCCTGTTACGGCATCGCAAACCAATAAAGGAAAGTGGATTTATGGCTTTTTTGTTGGTTTCCTTTCTATCTTAATTCGGGTATTCAATCCTGCCTATCCAGAAGGTGTAATGTTAGCAATATTGTTAATGAATGTTTTTGCACCAACCATTGATCATTACGTGGTTAAAGGAAATATAAAACAAAGACTAAAGCGTTTAAAAGTTAAAACTGCTTAATGATGGAAAATAGAACAGATAAAAATTCTTATACAATATTATTTGCCATAGGTATGGTATTGGTTGTTGGTGCTTTGTTGGCTTATGCATCAGAAGCCTTGAAACCAAAAATTACTGAAAATAAACGCCTAGAGATACAACAGAACATATTATATGCTATGGGTGTTAATGATAATGAAGACGGAAGTGTAAACTTTATTCCAACTAACGAAGTAGCTAGCGTGTTTTCAAAATATATCAAAAAGCAATTAGTTATAGAAGGAGATAAGGTTATTGAAGATAATAATGCCTATTTGATTGACTTGAAAAAAGAAGAAGCAAAGGCTGCGGATCCAAATTACACAAGAAGATTGCCATTATTTATAGGAGAGAAAGACGGACAAACATTCTATATTATACCTATGAGAGGAAAAGGATTATGGGATGCTATTTGGGGTTATATGGCTGTTGATAAAAACTTAATTGTAGACGGTGTGTACTTTGATCATAAAGGAGAAACACCTGGATTAGGAGCCAATATCAATCAGAGATTTTTTATGGACGATTTCAAAGGGGAAGAAATTATGAACGGAAATTCTTTTGTAGGAATAGACGTTACAAAAGGTAATAACGATCCTAAAAACGAAGATAAAGATGACCATGAAATAGACGCGTTGGCTGGAGCTACAATAACGAGTAATGGAGTAACCGCAATGATTAAAAAAGGAGTAGGTATGTATATTCCTTATCTTAAAACATTAAAGAATTAGAATATGGGACTTTTATCAAAAAAAGACAGTAAATTAATATTAGATCCATTAGCTGATAATAATCCAATTACCATCCAAGTGTTGGGTATTTGTTCAGCCTTAGCAATTACAGCCGAGTTAAAAGCATCTATTGTAATGGGGCTATCGGTTATGGCGGTATTAGCAATTGGTAATGTGGTTATCTCATTAATGAGAAATATCATTCCTTCAAAAATCAGAATTATTGTTCAATTAGTAGTTGTAGCTGCACTTGT
Organism: Flavobacteriaceae bacterium; assembly: GCA_050300615.1. Classification (GTDB taxonomy): domain Bacteria; phylum Bacteroidota; class Bacteroidia; order Flavobacteriales; family Flavobacteriaceae; genus Yeosuana. The sequence goes on along the minus strand of JBNKYB010000075.1, from coordinate 10,735 downwards.
AATTATAGTCGATTTAGTTTTAAAAGCATATTCGTACCAGTTAAGTAAAACCTTATCCGTTTTCGTTGGATTAATTATTACAAACTGTATCATTATGGGACGTTTTGAGGCTTTTGCATTAGCAAACGGTCCGTGGCGATCATTCCTTGATGGTATAGGAAACGCTGCTGGTTATGCTATAATATTGGTAATCGTTGGTTTTTTTAGAGAGTTATTGGGCTCAGGTACCTTGTTAGGATTTAAAGTATTAGGAGACCCTATTGAAAAAACAGGACTATATGCTTTAGGTTATGAGAATAACGGGTTTATGTTATTATCACCAATGGCCCTGATAGTTGTAGGAATCATTATTTGGGTACAACGTAGTAGAAATAAAGCATTAATTGAAGATCATTAAATAGTTTATAGTTGATGGTTTTTGGTTGATAGAAATACCAAAAACTAAAAACAAACAACTAAAACCAAAATATATGGAACATTTAGAATTATTTTTAAAATCAATATTTATAGATAACATGGTATTTGCCACATTCTTAGGGATGTGTTCTTTCCTTGCTGTATCTAAAAAAGTATCAACTGCTGTAGGGCTTGGAGCTGCTGTTATCTTTGTAATGTTAATTACAGTACCTTTAAACTGGTTGTTAGATCATTACTTATTACAGCCTGGTGCTTTATCATGGCTAGGAGAAGAATATGCAGATTATGATTTGAGTTTCTTATCATTTATCATGTTTATAGCTACCATTGCTACCATGGTACAGTTAGTTGAAATTGTAGTTGAAAAATTTTCACCTTCATTATATAATTCATTAGGGATTTTCTTGCCACTTATTGCAGTTAACTGTGCCATATTAGGAGGATCTTTATTTATGCAGTCACGAGAGATTCCTACGTTAGGATTAGCAACTGTTTACGGTGTAGGTTCAGGGATTGGATGGTTTTTAGCTATTCTTTCTATTGCTGCTATTCGTGAGAAGATTAGATATTCAAATGTACCTGCTCCATTAAGAGGATTAGGAATCACATTTATTATTACAGGTTTAATGGCGATAGGTTTTATGAGTTTTGGAGGTATGTTAACCGGTGGAGATGAAAAACCTAAAGAAGAGCAAAAAACTGCGATGCAAATAGAAGAGTCTAACACAGCAACACCTAACGGTATTGAGAGTTCAGATAAGAATGCAAAAGAAAAAGTGTTAGCTAACAACATAAAAGTAAATGAGTAACATGATTTTAGCCGTAAGTACATTAGGAACCATAGTAGCAACAGTAGCTACTTTTTTAATCATTACATTGTTATTGGTTGTTTTGCTATTGGTTGTAAAACAAAAATTATCACCATCTGGTCCTGTTAAAATAACAATTAATGGCGAAAAAGAAATCGAGGTAGCCTCAGGCGGATCGTTGTTATCAACCTTAGGAAATAAAAAAATATTTTTACCATCGGCATGTGGTGGCGGTGGAACATGTATTCAATGTGAATGTCATGTATTGTCTGGTGGAGGAGAAGCCTTGCCTACAGAAACTCCTCATTTTACTAGAAAGGAATTGCAACATGGGGCTCGTTTAGCATGTCAAGTTAAAGTAAAGCAAGACATGAATATCACTATTCCAGAAGAAGTGTTTGGTATAAAAAAATGGGAAGCTACGGTTGTTAGAAACTATAATGTAGCATCTTTTATTAAAGAGTTTGTTGTTGAAATTCCAGAAGATATGAATTATAAAGCTGGTGGATACATACAAATTGAAATTCCAGAATGTGAAGTTAAGTATTCTGATATAGATATTACAGCACATCCTGAAGAACATGAAACACCAGATAAATTTCAAGATGAATGGGATAAGTTTAAGTTATGGCCATTAGTAATGAAGAACAACGAAACGGTTGAGCGTGCGTATTCTATGGCTTCTTATCCAGCTGAAGGTAGAGAAATTATGTTGAATGTACGTATTGCTACCCCTCCTTTTGATCGAGCCAAAGGTGGTTGGATGGATGTGAATCCAGGTATTGCTTCGTCTTATATTTTCTCAAGAAAGAAAGGAGATAAAGTAACTATTTCTGGTCCTTACGGTGAATTCTTTATTAATGAGTCTGATGCAGAAATGTTATATGTTGGTGGTGGTGCAGGTATGGCTCCAATGCGTTCACACTTATATCATTTATTCAAAACCTTGAAAACAGGTAGAAAAGTAACTTATTGGTATGGTGGACGTTCTAAACGTGAATTGTTCTATTTAGAACACTTCCGTGAACTAGAAAAAGAGTTTCCAAACTTTAAGTTTTATTTAGCTTTATCAGAACCGCTTCCAGAAGATAATTGGAAAGTAAAAGAGAATATTGATGCTCCTGGAGATGGCTTTGTAGGGTTTATACATAATTGTGTAATTGATAATTATTTAAATCATCATGAAACACCAGAGGATATTGAATTGTATTTCTGTGGTCCTCCGTTAATGAATCAAGCTGTTCAAAAAATGGGTGAAGATTTTGGTATTCCAGATGAAAATATCCGTTTTGATGACTTTGGTGGATAATCAAAATAACCGAACTAAAAAAAGCCAACGTTTTTAAACGTTGGCTTTTTTTGTAAGTATTAAATAACTTTTTTTAATTTATTTGGGCTAGTGCTATGCTACCAATTCCTTTTTTTGCTTTTCGTATTTAAACAATTTTGTATAATCCATAGCATCGGGGATATTGTCAAGCTCACAAAGAAATTTTACTACAGCACACAATCCTTTAAACAAAACATCTTTATCAGTTGGGTTTACTGGTTTTTTGTTTTTATGATGAAGTGGCAACTTATAACCACAAGCATTTAAAAAAGTAGCTTCAATTTTCATTAGTTCGAGTGGAGAATAGCCATTAAACTTACGTCCAAGACTTTCATGCACGTTTCCAACATAATTTAATTCGATAGCTCCATGATGGTCAGAAAGGTGTTTCCAACTATCATTATTGTCCAATATGTTACCAACAGCACATTGCTTACAACATTCTGGATGCAATTGGTCTTCATGAAAAGCAACGTATAACTTTTTTAATGCCGCTTCTATTCTATTTGAATTTCTCATGACTTAGAATTTTTATTTCTAAGATATTAAAAATATTGAACTTTTTAAAAACCGAAATACTTGTCCTATTTTTTCTAATAGATGTTTTTTCATGTTTTATTCAATGAAAGCAAATTATTTTACCATTTCTGGTGGATATTTTTTCATTATTTCTGCAACAAATTCTTTGATGCGTTCTTCTTTTTTATCCAAATTTTTCGATAGGTAACCCGTTCCCATTCCTTGCCAAACAAGTTCTTTTTTATTGGCATCAATAAGGTCTATGTATAAAGTACCTTCGGTAGATGTAGAAACATTAGGTTGATTCCAACCCCAGCCCCAGCCTGGACCGAATCCTCCCCAGCCCCAGCCGCCATAACCCCAGTAGTTGTTATAAACGTCTACACGTTGGTTTGATTTTGTAAAAAGACTTACTAATAAGTCCGGTTTATCAGATTTAGTATATCCTTTTGCTAATAATTCAGATTCAATAGCACGAAGGATTCTGCGTTTATCTAAATCGCTTATTTCTGCTTTGTCAATACCTGTTTTAAAGAAAGCAAATGTTTTGTAATTGTTAAAGTTTGCATTCCTGTCATAATCAGCCGCAACTCTAACAGAGGTGCAGGATGTAACCACTAATAGTATCGCTAAAAGGGGTACTAAGTTTAAGAGTCTTTTCATTTTCATTTTTTTTATGGTTTTAACTAATTTAAGAAATTATAGCTTAATATTCTTTTTAAGCCAAATTATAAATCTTTGACTTTCCTTAAGATAGAAAAAATATTAATCCAATGCTTTATGTTTTTAGGCATCAAGAATCATACCAATATTAAGTTGTTTAACTTTGTAATATGCTAGTCTTAATTAAGTTAAAAAAAACATGTTAGCTTTTATTGATTAATAATTTTTTCCTCTTTTAGCGTTGTAACCATAAGGGCAATGCCTACAATTATTTTCGCAACAATAGCCACGTTTTAAGTGGTATTGTTCTGTAAAACAACGATAACCTTCGGGTGTTAAATAGTAATCACCTTCTTCAATGGGAACAATTTTTTTCATATATAAACAAAGATAATGTAATTTGGATTGATTTTTGAAAGCTTATTTTTATGATTATATGTTCTAAATATTTAGTTCCAAAAAGGTATGTTGGATTAACTATATATCCTTTTATGTTTTTAAAACATAAAAAATTTAAAATGAATAATGTTTTTATAAATCATGAAAAAATCCATTTAAATCAACAGTTACAACTTTTAATTATACCATTCTTTATTTGGTATGGAATTGAGTTTTTAATTCGATTGCTTTATTATAAAAAGTGGAATATGGCTTATCGTAATATATCTTTTGAGCGAGAAGCATATCAGAATGAATCCAACTTAAACTACTTAAATGAAAAAGGGTTTTGGAAATTTTTAAAGTATCTTCGCAACTATGATTTTCAAGCTAAATAAAAGTGTTAACCAGACTATTAGTTTACCTAAGAAGTATGGTGCAGAGTTGCTTTTAAAGCGTGAAGATGAGATTCACCCATTCATTTCTGGTAATAAATACAGAAAGTTAAAATATAATATTGAAGAAGCTAGAAGATTAAATTTTAAAACATTACTAACCTTTGGAGGCGCCTATTCCAATCATATTGCAGCAGCAGCATTTGCAGGGAAGGAATTTGGATTTAAAACTATTGGCATTATAAGAGGTGATGAGTTGAGAGATAAGATTAAAGATAATCCTACGTTATCATTTGCAGAAACTTGTGGGATGCAGTTTAAGTTTATATCAAGAACACTATTTAGAACAAAGCACAAACCGGAATTTGTTGAAACATTAAAAGAAGAGTTCGGTGATTTTTACTTGTTACCAGAAGGAGGTACTAATGCCTTAGCTATTAAAGGTTGTGAAGAAATATTAACAGAAGAAGATGCTGATTTTGATTATGTGTGTTCTGCTGTAGGAACAGGAGGCACTATTTCCGGACTTATAAATGGATCACAACCTAGTCAACAAATATTAGGATTTCCTGCTTTAAAAGGTTCTTTTTTAAAGGAAGATATTAGTAAATTTGTAAACAAGCAAAATTGGAGTCTTATTGCAGAGTATCATTTTGGAGGTTATGCCAAAGTAAATACAGAGTTGATTGATTTTATAAATCAGTTTAAACAAAAAAATAACATTCAGTTAGATCCGGTGTATACAGGAAAGATGATGTTTGGTATTTTTGACTTATTAGAAAAAGGCTATTTTTCCAAAGGATCAAAAATTTTGGCCATTCATACGGGAGGTTTGCAAGGCATAAGTGGGATGAACAAGATTTTAAAACAAAAAAAATTACCAATAATTGAGTAGAATAATTAAAAGAATAGTCCTGATATTGTTTTTAAGCAGTTTAGTTTTTAATTGCGGATCAAGAAAATCAAAAGCTAGAAAGCGTCATTCTAAAACAGAACATGTTGTAATTGGTCAAAAACCAATAGAGTCACCAGATATAACTAATGGAAAGATAAATACAATAGGGTCTGCAAAGATTACATCAACCGAGCAATACCTTGCTAGGTATAGCGCTATAGCACAGCAAGAAATGCGATTATATAAAATACCAGCGAGTATTACATTAGCGCAAGGGATACTAGAATCAAATTCAGGTAGAGGACGACTTTCGGTCGAAGCCAATAATCATTTTGGAATAAAATGTCATGATTGGACTGGAGCAAAAGTGTATCATGATGACGACAAAGCTCAAGAATGTTTTAGAAAATATAAGGATGCTAAATATTCGTATAGAGACCATTCGTTGTTTTTGTCTACAAGAAAGCGTTATGCTAACTTATTTAAGTTGGATATAGACGATTATAAAGGTTGGGCTAAAGGATTAAAAGCAGCAGGATATGCTACCGATAGAAAATATCCAGACAAACTTATAACATTGATTAAGCGGTATGAGTTGTATAAACTTGATGATGAAGTTCTAGATCATAAAAATAAAAGGAATACAAATATATCAGCAGTTGATGAAAACAATGATGGTACAGATGTGATTGAGAATGTTTCTCCAAAGAAGAATGTCACTGTTAATGTAATCAAGTCACCAGAAAAACAAAATACAACAGATACAATGATTGTCTCCTCACAGGAAAACGAACCTAATCAAGTATCTGCTAGCAATAGCTATATAGTAGAACAAGGTGAAACCTTATATTCCATTTCAAAAAAGTATAACATGTCTTTAAAAGAACTTAAAGAGTTAAATGGTTTAACAGGTAATACCATTAGTATTGGACAAGAGCTGCGAGTAAAGTCTTCAGACAAACAAGAACTTAATAACAGTCAAGAATTACAAGATAATGCGGGAGCTGTAGTAAGCATCACTTACATAGTGGAACAAGGTGATACTTTATACTCGATATCAAAAAAATATCATACAACGGTAGAAGCTTTACAAGTGCTTAATGATTTAAATGGCACAACTGTTAGCATTGGACAAAAATTGATAATAAAATAATTAAAATATACTATTAGAATGATTTACAAAAGAAGTAGTGCCTTATTTGCACAAGCAGAAAAAGTTATTCCAGGAGGTGTCAATTCACCAGTAAGAGCTTTTAAAGCTGTTGGCGGAACACCTATTTTTGTGAAAGAAGCAAAAGGAGCATATTTATATGATGAAGATGGTAATAGACTTATTGATTATATAAATTCTTGGGGGCCCATGATTCTTGGACATGCTTATGAGCCTGTTGTAAATGCTGTGGTAGAAAAAGCTAAAAAGGGAACTTCTTTTGGAATGCCAACAGAAATAGAAACGCAAATTGCAGAATTAGCAGTTTCAATGGTGCCGGGAATTGATAAAATTCGTTTTGTTAATTCAGGAACAGAGGCTTGTATGAGTGCTGTAAGATTAGCTAGAGGGTTTTCTGGTAAAGATAAAATTATCAAGTTTGCAGGATGCTACCACGGACATAGTGATTCGTTTTTAATACAAGCCGGTAGTGGTGCTACAACGTTTGGAACACCTAATAGCCCAGGAGTTACAGTAGGAACTGCTAAAGATACCTTGCTTGCAACCTATAACGATATTGACAATGTTAAAGAACTTGTTGAAGCTAATAAAGGTGAAATTGCCTGTATTATAATTGAACCTGTAGCTGGAAATATGGGATGTATTCCACCAAAAGAAGGTTTTTTACAAGCATTGAGAAGCCTTTGTGACACCAATGATATTTTACTCATTTTTGATGAGGTTATGACCGGTTTTAGGTTGGCTAAAGGAGGTGCCCAAGAGCTTTTTAACATCAATGCCGATATAGTTTGTTTTGGAAAAGTTATTGGAGGAGGATTACCTGTTGGTGCATTTGCAGCCAGAGAAGAAATAATGAATCATTTAGCACCACTAGGGCCTGTGTATCAAGCAGGAACTTTAAGTGGTAATCCATTAGCTATGGCAGCAGGATTAGCTATGCTGGAAGCTTTAAATACAGATTCAGATATTTTTATAAGATTGGAAGAGAAAACAGAATACCTTCGTAAAGGATTTGCCAAAGTTTTAAATGATAATAATATTACACATACCATAAATAGAGTAGGGTCTATGATTTCTATTCATTTTGCAAAAGATGCCGTTGTAGATTTTAAGACATCAGCGAATGGAAATAATGAAACGTTTAAAAAGTTTTTCCATGGTATGCTTAACGAAGACATTTATATTGCACCAAGTGCTTTTGAAACATGGTTTATTACAGACGCTTTAACTTATTCAGATTTAGATGAAACCATAGCTGCAGTTAACAAAGTGGCTATGACATTATAATAAATAAAAACGCATTTCCAAAATTCGGAAATGCGTTTTTAAAATCAATCTAAAATCAATTAACTAACTAAACAAACTAATATTTATTCTTTTTCTGTTTTCCTTTCATGCCGTTTTGCATAGCCATTTTTTTGTGTCTTCCTTGCATCCTTTCTTGGTATTTTTCCCATTTGGTATATTGGTCGGCGTTTAGAATATCTTTCATTTTGGCTTTCATGGCAATTTTATGATCAAGTACCTTATTCATCATTTTTAAACGTTCTTCTTTTGAAGGTTTTTGCATGTTCCCATTGCCCCTTTTTGCTTTGCGAGCTTCCATTCTTGCTTTTCTTTCAGTGGCATTTTGTAAGTTTAATTTTTGAATAGCACGCTGTTGAGATTCATTCAAATCTAAATGCAAAGTCATTTTCTTAGTTTGCAGGGTCGCCATTTCTTCTGGAGTCATATCACTAAATCGTTCCATTCTATTTCCACGTTCTTTATTAGGACGTTGATTCGCGTTTTGTGAAGTTGCTTGAATAGCTATAAATGCTATTGCTATTAATACTAATTTTTTCATTTTGAATATTATTTAAAGTTGTAAGTAGGACATGTTTATTTAAAAAAGGTTTAAATGAGATAGTTGTTTTAACTAAATATTATGAGAAAATTGTTTTAGTGGTGTTTACAAAAATTAAGCTTGTATAAGCATCTAAACCTAACAAAAGCTCTTAAAATTTTAACATAACTAGAGTGATATCTTAAAGAAGATATAAAGTTTGAAATTTTGGTGTTAAACATTTCTAAACAGCCACAATTGTTTGGGGATTTTGTTGTCTATTTGTATAAGAAATTAATTGATAAATCATTATGACACTATTTAAAACAAGGTTTTTGAGAGCAATCAAAGATGTTATAACAACAATCGTTTTTTTTGATTTATCATATTTTAATTCAGTTTACGGAAGACCTAAAGCACTTCCTTTAAAAGTAAAAGTAGATACAACAGAACACTATAGTTCTATTAAAAGATAAGTTAAATTTTTTTCATAAGTTAGTTTAGTTAGTTTAGTTAGTTTGAAAAAGCCAGTAATCTTAAATTACTGGCTTTTTCATTTGGTTAATTGTTTTTATAAATTATGATTTAGTACTTTTATAGAAACAAAAAACGTAATGAAAAATATAACTTTTATGTTGACACTTTTAGTGTTATTAGTCTCTTGTAAAAAAGAAAAAAAAGAAATTTCTAATAAAGAAGTAGCTTTAACCACTATGCAGAAAAACATTAATGAATACGTACCTGTAACGTTGACTTCTGATTTAAGTAAGCTAACAGATAATCAACGAAAAATGATTCCTATTTTAATTAAGGCTTCCAATATAATGAATGATTTATTTTGGTATGAAACCTATGGGGATAAAGATTCTTTATTAAAGCGTATTGATGATAAGGATACAAAAGAATTTGTGGAAATTAATTATGGCCCATGGGATAGATTAAAAGCAGATAAGCCTTTTGTTAAAGGTGTCGGCGAGAAACCAGCTGGAGCTAACTTTTATCCAGTAGACATGACTAAAGAAGAATTTAACGCGTCAAGTTTTAAAGGTAAATCGAGTCTTTACAGTTTTGTTCGTCGAGATGAAAATGGGAATTTGTATTCTATACCATATCACAAACAATTTGAGCAACAAGTTGCCGAAGTGTCTAAGTTGCTTTTAGAAGCATCAAAATTAGCAGATAATGAAGGATTGAAAACATATCTTGAATTAAGAGCGCAAGCTGTATTAGATGATGATTATCAAGCAAGCGATTTTGCGTGGATGGATATGAAAACCAATGTGCTAGATATTGTTATTGGCCCTATAGAAACTTATGAAGATCAACTTTTTGGTAATAAAGCAGCTCATGAAGCTTATGTGTTAATTAAGGATCAAGATTGGAGTGATCGCTTAGCTCATTTTACATCATACTTACCAGAACTTCAAAAAGGACTTCCTGTTGATGATGCATATAAACAAGAAACTCCAGGAACAGATAGTGACTTAAACGCATATGATGTGGTTTATTATGCTGGAGAAGCTAATTCTGGTGGTAAAACAATCGCTATTAATTTGCCTAATGATGAAGAAGTACAGCTAAAAAAAGGGACACGTCGAGTTCAGCTTAAAAATGCTATGAAGGCAAAGTTTGATAAAATAATGGTTCCAATAGCAGATGTTTTAATAGATTCAAGTCAACTTAAACATATTACATTTGATGCTTTTTTTGCCAACACCATGTTTCATGAAGTTGCTCATGGTTTAGGAATAAAAAACACGATAAATGGTAAAGGAACCGTGAGAACAGCACTTCAACAATATGCAAGTGCTTTAGAAGAAGGAAAAGCTGATATTTTAGGATTATATATGGTTCAACAACTTAATCTTAAAGGAGAATTGACAAATGATTTTAAGGACAATATGGTAACGTTTATGGCGGGTATCTTTCGTTCGGTTCGTTTTGGAGCATCAGATGCCCATGGAATTGCTAATATGATTCGATTTAATTATTTTAAAGAGAAAGGGGCGTTTAGCAGAAATGAGGATGGAACTTATAAAGTTAATTTTGATAAAATGGAAGCCGCTATGAAAGATTTGTCTAATCTTATTTTAACTCTTCAGGGAAATGGAGATTATGAAGGTGTTGCTAAATTAGTTTCTGAAAAAGGAATTGTTACTAAATCATTACAAGCAGATCTTGACAGGTTAAGATCTGCCAATATTCCTGTTGATGTTGTTTTTAATCAAGGTGTTGCTGTTTTAGGACTTTAATAGTTTATTTTAATAAAAAAGGGAGTATTTATAAATACTCCCTTTTTTATTAAAATAAACTATTAAAGTCCTAAAACAGCA
>JBNKYB010000074.1:0-3010 GCA_050300615.1 Flavobacteriaceae bacterium | reverse complement strand
CTTGCATGTGTAAGGCATACCGCCAGCGTTCATCCTGAGCCAGGATCAAACTCTCTTAAAATTTCCTTAAATTTGTTTCAATTACTTGTAAAAGTGTTTTAATAAAGTTGAATTATAGATTACTATTGAAAGCCCGGAAGAAGGAGTTATCTTGTTTTTAATTTAATTTCCTTTAAAAGATATTTTTTACTAGAATAGTCTTATAAGTTTAGAGTATCTAATATTGGAGAAACAACTGACAAAAATTAAAAATTATTGGGATTTTTATGGTAAATTCAAACTCTAAAACATTTAAGTTCTTTGAAAAGATTACTAATTTGAAAAACTGAGCACTCAATCAAATCAAGAGAGCCTCTTCGATAACTAATTCTAAGAAAAGAGAAAAAAGTAGCATAAAATCCTTGAACAACCTCCATACTTGTCAAAATGATATATCTTTCATTTCAAAGAAGAAATATTGTAAAATCAATCTCTGTAGTTATTAAATTAAGAAAAGTGATTTCGTGATTGATGAACAGAGTAGTCCATAGAAAGCTTCTCATTTATCTGGCGGATTCATCAATAACTAATACTATCTTATGTTTCGAAATTTCTGTCACTGCATGAACCAATCGGTCAACTGAATCGATTGGCAGCAATCGACAAACTAAATCCTTTTGACCTGCTCGCAGCCACTGTAAAAATTCTGACTTACCTGAACCACCTTTGCTATCTTCTATCCAATAAATTGAACGTTTTCGAAGACGGTCAACATCTGGGAAATCATCATTGTATTTAACGCTTTTCATAAATTCAAAAGCGTCTCTTTGCCATTCTTTATTACAAAGCGCTTGAATTTCAGTACTAAACATTTCTTTTCTCCCGCAATAAACAGTTGCTGACTGCCTTGTTTCTTGCTTACTAGTATAAGCTAAAACTGCTTCTTTTGAAAAGACTTTACTCAAGGTTAATCCCCCGATGTTTTTGAAATTGTCCTTATATTTTTCCATTATTGGAGTTTTATCTGTTAGCCTGGCATCAAAATTGATCAGGATTGCTATTAGCCAACAAGCTATGAAAAGTGCTGATCAAAATAATGATTACCCCGATACTGATTTTGAATAACTTTTAGGAGATTTAAAAATGTTTATATTATCTTGGAATTTGACCCAAATTAAATGGGGTGTCTTATTTGCAGAAACTGGTATTACTATTGGACAACGATTATCAAAAAGATTCTTTGGAGTAAAACCTAATGATGGTTATACTGATGCGCAAGTGACCCAATCTGCCGATGTTGTTCACCAAATTAAGCAGTGTGAGCCAATGGGCCATAATGAGCTTGACGCAGGCTTAATCTCTTCGATATGTAATAAAGTCAAACAAGGTCGTGAACTTGAAGCACGACAAGCAATCCAGAAAGCTGCACGTCCAGAAGCTAGACAATGGTGTATAGATGCTTTAAAAGCAGCGGCAACACTTATCTGTACGTGTGGACCAACTGTTGTAAAAGACGCAACCTTTAACCTTTTAGGATGCGATTGAAATTAACAACAAAATAATGTATAATTATTATGTGTTGCTAGCTTCATCAAAAATGTCTGAGAAAAACAAATCCCCATTTGTTCTCTCATTTTTTTCAACTCTGGGTTCTTTACTCGCAGTTGAATCAAACACACTGTCCCAGAAATTTGCGTCTGTCCAGCCTAATTTCAGGAGTTTGTGATCTTCTGTAATTTTCATATGATACCATTGATCTCTTGATAAACTTTTTAAATAGCCAAATATCTCTCGATTTGTACAAAATATAATTTGTGGACGAAGATACATTGCTTCCGCATATCTACCGTACATAGTTGATACTATATAACCATTTTTTATTCGTTCAATTGCTTCAAACATGTTTTTAAACGAAGTTTTATCACCTTGAGTCCGTGTATCATCAATCATGAAAACATCTACTTTTTCAAAGACCTAGAGAATAAAAGTTAGAAAAATATCATTTCTAATCTTTCTCAAACTGGCTCGCTTAGTTATATAATGCGATAAAATTGTCAGGCCCCTAAACCTCGACGGTATTTTCTAGAAGGAGCAAAACAGAACGTTTGTTTCCATCTAGAAAAGAAAATTGGTGACGGTGACTCAAAACTACGGAAGGAAAAACGTAGTTAAATAATCAGTCAAAAAATGAAGCTTTGTTAAAAATAGATCCGTAGGAATCAAATCATTTTTGGATAACCATTCTGTGGAAACCATATGATTTAAATTATTCTCTAAATCCACCACAGAACTAGAAACAGAAGATGTTAGTTTTTCCTGATTTAATTGTGACACGATATTATCAGGTAAAAATTGAATATCTAAGTTTTGATAAGCTTTTTCCATATACTCTAAAATATCTGGTCGCTGATTATACCAGAATTCTCTGATATCATTTGGAATTGGATAGCGATACCACAAAATTGGTAAATAATGAAAGACTAAAACATTTTTCATTTGTTCATTAATGAGCAATTTGGCTTCTTCCCCTTCACTAGGTAAAAAAGGCATTGTAAATACCAAATGATTTAAGCTATCGGCTATAACTCCAAGAATGCCTAAAAACACACTCCCTGTAATATTAACTCCAAGGATAGCTGGCACAATTCCTTGTAAGACATCTTCTGTCCAATCAACAGCAGCGGCTATATAACACCATGGAACAGTGTAAGGATTAATATAAATAAACCAAGACAAAGCGATTCGTAAAATTACAATTTGTGAGTAAACCATAAGCCCAACAAAAAAAACTTCACGAATCGTTTCTAGAACAGTGATGTCTAAACAAATATGTAATCTAACTTGAATAAACTCCGAAAGCCAGTCAGGTAAAAAGTAAATATTTTTATAATTTTCAATATAGAAATTATAAAAACCTTCTTCTTTACTTTCGTAAATGTATCGAGGAACTGTTTCCACTTTCGGTGTTGGCCCAAAAATCATTTCAAACCATGTTTCAGGTCTTTGAACTGGTGGCCAGTAGGTACGGTGT
>JBNKYB010000073.1:0-29166 GCA_050300615.1 Flavobacteriaceae bacterium | reverse complement strand
TTGACTGGTTATGCTGTCAAACTCCCAAGCAGAACCTCCGAAAAAAGATTCCCAGTTGTTGGGATTGCCTTTCCATATATAATAATCTCTATAAGGATTGTCTTTGGATTTTTTGGCCTCTTGAAACCATTTTGATTCAGTTGATGTATGGTTAACTACCAAATCCATGATTATTTTTATGCTTCTTTTATGAGCCTCTTTCAAGAATATTTTAAAATCTTCTAAACTTCCATAAGTGGAATCGATTTTATAATAATCTGAAACATCATACCCATTATCTACTTTCGGCGATTGTAAAAAAGGCGTTAACCAAATGCCTTTAACTCCTAGGCTTTGAATATAATCCAACTTTGAGGTTAGCCCTTTAAAATCACTATAACCATCTCCATTACTGTCTTTGTAACTGGGCATATAAATTTCATAGAACACCGATTCTTTCCACCAGGTTCTTTCCTTATTTCCATCTTTTTCAGTTTTGCAAGAAGTGATGCAACAAACAATCAAAATTAATAATGCTGGTTTTAAGAATTTCATTTTTAAAATTATTTTGAACTTGAATCAAGACTACAAAAAAAGTTAAATTTTATTTCTTGAAATCAGGATCCATATCAGGTGTACGAAGTCCCCCTACTTCATCTGCCATGAGTATAAACACGTTCCAACACAGTCCTCGGGTTGATTCCCACCAGGTATCTGTTGTGGTCCATTTTGTTGGAATAAACTCTTTACTATACGGCCATTTTGGATTTAGATTGATTTCTGCCCATGCCCTATTCTCCATCAATGCTTTTGCCTTGTCCCATCCATGCCTCAGCCCAACTACATATCCACAGTATTCTGGTCTCATCCAGCTCCCACCATTATAATAGAAGCCATCTCTTGTGCCATCTTTATAGCTTGCTTCTCCAAACTCCCTGAAAGGCTGATAATCTGGAGTTAAATAGGAATATCCTTTTTCACTCTTATCCAATCGAACACAAACAGGCGCAGTTGTGCCATATTCTGGGTGTGGTGAATTTGGAACTTTATTCAATATCGGTATTTGCTCTAAATGATTGATAACCATTTCATCGGTCAGCATCGGTTTATTAAACAACCATAAAGAGAAAAATTCTGGTTCTAAATCCGTCATTGTTATCACATCTGGAAAATCCCTATCGAACAACATATGTTTTCTTTGTACATCATAAAAATCTAGATAGGCAGATTCGGCTTTTTCAATATATACATCAGATACTTCATACCCCAATTCCTTAATGGTTTTTAGCGCAATAGCAAACATGCCTTGATTAACGGCCAGTTTATCAGTTTTAGGTTCATACTTATTTATATCGACTTGACTTAATGTAAAATGTGATTTACAGATACCATCTCGGTCATCATCAAATTCATTTAAAACATAATTTACCGCTTTATCGATTTTGTCTTTAGGCAAGGTAACTCCATAGCGTCTTTTATTCATCATAGCCCAGATTAAAAATTGAATAGTAGCCTCATTGTCCTTACATTCTATGGTTCCCATATAAGGCGTTATAATGGTTGCCACGGCGCCATTAGCGTTTTGGGTTTTAGCCCATTGTTCCCATATTTTTAAATTCAATGCTTTATTATAACTGGAAACTATGCTAAAAAACGAATCCCTATTATACATATCCGGCGCGTAGTTCATGTTGGGAACATTCAAAGGGGTAAAATCATTAATTGATGTGATCCATGTTAACATGTTGAAGTTTGCGTACAACATTTTTTCTATCAAAGATCCTTTAAATCCTTTTCCTTCGGCAAGTCGTGATTGGGAAGACACCACAAAATCATGATGATTGGTCCAAGGTTCTACAAACAAATAACTTGTTTTGGGAACCTTTTCACCCATATCCATTCTGTTGTAAGGCTGTTTTAGAGACTGGTTTTCTACAATTTTCAAGTCTTTAATTTGTATGGTAGCTTCTTTTCCTGACTGTGTTCCTAAAAACATGGACACACTATCATTTTCAATATAAGGCACTAGAATACTTCCTTTAAAAAGCGTCCATTCATTTTCTTTTATGGGAAATTGATCAATGTATTTGATGCCATCTTCCAACTCAATGGTTTTGTGCCCATTTTTAATTCTGAAAAGCTTGAGAGCTATGGGAGAATTCCCTTTAGAAAGAAACGAAATGGTATATGTCTTTTGGTCTTTAAAAGGCGCTATTATTTCAAAACCTGAACGGTTTGAAGGTTTACAATTAAGCGAAATTAGTCCCGATTGCTTTTTAATTTCAACAGCTCCAACTTTTTGAAAGTCATCACTAATTTTCAATGTTATTTCTTTCCCAGCATCCAGGTTATACATTTCTCCAAATTTCTGTTGGATATATCGTTGTCCTTTTGCTCTTTCTTCTAAGCTAGCAACTGAAACCAATTCAGAATCTGGCAATTGTCTCATTCCCACAAAACCGCCACCATGACCGTTAAACCTGCGACGCGTCGTACGCGTATAATGGTTTTTGTATCCTGCGTCCATTAGAACACCAACCAATTGATTATTGGGTGTCACAAAACCAGCAGATGGAAACATTTCATGGACAAAACCTCCCGGAAAATTATCATGCTCAAAAGTGACATATTTGATAGGTGTTTCAGCAGGCTTAAAATTTTCCTCTATAGTATAATATAGCGATGGCATGCCCGACTGAAACAAATCAATGCTCTTTTTAATCACATTGGAGTTTACGACTTCATAGGTTACGGTAATTGACAAGTTTAAGTCAAAATCCGATAAGTAAGTCTCTTTTGATAGCTTTACAAAGGTTTCATTTCCTGTCCATTCTGACCCTTTCCAATCGTTGATTTCGGTTGTTTCACTTAAATCCAGATTGGAGACTTTAAGTTTAAATTCTTCTGTGTTATGAATTAACAATTGGTTTCCGCTATAAATATCTACGTAAAAACCCGATTCAGTATTTCCAACTACTTTTAGATTAACATTTTGACTCCATCCAATGGTTCCAATGAAATAGAACAGTTGAATCAGAAGTATCGTTCTGATTTTTTTATATAATTCAGTCATTTCTTAATGTATTACTTTGCAGAAGAATACCTATAATCTATTATAACATCATCTGCATATAATTTGCCGCCCTTTTCAGATATAACAGCATCTTGAGGAACCCATACTAATAGCGAAGCCTGTTCTTTAGCGATGGTAAACGTGACATTATTTTTTACATTTTCAGCTATAAATGCTCTTTTTATGGCATCATAAATTTTCAAATGCTTTTCACCTACAGAAATCGTGACTTCTTTTGCTTCTGAATTAGGATTATAATATAAAAAAGAAGGAAATGCATCATCCCGATAAAAATCAGTTGCCAATACATTTAATTGAAGAATGTTTTCAACATTTGTTCTTGAAATAATAGCCCCTGCAATTCCCACATGTCCACTTCCATAAACGCTAAATTGGGACACATCTGGATTTCCTTTTACCCAATGAGGGCCATCGCCTATGGCTACAGGTGCTTGCAAATGTTCATATTTTTCAAAATGAGATTTTTTGATGAGTCCTTCATAAGCTATCACGCCTTTGGTATATTGTTTTTGTTCTGGAATGGTTTGGTGTTCGTCAGGCATTTCATAAGGATAGAAAAATTTCAAGGCATTACTCGCATTCAGCATCCACTTCCCAATAGCACTGGCGTATCTTTGATCATACCTAACCATGGGCACTAATGGCCACATAGCGTCATAAGTATTCATTAAAAACCCAAAACCACCGTGATCTACAGTACTTCCTACAATTCCAGATACGTCATATCCATTCCAATTGCCAACTAAAACACCCCATCCTTCTCTACATTCTGGTGTCCCATTAAACGTCCAATTAAGAATTTTACTGTAATCATAATTTGTTCCTTCTTCAGCATTTAACCGTGCCGCCACATAAGCTCCAAAAGGCATCAATATTTCATAAAACCTATTATCTGTCTGTGCCAAAAGCGCTTCTAATGACGATTTTGCTCCTTGTAAATATTTTGGATCTTGAAATTTTTGATAGGCTGAATACAGCACATAAGCGTGACCTGCCGCTGCATCTTGTTGCTTACAAATCCAATTATCTTTAGGCTCTAGTTTTGCATAATCAAAATAGGAATGTGCATAGTTTCCTGCCATAACAGAATCTGCTTCATAAAATTTATCAGCCACTGAACGCATAATTTTTAAAAAATCTTTTTCTTCAGGATAAAAATTTGCAAGCCCATAAAATAGTACGTTTGGGTATACATCATACCACCAATCCCTTGCATAACCTCCACCCAGCAATGCTACCTCAGGACATGTATTATTCATCACAATATTCCAATTGGTATCAGAATTAAAATAATTCTTCAACATGGAAACATAATTTTTTCCGTTTTGATTTGACTTATCAATACCTACAAGCGTTGCTCCAAAAACAGAGCCTATGGTTGCTAACGATTCATGAAAAATACCGTTGTTATGCTCTGCTCCTTGCCTTAAGTCTCCCATTGCGGTGTATATTCCAAAGGTCTCCTGATTGAAATTTTTACGAGAATCATCTTTCCATATTAATGGCCAATAGTCACCTGTTTGGGTATCATCAAAAACCAAAGAATCAAATCCTTTTGCTAAACTTTTAAAACCTATTATTTTAAATGGCTTGGGTAAATTTGGCATTGAGTCAATACGGCTCAATTGCATCTGACCGATTGGGTTTACAATAACAAATTTAGAATGTTTGGTAGTACAGGAATTAATACCTATGCAAACCAACAAAACCATTACATAATTAATTCTATGCATTTTCATTTTCTAATTTTTCTTGTTGTTTTAAAAGTTGTTTAGCAATAATTATGGAAAGTAATTGAAGTACGCCAATAATCAATAACGCATATCTTAATGCAATGTCTGCGTTTATAAAAAACGCAATCACTAAAAACGTACTTGCTCCAATTAATCTTCCTACAAACAATCCAAATTCATGGTTCAAAATATAAGAGAACTCGTTTCTGTTTTCAATTTTAGACAGGACATCAATAACTTTAAGTTGAATAGGAAAATATGAGATATCAAGAACCGGTCTGGCCACCAATAACAAAAACATAAATATAATAACCCCAACGGAATTAAACAGTAATCCATTAAAAAAGGAAGCCAAAAAGAAAGCTATTAAACCAACACTAAAAATAATTAGCCGGTGTTTTGGTTTTGAATATTTTCCAAGAATGAGCATAATCACAGCAGCAATTACAGCACCAATGGATATAGCCGTACCCAATGCGCCTTCAGAATGAAAAAACTTCATCATCAGCATTGCCGGTGCAGTTACAATAAACCCTTGAGCCAACCCTTTTAACAAGGCTAATTGAAGCATTTTCTTCCAGAGTTTATGAAATTTAAAATAAAGAAACTTCTCGCTTTTGGGTTTTTCATATTTTCCAAAATGAAATACTATTGAGGCAATTATTGTGATAACAAAAACAATTGCAGTAACTACTTTATATCCCGAGTTTACACCTGCATTTGTAGAGCCATTACCATTCATTAGGTACCATCCAATCATGACCGGTACCACAGCGGCTATGATAGTATAGAAAAACGTTTCCAATCCATAGTAAAAATTTCTTGTCCTATCTTTGGTCGTTGCCAATACCAAATAATCTCTATTAGCCCAATACAGCCCAAAGGACATTCCCATTATTAAACCTGCTCCTACTAGTCCAAAATAATTTATTTCTTTTAAGGACATCATAAAAACCATAGAAATTCCACTTAATAACATGCCTAAAGAGAATAATCGCTTGATATTAATTCTATTCAACAAAAAGCCATTAATAAAAAAGGTAATGGGTATCCCGGTATAAATGGCCATTTGATAAAAAATTACTTTAGAAGGATCATTGGAATTCCGCATAATATAGGATGCTACAAAAATGTCTATTACGGGTAAAACAAAGGCGTAAATAACATTGGTAATGATCAATATTTTTGCACTTCTTGTAAAATCTTTCCATCCTACTTTTGCTAAATCTAACATGATTGTCTTAGTGTTTTTAATATTTGGTTAATTGAAAAGCTAGCTGAACAAACATGTTCATCTGATGCTCCGTAGTACATTTTAATAGTATCTCCATCAACTATATGTCCATTAGTAAAAACCACATTCCCAAAAAAACCGGTTTGTTCATAAGTGGCTATTGGTTCCATAATGGGGTCTTCAGAACGTGCAATGACTTTAGACGGTTCATTCAAATCCAACAGCAATGCCCCTAGGCAATATCGATGTTTTTCTGTTGCTCCATGATAAATCGCCAACCAGCCTCTATCTGTTTTTATGGGGGCTGCTCCCGCTCCAAGACGTTTACTATCAAATTCATTTTCTCGGGTTTTAGCAATGCATTTATGATTGCCCCAATGAACACCATCTGGCGACTCAGCTAACCATATATAATTTCCACCTAATTCTGGACTACTTGGTCTATGCAGAGCGAAATATTTATCGTTTATTTTCTCCTCAAAAATGGCACAGTCTTTATTATGAGGACTAAAAATCATTCCTTTTTTTTCAAAAGTTTTCCAATCCTTTGTTGTTCTCAATCCTACGCCTACACCATTATCGGAAACCATAGTATAGGTCAAATAATAGGTGTCCTTTATTTTTGAAACTCGACAATCTTCTATGCCATAGGATTCATAGTCTCCTTCACCAAAAAGTGACAGATACGCCTTGTCTTCTTTAAAGGTTACACCATCATCACTAAAAAGTAATCTCAAATGCGATATCGTTGTTAAATAGTCCTTTCCATCATAATTGATAACCCTAGCATCTGAAGCATCCAGTTTTGGGTCATCAAGGTTAAAATGTAAAATTTCAACTTTACCGATAGAATTATATATAGGCACAGACAACAATCCTTCTTTTTGAACAGTTCGCTCAGCTACACGCACTAGAAGTCCTGTTTTTCCTTTAAATTCAAATACCCCAGGATTAAGTAAACATTCAATAATCATGTTTTTATTACTGGGATTTAAATCTTTTGGTGACAAAAGCGGATTTTGACTGCTTCTTTTTGATATGTCTTTCATAAAAATTTAAATTTATAATGGTTCGCTATTTTGTTTTTTCTATTTCCAATAGCATGAGTAACATTTCTAAAGTTGATTCTGCCCCTGAGTTTTTATTGACTTCATTTAAACCAGTAATACCATCAAAACAGACTCCTGTACTTGGGTTATACATAGCTTTATTAGCATCATTTTTACCAGACAGCCACAATCCTAGTTCATTAGCTATATCCAAATATTTATCATCATTTGAATAACGATAGGCTTCGATGGTTGCCCAAAGCATAGGTCTAACTCCATAGGCTATTTGAGGATACTTATTCCTCTCTACTTCAACAAAATCAGTATCTACTTTATGTATCCAAAAAGCTTCAGCAAATCCATTTTGCAACATCCAAGGATAAAAATTTTCTATTTCCAATAGAGCACTATCAATATAGTCTTGATTATTAAAAGCTTGACCTGCTCTTAATAGTGCATAAGCTTGATTGTTTCCCCATGCATGCCATAAATTCTCAGAACTTAAGAAAGCACCATACGGATAATTTTCAGCATCACCCTTTTGCATAAGGATAATACCTTTGGCTAGATGGTCTATTAATATTTTAGAATCATTATCTCCAGTTCGTATATAATTATTCAACAATCCCAGAATTAATATAGCTGATTGATCAGCTGCTGATTTTCCAGGCAGCCATGTTGGCAATTCTACTGTATTAATAATTTCAGTAGTTAAATAAGATGTTGGAAGGTCTCTTTTAATATTTGTTATCAATTTTTCTGAAGCCGTTGCTATTCTATTGGCCATATCTCCATCAGATTTCAAAAAGGGATATGCAGACTCTATGGCCCATAACGCTCTAAATGACCACCAACCAAGAACTGCAATTGATGTTTGGTAGGTAGTGTTTATAGTAAAATCATTCCATATAAAATTATTAAAATATCCATTTTGGTTTTGCATCTGTAAAACAAACTCAGTAAGGTTTTTAAGCTTTTCCAATGCTATGTCATCATCACCATATAATTCTAAATATTTGGTTAACATCACAATGGTCCTTGACACATCATCTACGCAGGTAAAGCCCTCTTTTGGTTCAATGGCATACGCATAATTTGGATATTCACTGTAGATATGAATGATCCCAACTTTTTTCCCATTAAAATTAATCTCATTATAAAGATGGTTGAAATGGCTAAAATTTATAGCACCATTTGGCAGTGGATCAGAAGGGATAACTTCAATATCAGGATTTGAAATTATTTCTACCGGTTCCTTATCAGGAAAAGAGGTGTTACTGTCATTGCATGAAGCAAATACGAAAAGCAACATAATTAAAAGATACGTACTTATTCTAAACAAAAATATCATGTTATCACATTTGTATTTATTATAATTATTTCTTAATCCTATAGTTATAACTACTCTTAAATAAGTTAAGGTTCATTTAAAAAGATAAAGCCACATGATTTTTGATTAAAAGAGAAGTAGTAAACTACTAACTACTTCTCCTTAAACAAATAAACTAAACTCAAAAATTAACTATTTTGAAAGGCTAATTAATAATCAGGATTTTGAGTAATGGTTCCTCCTGACTTATCAACTTCTCCCTGTGGAATTGGATATAAGTAATTTTTGTCTTGAAAATTCTTTCCTAGACCTGTTAAAACAGATTTAGCAGTTCCCCATCTTTTTAGATCATTAAATCTTTGAGACTCAAAACCTAATTCAACCCGTCTTTCAGACATCAACCATCCTTTTATTTGAGCTGGATCTGTTGAACTTGGTCTATCTGCTAAAGTCCCTATAGGAACCATAGAGCCGTCTGCAGTGGGAGTCGTTCTTGCCCTTGTTCTAACTTGATTTATAATTGCAATAGCTCCAGGATAATCTCCTGTTTCGTTAAGAGCCTCTGCTTTCCAAAGTAATACATCGGCATAACGGATATAAATTTTGTTACTTGGTGCATCATCATTTCCTTTGTAGTCACCAACGGTATTGCCCAATAATTTTGAAACATTTTGATTGGCTACATCTACGGTATATAATAGCCTAGGGTCATTAGGCTCAAAAGCATTAATAAAGTCCTCATTTGGCGCTATAAAGCCCCAGCCTATTAAAGCGCACAAACCATTACCTTTTCTAGGGTTTTGATCTGATACATGATCGTAAGCAAAAATAACTTCGTTGTCTACAAACTCTTTGGTTACATCAAAACTATCAAAATAATTAGCGTTTAAACTATAAAAACCAAGGGCATCTAATTCGTTTACTAAACTAATTACTGATGTCCAATCTTTATTAAATAAAGCAGCTTTAGCTTGTAATGCAATGACGGCTCCTTTTGAAGCTCTCCATGGCTCTGATGGATCAGGGTATTTTACATTTGGTAATAGCGTTTTTGCTTCTGTTAAATCTGAATTTATCTGTATCCAAATTTCTGTAGAAGGCACTCTTACCGCAACATCAAAAGCTTCTTCAAATGATTTTAATGGAACGGTTAAAAGTGGCACATCACCAAAATTATTTACTAAATCAAAATAATAAAAAGCTCGTAAAAAATAAGCCTCCCCTAATAATTGATTCTTACGGGCATCAGCAATACCAACTTCCTGTGTTACTTCAGGATTGGTTAAATAACTTATGGCCAAGTTTATCCTGTTAATTCCTTCATAATCATAAAGCCAAATTCCGTTAAAAGCGCCATTATCTGGTGTAAAACTAAAAGCACTCAATTCATCCATCCAAGCTTGATCGCCATCTGGATTCCATTTCTTGTTCATATCATTAGCCGCAATGTCTTGTAAAATAAAATCATTTCTAAGAACAGCTCCTCCATCCCAATTCCATTCACCGATAAGATTCAAGGTGCTAGCAAGAAGTTGGTAGGATGAACTTACAGAAGACTCAAGCGTTGTTATCGTTGGAGTTGTATCGATTTGATCTAAAGTAAGAAGGCCTATAGGCTCTTTGGTTAGCTCATCATTACAACTTACAAATATTGTAACGATACATATTGCTATTAAACTATTATATATATTTTTCATAAGTAATGCTTTTAAAATTTAACATTTAAACCGAACAAAACGGACGATGATGAAGGATACGTTCCTCTATCCATTAAATCTGTTGATTCAGGATCCATACCGGTATATTTTGTTGCTGTAAATAAATTTTGACCAGAGACATAAAGACGGATATTTTGAACTCCCGTAATACCATTGATGGTATATCCCAACTCAACATTTTTAAGACGTAAGTAAGAAGCATCTTCAACAAAAATACTTGACACTTTACTACTTCCATTATCTTCAAAAGCGACTCTAGGAATTGTGTTACTGGTTCCTTCTCCGTCCCAAGCACCTAAAATGTTGGTTGTATAATTAAATGGACGCGTATCATAATCTAATATTTTCTTAGAGTCGTTATATCTATCAACACCTTCTACCCCTTGAAAAAGGAAAGAAAAGTCAAAGTTCTTATACGATGATGAAAACGAAATTCCATACGTTAAATCTGGTATGGAGCTTCCAAGGAATTTCCTATCATCAGAATTGATAATTCCATCATTATTTATGTCTTCAAATTTAATATCCCCTGGTTTTACACTAGGGTTTAAGGTTCCACTTAAATGACTGTCAATTTCTGTTTGATTTTGATAAATTCCAATCATTTTATAACCGTAATATGCGTTAAGCGGTTGACCAACTTGTGTTCTTGTAACTTCCCCAACAAGGTTTGGAACATTAGGATGTAATTTCTCAACATTGTTTACTACAGTTCCTAAGTTTGCGTTTATGCTGTATTGGAATTCTTTGCTTGACTCTCTATAGTTTAAAGAAAACTCAAACCCTTTGTTGCTTACTTCTCCAGCATTTACAATGGTAGGGGAAACATCTCCAACAATACTTGGCAAACCAATTGGCAATAGAATATCTGATGTGTTTTTCACATAATATTCCGCCGAAAAAGTCAATTTGTTGTTTAAGAAACCTGCATCAAAACCAATGTTTGTTGATTCTGAACTTTCCCATTTTAAATCTTCGTTTCCATATCGGTTTACAACAACCTTTCCATCTGTTTGACTAATTAAAGTTAAAAAGGCATAGTTGTCAATCTCTTGATTTCCTAATTTACCCCAACCTGCTCTTAGCTTTAAATTTGATAACCACTTCACATCTTTTAAAAAGGCTTCATCAGAAATTTTCCATCCAGCAGAAATTGAAGGGAAATAGCCCCATCGGTTTTTTTCTGAAAATCTTGAAGATGCATCTGCCCTCATATTGGCAGTAACCATATATTTGCTATCAAACACATAGGATGCTGAACCAAAGTAAGAAAGCAAAGCCCATTCTGAGGCACTTCCACCATTCCATAAATCGGCTTCTGTAGCACCATAATCAATATATCTAAAGGTACTATCTGTATTATCAAAACGCGCTCTGCTCGCTCCAATTGAAGAGCTGTAATTATCAATGTACTCCATTCCTATCAAAGCACTGATATCATGTTTGTCACTGAACGTCTTTACATAATTTAATGTATTATTAAACGTGATGGTACGTGCTTC
Organism: Flavobacteriaceae bacterium; assembly: GCA_050300615.1. GTDB lineage: Bacteria > Bacteroidota > Bacteroidia > Flavobacteriales > Flavobacteriaceae > Yeosuana. The sequence continues at coordinate 17,527 of JBNKYB010000073.1, read as the reverse complement.
GCCTCTCTCTTCACTTAAATTATTTGGACGATTTTGTCTTCCTAATCCTTGATCGGTAGCATTTCCACCGCCATCATCATCTCCGAAATTCTCATTAAACGTTTTGTTATGAATAAATGACAAATCAACACCAACATTAGTTCTAAAAGTCAGTTCTTTATCCTTTAAAAAAGAATATTCGGCATATATGTTTCCAAATGTTCTAAAATCCTTTCTTACATCATCTGTAAAATAAGCCAATGCAATCGGATTTTGTGACCATTCGTATTTATCACTTTCCCAGCCACCATTATCTCTATCATTATTCACATAAAAAGGCAAATCTGTAAAAGGATCTCTTTGAGAATATGTAGGGTCATTAACATCTTTATACACCCCAATAACTGGTGGTCTTAGCAACGCATGTCTAATAATTCCAGGCGCATCACCTTTTGAAGATAATTTATCTTGTGTGGCATAAGTTAACTGAAGATTGGTTCCAATTTTCAACCGATCCGTTAAATCAACATTAAGATTGGTTCTATAACTTAACCTTTTGTATTTATCATTATCAAATATGACAATACCGTCTTGACCATAATAGCCTAATGACATTAAAAATTGAACTTTATCACTTCCACCACTTGCCGTAAATTGCAAGTTTTGTGATTTTCCAGTTTCAAATAATTCATCCAGCCAATCAGTATTGGAAAAATCAGCTCTACCTTTGTCTGCAGTGTAAGGATTAGTTCCCGTTCTATCAGAATTATTCCATGCCTTTTCAACAGTATTCATGTATTGTTCTGCATTCAGCATATTTGGTAAGTTAGAGGCATAATGCAGTCCTGTAAAATAGTTTACATCAAAAGATATTTTCCCCTCATTTCCACTTTTTGTTGTAATTAATACTACACCACCCGAAGCTCTTGAACCGTATATAGCGGCTGCAGAGGCATCTTTTAAAACAGTCATTGATTTTATATCGGCTTGGTTTAAAAAATTTATATCTCTGGTTGGAATCCCATCGACCACATATAATGGGTTGTTGTCACCAATAGTTCCTAACCCACGAATACGCACTTCAATAGGATCACCAGGAGCCCCCGTACTAGATGTTACCTGTACCCCTGCAATTTGTCCTTGCAAAGCTTGGGTAACATTTACGACCCTTGTTTTTTCAAGATCTCCCATATCTACAACAGAAACCGCCCCTGTTAAAGTTGACTTCTTTCTTGATGAATATCCCACAAGCACTACCTCATCTAATGCCTGCATATCTTCTAATAACGTGATATTAATTTGGGATTGTCCGTTAAAATTGACTTCCTGTGTTGAATAGCCTATCATACTAAAAACAAGGACAGAATTAGTTGCAACATTGTCTAACGTATAATTGCCATCAAAATCAGTTGCTGTCCCTGACGATGTTCCTTTTATAATAACATTTACCCCAGGTATGGGTCCATTGTTATCTGTTACAATTCCCGTTACGGTTTGTGCATTTAACGCACTTCCAAATAACATAAACCCTATAAAATAAAGGTTATATATAATGCGCCTTTTCATAATAAAAGAGAATTAAATTGATTAATAATTTGAGTACTTGTTTTCATGATATTAATTAGTTTAGTGAGTTAATATGTTATCAAATCTGATTTGAAAATCTGATGATAAATATAGATTGAGAGTACGACAAATAGTGTACACTATGTCGTCAAAAATGTACACTAACTGTTAACAGCCTCTTTTTAAGACAATTAAAATGAGTTATTCTTGATTTATGCCTGAATTATTTTTGATTTGATAATTTTTAGGGGTTTGATCATACATTTTTTTGAACTCCCTATAAAAATAAGATCGGTTATTAAAACCTGATCGATAACAAATCTCTGAGACGGTAAAATTGCTTTTTTTCAATAGTTCGGCTGCATACTGTAGCCTTATGGTTCGAATTAGATCTCCTGGAGAAAAACCAAAATTTTGTTTAATTTTTCTATATAATTGTGAATTACTAATCCCTAGATTTTCTTCAATAAACGAGCTTTGCAGATTGTCATTTTCTATGTTATTACGAATTAAATCGATAACATTTCTTAACAATTCCTTATCGTCATTATGTAATTCAAGGTCTTTAATATTTTCAATAAGAGTATCTTGAGCCAAATGCTTTAAAATAAGCTCCCGTTCTTGTAAAAGTTTTTTAACCCTGATAAGAATGTGCTCTGGATGGAATGGTTTTGGAATATATGAGTTCGCTCCACTCTCAAGTCCTTCAATACGGTGTAAAATAGAGCTTTTAGCAGTCAGCATTATAACAGGTATATGACAGGTTCTATCATCGCTTTTAACTTTTTTGCAAAACTCTATGCCATCCATTACAGGCATCATAACATCACTGATAATGATATCGGGAAGGTTACTTTTCATCTTTTCAATGGCTTCCAAGCCATTATTTGCAATAATGATTTTGTAATTTTCTTTTAATAATTCATTTAAAAACAATTGTATCTCTCTTTCATCTTCAACAATCAGTATCACTTTACGTTGCTCTAAAAAAGCTTCAAGTGATGACATTTTATTTAATACAACCTCTGAATCATTTGGACTTTCATCAAGTATATTCTTAAGGTAATCAGAAATTAAAACCTGGCTTTCCTCCGTATCAATTTCCTTGCTTTTAAATGATTCCTTACTGCATGGAACCATAATTGAAAAAACAGTTGCTTTATTTGGTTTGCTCGACACATCAATGTCTCCCCTCAACACAGTTACCAGTTTTTTAATATACGCCAACCCAATCCCAGTTCTAAATAAATCTGTTTCTGATTTTTCTCCTGTTTCAGTCAAGAAAAATCTATCAAATAAAGAGTCAAGTTTTTCTTTGGAAATTCCCTTTCCTGTATTGGATACTTTAATAGATAGTATCTTTGATTCATCACCCTCTATATTGAACTCCAATTTAATACGACCATCTTTAGGTGTATATTTAAACGCATTGGACAACAGGTTGAAAATTATTTTTTCAATTTTGTCCTTATCGTACCAGCCTATTAATTCTGTTGGCAATTCTAAATCATACTCAATATTTTTATCTAAAGCCCATTCATCAAACAGCTCCGCTATTTGCTCAATTAAATTAACCAAATCAAACTGCTTTACGGTAACTTCCAAATAATCATATTCAGCCTTTCTAAATTCAAGTAATTGTTGTGTCAAAAAAAGAAGCCTAGAAGAGTTTCTCTGGATCATGTTTATAAACTTCTTACTTCGCTCACCTATGTTTTCAGATTCTGCAAGCTTTTGTACTGGTCCTACTATTAAGGTTAGAGGTGTTTGAAATTCGTGGGCAATATTTGTAAAAAACGTCAGTCTGTTTTGATGAATTTCCTCCTCTTGCTTTTGGAAAAGAATGGTTTGTCTTAATTTATATTGTTTATTAAAATAGCTCCAGACAAACAGCAGAAAAAGAAACAACAAAATAGCGTAAATAAACATTGCCAAATTTGATTGCCAATAAACAGGTTTGATTTCAATATCGATAGCATGAACGGGGTTGCTCCAAATACCATCACTATTGGACCATTTAATCCATAAAGCATACGATCCTTTTGGTACATTGGTAAAAGAGATAATTTTTCTGTTGCTGATGGAATTCCAATTTTGATCAAAATTGCTAAGCTTATAAGCATATTGACATTTTTCACTGTTTATATATGTTAAAGCTGCCAATTCTACATCAAAAAAGTTTTGATTGTGCTGTAAAACTATGGAAGGAAATGTTTTTGAGTTTGGGGATACAACCAATCCTTGATAGTATGGAGTTTCTCGATTTTGACCACTAATTTTATCAATAAGAATGTCCGGTACAACTTGGGATTCTTCTATTTTTGAAGGTAGAAAATAATTAAACCCCTTTATTCCTCCCATAAAAATGAAATCCGAATTATCATTTTGATAAAAAGCACCGTCTGCAAATTCATTGTTCTGTAAACCCTCATTTTTACTATAATTAATGAACTTTGATTCTTTGAAAACAAAATTAGATAACCCGAAATTTGTGCTTATCCAAAGATTGGATTCTGTATCTGAAACAATCCCGTGCACCGTATTGTTTGGAAGACCTTCTTTTACAGTAAAGTTTTTAAATATAGGCTCTTCACCGCTATTAAATCCTTCCAGTACATTTAAACCAAAGCTAGTTCCTATCCAAAGTCTTTTTGCTGAATCGGTATGAAGACATAAAATATCGTTGTTTGACAAGCTTTGAGGATCGTTTTTTTTGTTTTTGAATGTTTTAAATGTACTTGTTACCTTGTTGAAAAGATTCAATCCACCTAACCTAGTTCCTATCCAAAGCTCATTATTGTTTTTTGGTATTATGGAAAAAATAATATTGCTGCTTAAAGATTCCTTTGCCTCGTTCTCAGCTAAATATTGCTTAAAGTCAGTTATTTTTAATTTTTCCCCATAACGTGAAATTTTAAAACGGATCATTCCATAACCATTCGTTCCTAACCAAATGAACCCGTTCTCATCTTGATACATTGCATAAGTAGACTTAAAATATGAGCATTCTTCACTTCCAATAATATCAGGCCAACCAAGAAGTTTTGATTTTTTTAAATCAAAAACATTGATTCCTGCACCATCAGTACCAACAAAAACCAGGTCGTCCTGACCCTCACAAAGGGAAAACACCGCATTGTTGACTGAACTATTACTTTCATTGTAGTTTTGATATGTTAATGGCTCATCGGTATTTAAATAGAATTTTGAAGGAAAACAAAACAAACCTTTCCCTTTTGTTCCTACCCAAAATGAATTTCCGTTTACTTCTAAAAATGCTCTTACAATACCTCCATCTATTTCAGGTATTTGGGCTTTAGAAACTAAATTAAACACTTTTTTTTGTGGGTACATTTTAAAAAGGCCATCGCCATCTGTTCCTGTCCAAATAACATTTTCAGTGCCTTGCAACAAGGTTGTTATTTTTTGGTTTTTAAGTTTCTTGGTCCATGTATTATTTAGTGTTTTTCCTAAACTATCAATGATAAAATAGCCTGAATCATTATATAGCAAGAGGCCATCTTTAGTTCTAGACACAACTTTACTAATGTTGTTTTCATCTATTTTCTTTTCTATTTTGTCATTAAAAGAATACAAAATAAGATTGCCAGAAAGAGTAATGAAACACATTTTGTTTTGAGATAGAACATCAAAGTCTCTTACACCTGTTAAAATCCTTTCAACTTTAGAAACTACTTTTGCTCCTTCCGTATTGGTCTTTATTTTCAAGAAATAAAGGTCATTGTTATCTAATAGTAAAAGTAATTCGCCGTTTTGTGAGAAAGTCATTTTATTAACAGCATGACTAGGTAGATTTTTGATTTCCAATAATTGAAAACTGTCACCATTAAAATATCCAATTCCCCAGTCTTTAACTGCACAAAAGACCATTTTGGAATTGTCTAGGGCCATATTGAATTCTGATTCAGAAAAAGGAGGTTTGTCTTTTCTGGAAAAATAATATCTATTAAACGTGTTTGATTTTTTGTCATATCTATTTAAGCCATGCACGGTCAACACCCAAATATGTCCAGTATTATCTTCATTAATTTTAAGGATTACTTGATTGGTAAGACTGTTTTCATTATTCAATTCAGGTCTGAAAATCTTAAAACTATGACCATCGTATCTGTTCAATCCATCCCAAGTGCCAATCCATAACAAATTTTCAGAATCTTGAAAAATAGTATTTACAGAACTGTTGGAAAGTCCATTTGTGTTATCTAATTGCTCTATAGTATATTTAATTACATCTAAAGCGTTTGATTTATCTATATTAGTGTCTTTTAATGAAGATAGTTTTAATTTATTTTTAGAAGGAATATTTAATGTCGTTTGTTCATGCTTTTTACTACAACCAATAATTGATAAAAAAATAATTGCTATTAATAATTGATTGGACTTCAAATCTAAATGGAATTGATTAAAAACTTAGGTAAGCAAAGAAAAAACAATGTTTTAGTCACTTGTTATACCCTATATACAAGAATACGAATTTTACAAAAAGATTGTTTGTTTTTTATTGAATAATTAAAAAACACATGCAGTTATATTGATTAAATATTTTTTTACGAAAGATATTTGACACACTAATTCTGTTTTTTGAAATCTTTATATTATAAATTTATAGATAATAAAAAAACTTCAATCCATAAAGGTTGATGATTATAATTATAAGGTAACTGGACTCGGATTTTTAGTTGACAAAATCTAATAATGTATAATTGAAGCTAAAATATGTAACATGATTTTTATATTATTTAAATAATTTTCGTTTATACTACATTATAACAAATGATAAAAAAAGTGATTATCATAGGCTTAAGCTCCTCGAATTTCTATAATTATAAATTTTCAATCTTTTATCTTACTTTAATAGGTTTTTGCTTCAATTGGATTTTCATTTGTTTTCATAAGAATAGTTAGAACTTGGCATTATTTTTATTTGTTAGCCCACTATTTCATTTTTTCGTAATAAATTCAGTTTCTATTTGGAATAATCATTCTAATATTCGTAAGTTTGTTAACGGAACAAACATTCCAATATTATTTAATCTCAAATGAATAGAAATTATGAGTAAATTAAAAGGTAAAGTTGCCGTAGTTACAGGTGGTAATAGCGGTATTGGTTTTGCATCTGCCAAAGAAATGAAAAGTCAAGGTGCAACTGTTATAATTACAGGAAGAAATTCAGATAGAGTTCACGCAGCAACTCAAGAACTTGGAGTTAAAGGAATAGTTGCCGATGTTAAAAGTCTTTCGGCAATAGATGATTTAGTGGCACAAGTAAAATCAGCTTTCGGAAAAGTTGATATACTATTCGTAAACGCTGGTATTTTTCAACCGGCACCAGTTGGCCATATAAGCGAAGAAATGTTTGACCACCAAATGGGCATAAACTTTAAGGGCGCATTATTTACAACTGAAAAGTTTCTACCAATTTTAAATGATGGTGCATCAGTTATTAACTTGTCTTCCGTAAACGCTTATACTGGAATGCCAAATACTGCTGTTTATGCAGCTTCAAAAGCTGCTCTAAATTCTTATACTCGAACTGCTGCAACTGAATTAGCACCAAGAAAAATCAGAGTAAACTCAGTTAATCCTGGTCCTGTTTATACTCCAATTTTCGAAAAAACGGGAATAGAAGAAGAACAGTTAAATGGTTTTGCTCAAGCACTGGAAGAGCGTATTCCGTTAAAGCGTTTCGGTCAGCCAGAAGACATTGCTAAATTGGTGTCATTTTTAGCTTCAGATGATGCTTCTTTTATAACGGGAAGTGAATATAATATTGATGGTGGAATTAACATTAATCCTCTTTTGGGTTAATTTTTTTAACCATATTTGGAATGATAGTTCCAATAAATTATCTTTGTGGAAGCGATATCGCTTCCACATTTTTTTGATATATGCCAAGAGTTAAATTATTTAATGAAAATGAAGTTTTGACCAAAGCAATGAATTTGTTTTGGAAACAAGGCTATTCGGCTACTTCTGTTCAAGATTTGGTTAGTCATTTAGGTATTAATCGAGCGAGTTTATACGATACTTTTGGTGATAAAGAACAACTTTTCAAAAAGTCTTTTGAGCTTTATAGAAAATCAAGTATCGAAGGCTTAACTGTTTTTTTTCAAAGTCGGCCAAATATAAGAGATGGATTTTCAGAACTTTTTAATATTGCCATTGACGAAGCGATACTTGATAAGGATAGAAAAGGTTGTTTTGTTGTAAATATTACTACAGAACTTATTCCAAATGATGAAAGTCTGTTAAAAGTTTTAGAAAATAATAAACGAGACATTGAAAATCTCTTTTATGAATATCTCAAAAAAGGCGAAGAAAAAGGACAATTAAAAACCAGTAAAGATTTAAAATCTATTTCTTCTCTTTTTTATACAATATATAGCGGTATTAAAGTTGTTTCTAAAATTGAACCGAATAAAAAGGAACTAACAAATTCAGTTAATTTAGCATTATCGTTGTTGGTTTGATCAAATTTGTGTTAACGGTTAGTACATGAAAAGTAGCGGATTTATTAGCACTTACTTTTCGGTTAGAACAAAACTACCAAAAAGTATAAGCCTTAATAACTTGCACTTTCTCCGCTATTTTTAATATACATTGTGAGGCTTTCGTACTTTATTTTAGTCAAAATTAAAGGTTTCTTTTATCGTTTTGGAAGAAAGTAAATTCTTTAAGGTTACTAATTCCTCTGCTAACAATACTTTCTGTGCTGACAATGTTCCTTCCAATTGTTATAAAGGTACAGGTGGTGCCAATAAAATGAATAAATACTTGCATTACCATTTTCTGAAATTCTTGAAAATGCTTTTTCGACACTTCCATCGGGCATAGTCATAATCCAATCAACAGTACCTGAATTTTTAGATACCTTTGTTTCCATTTCAATACTCAACTCACCATTTGGAGTAACCATTATTGCGGAATTATTGTCTGTCTTTGTGAATGCATTTGTCCACAAAGGCAAGTTTACTGGTTTAGCAATAAATTCAAATACTTCTGTATGATTTACATTGATTCCGACACTTTGTACATTAAAGTTTTTTTTCAGACATTTTTTTCTCCATTTTAAATCTAATTTATGTGTTTGTATAATTTAGACACATTAAAAAGCTGACTGTTACAGTAAGGATATACTCTTATAGAAATGGTCGTTTTTGTATGAAGCCTAATACGGCCCGGCCCTAGCGGTTGCTGTTTTCTATTTCTTTTAAAATTACAACAAATCCAATTGTATCATCATATTTGTAGACAATAAGTTTTTTATAATTAACATCTGTCCTTAATTCTATGCAATCAGTTTTTTTGTCGAAAATTTTTACTCTCCCGATTTCAGAATCAATCCTTTCGTTATTTGTTTTAAGAATAATTTGAGGAGATTCAATTTCTATAAATTTTGTTTCATCTTTAATTAAAACAGTCGCATTTTTCAAAATTCTTTTTCCGTCTTGGATTGAATCAAACTCAGCTTTTATATTAAACTCTTTTTCTGTGTTTAGGTTTGAAATAATAGTTTGAGAACTATCTGTAATTGATTTATTTTTGGGAAGGTTAAACAAATCAATAGTATAATCGATTAATTCAGAACCACCATATTTTCCGTGTCCTGGAATTACAATTTTTGCAGAGCCGTATTCTCGTTTAATGTTTTTTGCTGTTTCTGACCATTTATCAAGGTTTGCATCGCCAATATTTCCAATCCATCCGTTATAATTTCTTATTTCATTTCCTCCGAATAGAATCTTTTCACTTGGTATCCAAACTACAATTCCATCTGGTGTGTGCGCCTCTCCAAGAAAATGACAAACGATCTTTTCATCTCCAACTTTTATTTCTTTTTTAGGATTAAATCCAATTTCAGGAATAGGCAATCCTTTCACTTTGGCTATTTGTCGAGTCAATTCATAAGCATAGCTTTTTATGTTATTTATTTTGACAATATCTAAGCCTTGCATAGCATCTGGGTGCCATCTATCAATTACATAGGCAACAATTTTAGCCTGTTGTTCATTTCTCACCCAATCTATTAGATTTTGAGTTTCAGTATCGGAATCGGGAGTTGAAACAATAACAGCTTCTCCTTTATTTATATAAACTAATCCATTGTTTCCTTTTTGAGTATGCTCATAACAATGCTCTGATAATTTATGTAAAATCAGATTCTCGGAAATCTTAATATCTTGTCCAAATGACTGATATATTGAAATTAAGAAAATTATTCCTATAAAAATATATTTGTGCTTATGGTTCATTGGTACTGTCTTTTATACTGAACGCTAACGTGATTGGTAACCGAATAGGTAACTTATTTGATAAGAACTTTTGTTCTATTTTGATACTAAGATAATGTTTTATTTATCTGAAAAAATTAAGCATAGAATTTATTTTATTGAGTTTGGTCAATCTTATGTTTGAAGTTTCCATCTAATATATAGAATATAAAAAAACTCAAAATAATTTAAAGCTGTTGGGCATTAAAGCTTCAAATTCAACATTATTTCATGAATGACATTGTCTATACTTCTAGCAGAACTTTCAAATGATGTTTCATATGATGCATAGCCTATCTGCACAGACTTAGATAAATTAAATATTGCTATACCGCTTGCGCTTTCGTTAATCCTGTTGGTAGCTCCAAAATCAAATTTACTATTGAATTTAAACATTGCTGTTAAATTAACTTACAATAGAAAGTCTTCAAGTGCAGTTTAATTATTTTTAATTTATAACATTATTTTTGTTTAAATATCCAACTATCCTTAAATGCGTCCTTATTTAATTTAGACTTTCTAAATTCTAAAGCTTCTTGTATTGTTTTAAAGTATCCTGCACTTACAAAGTATCTATGGGTTCTAAGCTCTTTAAAAATTTGAAAAGAAATATTACGCTGTAACAAATCTTTCTTTAATCTATCTACATTCCTTTTATTTGACAGCACATGAACTATAACATAATAGCCTTTCTCTACTACAGATAAGTCGTCCTATTTTGTTATTTTCTCTATTAATGGAATAAAGAATTTTCTTACAATTTAATCCTATTTCTTCTATTTTATTTATAGTTTCTGTTTTAGAGACTTTTATAGAAGCATTTATGGAATCTTTAATTTTGCTTAAAGATTTTAAGTTTTCCTCCTCTCTATCTTTTGATTCTTTATTACTTTCAGATTCAGATTTTAATAAATCCTCTATGGATTGAAGTCTGGAAATAACATTTTTTTCAAATAAAGTGGGTTTGCTTTTCTTTAATGGCTTATATGCATTGTTGTCGGTTCGTTGTTTTATGTTTGATTCGTTCCAAGTTTGCATGAGATTACCTCGTGCAATCTGAAATACTCTTGTGACTTTTAGGTTTTAAGTAAGATGTCATCAACAAATCCGAGTTCTTTTGCATCCTTAGCAGTCATCCAGTAATCCCTATCGGAAAGTTCCCTGATTTTTTCTAAATCGTTGTCTGAGTGATCTGCTATTATCTGAAATAATTCGTTTTGAACTTTTAAAACTTGATGTACACTGATTTCAATATCTCTTGCAGTTCCTTGCGCACCACTTGAAGTTTGGTGAATCATCACTCTTGAATGTTTCAACGCAGAGCGTTTACCTTTTGCTCCTGCACAAAGCAATACTGCTCCCATAGATGCTGCCACTCCTGTGCAAATCGTAGCAACATCGGGACTTATAAACTGCATTGTATCATAAATCCCAAATCCAGCATAAACAGAACCTCCCGGTGAGTTGATGTAAAGAGAAATGTCTTTGTTTGCATCCAAAGATTGCAGAAAGAGTAATTGTGCTTGTATGATGTTTGCCGTTTGGTCGTCTACGGCTTGTCCCAAGAAAATAATCCTGTCAATCATTAAACGTGAGAAAACGTCCATTTGAGCAACGTTCAACGACCTCTCTTCAACAATATAAGGCGTCAAAGATTGTGTAATGTATTTTTCTGTGCTTATGGAATTTATTCCGTGTTCCAATCTTGCATATTTTGTGAATTCTTTATTTAATTTTTCCATATTACTTGTTTTAAAATTTAGTCAAAAAAGGTGCTGTTTCTTTTCAAATAAAAGAAACTATTGCATGTAAAATACTATTTGTTAATTAGTTACAGAATATATTCAATATTCTGTTTTTAAGAGGGTTTTTTGAATTAGAGTGAAATAAACTGTTATGAACCTCATTGATTTCTTGCCTCAGTTCCATTCTGCCTGATTTCAGGATTAAATCAACTGTTCTTTTCTGATTCTCAATTTCAAGTTCAAAATCGGGATCCAAAATTTTGTATGATTCAAGCAATGCTTTTTCTTCCAGGTTTAAAGAATTCGAATTGAAGATAAGTTTTTCAATCAGAGAAATTTTATTCAAAGAAACTCTCATATTTCAAGGAATTTTGTTTAACGGTTTCACGAATTTTTTCCAAACATTTGTACTTCTGTACAGCTGTTGAGTGGTTAGAAGAAAAACCAAATTCTTCTCTTATGATTTCGATTTTTTTATTATCGTAATAAAAACATTGAAGTAATTTCATACATTTTCTACCTGCCGAATTCAATAACTTTAAAAGACGGTTTTCATCAACTGAGGGATCAGTTTTTTCCTCGAAATCTATAGTTTCGTTTTGAAATTTGGAGCTGTTATTTGAATGTTTGAACCAAAGGTTCTTACAAATTCCAAATAGATACGCTTCTTCGTTTATATTGAATTCCTCATTCCTTTTTTCGTATAGAATCAATAGACTTTCTTGAAAAATATCTTTCGCATCTTCCAAAGTTCCCCCTCTTTTAAAAATGAAGGATGCGACTTTTGGAAAATATGATATATACCATCGTTTGATTAGTTCCTTTCTTTCCATTTTAAAATCCGTTTTCTTTTAAGTACTAAAATCAGCATTAATATCACCTTATTGGGTTGTTTTTTTACGAAACGAAATTTTGTAATGGTTCAAAATATGAAAAATGCAGATACTTTTTACCATTTTCATTATTACCGTGCCGTTTGTTGCAATATTGTAGGCAACGGACAGGATAAGAATAGTAGCCGATTGCGTGTCACTTACCTGTCAAGTTACAAGAAAGTTGAAGCGGCTACAACGCTTTAATATACTACTATCCCGGCTACTATTTTTATACATCTTAATTCAACTACTTGCCAAAAAACTCTTATACCATTTTCCAGAAGATTTTATAATACGTTTCTGGGTTGAAAAATCAATGTATACAAGACCAAACCTAAGGCGATAGCCTTCAGCCCATTCAAAATTATCAGTAAATGTCCAAACAAAATACCCTTCAACTTTTAAACCTTCTTTTTTTGCCTTGTACACTTGGTTAAGATGTGATTGTAGATAATTAAGTCTTTCTGTATCGTCAACTTCTCCTTTAATTATCGTATCGGCAAAAGCAGCACCGTTTTCTGTAATGATAATTTTTTTTACTCCTTTATACTGATTAAACTGTTTAACCATTTGGTAGATACTTGGTGGATAAACTTCCCAACCCATTGAAGAAGTTTTAACGCCTCTTGAAGACGCTTTTACTATTTTGGCCCTCAAATATGGAACAAAAAGACTATATTTTATTACTTCACGTGTATAATTTTGAACACCAATAAAATCAAAATCAAATGCCATGTTTTTTGTATCTTCTTCCTTTACGTAGGTTTTAATACGCTTTAAAACAGGAATATGCTCCATGGGATACCCCATTCCTAATGTAGGTTCAATAAAAAGACGATTTAATAAAAGATCAGCCTTTTTTGCAGCTAATATGTCTTTTGACCTATTGGAAAAAGGAGTAATATGAGAGCATGAGAAAGTTGTTCCAATATTAGCATTAGAAACCAGATCACGTAATATTCTGCCTCCAGCTGCTTGACACAATACAGCGTGATGTATAGCTGATAAAAAATTTTTCAACCCTTTATTTCCTGGAGCGTGCACACCTAAAAAATAGCCAGCACCTGTAAAAACCATAGGTTCATTTAATACCATCCAATTTTTTACTCGATCACCAAAATTATTTGCACAAACCTTAACATAGTTTTCAAACCAAAGAATAACATCTCTATTTACCCAACCCCCTTTATCCTGTAATGACAATGGTAAATCCCAATGGTAAAGAGTCACCCAGGGTATAATGCCACACTCCAAACAAAAGTTAATCACTCTGTTATAAAAATCAATTCCTTCTTTACTTACATTTCCATAACCATCTGGAATAATTCGAGACCATGATAGTGAAAACCTAAAGTTTTTAATGTTCATGGATTTCATAAGTTTGATATCTTCTTCAAACTTATTGTAGAAATCACATGCTATTTGTCCATTATGGTTGTTGAAGATATTACCCCTTTTAGAAGTAAAATTGTCCCAAATAGAAGGCCCTTTATCTTTTATATTATGAGCACCTTCAATTTGGTAAGCCGCAGTGGAGACTCCAAAAACAAAGTCTTTTCCAAAATTATTAGGTTTTAAATTGATTTTTTTTGGGAGATCGTTAATATCCATAAAGTTCATTCTATTATAGATTTTCTTTTAGAAGTTGGTCTATAATTTTTTCTGTATTGTTAGGATAATCAACTTCAATTATAGTATCAGATTCTATCCAATCCATAATAGCTTTGAGATTTTTCTTTTTTAAAGTTTTTATAACGGGTACACCCATTTCTTTTAAAGCAACAGCATTACATTGTTGCTCATATTGTCCTTTCATTGGGATAACCATAAGCTTCTTTTTCATAAAAAGTGCTTCAGCTGGTGTTTCAAAACCAGCTCCGCAAAGAATACCTTTACTGGCTGCCATGCTTTTTACAAACGCCTCATTGGATATGGGTTGCACGGTAATGTTATTATGAGAAAACGGGACTTTACTATGCTTTGAAAACACTTGCCAAGTAACATTTTTGGCTTTAGAAAGTACCTTTAGTATTTGTTTATCATCATAGGAAGGCAAATAAACTGTATAATGTTCACCTACATAATAATTTGTATCTCTAATATCTTGCCTAATAACAGGTGTAAAAACATTGTTTTCATATGCTTTAAAATGAAAACCGTATTGCTTAGTGGTTGGTGCGTATTTTTTAAGAATCAGTTTCCCTAAAGGATCTTTCTTTTTTGGTTTTGGAGCATTAGGTGTTAATATTGCAGATTGATGACTTAAACTAATGCAAGGAATCTTTTTTAATTTGCAGGCCCATGCAGATACTGGTTCAAAATCATTTATAATCAGATCATAATTTTCTACCGAAAGACTAGATATTTCCTTGTGCAATCGCATGGTCTTTGCTTTGAAATAGGTTTTCCAAACATCAACACCTCCTTTTTTACCAAAGATAAAGCTAAGACCTTTTAACTGATAAGCAATTGGATAAGGTATATTAATATCTGCTTGTGTTCCACTAATAAGAATATCCAATTCAATATCTTTTTTTTGCAAAACCGGTATAATATCCCGTGCTCTACTTAAATGTCCGTTACCGGTACCTTGAATCGCATACAGTATTTTCATAAGCATTTATTCAAACAAATTACTTTTAGGTCTTTTATTGTCTATTTGGAATTCATTGATCAAATTTTGAAAAAGGGTTTTGTCATCAAGTACTTCTTCATCTTCAGAATTTGCGTCTGCTTCATCTTCAACCATAAATTCATCTTTATAATAAAAAAGATGCCATGTATTATCATAATATTCAAGAGCCGTTAAATTTTCAACCCAGTCTCCAGAGTTTAAATAAAGGACAGACCCTTCAGAAGTTTCAATTTTTTTAATTTCTGGTTGATGTATATGTCCACAAATAACATAATCGTAATTATTTTCTATGGCTATATCCGAAGCAATTTTTTCAAAATTATTAATAAATTTTACTGCAGATTTTACACTGTCTTTAATTTTCTTAGACATAGAAATAGGACCTCTCCCAAATTTAGATGCCAAGAAATTTATACCACTGTTTAATAGTATTAAGGAATCATAGCCCACTGCCCCAAGTTTGGCAATTGATCTTGAATGTTGCATGGTTACATCAAACACATCTCCATGAAAAATCCAAGCTTTTTTTCCGTCAATAGTTAAAAGTTCCTTGTTTGAAACACTAAAAGTTCCCAATTGAAACCCTACAAATTTTCTTAACATTTCATCATGGTTTCCCGTTATATAGTTTACTTCAATTCCCTTAGATATCCACGATGTTATAAGTTTTATTATTTTCATATGGGATTTTGGCCAATAGCGTTTACTAAATTGCCATATGTCAATAATATCACCATTTAAAATAACTTTTTCAGGGCTTATGGATTTAAGGTATTTAAGGAGTTCTTTAGCACGGCATCCGTAGGTACCTAAATGAACATCTGATATTACAACAATATCAATAGGTCTTTTTTTCATCTTTTGTTATGGCTATTTGTGTTAGTTGTCTTGATTTTAATAGGAAGAGAGAACCTACTTAAAAAAGTAGATAAAAAAGTTGATTGATGATTTAGCAGTATCATCATTTGCTTAAAAAGTGACACTCACAAATGGTTTAATCATAAAACATCAAGGATGGGCTTATGTTACAACAAAGGTGAGGCCTAATTTTAAAATTTAGGTTAAGTGATTGTTAAAAAGAAATTAAGGTTTGGTCTAAGTGATTTTTTGATGAAGCTTATGCTTAATACTAATAAAAAACCGACGCTTAACTTACCTAAACATCGGTATTTATAATATCCACTCCATATCTAAAAATGCTTTCCATGCACTTTTTGAATCTGGCGTTCCCCAAAAACGAAATGGCTTTTTTGTTGCTTTTGCCTTAGTAATTATATCCATGACAAGGTTATAATCATCATGTGTTAACCTTCCTTTCCCGTTCCAGTATGAAAATTGGCCAAAATCTAAACTTACCATAGCCACCTTTTTCCAATTTTCTTGAGACATTGGCTTTCCTAATTCTTGATAATCAAAGAAAATAAAACTTGGGTAGTTCAAATAAGTAATTGGTGCAGGCCTGTTTCCAGAAATAATTATTTTAATGTTTTGGTTATTGATTATTGTTGGATACTTCTTTAAAACATCAATAAGCTTATTTATAGTTGGAACAGCATCAGACTTAATGTCTATTAATAAAAATAGTTCTTGCGCCTTTCTATAATCCAACCCTAAAGCAGTTTCCAGTGGCTTTAAATAGAGTGATTCTAAAGTTCTTAAGCCATAATATCTTTATCATTATGTGTTACGAACAATTCGTTTTCTTTAAAAAAATATCGGCTTCTAAGGAATTGGCACCACTTGCATAAGCATTCCAAAAAGGGATGTTTTGATTGTAATCATTATGAGAATGTATTTTAGTTGTATTTTGCGCAAATACTTTAGTACTGGAGACTAAAAAAACGAATAATACTATTTTATAAATTTTTGACATAATTGATTTTAACTAAAAGATAATGAAAATAAAAGGGAGCCTTTTACAACTCCCTTAAAAACAAACTAAAAAACTAAACTAACTCAAATATTAATAACCAGTATTTTGTTCTAAATAACCTGGCGTATTTGAAGCCCCATCAATCGCAGTCTGGGGAATTGGAAATAATCTATGGTTTATATCACTATCCGATTTTTCAGTCCAAGAATCTTCATTGTGACCAAAACGGATTTGATTTGTTCTTCTTAAACCTTCCCAATAAAATTCAAAACCAAGTTCACGATACAGGATGTCTAAATCTATAGATGAAAGAGCTGCAGGTATTGGTGCATAAGCTGTTCTGGAAGTTCTAACCGTGTTTACATCGGCTAAAGCACCAGCATTATCTCCTTTTCTTAATTTTGCCTCGGCACGCATCATAAATATTTCTGCATAGCGCAATAACACAATATCTATACTGCTATAATTATTTGCATTTTCAGACGTATGGCTAAACTGATATTTTGATATACGATAACCCGTATGGTGCAATCTGCCTTCATTTGTAAAATCAACTTGCAAAG
>JBNKYB010000072.1:0-16055 GCA_050300615.1 Flavobacteriaceae bacterium | reverse complement strand
ATGGACATCAGATGCCACAGTTGTAAAATTTACACCTATAGGAGGAGGAGAAACATTATTGGCATTAACACCTTTAACTGCCGGACAATGGAATAGTTATGATATTCCTTTATCAGATTTTACATCAGTCAACACGAGTGCCATAAATCAATTGAAATTTGATGGACAAGACGGTGTTACACCTTCAACAATTTATGTAGATAATATTTATTTCTATAAGACTGGTACAACAGGTGGTGGATCAGGTGGTTGTACAGGCACAGCGGTTGCTGCAACAGCATTCCCAGTGAATTTTGAAAGCTGTGAATCTTTTATTAGCACATTTACAGATGGCGGAAGTATTACTACAGAGCTTGCTGCAAATCCTTCAAGTACAGGAATAAATACGTCTGATTATGTATTAAAAGTTGTTAAAGCAACGGGAACAAATAGATGGGCTGGTTTTCAAAATGCATTCCCTAATAACTTTGATGCAACCAAAACGTTTAAGGTTAAAGTGTATTCGTCTAAAGCGAATGTAGTCATGAAGTTTGAAGTAAACAGTTCTCCACAAGATGCAGGTTCTGGAAATCCTGGACCGCAATACGCTACTATTACAGATGCTAATACTTGGACAGAAGTACAGGTTACATTTACTGGAATACCATCTAACAATACAGGACTTAACCAATTGGTTATAAAACCTGATAATCCAGATGGTACTGATGGTACTGTAACAGATACTGATGAGACCTATTATTTTGATGATATTAGACTTGAATAATAAAAAAACAAAAAGGCTAGCTAAAGTTTAAAGTTGGCTAGCCTTTTTTAAAAATAATCTTTAATGCAATTGAATTTATGCTTGTTAATTTAAGTATTAATCAAACCTTATAATCATGTTATCTCTAAAACGAATTTTTTACCATTCACAAATTATTATTTGCATTATGTGTGTTAGTTGTAATTCAGAAAGAAAAACGAAGCCAACTGATAACAATCAAGTTATTAATACTATAGATGTTTCTAAAATGAAAAGTGAGGTCTATAAAACAGCTCATGATACCCTTTTAAAATTGTCTTTTGATGGTTCCGTAGAATTTGATTCTTTTGAGCAACCAAAAGAAACAGACGCTTCCGTTACAGTTGATCCTACAAAAGAGTTTCAAACGTTTTTAGGAATTGGAGCCGCATTAACCGATGCTTCTGCTGAAACCTTTTACAAACTTTCTAAAAAAAATCAAGATCGTTTTATGGAAGCTTACTACAGTCAGGAGAAAGGTATTGGCTATTCTTTAGCACGCACTATTATTCATAGTTGTGATTTTTCTTCTGAGAGTTATACGTATGTAGAAGAAGGCGATAAGGCACTTAAAACGTTTAATATAGAACACGATAAAGCGTTCAGATTACCATTCACAAAAAAGGCTATAGAAGCTGCAGGAGGAACATTAATCATGTATGCAAGTCCGTGGAGTCCACCAGCGTTTATGAAGACTAACAATAATATGTTGAATGGTGGCAAATTAAAACCAGAGTTTTATCAATCGTGGGCTAACTATTATGCAAAATTTATTAAAGCTTACGAAAAAGAAGGCATTCCTATTTGGGGGCTTACTGTTCAAAACGAACCTATGGCAGTTCAGTGCTGGGAGTCGTGTATTTATACCGCCGAAGAAGAACGGGATTTTGTAAAAAATTATCTAGGACCAACCTTGGAAAAAGAAGGTTTAGGTGATAAAAATATTATTGTTTGGGATCACAACAGAGATTTATTATTTCAAAGAGCCAATGTTATTTTAAATGATCCTGAAGCCGCAAAATATGTTTGGGGCACAGGTTTTCATTGGTATGAAGATTGGAAAGATGGTATTCCTATGTTTGATGCTGTAAAACGCGTACAAGAAGCTTACCCAGATAAAAACTTAATTTTTACTGAAGGTTGTAACGAAAAATTTGATTGGGACAGAATTAATAATGAAGATCCAAAACTAGCTGAACGCTATGGCAGATCAATGATTCATGATTTCAATAACGGAACCGTTGCATGGACAGACTGGAATATATTATTAGATGAAACAGGAGGCCCAAACCATGTAGGTAACTTATGTTTTTCGCCTGTTCACGGTAACACGCAAACAGATGAGTTAACGTTTACAAATTCCTATTATTATGTCGGCCAATTCTCAAAATTTATTCGTCCAGGAGCCAAAAGAATCTCAAGTGCTACTACTTCAAATAAGTTGTTAAGTACTGCTTTTACAAACCCAGATGGTAGTATTGTAATTGTTGTTATGAATCAAAGTGAAACCAAATTGAATTTTACGCTTTCTATAGCTACTAATACAGCAAATTTAAATGCGTTACCACATTCAATTCAAACTATAATTTTAAAAAAAGTCTAAAAGAAAAGATTAATGAGTAGTAAAGATATGTATATCGGTAATCTAAAAATGAATTCAACCGATAAAGAGATAACAGGGACAATGGTTCAGTTTGAAAATGAAAATTATTATAAAATTTCAAACAGTGATGCTATGCGTCCTTTTTTTATGAGTATTGTGAGCGATTCCAACCACTGGATGTTTATATCAAGTAATGGCGGATTATCTGCAGGAAGAAAAAACTCAGAATCATCATTGTTTCCTTATTATACAGATGATAAAATTACTGAATCAGCCGAAACAACTGGAAGTAAAACCATTATACAAGTTTCTAAAGATGACAAAACATATCTATGGGAACCGTTTTCAAACAGGCAAGAAGGAATTTATAATATTACCAGAAACTTATATAAAAGTATCTATGGTAATAAAGTTGTTTTCGAAGAAATTAATCACGATTTAAAACTAACCTTTAAATATCAATGGAATTCTAGTAATGAGTTTGGTTTTGTTAAAAAATCAACCCTTATAAATCGAGATAACTCTCAAACTAGTGTAACCATTTTAGATGGGTTACAAAATATATTGCCATCTGGTGTAAATTCTGGTTTGCAAAATGCGAGCAGTAATTTAGTTGATGCCTATAAAAAATGTGAACTTGAAGAGGAAGTAGGCATAGGTGTTTTTGCATTGAGTGCTTTTATTGTCGATAAAGCCGAGCCTAGCGAAGCCTTAAAGGCCAATATAGTATGGTCCATAGGTGTTGATAATCCAACATATTTATTATCATCACTACAACTTCATGACTTCAGACAAGGAAAGGCATTATCTCAGGAGGTTGATATAAAAGCTGAAAAAGGTGCATATTTTACGTGTTCAAATATTGTGTTAGAAGCTCAATCCGAAAAAAGCTGGATGACTATAGCTAATGTGAATCAATCTATAAGTGGAGTTAATTATATCTCAAATTTAATTAAAACCGAATCTGATTTAGGACAATTGGTTCAAAATGATATTGATCTAGGAACTGCTAATTTAATTAAGTTGGTAGGCGCATCAGACGGACTGCAAAAAACAGCAGATGCTTTAACAAACACAAGACACTTTGCTAATACGTTATTTAACATTATGCGCGGTGGTATTTTTGATGACGATTATAACATCGAAAAGCAAGATTTTATTAATTACATAGCCAATGCAAACAGAAAAGTTTTAAAGAAAAAAGAAGATGTTCTTAAGGCATTACCAGAACTTTTTCCGTTAAAATATATTAAAAACATCGCCAAGGAAGATGACGATAAAAACTTTAAACGTCTTTGTTTTGAATATTTACCACTAAAATTTAGTAGACGTCATGGAGATCCAAGTAGACCTTGGAACAGATTTTCAATTAATACCAGAAGTGAAATAGATGGTTCTAAAATTCTAGATTACGAAGGTAACTGGCGTGATATTTTCCAAAATTGGGAAGCCTTAGCACACTCGTATCCAGAGTTTATAGAAAGTATGATTTACAAGTTTTTAAATGCAACCACATTCGAAGGCTACAATCCGTACCGAGTTACTAAAGATGGCTTTGATTGGGAAGTGATAGAAGAAGATGACCCATGGTCGTACATTGGATATTGGGGAGATCATCAAATTATCTATTTATTAAAATTCTTAGAGTTTATTGAAAATCATTATCCAAATCAATTAGAAAGTCAGTTTAATAAAGATCTTTTTGTATATGCCAATGTGCCTTACAAAATTAAGAGTTATCAGGATACACTTCGTAATCCTAAAGACACGATTGATTTTGATTATCATTTAAACGAAGAAATTTTCAAGAAGAAATCTGAACTGGGAGCCGATGGGGCTCTACTTAGAGATAAAAATTACTTTATTTATAAAGTCAATTTAATCGAAAAATTGCTGGCAACGGTGTTAGCAAAAGTATCTAATTTTATTCCAGAAGGTGGTATTTGGTTAAACACACAGCGCCCAGAATGGAATGATGCCAATAATGCTTTGGTAGGCAATGGAGTATCTATGGTAACCTTGTATTACCTAAGGCGCTTTTTAAGTTTCTTTAAAGGGATAGTTTCTAAGGCAAGTAGTGAGCAAGTAGAAATCTCAGAAGAATTAGTTCTGTTTTTTAATAAGGTTGTAAGTGCTCTTAAAGACCATGAGCCTATCCTTTCTGGAAAAGTTTCTAATAAAGATAGAAAAGCAATCTTAGATAAATTGGGTACTGCAGGTAGTGATTATAGACTAAAAATTTATGAAGAAGGGTTTGAAGGAAATAAAGAATCTATCAGTAAATCAGATCTTTTAAGTTTCATTACAATTACTTTAAAATATCTTGACCATAGTATTGAAGCCAATAAGAGAGCAGATAAGTTATATCATGCCTATAATATCATGAGTATTGAAAATGATGAGGTGTCTATTTCTTATTTGCCGGAAATGTTAGAAGGTCAGGTAGCCGTTTTAAGTTCAGGATATTTATCACCAAAAGAGGCTTTATACTTGTTAGATGGTTTAAAAAGCAGTGAGTTGTTCAGGCCAGATCAATACAGTTATATTTTATACCCTAACAAACAATTACCAAGGTTTGATAAAAAGAATAATATATCGGCGGCTAAGGTTGAAAAATCAGAATTACTAAAACAATTAGTAAAAGAAGGCAATGCTCAAATTGTAGAAAAAGACGTATTTGGCAATTACCATTTTAACGGAAGTTTTCATAATGCCAAAAGTTTAAAAGGGGCTTTAGCTAACTTACCAGAGGAAACCGATCAATCGCTAATCAATAAAGACACCCAATATTTATTAGACCTTTTTGAAGAAACGTTTGATCATAAATCATTTACTGGACGTTCAGGAACCTTTTTTGGGTATGAAGGCTTAGGTTCTATTTACTGGCATATGGTTTCTAAATTGTTACTGGCCGTTCAAGAAAATTGTTTGTTGGCTGTTAATACAAATGAAAGTGAAGTTGTTATTGGCAGGTTATTAGATCATTACTACGAAATTGAAGCGGGTATTGGCGTTCATAAATCACCAGAATTGTATGGAGCTTTTCCAACAGATCCATATTCACACACACCAAGCAATAAAGGGGCGCAACAACCAGGAATGACAGGACAAGTTAAAGAAGATGTTTTAAGCCGAATAGGAGAGCTAGGTGTTTTTGTAGAAGATGGCTCGATATTTTTCAACCCGAGATTATTAAGAAAAAGTGAGTATTTAAAAGAAGCCAATAGTTTTGAATATACCGACGTCAATAAACAAAAACGAGTAATCCAATTAGAAAAAGATTCTCTTTGTTTTACCTATTGTCAAGTACCAATTATATATAAGTTAAGTAATAAAGAAGAACTTAAAGTTATTTATAACAATGGTCAAGAAGTTGATTTTAATCACTTGAAACTTGATGAAACAACAAGTAAAAAAATGTTTGAAAGAACAGGAGAAATTCAACAAATAGTAGCTTTTATAAAACAATAAACACAAACTCATGGTATGTATTAAAAAAATAGTGTGGTTTTTTTTCATCGTAACTATTTTTTCATGTTCAGAAAAACCAAAAGAACCAATGTCGAAAACTGCATCTGAAATTTTAGGGAATCCCAGTTATTTAGCCATGTCTTATGGAGGTTACAGGTATCAGGATCATAGCATTGAACCTACATTAGAAGAGCTAAAAGAAGATATGAAAATTTTACATGCTTTAGGTATAAGAATAGTTCGAACTTATAAAGTACATAAACCACAGGCCGAAAACCTTTTAAAAGCAATTAGTGAGTTAAAACAGGAGGATCCTAGTTTTGAAATGTATGTAATGCTTGGTGCATGGATAGATTGTAAAAATGCTTGGACAGACCAAGAACCTATTCATAACGTAGAAAGCGAGGACAATAAACCACAAATAGAAAAGGCCGTTGCATTGGCCAATAAATATCCAGATATCGTAAAAGTAATTGCTGTTGGTAATGAAGCTATGGTAAAATGGGCGGCGAGTTATTACGTAGAGCCTTGGATTATATTAAAATGGGTGAATTACCTTCAAAACTTAAAGAAAGAAGGAAAACTATCTAAAGACTTATGGGTAACGAGTTCAGATAATTTTGCGTCTTGGGGAGGCGGTGGAAAAGAATACCATGTAGAAGATTTAAACAAATTAATTAAAGCGGTAGATTATCTTTCTGTACACACCTATCCTATGCATGACACACATTATCAGCCAGATTTCTGGCTAAATCCTGAAGGGATAGAAGGTAAAACCGATATGGAAAAAATTGAAATATCGATGTTACGAGCCAAGGAATATGCGAAGATGCAGTATGAAAACGTCAAGAAATATATGCAAAGTCTTGGTGTTAATAAACCCATTCATATTGGAGAAACTGGTTGGGCAAGTTTTTCTTCAGGGTTTTATGGTCCTGATGGGTCAAAAGCTTGCGATGAGTATAAAGAAGCGCTTTACTATAACCATATGAGAGATTGGACTAACCAAGAAGGAATCTCGTGCTTTTATTTTGAAGGATTTGACGAGCCTTGGAAAGGAAACAATGATTCTGGGAATTCTGAAAAGCACTTCGGATTGTTCACAGTAGATGGTAAAGCAAAGTATGTGTTTTGGAACATGGTCGATCAAGGAGTTTTTAAAGGATTAACCAGAAATGGAAACCCTATTACTAAAACCTATAATGGAAAGAAAAATGCTTTAATGAAAGATGTTTTAGTGCCGCCAACTGCAAAAGAGGTTTCGATTAATTAATAATGATATATGTTAAATTATAAATAATGTAAATATTCAAAATACTAACTAAACAAAAACTAAAACTATGTCTAATAATAAAACACAAACAAAAAACAAGGTACCGTTTGGGCAAAAAATAGCCTTTGGTGTGGGGATGCTTTCCAATCAAATGTTTCCTGCTGCTTTAGCTATTTTCATGGTAGTGCTAGTTCAAGATTATGCCTTTCCAACTTGGATGTGGGGAATTTTATTTTTTCTTCCTCGTGTTTTTGATGCTTTTTCAGATCCTATTATGGGATTTATTTCTGATAATACAAGATCTATTTGGGGTAGACGCAGACAGTATGTGCTTCTAGGAGCTTTAATTATGGGGATTTCTTTTGCGTTGATGTGGCAAATATATTTAACAGATAGTGTAAATTATAACTTTACATATTTCTTAATATGGTCTTTAGTGTTTTATTTAGGACTTACTATTTTTTCTGTGCCTTACGTTGCTATGGGTTATGAGATGAGTGATGATTTTCATGAACGTACCAGTATCATGGCAATAGCGCAATTTATAGGACAATGGGCTTGGGTTATAGCTCCTTGGTTTTGGGTGGTAATGTATGATGATAATTGGTTTGGAGAAACAACAGAAACAACAAGAACTTTAGGTATTTGGGTTGGTGTTATTTTTGCTCTTTTAGCAATGGCACCGGCTATTTTTATTAAAAGTAAGTCAACTAAAAATGATGAGAGCTTGACGCCTTTAACAATAAAAACTATTGGAGGTAGCTTAAAACAAATTATAGAAAATTTTAAAGAAGCTTTCAAAATCGAACAGTTTAGAAAATTGTGTTTTTCAACATTTTTGATTTTTAATGCTTATAACGTAGTTGCTGGTTTTTCATTTTTTATTGTTGTCTATTATTTATTTGGTGGTGATGCTTCTGCGGCAGGTCTTTGGCCAACACTGTTAGGTAGCGTAGGTGCCTTAGGAACTACCTTTTTGGTAATACCTATTGTAGCTTGGATGTCTAAAGCCATAGGTAAAAAGAAAGCTTTTTTGACTTCACAAGGAATTTCTATTCTAGGATATATTATGCTTTGGTTTTTATTTATTCCTGGTAAACCGTATATGTTTTTATTTGCATTACCTTTTTTCTCATTTGGTATTGGGAGTTTGTTTACGCTCATGATGTCAATGACATCTGATGTTATAGATATTGACGAATTAAATACAGGAAAACGAAGAGAGGGTGTTTTTGGAGCTATCTATTGGTGGATGGTAAAGTTTGGTTTTGCAATAGCAGGATTATTAACAGGTGCTATTATGACGTTGGTTGGTTTTGTGCCAGATACCGTAAATACCGAAGCGTCAATTACAGGCATAAGATTATTCTATTCAGGTTTGCCAATAGTGGGCACGCTTGCCGCAATGTGGATAATGCGTAATTATAACCTAACTGAAGAAAAATCTCATGAAATTACTGCAGAACTAAAAAAGAGAAAAGCATTCAAGCCTTCAGGTTATGCTAATATGAAGTTGCTTTCTGAAATTAATATTGATACAGTTTCAGAAAAAGAACTAAAAGAAAAATTTCCACAACTTTTCGCTACTGAACTTGATTTTTCTTCCTTATCAAAAGAAGATATTCAAACTGAATTTATGAATGTCTTTCAAAAAGGTATGCCAGGAATCTGTTTTAGTGCTTACGAAAAAGGGCAAGAACCCGGAGACTTTATAACGGAAGAGCAAATACGAAAACGATTAGGAATTTTAAAATCACACACCCAATGGATACGAGTTTTTTCTTGTACTAGCGGGCATGAAAAAATCCCTAAAATAGCTAAGGAAATGGGGTTAAAAACGATGGTAGGTGCTTGGTTAGATAACGACATAGAGAAGAATCATTTAGAAGTTCAATCTCTAATAAAACTAATAAAAGAAGACCTTGTTGATATTGCAGCAGTAGGTAATGAAGTACTTTACAGAGGTGAATTAAGCGAACAGACAATTATTAATTCTATTAATCTAGTTAAAAAAGCATCAAAAAACACACCGGTTGGCTATGTTGATGTATACTATGAATTTATAAATAGACCGCAATTAGTTGCCGCATGTGATGTTGTTTTAGCTAACTGTTATCCTTATTGGGAAGGGGCAAATATAAAAATAGCAGGATTCTATCTTCAGGAAATGTATTATAAAACAGTTGAAGCAGCCCAAGGAAAAAAGGTTATTATTACAGAAACTGGTTGGCCGAGTATAGGTGAAAAAACTGGCGATGCAGAACCATCAAAAGAGAATGTAATGGCCTATTTCATTAAAACACAATTGTGGGCTCAATGTGAGGAAGTAGATGTGTTTTATTTTTCCTCTTTTGATGAGTCGTGGAAAATACATTCCGAAGGATGGGCAGGTACCTCTTGGGGATTATGGGATGTAAATGAAAACTTTAAATATTAAAAGGCTATTTCTAAAACTATAAACTAAACATTTAAAACATATTACGATGTCATATAGAAGAGAGTACCATTATACCTTAGAAGGTACGGATTATAAAGAAAATGTAGGTATTGATTTTAGCAAACTATCTACTAAAAAATTAGAAAAACTTTGGAGGGAAACCCTTGAAAAAGGCATGCACGGATTATGTTTTAGCATGTATGAAGATGGTCAAAAACCAGGAGATATTATAACAGAAGAGCAAGTTAAAAGAAGGATTAAAATTATAAAACCTTACACTAAATGGGTACGTTCATTTTCTTGTGTTGATGGTAATGAACACATACCACGTATTGCTCACCAAAATGGCATTAAAACTTTAGTTGGTGCTTGGTTAGGTGATGATTTAGAGATGAATGAAGACGAAATAGAAGGTCTTATTGCTTTAGCTAAAGAAGGCTGTGTAGATATTGCAGCAGTTGGTAACGAGGTGATGTATCGTGGCGATTTAACCGAAGATCAATTATTAGAATATATCAATCGTGTTAAAGAGGCCTTACCAGGAATTCCTGTTGGGTATGTTGATGCGTATTATGAATTTTCACATAGACCAAGAATTACTGAGGCTTGCGATGTTATTTTGTCTAATTGTTATCCGTATTGGGAAGGATGTAGTATAGAACACTCTTTAAACCATATGCAGCAAATGTACGGGCAAGCTTCTGATGCAGGAAACGGTAAAAAGGTTATTATTACTGAAACAGGCTGGCCAAGTGAAGGTGGTAGTTTAAGAGGTGCTGTATCATCTGCAGAAAATGCAATGAAATATTTTATAAATTCACAGGTATGGTCTTCAAAAAGTAATATAGACATGTTTTATTTTTCATCGTTTGATGAATCCTGGAAAGTTGGAGCAGAAGGTGATGTTGGAGCCTATTGGGGGCTTTGGGATAAACATGAAAAACTTAAATTTTAAAAACGATATTTAAATTAATGAGCTTAACCAAAAAATTAAATCTTCCTTTTGCCAATGCTATTTGCTATTCTGGTTTTAGAGAAGGGCAACAACCTGGTGGAGAGTATCCAACGTATAATCAGATTAAAGAAGATCTTTTAATCCTTCAAGGACAATGGAAATACTTAAGGTTATATGATTGTGATAAACATTCAGAAACTGTTTTAGATGTTATAGAGAAGGAAAAGCTTGATTTTAAAATTATGCTTGGGGCTTATATTGTTGCAGAAATGAACAATTTTGGTTGCCCTTGGGGCGTAACTTATACAGAAGAACAACTTGAGGAAAACAAGAAAATTAATGTAAAACAGATTGATAAACTTATTAGCTTAGCAAATCAATATCCTGATATTATATTTTCACTATCTGCTGGTAACGAAGCTTGTGTTGATTGGACCGATCATTACGTGCCCGTTAAAAGTGTTATTGAGTATGTAAAACGTATTAAAAAGGGCGCAAAGCAACCAGTTACCTTTTGTGAAAATTATGTGCCTTGGCTTGATAAGTTACAAGATTTGGTAAAAGAAATAGATTTTATTTCTATCCATACTTATCCGGTTTGGGAATACAAGCATATTCATGACGCTTTGGATTATACCAAAAATAATTATTATGCAGTCGCTGATAAATATCCTGATGTACCAGTTATTATTACAGAAGCTGGTTGGGCAACCAATTCTAATGGACGCGGTATAGATCCTTTAAATGTAAGTGAAGAAAATCAAGAGATATATTATCGCGATTTGGTAACCTGGAGCTATGAAGAACAAATACTCACCTTTGTTTTTGAGGCTTTTGATGAACCTTGGAAAGGTTCACCAGAACCTTTAGAGCCAGAGAAACATTGGGGATTATTTAAAGTTGACAGAACTCCCAAGTTAGTAATGAGCGAACTCTATTTCAAACAATAATTTGAGCATACTAAGCTTTTAATACTGCTTATCGTTTACTTATTCTTACAAATTTATAAATAAGCGTAGGAAGCACAATTAATAGTAACGGTAAAGCGATAATAAAACCGCCTATAACGGCAATGGCAAGTGGTTGATGCATTTGCGCTCCAGTTCCTATTCCTAATGCTAATGGCGTTAACGCTACAATCGCGCTAATAGCTGTCATTAATTTTGGACGTAGTCGAGCAGAAATTGAATGAATAATAGCTTCTTTATACGTTAAATGTTTCAATTCTTCTAGGAATAGGTAAATGGTAAAAATAGATGCTTCACCAATAATTCCTATAATCATGATGATTCCCGTATAACTCCCCACATTTAAAGGTGTATGTGTAAAATATAAGGCTAAAACACTTCCTGATATTCCTAAAACGCTGGTAAAAATTACTATCAAGGAAAGTATTAGATTTCTGAACATAAAGAGAATCACGGTAAAGACTAACAAGCCTCCTAGAATTAAAATTAGCAACAATTCACTAAATGATTGTTGTTGTTCTGCATACGAACCTCCATATTCTATTTGGTAAGAAGGCGGTAAATTAATAGTTGATACGACGTGTTTAATATCTTTCATAACACTTCCTAAATCCCTATTATTAAGGCGTGATGTAACAACACCCATAGTTTGCAGATTTTCACGTTCAATTTCTGAAACACCTTGCAGTATAGCAAAATTAGCAAATGTTGACAACGGAAAATAGTTACCTTCAGGAGTGCTTATTTTCACTTCTTTTAATTTATCTATTGGTGTTTTATAATTTTCAGGAAATAAGACTCGAATATTAGTTAATTGTTCCTTTTCTAAGATGGCTCCAGAAATGGTGCCTGACAAGTAGGTTTGTATTTGATTTTGTAAGTCGGTGTCAGACAAGCCATATTGTTTTAAAATTTCTTCCTTAGGATTAATTTTCAACATCGGACCTGCAACCACAATACCGTCAAAAACATCCGCAGTCCCTTCAACTTGCTCTACTTTTTTAGCAATTTGTTTTGAAAGTTCTTTGAGTTTTTCATGATCTGTTCCAAAAATTTTGATTTCTATGGGCTGTACGCTGCTCATTAAATCGCCTAACATATCTCCAATAACTTGCCCAAAATCAACAGTTAAAGCCGGAATAGAGTTTTCAATTTTTGTTCGGATGATATCACTTACTTCGTCGGTGGTGAGTGTTCTTTTTTTCTTTAACTCAATTAAGTAATCACCGCGATTTGGTTCCGTAATAAAAAATCCCATTTGAGTTCCTGTTCTTCTCGAATATGCTTTTACTTCTGGGATACCATCTAAAATATCATCAACTGCAATAAGCATACGATTTGTTTCTTTAAGCGATGTTCCTGATGGACTATTGTAGTCTAAAACAATAGAACCTTCATCCATTTGAGGTAAAAACCCGGTTTCTAATTTTGGCAAAACAACTATAATACTTACTATCAGGAGTCCTATAAATGCAAAACTAATGAAGGGCTTTTCTATAAAATAACGAACCCATTTTCGTTCCCTTAAAACAACAGGCGGTAACTCTTTGGGTTTCTTTTTTGAAAAGAGTAAATAAATAACAGGCAGACCTATCCAGGTAACAAAAAAGGAAACGGTTAAGGTAATAACCATAGTTTCTGTGAGAATCTTAAAATAGGCACCAGCAATTCCTGTCATTAATACAAAAGGCAGAAAAATAACAATGGTACTTAAGGACGAACTTACCATAGCTGGAAATAAAAATTTAATGGCTTTTCCAACCAGTTTTATGGGTGGTTCCAACGGGTGTTCTTCGTGAGTTCTATGAATTTGTTCTACAATAATAACCGCATCGTCAATAATTAAACCAATAGAGGCTGCAATGGCTCCAATAGTCATAATATTTAAATCATAACCAATAACTTTCATAACTAAAAAGGTAAGACCTAGTGTTATGGGTATGGTCGCCAATAATACGCTACTTGCTTTGAAGGAACGAAGAAAAATAATAACAACGATGATAGCTAAAACAAGACCAATCCAAAGAACATCTATGATACTTTTTAAGCTATCCCCAACAAAATCAGCTTGGTTGTAATAGGGTTTAAGTTGAACACCTTTGGGTAAAATATGATTCAATTCACTTACCTTTTGAGTGACCTGGTCGGACACATCAATTAAGTTACTATTAGGTTGTTTTAAAATGGCTACCAGCGGTACATTTTTCCCGTCAGCTTTAATTTTTATAAATTCAGTTTGTTCAGATATTTGAACGGTCGCTATATCTTTAATTGCTATTTTTCGCTTGGAATCATCCGAAATCACTAGGTTTTCTAATTCTTCTTTATTATTAATAGTCGCATCGGTAACGGTTAGATAAAGCCTTTTATAGTCAACGGTGTAGCCATTAGATTGGATGAACCCGGTTTGTTTAATGGCGTTAATAATTTGTTGCGGATTTAGTTTTAAAACACTTAATTTTTTCTGATCTAGTAGAATTTGATATTCTTTGGTTTTTCCTCCAATAACTTCTACGGCCGAAACACCTTTTATTCTAGATAAATAAGGTTTGATGATATTTTCACCAATCAATTTTAGCTCGATTTGATTTTTGGTGTCGGATTGCAATGAATACCCCATAACCGGCAAAATTGAAGGATTCATTTTTTCTACCGTTATCTGGACGTTTGGAGGCAGGTCGCTTTTTATTTGAGTAATCTTGGATTCAATTTGTTGTTTGTCAGTATTAATATCAGAATTCCAATCTAAAAAAGCAGAAATTTCACAACTACCCATGCTAGTGATACTACGAATGGATTGTAAATTTTCTACACGTTTAATAGCATTTTCAACAGGTTTGGTTACCGTTACCATCATTTTGTCAACGGGTTGTTGCCCATTATCAACAATGATTTTTATTTTAGGAAAGGTAACATTTGGAAAAAGAGATGTGCTTAAATTTTTATAAGAGTAGGTGCCTATTACAATTAAAAGAACAAGAATAACAGTTAACGGACTCTTATATTTTACATACATGCTGTCCATAATTAGTTAATTTTAACTTTTGTGCTGTCTGGCAAACCGTAGGCTCCTTGTTGTATAACAGCATCGGTTGGGTTTAATTTAGGACTTAAAACTTCTATAGTATTAGCGTTTTCAATTCCTTTTTGTATGGGTACTTTTATGGCTAAAGAATCTCGATTAACTTTCATTATCCAAAATTCATCTTGAGTTTCGTTAGTTAAAATAGCGTCTTTAGGTAACATGACACTATTCGCTTTTTCGCTACTTAAAAGAGACACAATAACATTTAAGTTTTCTGGTAATGGGCTGTATTTTTTTAGTTTAAATAGCATTTGTTGTGTTTGAGAAACAGGGTCTACCATGGGTATTGCCTTATAAAAAGTAGCTGGTAACACCTCTTTATTTGGGAGTTCAATATCAATAGTATTAGAACTATTAAGTAACTTACTGTAATTATAGGGTGCATTTACTTGTACAGCGATATCTTCGTTTTTCACAATAGTTGCCATAGCACTCCCTTCAGTTATATAAACCCCAGAATCTGTTATGTTGAGCGTATTAACATAACCCATAGCACTCGCAAATACGGATATAATACCAAATTGATTGGAAGGTGACAGATTAGAGTCTTTTAAAGCTTTACTTTCTTTGGTTTGTATTTTAAAAAGAAGGTCTCCTTTTTTAACCCAGTTACCCAATGCGGTATTTACAGTTGTTACATACCCAGTAATAGGAGCCGTAACAGTTGTTTTGTTTAAATAAACAATTTGACCATTTATTTGTTCTCTTTTTTGAATGGCTCCAATAGTGGGATGGACTATGGAAACACTAGGTTTTGGTAACGCAACGGCATTGGTTGATGCGGTTTTATTATTACAGGACACCATAAATACGAGAATGAGGAAGAGACTTTTAGGTAGTATGTTATTCATTTTAAACGATGTTTTTTTACAAATTCCAATAATTATAAGAATTGATTAAAATTTCTTTGAGCATCAACGTATTGGTTTTTGCATCTTGTTTCATTGAAATTTCCTTAATAAGTGTTTTTAGTTCTAAAACTGAAACCAAACTTTGTTTAATTTCAACTTTATATAACTCAAGGAGTTTATTGTATTCTTCTAATTGACTATTAATCAGAGCAAGCTGTTTATTAACATTTTCAATTTGACTTAAAATATTGTTTTTGCGTATGCTGTTTTGATTTTCAAAGTATTTTCTATCGGTTTCAATATTTTCAAGCTGTATTTGAGATTGTTCTTTTTTAATTTGTTTTTGATGCCCATCAAAAATATTCCAGTTTAAAGAAACACCAATACTAGCCCCCAAACGGTTTGGAGCTGGATTATAAGTTGCGTTGAGTCCCGCGTCTCCAAAAGCATTTATTTGAGGTAAATATTGCAGTTCAAATATCTTTTGATTGGCTTTAACGGATAAGCTATCTAATGTGAATTGCGAACTAAATAATGATTGGCTATGCTGTAAAGAATTTAACTGCAAATCAATAGTATCGAGATTATGTAAGGTTGTATCATCAATACCACATAATAGGTTAAGCGCATT
>JBNKYB010000071.1:0-7274 GCA_050300615.1 Flavobacteriaceae bacterium | reverse complement strand
CTATGTGCAGTAGTAAAGAAGCGACAGATACTAATTTTAATGATGCTGTAAATTATATGCTAGAGCATATTGACGATATGTCTTTGTTTTTAGGGTCACATAATGAAGATAGCACCTATAAAATGATGCAGCTTATGGCCGAAAAAGATTTAAAAAACAATGACGATCGTATTTGGTTTGGCCAACTTTATGGTATGAGTGATCATATTACGTTTAATTTAGCCGATAAAGGTTATAATGTTGCTAAGTATATTCCTTTTGGACCTGTTAGAGATGTGATGCCTTATTTAATTAGAAGAGCAGAAGAAAATACCTCAGTTGCAGGACAAACAGGAAGAGAACTAGCATTATTAAGTAAAGAAAAGAAACGTAGAAAGCTAAATTAATTGCAATAGTCTGATAAGATTGCCTTTATTTCTGAAGGCTTTTGATAAGGGTTTATAGCTTGTAAAGAACTTAAATCAAGCGGTTTAGAATGTATCTCTTGGTTTTTAACCACGTAAAGTATATCTTGATAATGAGTTGGCTTTAATTCCTCGTTGTTAGCAATGATGTCTTCGTGAAGTTTTTCACCCGGCCTCAGACCTATGAGTTTAATTGCTATCTCATTATCCGTATTTGTATTGTATAGTTTGATGAATGTTTTGGCAATGTCTATAATTTTTATGGGATCACCCATATCAAATGTCAAAACGGGATGCTTCCAATCATCATTGTTGGCTATTTTTAAAATAAGTTGACAGGCTTTATCTTTATTAATAAAATACCTTGACACTTCATTATTTGTAACCGTAATGGTATGATTACGCTCAATTTGTTTTTTAAATAACGGAATTAGTGATCCATTTGAGCCCAAGACATTTCCAAACCTAGTAATTATGAATTGTGTTTTATGAGCTTTATTGATGTTTTCTAAATACATCTCAGCAATACGTTTTGTCATTCCCATAACACTTATTGGTTGTACCGCTTTATCTGTAGAAATAAACACCATTTTTTTAGTCTGATATTTAATTGCTAAATCAGCTAATAATTTTGTTCCAAAAATATTTAATTTAACCGCTTCATAAGGATTAGATTCCATTAAAGGCACATGTTTATAAGCTGCCGTATGAAAAATGATTGATGGCTTTAAATTTTTAAATAGGTCGACCATAGCATCTTCATACCGAATGTCGCACAATACAATATATATGTTTTGTTTTAACAATTGTTCTAATTCATTTTGCAAAAAGTATAGTGGGGTTTCTGCGTTATCAAGTAGAACAAGTTGTTTAAAAGGGTAGTGTATTATTAATTTGGCTAAACCGCTACCAATGGTTCCAGCCGCCCCAGTAATTAAAATAGTTTCGTTTGAAAAATCAAAATCTAACGCTGGACTATTTTGGTTTTTACCAACGATATCAGACTCATTTAATAATTCTTTGATTCGATTTGAGTTGGTTTCATTCATAGACTGGGTTTGTTAAAAATGTAGTTATATAAGTGATAACTTACTTATGCAAAATATAAAATATATTAATGTCTGCCTAATAGCAAATCATTACGAGTTGATATAAATCAATCTATTTTGAAATGACTCTAATTAAGGTGATTCCAATAAGCTTTAAATCAAAGAAGAAATGTCGTTTTTGTATATATTGCTTGTTAAGACTTAGTTTTTTAGGAATAATAGAATGAATAAAATACTGTTCTGGGTCTTCGGCAGCTTTAAGGAGCTCTACTTCATTTCTAAATTCAATAGAGGCGAGTCCCGTAATTCCAGGTCTTACCGAAAAGATGATTAAATCTTCTTTACTATAATAATTCACATATTTTCTGAGCTCTGGTCTTGGTCCTACAAAACTCATGTCTCCTTTTAAAACATTTAATAGCTGAGGAAATTCATCAATCTTGTAGCGCCTTAAAAAATAACCAACTTTGGTAATTCTTGAATCTTTATTTCCTAAGGTTAATAAGCCTTGTTTATCAGATTCAAGAAACATCGTTCTAAATTTAAAGATGTTGAAATTAATATTATTCAAGCCAACCCTTGGTTGTATAAATAATACAGGGCCTTTGGAGTCTAACTTAATGATAACTGCAATGACAAGTAGAACAGGAGCGAGGATGATAAGGCTAACTAAAGACACTACAATATCAAAACCACGCTTTATCATCATTTTTTCTTGGTGATGTTTAAAACAGTTGCAATACTATCGCAATTTTCAACAGATAAAACAATATTTTTTTGGTCGTTTGTACCTTCAATAGCATAAATTCCACAAGGTTTTTTTCTGGCTTGACTATCAGAAAAACTAATACTTCCATTTGCTAGAATTTGAGCAATGGTTGTTGAATCGATGGTGTGATTTGAAATAGCTTTAGTCACAGCTTCATTGTAAACTACTTTTTTAGTGCTTATATCCTTTAAAACTCTTGCCTCAGGGCCATAACTACAAGACACATGTTTACCGTTTAAAAAAAATGCTAAAATAATTAGTCCCATGGAAAATCCTCCAAGATAATATCCAACTCGTTGTAATAAAGTCATTGTTAAAATAAGAAATTTATTGTGGATGCTTTAGCGATTAAAAAATAAGCAAATTGATGTCGCTATGTTTTAAATCGAACCACTCTCCAACAGATTTATTGGTTAAAATACCGTGGTAAAAATACAATCCATTTTTTAAACCTTTGTCAAAACGTAAAGAATTTTCAATTCCGCCGTCATCCGCAATTTTTAATAAGTAAGGAGTAAAAATGTTACTGATTGATACTGATGATGTTCTGGAATATCTGGCTGGAATATTTGGTACACAATAGTGAATAATATTGTGCTTTACAAACGTTGGGTTTTTATGAGTAGTGACTTCACTCGTTTCAAAACAGCCTCCCATATCGATGCTTACATCTATAATTATGGAGCCTTTTTTCATGGATTCAACCATCGTTTCCGTAACAATTATAGGAGCTCTATTCATTCCTCTAACAGCTCCAATAACTACGTCGCAACGCTTTAGTGCCTTGGTTAGGTTTTTTGGTTGAAGAGTAGAGGTAGATAAGGTTCTTCCTAGGTTGGTTTGAATTCGGCGTAGTTTTGAAAGTGAGTTATCAAAAATTTTCACGTTAGCACCTAAACCAATAGAACTTCGTGCTGCAAACTCCCCAACTGTGCCTGCACCTATAATAACTACTTCTACCGGAGGAACTCCGCTAATATTACCAAACATTAAACCATTGCCTTCCGAACTGTTCGATAAAAGCTCAGAAGCAATTAAAACACTTGCTGTTCCAGCTATTTCACTTAAGGATCTTACGGCAGGGTATAAACCATCTTCATCTCTAATAAATTCAAAGGCCAAGGCTGTAATTCGTTTTGATGCCAAGGCTTCAAAATATTTTTTACTTTGTGTTTTTAGTTGTAATGCCGAAATTAATATGGTTTGTGGATTCAAAAGTTTAATTTGCTCTAAACTAGGCGGCTCTACTTTTAAAATCATAGGGCACGCATACACCTTAGCTGTGTCTTTTGTAATTTCGGCACCTGCTTCGCTATAATCCTTATCGCTAAAACTAGCCCCATTACCTGCGCCAGCTTCTAAAAGCACTTTATGCCCATTATTAACCAATGCTGATACCGCATCGGGTGTTAAGCAAACTCGTTTTTCTTGAAATGCTGTTTCCTTAGGAATACCAATAAATAATTCACCTTTACGCTTAAAAATTTCAAGAGTTTCTTCTTGCGGTAGAAGCTGTTGTTTTGTAAAAGGAGATAGCGATTTAGACATACTTATTTAATGCATTTAATAAAAAATCAAATTACGAATAAATATTTGAATGTTTAAAATAAAATGATACATTTCATCGGAATAAATGATAATTATATAAACAAAACATAAGATTTTATTAACTATTGCGCTAAATCCTCAATGATTTTTAATTTAATTATTTTATGTTTGTTACATATTTTTAGATATATGTTTGTAAGATTATTTTTATTTCTGTTCATCTTAACTTCTTCTATTTCCAACGCTCAAGAATTTACCATTAATGGTTTTATAAAAGATGAGCATAATGATTCCATCTCATTTTCAAATGTTACCATAACCTCCGTTTCTGATTCCAATTTTATTAAAGGCACCACAACAGATGATGACGGCTTTTTTAAGTTTGAAAATTTAAAAGCTAATGATTATATTTTAGAAGTTAGTTTTTTAGGATATGAAACTTACAGAGATTCTATTTCGTTACACGATAATCTTAATCACAAGCTCATAATTCTTAAAGAGAAAGCTCAAAATTTAGAAGGTGTGACTGTAATCGCTAAAAGACCAACGTTAAAACGTTTAGTTGATCGCTTAGTCTTTAATGTAGAAAATAGTACGCTCTCCAATGGAAATGTTTTAGATGTTTTAAAAAACACCCCAGGCGTTTTGGTTTATAATGATGCTATTACTATAAAAAATAGCACCCCTACCGTTTATATTAATGATCGGAAAGTACATTTATCGGCAAATGAAATTCAACAGTTGCTAGAGGGTACGTCTGCTTCTAGTGTTAAATCTATTGAAGTTATTACCAATCCGCCGGCCAAGTATGAAGCAGAAGGAGGCTCAGTTCTAAATATTGTTATGAGTAAAAGCTTATTACCAGGCTATAATGGTAGTGTTTTTGGGACTTATAAACAGGGATCTGAATATCCTAAATATTCTTTGGGTACGAGTCATTTTTTTAAAACAGAGGTTGTTGATGCTTATGTAAATTACAGTATAAGCCCCAGAAAAGACTTTAGACATAATAATGAGATTATCAATTTTATTGATAATAATCAAATTTTTTCTAGCTGGGAAACAGATTTTAAAAGAACTAGGGAAACAATGAATCACACGGTTAATGCTAATATTGATTTTAAAATTGATAAGCGTAATACTTTGAGTTTTTCAACTAATATGCTTATTGCGCCTAGAGACCATACCATGACGTCTGTTAATTCATTAACAGACGTTTTTAACTCCAATAAAGTATTAGATTCTACTTTCAATACCACAAATAAGTTAGTTGATGAAACATATAACCTGTCTTTTAATTTAGATTATGTTCATAAATTTAAGAAAGACGGAGAAAAGCTTTCAGTAAACACACACTATACAGATTATGATTTTTCAAGCTATCAAAATGTAGATACTGATTATTTCTTACCTAATGAAAGTACAGCTTTCAGAAAAAATAAGTTTCAAACATTTTCAAGTCAAAAAATTAAATTATACACGGGGCAAATCGATTATGAGTTACCCATCAATAATTCTGCTCAATTTGAATCCGGACTTAAAGTTTCTAGTATTGATTCTAAAAGTATATTAAACC
The DNA here is from genome assembly GCA_050300615.1 of Flavobacteriaceae bacterium. Classification (GTDB taxonomy): domain Bacteria; phylum Bacteroidota; class Bacteroidia; order Flavobacteriales; family Flavobacteriaceae; genus Yeosuana. The sequence goes on along the minus strand of JBNKYB010000071.1, from coordinate 1,928 downwards.
AATTCATTTTTGTTAATGGAAACAAAGAAGAAGACTTACAGAATTCTGACACCTTTTTATATGATGAAATGAATTACGCTGCCTATGCAAGTTTTTCTAAGGATTGGGATTCTTGGAGTTTAAAGTTAGGGCTTCGTTCTGAATACACAGACATTCAAGGTAACTCATTAGCTTCTAGTCAAGTAAATAACACTGATTATCTAAAGTTGTTTCCGTCATTTTATGTATTACATCGTTTTAACGATCACCATGAACTTTATTTTAACTATAACCGACGTATATACAGACCACGATATAGTGAATTAAATCCATTTAAATATTTTTTAAATGATAATGCTTATTCGGTTGGTAACCCTAATTTAAAACCAGAAATTGATGATGTATACACTTTAGGATACACCTTTAACAAAAAATACACGTTTGAAGCTTATTATAGATACGAAAATAGCCCAACACTTGAAATTATTTTACAAGACAATACTGAAAATTTGATTACATATAATAACACCAATATTAATCAAAATATTTCTTATGGATTAGATTTTACAACCTATACCAAAATTGCTACTAATTGGAATGTGTATCTTTTATCGTCGTTGTTTCATGAAGACAACCAATTTTATGCCCAGGATATCAATAATCAATTAGTGACTAATAATAGATGGTCATTTTACTCCCAACTAATTAATTATTTTTCCTTTCTTAAGGATAGAAGCTTAATGGCTAATATTTCTTATTTATATATTTCACCTATTGTCAATGGACCATCTAATATTACTAGTCGGCATGGACTTAATATTAATTTAAAGAAAACCTTATGGAGTAATAGAGGGTCATTAAGCATTGGAGTTAACGATGTCTTTAACACTCAAAACTTCACACAAACCAATGATTATTTAAATCAGGACTACTATTTAAAATCAAGATTTGAAAACCGGTTATTTACAATTGGATTTAGCTACAAATTTGGCAATATCCATTTAATAACGAACCAAAAAAATATTGAGTTAGAAGAGAGAGACCGTTTGAATAGTAAATCAAATAGATAAATATATATTATCAAACAAAAAAGGTTAGTAGATAACGCTCTCTTTAGATTGCAATAAATAGATTTTTGATACTAAAAATATTGTTTGATTTTATCCCAAAATGACTTTGGGGATACTTTAAATTCATCTTCAAGTTCTTCTAGTGATTTATTAGCATCATTGATTTTATTAAAAATTTGTGCTCTTATTAAATAGATTGAAGGCACAATAATTGCCATAATGGGTATTAAATATATAAGTTGATTTGAATCAACATAGAGTAAATCTGATTTCAATGTAATAAAGATTTGATATGAATACATTGCTATAGGGACTAACAAGGCATGATACCACCAATGTCTGCAGGTGAAAAACCAAATTAACAATAGAAGTAAAGGAATCAATTTACTTGTAAGAATCCAAAAAGCCACTTGAGCGTTATAAAAATTTCCACTTTTATATGTAAATAAAAAAGTGTTCCAAACCGGTTCGGCTGGAACACTCTCATATAAATAAAACAGGTATGGAGTCATAGCTATAAAAGTAGCTATGATACTCCCTATAATCAAGCTTTTTTTATCCGCAAATTGGAATTCTGATTTTCGATCTTTCAACTTTCGCTGTTTGTTTTCCATCTTGGTTCATTGTGTTAGCTGCATAAGCTGTAAACAACATACCTCCGAAAATTGCTATTGCAATTACATACTTTTTTGTTTTCATAATTTTAAGGGATTAATTAATTAATACCTCAAAAGTAACTAAAAGTGTCTTGAAGATTTTTCGAAAATGTTAAAATTTTGTTAAAAACAATGAATTTTAAAATTTAACGCTGAGGCATTACCGTAAACCTTCAAAATTTGGAGAACTATTTTGTTTATTAGCTATAAAAATCAGCATATT
>JBNKYB010000070.1:0-88053 GCA_050300615.1 Flavobacteriaceae bacterium | reverse complement strand
GCTGTTTTACTTGCGTTTTCAAGTTTAACAATTGTATCTCAAGAAAAATTATATTCAAGTTCTACCATTCCAGAAAATCTTAAAAAAAGTGCGAATGCCGTTGTTAGATTAAACGACGTAGATGTTTCGTTGGAATCCTCAAGTAAAATGGTTATCAAAAAGAAAAGACTCATAACTATTTTAAACAAAGAAGGGAATGATAATATTGATGCTTATGTTTTTTATGACGATGATGTTCATATTAAAGAATTAGAAGTTTTGGTTTACAACAAATTTGGAAACTTAATCAAAAAAATAAAAGAGAAAGATTTTAAGGATGTGAGTGCAGTAGGTGGAGGCACGCTGTATTCAGATTCTCGTGTTAAATATTTAGAATATACGCCCATTGATTACCCTTACACTATCGAGTTTACTTGTGAAACAGAAACAGGAAATACTGCTTTTATTCCGTCGTTTAGCCCAATAACAGATTATTTTGTTAGTGTAGAAACTAGCAAATACACTCTTAATTATCCAGAAGACATAACCATTAGAAAAAAAGAAAAAAATTTAGAAGGCTTTCAATTTGAAAAAGAAGACACCATAGGAAAACTAGTTTACAAGGTAAAAAACATTGAAGTATATAAACCAGAAGATTACAGCCCTTCTTTTAGAAATATAATTCCTAAAGTTTTATTAGCTGCTAATCAATTTACTTATGAAGGAGTTTATGCAAATGTTGATGACTGGAGTAGTATGGGAATATGGTTTCAAGAGAATTTACTAAAAGGAAGAAATTATATAACTGAAGAAACAAAAAGTCATATTTTAAAATTGGTAGAGGGGATAGACGATCCAATTGAAAAAGCAAAGATAGTTTATAAATATGTTCAGGATAATACAAGATACATTAGTGTTCAAGTTGGTATTGGTGGTATGCAACCAATTTCCGCATTGGAAGTAGATAAAGTTAAATATGGTGATTGTAAAGGGTTGACAAATTACACAAAATCATTATTAGAAGTTGTTGGTGTAAATTCTAATTATACAAGATTGTATGCATCTCCTGCAAATCAAATAAGCGTTGACAAAGATTTTGTTTCTTTTGGAGGTCAGACTAATCATGTTATTTTAAATATCCCACAAGAAAATCAAGACGATATATGGCTAGAATGTACCAACCAAAAACTCCCATTTGGGTTTATTGGCGATTTTACAGATGATAGAGATGTGCTGGTTGTAACACCCGAAGGCGGTAAAATTAAGCATACTAAAAAATATACAACTAACGAAAATTCACAAACCATAGAAGGGAGCTTTTCTTTGTCGGATTCTGGAACTATTGACGTGACTGCTCATGTTGTTTCAAAAGGCATTCGGTATGATAATAAATATCGGTTGGAAACAGAAACGGATCGGGATTTGGATGTTGATTATAAAAGGCGTTGGAGATATATAAATAATATAACCATTAGTGAAAAAGATATTAGTAACAATAAAGATAGTGTTGCTTTTATTGAAGATATCAAATTTACAGCAACTAATTATTCGAAAATTGTAGGAGATAGAATGCTTTTTAATGTTAATGCCTTAAACAGAAATACCAACATACCAGACCGCTATAGAACTAGAATATACCCTCTTAAAATAAAAAGAGGTTTTATAGATGTTGATGAGGTTGAAATTAAGTTGCCCAAATCCTATAAAGTAGAAGCATTGCCGAATAAAGTTATTATTGAAAACAAGTTTGGTAGTTACAAAACAGAACTCATTGCAAAAGACGAAAAAACTTTAATTTATAAAAGAGAGTTTATCGTTAATGATGGGAAATTTCCAAAAGAAGATTACAATAGTTTTAGGAACTTTTATAAAGAAGTAACCAAACAAGACAATTCAAAAGTAGCATTAATTAAAATATAGGCTTGACGAAACATTCTTCACAAAACACTAATTAATACCAAAAACAATTGTATTGCATGAATGTTACATATGTCATTTAAAAACAACTAAATACAACTACATGAAATCACTATTCCTTTTTATTCTGTTAAGTTTTGGACTAAACTCTTTTGCCCAAGACTATAGGTTTGGTAAAGTATCAAAAGAAGAACTGCAAGAAAAATTTAACCCACAAGATTCTTCAGCTAATGCGACCTATTTATATAAATATAGAAGAACCTATTTTGTATATAGTCAAGAAGACGGGTTTTCAATTGTTACAGATGTTCACGAACGGATAAAAATATACAATCAAGAAGGTTTTAATTACGCAAACAAAATAATAAACCTTCATAAATACCGTAATGAGGATGAAAAAGTTATGGGGTTAAAGGGATACACGTACAATTTAGTAGATGGCAAGATAGAAGAAACAAAGTTGGATAGACACGAAGTATATGCCGTAGAAAAGTCAAAGTATACTAATCAAGAAAAATTTACCATGCCCAATTTAAAAGAGGGATCTGTTGTTGAATATAAATACAAAATAGAGTCTCCTTTTTATTGGAATGTTGAAGATTTTGTATTTCAATATGATATTCCTGTTAAAAAAATTGAAGCTAGTTTTGAAGCACCAGAGTATTATAATTTTAAATTAAATACAAAAGGCTTTTTAAGCATAATCCCTGAAACAACTAGAAAAAGTGATAAAATAACATTTAGGTATAAAGAAAGAGGAGGAGGGTTAGGAGGAGGAACAACAAAATTTAATTCTTCAGATTTAAGTTTTATTACCAATATCACATCGTATAATCTTTCAAACATCCCTGCCTTAAAAGAAGAGCCTTATGTTAATAATATCGACAACTACCGCGCGGCTATTCAATACGAATTGTCTTATACAAAGTTCCCGCAATCACCTTTAAAGTATTATTCAACTACTTGGGAAGATGTTGTAAAAACTATATATACTAGCTCAGATTTTGGTAATGAATTAGACAAAACCGGGTATTATGAAGATGATGTTGATGCACTTATAGGAACCGTTTCAGATCCTTTAAAACGAATTGCTTTAATTTACTCTTTTGTAAAAAGCAAAGTTAAATGGAATGGTTATAATAGCATTTACGCAAATGATGGCGTAAAAAAAGCTTATAAAGATCACGTAGGTAATGTAGCCGAAATTAATTTGATGTTAACTTCTATGCTGCGTTATGCCGGTTTAAAAGCCTATCCTGTTATAGTAAGTACAAGGCGGCATGGTATTCCTATTTCTCCTACTAGAGAAGGATATAATTATGTGGTGGCCTATGTTAAACTAGCAGAAGGAGGTGTATTATTAGATGCTACAAGTAAGTATAGCATGCCTAATGTGTTGCCAACAAGAGCTTTAAATTGGCAAGGTAGGATTATTGCAGAAAAAGGTGGGTCTGAATTAATAGACCTGTATCCAAAACAAGATTCAAAAAATACCGTTTTTATGATGGTTGATTTAGAAGAAAATGGAGATATTGAGGGAATTTTTAGAAGTATTAAAACAAATCATAATGCTTTACAATATAGAGAAGAATATGTTGGAACGAATCAAGATCAATTTTTGGAAGAACTTGAAAATGAGTATAATGGTTTGGAGGTTTCAGATTTTAAAGTAACTAATGCTTTAGAGTTATCAAAACCTGTTATAGAATCATATAAGTTTTTTAAAGAAAGTCAGGCAGATATTATAGGAGATAAAATTTATTTTTCACCTTTGTTTCACTTAAGGACGTTAACAAATCCTTTTAAACTAGAAAAAAGAGAGTTTCCAGTAGATTTTGGGTATCCATCTTCTACAATATATAGGGTCTCCATTAATTTGCCAGAAGGGTATAAAGTAGAATCAGTTCCAGAGCCTGTTGCTTTGGCGCTTCCCGATGGTTTAGGCGTTTTTAAATATAACGTACTAGTAACAAAAATGGCGGTTCAATTAGTTATTGAAACAGCAATAAAAGAACCAATTGTATCCTCCCTGTATTATGATGCTTTAAAAGAGTATTTTAAACAATTAATAGAAAAAGAAAACGAACAAATAGTTTTAACGAAAATATAATGAATATTCAAAACGCACAGCTAGAAGTAGACACATGGATTAAAGAACATGGAGTAAGGTATTTTAATGAACTTACTAATATGGCACAGCTTACTGAGGAAGTAGGAGAAGTGGCTCGAATAATTGCAAGACGTTACGGAGAACAAAGTGAAAAAGAAAGCGATAAAGATAAAGACTTAGGTGAAGAGTTGGCCGATGTACTGTTTGTTGTATTATGTTTAGCAAATCAAACAGGTGTAGATTTACAAGAGTCTTTTAACAAGCGCATGGATAAAAAGGGAAAACGAGACCATGATAGACATCATAATAACGAAAAATTAAAATAAATAAAATAATAAGTATCTTTGAACGCTTCTTTTAAGAAGCGTTTTTAATTTGTTATATGGATATTACACTTCAAAAATCAACGATAAAAAAGCAATCAACTATTAAAATAACGGGTTCAAAAAGTGAATCTAACAGATTGTTGTTGCTAAAAGCCTTATTTCCTGAACTACAAATTGAAAACATATCTGATTCTGATGATAGTCAATTAATGACTAAAGCATTACGCTCTAACGGAGAGATTATAGATATTCATCACGCAGGAACTGCTATGCGATTTTTAACGGCTTATTTTGCCATTCAAGACGGAAGAGAAGTTCTATTAACAGGCTCTGAACGTATGAAAGAACGACCAATTAAAATACTGGTTGAAGCGTTGCAGGAATTAGGAGCTGATATATCTTATATTGAAAATGATGGATTTCCGCCATTAAAGATTAAAGGAAAAAAAATAATAAATTCAAAGGTAACTCTTAAAGCCAATGTAAGCAGTCAATACATTTCTGCATTATTGCTTATTGCTTCAAAACTAGAAAATGGTTTAGAGTTGACTCTTGATGGAGAAATTACATCAGTGCCATATATAAAAATGACACTAAGTTTATTACACGAAATTGGTGTTCAATCCTCTTTTGAGAAAAATACCATTACAGTAAAACCTTTAAATAGCCAACCTTCAAAAACCCTAACAGTAGAGTCAGATTGGTCGTCAGCATCCTATTTTTACAGTATTGTTGCTTTGAGTGAGATAGGAACAGAAATAACACTGTCTTCTTATAAAGAAGATTCTCTGCAAGGCGATTCAGCTTTAATGACCATTTACAAACATTTTGGGGTAAGTACGGTTTTTAAAGGTGCTAGTGTTACTTTAAAAAAGGAAAAGCAAGATTTAGGGAGACTAACCTTAAATTTAAAAGATGCTCCAGATATTGCTCAAACAATAGTGGTAACATGTTTTGCATTAGGTTTAGCTTGTGATTTAACAGGATTGCACACCCTTAAAATTAAAGAAACAGATAGATTGGTTGCTTTGAAGACAGAGATTGAAAAGCTAGGTGGAAATGTAGAGATAACAGATAATTCATTACATCTTTCTGAATCTAAATCTATAAAAAGCATGGTGTCTATTGCCACCTATAATGATCATAGGATGGCTATGGCATTTGCGCCTCTTGCTTTAAAAACAAATATTATTATTCAACATGCTTATGTAGTTTCAAAATCATTTCCAACCTTTTGGGAAGATTTAATATCTATTGGAATTAATATAGAATAATAATAATCACTTAATTACTTGACAAGGCCTACTTTGAGGTTGTATATTTGCAGCCTTTCAAAATAACAATAAAAACGATCGAATGAAATTATCACACTTTGGCTTCAACTTACCAGACGAATTATTAGCGGAATATCCTGCAGAGAATCGAGATGAATCTCGCCTAATGGTCTTAAATAGAAAGGAACAAACTATTGAGCACAAAATGTTTAAAGACCTTATTGAGTATTTTGACGAGGATGATGTTATGATTATAAATGACACAAAAGTGTTTCCAGCTCGTCTTTACGGAAATAAAGAAAAAACAGGTGCAAGAATCGAGGTTTTTTTATTAAGAGAACTTAATGAAGAGCAACGCCTTTGGGATGTTTTAGTTGATCCAGCTCGTAAAATACGTATTGGAAATAAATTGTATTTTGGTGATGATGATATGCTTGTCGCCGAAGTTATAGATAATACTACCTCTAGAGGTCGTACACTACGTTTTTTGTTTGATGGTTCTTACAAAGAGTTTCGTAGAAAGTTAACTGAATTGGGAGAAACTCCACTTCCAAAATACATTAAAAGAGATGTAGAACCAGAAGATGAAGAACGTTACCAAACAATTTTTGCAAAAAATGAAGGTGCAGTAGCAGCTCCAACAGCGGGTTTACATTTCTCAAAACACTTATTAAAGCGTTTAGAAATTAAAGGAGTTAATTTTGCAGAAGTAACGCTTCATGTAGGATTAGGAACCTTTAACCCTGTTGAGGTTGAAGATCTTTCAAAACATAAAATGGACAGCGAAGAATTACGCATTGATGCAAAAGCTGCTGATATTGTAAATACTGGAATAAAAAACAAAAAACGTGTTTGTGCAGTTGGAACAACAGCGATGAGAGCTATTGAAAGTGCTGTATCATCCAATGGAATGTTAAATGAAATTGATGGTTGGACCAATAAATTTATATTTCCACCGTACGATTTTAGTATAGCCAATTGTATGATTACTAATTTCCATACACCAAAATCAACATTGTTAATGATGGCATCAGCATTTGCTGGTCACGATTTCATTAAAAAAGCATATGCCGAAGCTGTTAAGGAAAAATACAAATTCTACAGTTATGGTGACGCCATGTTAATCATATAAAACATAACGAGCCTTGTTTTTACAAGGCTTTTTTTATTGAATTTATTTAAACATTACCAAGAAGATCAAGCTTTCAACTGTATCTTATTACGTTATTTGGAAGGAAATTCAAGAATTGTAATTCGTCAATCTTTCAAGGTAAGAGTTCCCTCCCTTGGAGGGATTAAGGGAGGATATTTTCACTATTTTTACATCACTTATGGCAACACACAAAAAAGACATACGTGCTCTAACCAAAGAGCAACTAAGAGATTTCTTTGAAAAACAAGGCGATAAAGCCTTTCGGGGCAATCAAGTGTACGAATGGTTATGGCAAAAATCGGCGTATAGTTTTGAGGATATGACTAACCTTTCCAAAGAAACTAGGCAGATGCTAGAAGATCACTTTGTTATTAATAACATCGAGGTTAGTACTATGCAACGTAGTAGCGATGGTACTGTGAAAAATGCCGTAAAATTACACGATGGTTTAATCGTAGAATCGGTTTTAATTCCTACGGCAACACGAACAACAGCTTGTGTGTCTAGTCAGGTTGGTTGTAGTTTAGATTGCAAATTTTGCGCTACAGCACGGTTAAAACGTATGCGTAATTTAAATCCGGATGAGATTTACGATCAGGTAGTGGCCATTGATAAAGAAAGCAAATTGTATTTTAATAGACCTTTAAGCAATATCGTTTTTATGGGTATGGGAGAGCCACTCATGAATTACAATAATGTTATGAAAGCTATTGATAAAATTACCTCACCAGAAGGTTTGGGAATGTCTCCTAAACGAATTACAGTATCCACATCAGGTGTTCCTAAAATGATAAAAAAAATGGCAGATGATGAGGTGAAATTTAATTTGGCTGTGTCATTGCATTCCGCTATCGATAGTGTTCGTACGTCTATCATGCCATTTAATGAAACCTTTCCGTTAGAAGATTTAAAAGACGCCTTGCAATATTGGTATGCAAAAACTAGCCGTAGAATAAGTTATGAATATGTAGTTTGGAATGGTATTAACGATTCTAAAAAAGATATCGATGCCTTTATAAAGTTTTGTAAATATGTGCCTTGTAAAGTGAATCTTATCGAGTATAACCCAATTGATGATGGTGAGTTTCAGCAAGCATCTAGCGAGGCTATTCAGCAATATATACGACATTTAGAGCAAAACAGAATTGTGGTAAATGTTAGAAGAAGCAGAGGTAAAGATATTGATGCAGCTTGCGGACAATTAGCTAATAAGTCATAGTTAAGTAAAAAACATACATTCAAAACATACTGTTTTTTTATCATTATTCAATCTAAATAGTATCTTTGGGGAGTCACATGAAGATTGTAGAACAAATAAAACAACCTATCGCTTTTGAGATGGAACTTTTCGAACAAAAGTTTCAGCTTTCCATGTCCAGTAAGGTGGCTTTACTTAATAGAATTACACATTATATCGTTAATCGAAAAGGTAAACAAATGCGGCCTATGTTTGTCTTTTTGGTAGCAAAAATGGTATCGAATGGAGAGGTTAGTGAACGAACTTTTAGAGGTGCATCAGTCATTGAATTAATTCATACCGCTACGTTGGTTCATGACGATGTGGTTGATGACAGTAACCGCAGACGTGGGTTTTTCTCCATCAATGCCCTTTGGAAAAATAAAATAGCCGTTTTAATAGGTGATTATCTACTATCGAAAGGTCTTTTGTTATCTATTGATAATAACGATTTTGATTTGCTTAAAATTATCTCGGTTGCGGTAAGGGAGATGAGTGAAGGTGAATTACTTCAAATTGAAAAAGCACGTAAACTTGATATTACCGAGGATGTTTATTATGAAATCATTCGCCAAAAAACAGCAACGCTTATTGCTGCTTGTTGCAGTTTAGGGGCTGCCTCTGTAAAACCGGAATCCTCGCATGTAGAAACCATGAGAAAGTTTGGGGAATTAATAGGTATGTCTTTTCAAATTAAAGACGATCTATTTGATTATAGCGATGACCAAATTGGTAAACCTACAGGGATTGATATTAAAGAACAAAAAATGACCTTGCCGTTAATTTATGTATTAAATCAAGCGTCAAAAAAAGATAAAAAGTGGTTAATTAATTCCATTAAAAACCACAATAAAGATGTTGTTAGAGTAAAAGAAGTGATTACTTTTGTTATAGAACATGGAGGTTTAAATTATGCCATACAAAAAATGAAAGATTTCCAACATGAAGCTTTACAATTGCTAAAAACCTACCCGGAGTCAGAATTCAGAAATTCACTGGAATTGATGGTGAATTATGTGATTGATAGAAAAAAATAGTCTAAGACTAAGCGATTATTTTTAAACGTTACTAGTTGTTGTTTTTAACTTCTCTATCAATTCTTCAATTTGATTTATTGGTATTTTTACAACTGATTCTATTTTTTCATCACCATCTCCTTCTATAACCAGAGTTCCAATTTTATCTTCTTCATAACCAATTTGATTAATTGAAAAGACTAGTTTATTGGAATTGATATTTTTTTTTCCATCTTTAAACCATCCGTAATTTGCTTCGTATTTTATTAAAGGCCTTTTTAATTCAATAATTTCTTCTCCGTACGTATTCCAAAGTGATATCCTTAAAAGGTAGAATGCTATAAGCCCGAATAAGAATAGAATAATGAAATAACCTATGTGTAATCCTTTCCTAGCTTGGATTGATGTAACAATTCCTATTAACGGTAAGATAAAAGAAGCAATAGCAATGAAAAACAATATAACCCTTATAAAGATTGGAGATTTCTTTACCCTCAAGACTAATGATTCTCCGTTTAAACTATATTGTTTCATTTTATTTAAATTGAAAAAAACTATTTAATAATTAATTTTAGGTGGAGAGTTAATTTATAGGATATTTTTGATAAATTCAAGTTGTAGGTTCGAGTACTTTTCTAAGTAGATTATATCAAGAATAATTTAAAAAAAGGATAAGCTTTTACTGTTACTGTTACTGCTGCTGTTGCTGCTGTTGTTGAACAATTTCCTTGTTTTTTTGAAAACTATTAATGGTTTCGTTAGGTTTTGTCTCAGTATTTAAATGGCTAGTATTATCTGCCTCTTTGGTTGTGCTAACACTTACTTTTACTATAAGCTCATCATCCACGTTTCCTTTAAATACTCCCTTGACAGGAGAACAGTCATTATAATTTTTTCCAACAGCAAGGCGTATGTGGTTTTCATTGGCAATAATATTATTGGTAGGATCAAAACCCAGCCAGCCATAAAACGGAATATAGGCTTCTATCCATGCATGTGTGGCGCCTTCACCACGTGTAATCTCATCGTTTGTAAATACATAGCCACTTACATACCTGGCAGGAATTCCTAACATTCTAACCATTTGTAACAAGATATTCGTAAAATCTTGACAAACACCTGCTTTTATTTCCCAAAGTTCATCTAAAGTGGTACTTACGGTCGTGATGCCTGGACTATATTTAAAATTGTTATATATATAATCACAAAGTTCTAGCAGAATATTAAATGGTGTTTTTGTGGTTTTGTCTTTTGTGCTTAGCAAGTTTAAAACATCTTGGGTTCCAATAAATGATTGATGCATTAAAAAATCGATATAATCGGTATGGTGTTTTATATTATTTAAATCATTCCATTGTGCTGAGATATCTGCCGTATCCTCTGGCAACAATTTTGGAAAGGTAGTTACCTCCACATTAGATTCAATAGATAAAAAGTCATGTGGCTCAATAATCATAAATGTACCTACTAAGTTGTTGTAAAAATCTAAGTACATATCTATAAAAGGCGTTGTATTATTTATATAAATAATTTGATGTGCAACTTTCTGAAGATTGTCATTAATAGGATACAACTTTATTTGATTTGCGGCGTCTATAACTTTATCGCTATAATTATATTTGGTAAGATGTTTTATGTAAAATGTTGCCATTGTAATGTTATAAATTAACTTGAATGTGAAAAATAAACGGTATTAATACTCATTGAAATATTTCTGATATCTTCTTTGATTCCTAAAATGAAATTATTAAGACCTTGTTCATTAATACTTTCAATGGATGTGTATTTTATAGTGCTTTCAAGTTTTCCTAATAAGAATTCAGTGTTGTTTTTTTCAAGCTCTTGATTTTCAATAAGCTGATTAATATACCTACTTAATTTGCTTACGCAGTAATACATAGATCTTGGAAACAATTTATCTTGAAAAATCATTGTAATCACATGATTTTCTTGAAAAGACGACTTATGTGTTTTTAAATATAATTGATAACCACCAACAGATAGCAACAGGTTTTTCCAGTAGAAACTTTGCTCTAAACTATCAGATGTTTTAGCAATTTCAATAAGCTTCATTTCAGTGAAATCTGAAATCTGTATCACACGTTCTAAAAACTTACCAACATTCATAAAGTAATATGCTGGTCCTCTTTCTTGCGTAATATCCATAGTGCCATTATGCGTTAAATGGTATTTTTTAAGTTCATCTAAAAAAGCAATAGGGTCTTCTTCTCGTAGTTTTTTAATTAAATCTTTACGTGTTAAATACAAGTAATAGTTATTTAAAGAAAGCCATAATTCTCTTGAAATATGCTCTTGAACGCTACGGGCATTTTCTCTTGCTTTAATAACTAAATTTAAAATGGAGTTTGGGTTGCCTGTATTGAATACCAAGAATTCTATACATTCAATAGCATCTTCAGTATGAAATACTTTGCCAGAGGCGTTATAGTTTTTAATAATTGGTGTCCATGAAAATAATTCTGGCGAATCTTGATTGGCATAATAATTTACTTTAAGTAAACTTAACATGCCATTTCCCCGTTCCATATATCGTTCTAACCAAATAAGATTATTTGCTACTCTACTTAACATATATTTTAATTTTCAGATTTATTGAATCACCCAAGTGTCTTTGCTACCACCACCTTGTGAGCTGTTTACTACCAAAGAACCTTTTTTAAGCGCCACACGTGTTAAACCACCAGGGCAGATGTCAATGCCATCTTTACCAGATAAGGCAAATGGTCTTAAATCGATACAGCGAGGTGATAGTTGTCCGTTAATATAGCAAGGTGCTGTTGATAGCTTTAAAATAGGTTGTGCTATAAAGTTTTCGGGCTTTTTTCTTAGGTTCTCAAGGTAATCCTTAATCTCTTCGTCAGTTGCTTCATGACCCATAAGCATACCGTAACCACCACTTCCATCGGTCTTTTTTATAACCATGGTTTTAATGTTATCAATAACATATTGTAGTTCGTCTGGACGTCCTAATTGATAAGTTTCAATATTTTTCAAAATAGGTTCTTCACCTAGATAGTATTTAATCATATCTGGCACATAGACATAGGTAGCTTTATCATCGGCAACTCCGGTGCCTGGAGCGTTAATGATGTTTACATTACCTTTTCGGTAAGCAGCCATAATACCGGCAACACCTAAAACACTTTTAGCATTAAACTCAAGCGGATCTAAAAAATCATCATCCACACGTCTGTAAATTACATCCACTTGCTTTAGTCCATTGGTAGTTTTCATGTATACAAAATGATTTTTTACAACCAAGTCGCTTCCTTCTACCAATTCAATACCCATAAGACGTGCTAATGTGGTATGTTCGTAATAAGCAGAGTTGTAAATGCCTGGTGTTAACAGTACAATATTAGGGTTGCTGTTATACGATAACTCCTGTAACTTTTTATACAGTAAGTTTGGATAATTGGAAACAGAACGTACATTGTTTCTAGGTAAAATACCTGGATATAAACGTTTTGATATTTCTCTGTTTTCAAGCATATAACTGACGCCAGAAGGGGTTCTTAAATTGTCTTCAAGCACGTAAAACTCGCCGTCGTTATTTCGTATTAAATCAACACCAGCAATATGAACATACACGTCATGTGGCACTTTAATGCCTTTCATTTCGCGTAAAAAATTAGGGCAAGAGTAAATTAAATTGGCAGGAACAATACCATCCTTTATAATAAATTGCTCATTATAAATATCTTTAATAAATAAATTTAAAGCTTTAATACGCTGTTTAATACCACGCTCTATTTTATCCCATTCTGCAGCTGTAATAATTCTTGGAACAATATCAAACGGAAATATTTTTTCAATACCTTCATTATCATTGTAAACAGTAAACGTAACACCTTGACTCATAAAAAGCTGTTTAGACAACTCTTCTTTTTTTGAAAGTGTTTCTTTAGAGGTATTCTTTAAATATTCAATAATCATATCATATTGTTCTCTAATTTCTGCATTGGAACTATACATTTCATCCCAAGTACTAGAGAGCTGATCGTAAGAAGAAAAAAGATGATCTTTACTCATAATTTTATTGTATGTATCAAATATAACGATTGTTGAATAATATTTATAAAATCGTGTATATCGATGATAATAAATTATCAATATATATTTTATTTTAAAAATAATAGCATGTTTTAATAATAATAATGAATTATATTTAAATATTGTTGATTTTGTTGCATTCTAGAAAGATGTTTTTTCAATTATCATTTCTGGAATTACATATCTTACACTATAAATTACATGTTTCTTATCATGATGTTATTCTTGAATTTATTTTTTTTAACCTTTGGGCAACCATTTGTATAAAATTTGCGTCTATATAATTAGAAGACAAAATGAAGCCGCTTTTGAAAGTCATTCAACTATTTAAAAATGAAAAATCGCTTATAGAAAAGGCTATTGAAAACAATCGTGAAGCTCAACACGTGTTGTTTGAAATGTATGCGCCAAAAATGTTAAGTGTTTGTAGATATTATATAAAAGATCTTCAACATGCCGAGGAATCTATGTTAAACGGATTTTATAAAGTGTTTTTTAATTTGAAAACTTTTAAAGGGGAAGGTAGTTTTGAAGGTTGGATAAGACGCATTATGGTTAGAGAATGTATTTCTTTTTTACGTCAGCAAAAACAGATTGAATTCTCAATGGAAACGGTTGAAATTGAACACGATTTCACCAATAAAATTGAAACCGAAATAGAAGTTGCCGAAATACAACAACTCATTGATACATTACCAGAAGGTTATAAAGTGGTATTTGTTATGTATGCCATTGAAGGCTACAAACATCATGAGATTGCTAAGATGCTCAGCATTACAGAAGGAACTTCGAAATCGCAACTATTTAAAGCAAGAAAAATGTTGCAGCAAAAAATAAACGAATTAAATAAAACAAGCTATGGCACCCATTAAATTTGACGAACATATAAAAGATAAACTCGAAGAGCGGAGCATTCAGCCATCAGCTGATGCATGGAATAAACTGGATGCTCGCTTGGGTAAACCAGTAAAACAATCTAAAAACAGATCCTTTGTTTGGATAGGTGTGGCAGCAAGTATTGTAGGTGCATTATTGGTAGGTTCACAAATTTTTAAGCAAGGCAAAACCGAAACAATAGTGCCAACTATTGTGGCAACTCCAGATGCTAAGAAGCAGGATAAGTCAACAAAAGTAGCAGTTGAGAAAGAGCATGACATCAATACAGTTGAAAAAACTAAGCAACAAGATCCTGAATTGCAATCAAAACAAATTATTGTAAAGGATAAAGAAAATGAGATTACTAAAGGCCAGCAGCAATTAGCATCAACAAAAGAGGAGATTTCAACCAAGAACTCTAATTCTGAAGAGGCTTCAGTAAAATCTGTTGAAATTGAAAAGAAAAACTTGAGTTTTGAAGACGAAAAAATTAAAGAGTTGGTGGCACAAGTTCAAACTTTAAAGGATAAAAATAAAACAGTTTCAGATTCAGAGATTGATGCCTTATTACAGCAGGCGCAAAAAGAAATTCGGTTAAAGAAACAATTATATAATAGCTCAACGGGTGTGGTTGATGCTAAATTATTACTGGACGATGTAGAACAAGAACTAGATGAGTCCTTTAGAGATAGAGCATTTAAAGCTTTAAAAGAAAATTTCAATTTTATAAAAACGGCTATTGCCAACCGCAACGATTAACAATAATCATCAATTAATCACGAACATATATTTAAATCAAAAAACGAACAGTTATGCAAACAATTACCAAGTATTTAGCACTTGTAGTGCTTATGTTAAATGTGCACTTAATCAATGCGCAAGACACAATTCAAAGTCCTAAAAATCAAGAGAAAATAGAATCTTTAAAAGAACTTAAAGAGAAAATTCAAAATGAAGAAAAGGATTTTTTAAAATCTGAAGTTGAAGCGATTACAATACGATTAGAAAAAGGAGAAATTTCAAATTCTGAGGCTGAAGAATTAAAAATGAAAGCTGCCAAAAAACGCGCTTTAAACATTGAAAATAGACTAGCTATTATTGATAATAAAATTGCTTTATTGGAAAGGAATCAAGAGTTATCAAATGATGATAGCGAGGATAAAATGATATTTAGAATTGGAGGAAGCGAAGGAGGAGAGACAGATTTTATTTACTTAGGAAAAGCTGAAAATGATACGCCTAAAAACAGAAAATATGATAGACGAACTAAAAGTGACTTCGTTTTAGCTTTTGGTTTTAACAATGCCCTTATTGATGGTGAAAGCATAAATGATTCGCCTTATAAATTTGGAGGCTCTCGTTTTTTTGAAATGGGTTGGGCATGGAAATCACGAGTTTTTGAAAACTCTAATTTTGTGCGTTTTAAGTATGGAGTATCATTACAAGTTAATGGTTTAAAGCCATCTAACAATCAGTATTTCGTTCAGAATAATGATGAAACCTATTTAGAAGATTATCCAATTGAGTTAAAAAAATCAAAGCTTTCTATTTCTAATTTGGTATTTCCTGTGCATTTTGAGTTTGGCCCATCAAAAAAAATAGATAAAGATACTTATTTTAGATATTCTACTAAAAATCAATTTAAAATTGGATTAGGTGGGTATGCTGGTTTTAATATTGGGACGCGTCAAAAACTAAAATATATGTTAGATGGTGAGCGTATCAAGGACAAACAGAAAAGAGGATTTAATACCACTAATCTGGTTTATGGTTTGAGTGGTTATATTGGTTTTGGTGATACAGCCTTGTATGTAAAATATGATTTGTCGCCTATCTTTAATAATCAAGCAGTGGATCAACATAATATTTCTGTGGGTGTTAGGTTTGATGTAGACTAAATATTAAATGAAAAGCCTCTGAAAAGAGGTTTTTTTATGTTTTCTAGTTAGTAGAAAACATTTTACGGCTTGTAAATCAAATGCTAAACGGATTTGATTTTTTCAAATAAACGCAAAGTAATAATCCTCTATTTACTTTCAATAGATTATATTACATTTACATTTTAAACCAAATAGGTAATCTTTTAGTATAATTTTTAATCATGATTTCACCATCATCCATAGATCAAGTATTTGAAGCCTCACGAGTTGAAGAGGTTATTGGTGATTTTGTTCAGTTAAAAAAATCTGGAAGTAACTTTAAGGGTTTGAGTCCTTTTAGTGATGAGCGTTCGCCAAGTTTTATGGTGTCTCCAGTAAAGCAAATATGGAAAGATTTTAGTAGCGGCAAAGGAGGTAATGTAGTTGCTTTTTTAATGGAGCACGAACATTTTACGTATCCTGAGGCCATTAAATATTTGGCGAAAAAATACAATATAGAGATTGAAGAAACCGAACAGACTGATGAGCAAAAAGAAAAACAGGATGAGCGAGAGAGTTTGTATTTGGTTAGTGAGTTTGCAAATAACTATTTTAAAAAGATACTTCATAAAACAGATCAAGGAAAATCCATTGGGTTAAGCTATTTTAAAGAACGTGGATTCACCGAAGATACCATTAAAAAGTTCGATTTAGGTTATTCGTTAAACGAATGGCAGGCCTTTACAGACGAAGCTTTAAAGCAAGGTTATAAGTTGGAATTTCTTGAAAAAACTGGACTTACCATAGTTAAGGAAGATAAGCGTTTCGATAGGTTTAAAGGGCGTGTTATGTTTCCTATAAAAAGCATGAGTGGTCGTGTATTGGGCTTTGGTGGGCGTATTTTAATTACCGATAAAAAGGCTGCAAAATACATGAACTCGCCAGAAAGCATAATTTATCACAAAAGTAATGTGCTTTATGGTATTTATCACGCTAAACAGAGTATAGCTAAAGAAGATAATTGCTATTTGGTTGAAGGATATACCGATGTCATCCAATTCCATCAAACTGGTATTAAAAATGTGGTGTCATCGTCAGGAACGGCTTTAACATCAGAGCAAATTAGATTAATCAATAGATTAACAAAAAACATTACAGTATTGTTTGACGGTGATGCTGCAGGAATGCGAGCATCGCTTAGAGGGATTGATTTAATCCTGGAACAAGGTATGAATGTGCGAGTTTGCACGTTTCCAGAAGGTGAGGATCCAGATAGTTTTGCCAAACAAAATACGCTTGAAGAACTAACGGTTTATTTGGAAGAAAATGCCAAAGATTTTATTCAGTTTAAAGCGTCTGTGTTGTTTGAAGAATCTAAAAATGATCCTATAAAAAAAGCTGATACTGTTAGAGATATTGTAAATAGTATTTCCAAAATTCCTGATAGAATTAAAAAGGAAATTTATATTCAAGAGTGTGCTAGGATAATGGATATTAGCGAAGATGTATTGTTTAGCACCTTAGCACAAATTAACAAGAAGGAATTTCAGGAAGCGAATAAAGAATATAAAACTGAAAAAAAAGCCTTTGATGTTATTAAGAATAAACAACAGGTAGAAAAGGTAGATGTCCAGTATGTTTTAGAACGAAAAATTATAGAAGTATTATTACTATACGGAAATAAAACCGAAGAGTTTGAAGATTTGATTTTAAAAGAGAACGATAAAGGAAATCTGGTTTTAGAACCTGTAATTAATTCAGCTAAAGTGTTTGAAAAAATATTTTTAGATCTTCAAGAAGATGAAATGGAGTTTACCAATCCAAAATTTAAAACCTTATACTATACTATTATTGATACCTTAAACCAAAACCCAGAGTTTCAATTGAAGTCTTTCATTAATACCGTTGATGCAGATATGGCTAATGAAATTACAACTATTTTAATGGAAGATGAGCGGTATACTTTAGATGATTGGGAACGGATGCAAATCTTTCCAAAAGGAAAAACACACACCGTAGCACAATTAGTTAGCGAAACAATTTTAAGTTTAAGATGCTTTTTAATAGACCAAAAAGTTAAAGAGTTTCAGCAAAAAACAGTTGCAAATAAAGCTGAAATTAATAAAAGCATCCTTGAGGAAGTAAAAGATTACTCTGGCTTAAAGATGCTTTTATCAAGAAAACTAAATAGAGCTTTATAATGTGCCTAATTTAGCTTGATTAACTAAATCTACTAAATTTGTTACCTTTAGTTTTTTCATTAATCGTGCTTTATAGGTACTAACTGTTTTTTCATTAACATTTAGCTCTTTAGCAACTTCTTTGTTTTTCTTTCCAACACATAAAAGTTTTAAAACTTCAGCTTCTCGTGTTGAAAGTTTTTTGTAAAATGAGCCAGATCTGTTAATTTTCTTTCCAAGTTTTAATTCTTTATTAAGCTCATCGCTTAAATAAATATCACCTTCATTAACTTTTAAAATGGCTTCATTAATAGTAATAAGATTTACTGCTTTTGAAATATATCCAGCAGCACCAGCTTTTATGGCATTTATGGCATATACTTCTTCTGGTTGAGCACTAAAAATAATAGTTTTAACACTAGGAAATTCTGCTTTCAAAACTCGCAAAACGGTAAGTCCATTAAGTTTTGGTAGATCAATTTCCATTAAAATAATGTCAACAGGGACTTTTTTAATAAAGTCGATAATGGCTTCACCATCATTTACACTACCCACAACTTGGATATTTGATGATGCTGAAAAGAGTAGCTCTAACCCTTTTCTAATAATTGGATGGTTGTCGGCTATTAATAATTTAATCATAATAGTTGGTTTTAAAAATTGAGAGTGCTTAGGGAATAATTAATATTAACATATAGTTAAATTATATGTTAATTTGGTAAATATATAAAAAAATGTAATATTTTTTAACTTTTTTATAAAAATTCAGTAGGTATTTCACAAATTGGAATTGGATTCATTTTATGTTTATTTGCTTTATTATAACTTTTGTATATAACGAATACGTCTTTTTCTCTTCCAGAAAAATCCTCTTTAGATTTTCCTTCTTCATCCATTTTCATGGCCCATTCAAGTTCAGGATAGGAAGCGCCAATTTGATCTTCATCGGTTCTGTCATCTCCCCAAAGCCCATCAGTTGGAGCAGCTTCGATGATTTCTGAATTGACACCGAGGTATTTGGCGATGGTGTAAACTTCAGATTTTAATAAATCGGCAATAGGACTTAAATCAACGCCACCATCACCATATTTTGTATAAAAACCAACACCAAAATCTTCTACTTTATTACCAGTACCAGCAACTAAATATTTGTTTATAGCTGCAAAATAGTATAATGTTGTCATACGCAATCTAGCTCTTGTGTTTGCCAAAGACATAAACCTGTTTTCTTCTTTAACAACGGGAGGTAAAGCGTTTATTAAGCTATCAAAAACAGGGGTTAAGTTTATTTGTGTAACGTATACAGAGTTAAAATTAGCTTTTAGCCAATCTATATGGTTTAAAGCACGGTTCACTTGAGACTCGGCTTGATGTATAGGCATTTCTAAACAAAGTAGAGGTAACCCCGTTTTAGCACATAGCGCAGAGGTTACTGCTGAATCAATACCACCTGATACACCAATAACAAATCCATTCATGTTCGCTTTAGTAGCGTAATCTTTTAACCAATTTACAATATAATCAACAACTTTTTCTGTTTGCATTTTGAACGGATTTAAATGAAAGAATAGTACATTTGCAAAACAAAAATAAGCGAATCACTCAATTAATAAAAATTTAGACCGTTTAACTTTTATATGAAAAATATTTTTTTGCTTTTAGTTACTTTAACCATGATTGTTTCTTGCAAAAAGGAAAGCAAATTAGAAGTAGAAATTTCAAAAATTCCCATGCAAGTTACTGTTGAAAGGTTTGATAAGCTTTTTTCAGAAGCGTCTGCAAAAGATTTGCCTAAACTTAAAAAGGATTATCCTTTTATGTTCTCCAAAAAGTATGCAGATTCTTTTTGGGTAGCGCGAATGAAGGATACTTTGCAAATAGAATTATCTAAGGAAGTAGAAAAGGCGTATCCAAATTTTAATGCACCAAAGGCAGAAATAGAATCGTTGTTTCAACATATTAAGTATTATTTTCCTGAATTTAATCCTCCAAGAATTATCACAACAACTTCATTTGTAGATTACAGAAATAGAGTTATTGTTACTGATACGATTGCTTTAATTTCTATAGATAATTATTTAGGAAGTGATCATGAGTTTTATGAAGGAATCCAAAAATATATTAGAGAAGATTTTAATACCGAGCATATTGTTGTGGATTTAGCTAAAGAATATGCGAAGAAATATATTTATCAGAAATCAAACGAAACGTTGCTTGATGAAATGATTTACTACGGCAAGCAATTATATTTTGAAGATAAAGTTATTCCTTTTAAATCAGATGCAGAGCGTATAAGCTACACCAAAGAACAGTTAGATTGGGCACGCGCCAATGAAAGCTATATTTGGCGGTATTTTGTTGAACATGAACTACTATTTAGTACAGATTCTAAATTACCCAGTAGGTTTATTAACCCGGCACCTTTTTCAAAGTTTTATTTAGAAGAAATAGATAGTGAGTCTCCTGGCAGGTTAGGACGATATATAGGTTGGCAAATTGTTAGGGCTTATATGGAGCATAATAATGTATCTTTAAAAGATATGCTCATAAAATCTCCAGAAGAAATTTTTAATAATTCAAAGTTTAAACCCAGAAAGTAATGTCTGAAAAACAATCTAAAATTGAATTAAATGTAGAACTTGATGTCAATAAAGTTCCTGAGAAATTATATTGGACGGCTCAAGATGGTGGCATTACAAACGAAGAGGCTAAAGCTATGATGCTATCTGTTTGGGATGCTAAAGCTCAAGAAACTTTACGAATAGATTTATGGACTAAAGACATGCCTGTTGATGAAATGAAAGTCTTTTTTCATCAAACCTTAGTAGCTATGAGTAATACATTTTATAAAGCTACGCAGGATGAAAAAATGACTGCAACCATGAAAGATTTCTGTGATTATTTTGCTGAAAAATTAGAATTAAAGAAGCAGTAATATCCGATTCTTTTATGGGTGGTTTTTTTATATAAAAACATCCAATCGTAAATAGTCATATTAAACTATGCATTTTCTCAAGTCTTTTCTTTTATTTAAAATCAACTAATGTGTTATATATATTAATGAAAAGATAGAGATGAATATCCAGAGTGAGAGTGCCAATACTATAGGTTTTGCACCAGTTTTCTTTAAGTCTTTAATTGAAATTGTTGATCCAACAAGAAACAATGTTAGTACCAATAATCGTTTAGACATTAAAACAATAACGCTCGTTATGGTTATTGGGAGTAAGTGGTAGCTGTTTATTAGTATAGCAATCATAAAGAATACTATAAAGTAGGGGATTTTAATTTTTTCGCCTTTTGTTTTAAAAAGAAACATAGAAAAAATAGACAACGGTATAATCCATAAGGTTCTTGAAAGTTTTACAGTGGTCGCAATTCTTAAGGCTTCATCTCCATAGCCAAGAGCGGCTCCTACAACCGAACTTGTGTCGTGTATAGCAACAGCACACCAAAGCCCAAATTGATGTTGACTTAAATGTAACCAATGGCCAACAACAGGAAACACAAATAACGCTATGGAGTTTAAAAGAAAAATAATACCTAATGCAATACTAATAATTTTACTTTTTGCTTTTATTACTGGTGATATTGCAGCAATAGCACTACCACCGCAGATGGAGGTTCCAGAGATAATAAGATGTCCTAATTTTAAATCCATTTTTAATAGTCTAGTTAGAATTAAACCAAGACTTACGGTTAAAATAATGGAGCTTGATGTTAATACAAAACTTCCTTTACTTGTCTCAAGGGTTTCTTTAATTAGCATGCCAAAACCTAAGCCTATTACAGAAATTTTTAAAAAATAGTGAATAGCTTTATGACTATATGCTTGAAATGGATTTTTAAAGATTACTGTAAATATAAAACCAAGAAGTAAAGCGGTTGGACTATTAATTAATCCTAGAAGTGCGGTAATGGCTATAATAAGGTAGATTACTTTTACTAGTGTACTATTCATGTCATGTAATTTGATGACACAAAAATACAGTTAGAATATAATCTTTAAGAGAATTAATATTCTATTAGGTATAACTAAAAGTTATGGTTATTTCTAACATATGTTTCAAAATAGTCCATAAGATTAGATTGATATCCAGTTCTAGATACAAAATAAAACCACCTTTCAATCTCTAGATCTTTTATGTCTATGATTTTAAGTTTGTTGTTTATTAAATCTTCACGAACAGCACTAATAGAAACAAGTGCATAGTTATCAGAATAATATAGGTAATTTTTAATGGCTTCTGTACTGTTAAGAGTTACAACAGTGTTTAGTTTTTTTATGTTGTTAGCACTCAAAAAATCATGGATGATTTCTCGGGTTCCAGATCCAATTTCTCTTTCAATTATAGGAATTTCACATAAGGTCTTAATGGTAATAACCCCTTTTTTAAATGCGTCGTTTTTTGCGTTTGTTACAAGAACAATTTCATCTTTAATAAATTTCTTAAATTGTAATTTCCGGTTTGTATTTCTACCTTCAATAATGCCAAAATCTAATTGTTGATTTAAGATAAGATCCTCTATGTCTTCTGTGTTTTCGCTTGTTATTTTAA
The DNA here is from genome assembly GCA_050300615.1 of Flavobacteriaceae bacterium. Lineage (GTDB taxonomy): Bacteria > Bacteroidota > Bacteroidia > Flavobacteriales > Flavobacteriaceae > Yeosuana. The sequence continues at coordinate 65,493 of JBNKYB010000070.1, read as the reverse complement.
AGTTGGTTTGTGGAAATTGTATTCTAAACTTTGCCAATATTTTTGGTATAATATAGCTGGCAATTGTTGTGCTGACTCCAAAACTTATAAGACTTGGAAATTTAGCATGCTTATTTATAAAATGATTTTCTAGTTCAGCATAAAGATCTAGAATTTTATTGGCATAAATTAAAAATGCTTTGCCATCATCTGTTAATTCAATAGAATTTCTTTTTCTTAAGAAAAATGTGGTTTTATAGTCGTTTTCTAAATTTCTAATTGATTTTGAAATGGCTGGTTGTGATATAAATAGTTGTTCTGCAGCTTTTGTAAAACTTGAATGATAGGCAACTGTTTTGAATATGTGTAGTTTAGTTTTCATTAGTTTGTAAACTGTCAACCGTTAGAATCTATAGGTGAATTTAAGAATTTTTAAACTTATACTAGCTACCATTCATTGATTCTATTCGAATCTAATTTGATGAAAATAAAGATTAAAACGGTAAAGCCCCAAAGTCCAGATCCTCCATAGCTAAATAGTGGTAACGGAATACCGATAGTAGGAATTAACCCCATAACCATCCCTATGTTAATCATAAAATGCATAAAAATAATGGCAGCTACAGCGTAACCATAAGCGCGACTAAATTGTGACTTTTGTAATTCTGCCAAATGAAGAATTCTAATTAATAATAAAACAAAAAGAATGACAACCATAGCGCTACCAAGAAAACCCCATTCTTCACCAACGGTGCTAAAAATATAATCTGTGTGTTGTTCAGGTACGAATTTGCCAGTGGTTCGAGTACCTTCTAAAAAGCCTTTTCCTGTTAAACCACCAGAACTTATAGCCTTTTCGGATTCATTAAGATTATAAGCAAAGGTTTTTTTCATTCTTTCAAGTTTGGCAGGATCTTGCTCAAGTCGTAACCAAAGACTTATACGATCTTGTTGATGCGGTTGCAGCACATGTTGATAAAAAAATCCTATGCCAGAAGAGATAACAATACAAGCAATTAAAATAGCTAACGGTTTAAAAATTGTTGGCTTCTTTTTTGTAAAAAAATAATTTCCAAAAATTAGTATTGCAGTAATAATGGATGTATAGACAGCTCCAAGTTTTAAAGCGCATACAGCAAGAATTACTGTAGCTATACCGATGGTTAAATAAATTTTAGGTAAACCTTCTCTATATAATACAAAAAAGAATGCAGCGTAGACAATGGTACTTCCGGCATCATTTTGTAGCAAAACCAACAAAGCTGGTATGCAAAAGATAATGAAACTTTGTATTTGGTCTTTAAACTTAGTAATGTCAGTATTTAAATCGCTTATATATTTGGCAACAGCAAGGGCAGTAGCGGTTTTAGCAAACTCACTAGGTTGTATTGTCATGCCTCCTATTGCGTACCAAGATGTCGCTCCGTTAACATTTTTGCCAAATACAAAAAGTCCAACTAATGAAAGCATTGAAATGAAGTAGATAACACTAGAAAAGCGTTCATAAAACTTGGCATCTATAGATAAAATTATAACAATTAAACCTAAGGTTAAAAATATGAACATGAGTTGTTTTCCAAAAGGTTCAGAAAAATTAAAATAATCTATAGTGTCTCCAGAATGAGAAGCCGATAAAATATTTAACCAACCAAAACCAACTAATAGAAGAAATATGATAATTGTAATCCAATCAAATTTAAAATATCTGTGTGTATCTCTCTTCATTAATCAGACAGGTTTGAGATTTTTGATTTAATGGATTTGTCTATAGGAATAACTTGTAGTGATGTTTCTCCATTTATTTTAAATGGTTTTCCAGAATAAGGTTTGGCATATTCATCTTCTAAACTATGACTTAAAACCCAGTCTTCCAAATCTGTTCTTGTAATATGGCCTTTAATATATTTTTCAATCATTAAACTAGCAATTTTACCTGCAAACCTACTTCCCCAATAACCGTTTTCAACAAATACAGCAATGGCTATTTTAGGATTGTCTTTTGGTGCAAATGCTACAAAAATGGAGTGATCTGTTAATTGGGTTGTAACTCCATCTATTTTGGTGTAGTTTTCTGCCGTACCTGTTTTTCCGCAGATGTCTATTCCGGGAACTCTTAAGTAAGTAGCAGTTCCTTTATTATATACATCGAACATACCTTGAATAACAGGTTCAAAATTCTCTTTATCTATGGTGGTGTATTTTTTTGTTGTAAACTTTTTATCTATGGTATCATTTTCAATATTTTTAATGATGTGTGGCGTGTAAAAGTAGCCTCGATTACCAATGGCAGCTACCATATTAGCCAGTTGAATAGGTGTTGCTTCAACTTCACCTTGACCAATAGCGTTTGATATGTTGTAGGTTGAAGACCATCTGCCTTTTCCATACCATTTATTATAAAAATCACCATCAGGAATACGCCCCTTACTTCCTATTTTTAAGTCATATCCTAAATAGTTTCCTAAACCAAAACTTTTTATATGATTACTCCAAACATTCATCCCTTTTGCGGGATCATCGTATTTTTCAATAATTCGTTTGTAAACATTACAAAAGTACGAGTTGCAAGATTGTGCAATACCATCATTCATACTTAATGGACTAGGATGGCTATGACAACCTGTTAATTTTCGTCCGTTGTAATAGTATCCCATTCTACAACTAAATTTATCTTCGGTTGTAACGACGTCTTCCTGTAATCCAACAAGAGCATTAAGTACTTTAAACGGTGAGCCAGGAGGATATTGTGCTAATAAACTTCTGTCGTAAAGGGGTTTAGAAATAGTATCATAATGCAATTTTGTATAGTTCTTAGATCTATTTCTGCCAACTAACAAATTAGGATTATAACTGGGAGCAGAAACCATGGTCAATATTTCGCCAGAGCTGGGCTCTATAGCAATGATGCCTCCACGCTTATGCTTCATTAGGAGTTCCCCGAATTCTTGTAATTTAGAATCAATACTTATGGTTATATCTTTACCTGGTTCTGGTAAGGTATCGTAAACACCATCTTTATAGGGGCCAATATCTCTGTTAAACCGGTCTTTCTGTATAAATTTAACACCTTTTTTTCCCCGTAAAATATCTTCATAAGAAGCTTCCACTCCTTGCTTTCCAATAAGATCACCCATTTTGTAATAAGGATGCTTTTTTATAATAGCATTATTTACTTCTCCTAAATCTCCCAAAACATTTGCTCCAATAGTAGTTTGATAAAGACGAAGAGATCTTTTTTGTATATAAAAACCCTCAAACTTTCTCATTTTTTCTTGTAAAACGGCGTAATCTTCTTTAGATAGATGCGCAATAAAAACAGAAGGGAGCCAAGGTGAATAATGATACGCTTTTTGATAAATTTCTTTAAAACGTTTTTTGTCAATTTTTAATAATGAACAAAACTCAAGTGTATCTAAAGGTTTAACTTCTCTTGGAATAAACATCACATCATACGACGGTTGGTTGGCAACTAAAAGTTCACCATTTCTGTCATATACGAAACCTCGCTTTGGGTAGTCGTATACTTTTTTTATAGCATTATCTTCAAATAAATTGTGGTCATTGGCTGTATATACCTGAAGATAAAATAGTCTGAAAATAAATATAAGACCAACAATAATAATAGATGCAAAGAGTAAAATTTTTCTCATTTAGTTTTTTTACTAAAAATAATAGTTACCAATACGCTTAGAATAATAGTAAATATACTTGAGAATAACGTTTTTTGTAGCAATAAAATTATTTTAGAAATGTTAAAGATTTCTAATGAAAATAGAATAAAGTGATGGATGAAAGTTAGTATGGTAATATACAATAATTTTGGAGCAAAATCTACAGTGTCAAATTTAATGGTTTGGTATTCGTAAACTGTTCCAAATGAAAACTTCAATACCAAAGGTCTTAAGTAAGCTATAGTAACACATGCGGCAGCATGAATACCACCAGAATCTGAAAATAAATCTATAGTTAATCCTAAAAAAAAACTTAATAGAATAAAAGACATTCTATTATTCTTAGTAGGATATAATAAAATAAATAAGATATAAATATAGGGGTTTATGTACCCCATAAAATTAATGTGGTTTAAGACTAATACTTGAACTAATACTAGTAAAACAAAGCGCGTAATACTTGTATAAAGTGAATTATTCATTACTACCGTTTTTTAAAAGGTTAGTAATTTCTAAAATATCTTTGTTTTCAATAATATAAACATGCTCAATATTGGTCATGTCGTTAAACAATTTAATGTTTATTTCGTAATAGTTTCTAGTGATATCTAGCTTGAAGTCATGAATTGTGCCTATAGGGATTCCTTTTGGAAAAATTGATGATATGCCTGATGTAACTATCGTATCTCCTATTTTAACTGGAGCAATTTTAGGGATATCAATCAATTGAGTAAAATAAGGGGATTTGCCATTCCATGTTAAAGAGCCATAATGATTGGTTTTTTTAAGTTGCGCACTTATTTTACTAGTGGTGTTTAAAATGGAAATTATTGTAGAATAATTTTTACTTGTATTATCAATGATGCCTACAATACCTTTTGTAGTAATAACTCCAAAATCTTCTTTAATGCTATCTTTAGAGCCTTTGTTTAAGAGTAATATATTATTTGAAGACGAATAATTATTTCTTATTACATTGGCAGTTTCAAAATGATACGGACTATTAAGAAGCGAGCTATCTAACTGGATAGAATCATTTTGTTCTGTAGAATTGTATAAAAGCGATTTTAATCTATTGTTTTCTTCTGTTAACAATGCATTTTGAGTTTTTAAATCAAAATAGGAACTAATATCATTTACAGAATTATAGATGCCTCCTGTTAAAAAATTAGCAGAGTTAATAAACTTACTTTTATGATAAGAGTGTGTTTGTATTGTAAATGTCAAAGAAATAGAAAACAGCAACAAGAACAACAAAAACGTTTTGTTCCGTATTATAAAATTTACAATCTGTTGCATGTTTAATCAGTATGACTATTTAATCAATACGCTTTTGTATTTAAGTAAATTTTTAAGTGTTATGCCAGTACCTCTAACTACAGCTCGCAGAGGGTCTTCAGCAATATAAACAGGAAGATCTGTTTTTTGAGATAAGCGTTTGTCTAATCCTCTAAGCATGGAGCCTCCACCTGCTAAATAGATACCTGTGTTATAAATATCGGCAGCAAGTTCTGGAGGGGTTTGAGATAGTGTTTCCATAACAGCATCTTCAATCCTTAAAATAGACTTATCTAAAGCTTTAGCGATCTCTCTGAAGGAGATTTGAACTTGCTTAGGTTTTCCCGTCAACAAATCACGACCTTGAACACTCATGTCCTCAGGAGGTAATTCTAAATCTTCGGTTGCGGCACCAATTTGAATTTTAATTTTTTCGGCAGTACGTTCTCCAACATATAAGTTGTGTTGTGTACGCATATAATATACAATATCATTGGTAAACACATCACCTGCAATTTTTACAGACTTATCACAAACAATGCCTCCTAAGGCAATGACAGCTATTTCGGTTGTACCACCTCCTATATCTACAACCATATTTCCCTTAGGTTGCATAATATCAACACCAATACCAATAGCCGCCGCCATGGGTTCGTGAATTAAATAAACTTCTTTACCATTAACGCGTTCGCAAGATTCTTTTACAGCACGCATTTCTACTTCGGTAATTCCCGAAGGAATACAAACAACCATTCTAAGAGCAGGAGTAAAAAACTTCTTTTTTAATGCAGGAATGTTTTTAATAAACAAACTAATCATTTGTTCAGATGCATCAAAGTCTGCAATAACTCCATCCTTCAATGGCCTAACAGTTTTAATGTTTTCGTGTGTTTTACCTTGCATTAAGCTGGCTTCATGGCCAACTGCAATTATTTTACCAGATACTCTATCACGTGCTACAATAGAAGGGCTATCGACCACAACTTTGTCATTATGAATTATTAGGGTGTTTGCAGTACCTAAGTCTATTGCAATCTCTTCGGTCAAGAAGTCAAAAAAGCCCATGTGCTATAACTAATTTAAAAGGTTTGTAACAATTGTTGTAAATGTAATAAAAGTTTAAAAGAAATAATATAATCTGTTATTTTATTATTAATGCTTGAAATGACGGGTTCCTGTTAGCACCATAGCTACATTATTTTCGTTGCAATAATCAATACTTAATTGATCTTTTATGGAGCCTCCTGGTTGAATAACAGAACTTATTCCTGCATGTTTTGCTATTTCTACACAGTCTGGAAAAGGAAAAAATGCATCACTAGCCATAGCAGACCCTTTTAAATCAAAATTAAAAGTTTGCGCTTTATGTATGGCTTGATTTAAAGCATCAACCCGACTTGTTTGTCCTGTTCCGCTAGCCAACAGTTGTTTGTTTTTAGCCAATACAATAGTATTGGATTTGGTGTGCTTACAAATTTTAGAGGCAAATATTAAATCATCTAATTCCTCTTGTGTTGGTTTGCTATTGGTTACATTAGTTAAACCTTCAATAGTATCTGTTATGTTATTTCTGTCTTGAAGAAGAATACCATTTAAACAACTTCTAACATTCATTTTTGGCATTTCTACATCACGAAGTATTAAAAGAATTCTGTTTTTCTTACCTTTTAAAATATCTAAAGCGTCTGATGAAAAAGATGGAGCTATAACTACTTCACAAAATAAACCATGGATTTCTTCAGCTGTTGCTTTGTCTATTTCAGAATTACTAATTAAAACGCCTCCAAAAGCAGACACGGGATCACCAGCAAGCGCATCTAAATAAGCTTGATGTAGTGTGTCGCGTTGTGCTAACCCACAGGCATTATTATGTTTTAGGATAGCAAATGTAGGTGCATCATTTTTAAATTCTAACATCAAGTTTACTGCTGCATCAACATCTAACAAATTATTGTAACTTAACTCTTTGCCGTGAAGTTTCGTGAAAATTTCATCAAAGTTTCCAAAGAAAAATCCTCGCTGGTGTGGGTTTTCACCATAGCGTAACACTTTTCCTTTAGTTTCGCTAATTTTTAAAGCAGCCTCGTCGTGGTTTTTGTTGAAGTAATTAAAAATAGCGGTATCGTAATGTGATGACACATTAAAAGCTTTACCAGCAAAACGTCTTCTGTTTTCTTCAGAAATACTACCGTTATTTTCAGAAATTAATTCTAAAAACTCAGCATAATCATCAACAGAAGATACACAAATCACATCGGCGTAATTTTTAGCCGCAGCTCTAATTAACGAAATACCACCTATATCAATTTTTTCAATAATATCTTGTTCACTAGCTCCAGAAGCAACGGTTTTTTCAAAAGGATATAAATCTACTATTACAACATCAATTTGAGGAATATCAAATTCTGCTAATTCAGCAACATCACTATTGTTGTTTTGTCTGTTTAGAATACCTCCAAATACCTTAGGGTGTAATGTTTTTACGCGACCACCCAGAATAGATGGGTATGAGGTAACATCTTCAACAGGAATAACTCCGATACCTAAATCATTAATAAATTTTTGAGTTCCACCAGTAGAATAAATGGTGACGCCTTGTTCGTTTAATTTTTTTACAATCGGTTCTAATCCATCTTTGCTAAATACAGATATTAGCGCAGATTTAATAGTTTTTTCGTTACTCATTTTTAGTTGTGTTATTTAAATTTTTGTTGTAATAGGGATTAGGGTTTAAAATTCTGTTTGTGTTAATATTTTGATGTGTAGAATTTTAAAATGCAAAAGTAATTATTTAAAGCAAAAAAATATAGAAGACATACGTTTTGTTTTTATTTTTTTGTAACTAATATTTTATTAAAACGTCTTACCTTTATACATTACTTTAGTTTAGAAAAATAAATTTATGCTTGTTTACTTACGTCTTTTTAAAGAAAGTTTTTCATTTGCTGTTAATGCTTTAAGAAACAATAAGTTACGAACATTTTTGTCGTTAATTGGTGTTACCGTCGGTATATTTTCAATTATCGCTGTGTTGGCAGCCGTAGATTCTTTAGATAGAAGTATTAAAGGGCAACTATCTGGAATAGATAAAAATACGATGTACATAACTAGGTTTTCCTTTGGGCCAACTAGTGTTCCAAGATGGGTACGCGAAAATTTTCCTCAAACAGGTAGTGAAGATTACGAGTTTATTAAAAGAAATGTGCCCGATATAGATGCTTGTGCATTTGCCATTGTTGGAGGAGCGCAAACAATAAAGTTTGAAGACAATACGGTTACAAATGTTCCTGTAACGCCCGTATCTAATGAGATTTACGAAATAGATAACCTAAAATTATATAAAGGACGGTTTTATAACGAAACCGAATCTAATAGTGGAGCACCCGTAATAGTATTGGGATATAATTTAGCCAATAACTTATTTGATTCGCAAGAACCTGTTGGTAAAGTTATTAGAGTTTATGGTAGAAAATTAACTGTTATTGGTGTGTTAGATAAATTTGGGGGGCTTAACATGGATTCACCCGATGAAAAAGCATTTGTTCCAGCAAATTTTGCCAGACGGTTTATGAATATTGGGAATAAAGGAGCTTTAACCATGATTATGATTAAACCTAAACAAGGGATTGACATAGGTGCTTTTGAAGAAGTTTTAAAACAAAAATATAGACGGTTTAGAGGTTTAAAGGATGGAGATATAGACAACTTTTTCATTAATAAACTTTCAGGGTTTACAGATTTAATAGATGGGATTATTAGTTTTATGAATATGATTGGATGGGTTATCAGCGGATTTTCATTGTTAGTTGGAGGTTTTGGAATAGCCAATATTATGTTTGTAAGTGTTAAAGAACGAACCAATTTAATTGGTATTCAAAAAGCTATGGGCGCAAAAAATAAATTTATCTTATTTCAATTTTTGTTTGAGGCGGTTATTCTAGCTGTTATTGGTGGTCTGGTTGGTTTAGTGTTAGTATGGATAGGAACACTTATAGGAACCGCATTAGCTGATGACTTTGAGTTTGTTTTATCCTTTAAAAATATGATTTTAGGATTTTCAGTATCTAGTTTAATTGGACTGATAGCGGGTATTTTACCAGCAAGTTCAGCAGCTAAACTGGATCCTGTAGAAGCGATAAGAACAGGGATGTAACTAGTGTTTTACTCAATTTGTTTTGCAATCTCCGCACATACAAACTCTAAAAAACGCTCATCATTTTCGGTAAAAGGATTTGGTGTGTTGGAATCGATATCAATTTGGCCAATATTATTTCCATTTACAAAAATAGGCACTACTATTTCAGCTTTAACAGTTATACTGCATGCTATATAATTATCTTGTGCACTAACATCTGGAACTACAAAGTTTTCATTACTTACTGCCACTTGACCACAAATACCTTTTCCAAAAGGAATAATAGTATGATCGGTTGGAGCACCAACATAAGGTCCTAAAATAAGTTCTTCTTTATCACCATTTCTAAAATAAAAACCAACCCAATTATAATAATCTATAGACGTATTCAATAATTTACAAACATCTAAAAGACGTTCATTTAAAGGGCTTTGATCGTTTGATACAATTGATTTAATTTGTGGCTTTAGGGTTTCGAAAATCATCTTTCAAAAGTTTTGGTAAAAGTATTCAAAAAGGCGTAAATTCGACAATCAATAGTTTCTTATTTTAAAGCTACTTATTTTTTGAAAGAACTTGTCATTAAATATAAAACGGTTATAAAGTTTATACTTACGTTTTTGTTGGTATATATTTCTTTATCTATTGTGTATAAATTCTATTTAGATGCTTCTAAAGATTCCATGTATTATCCAGATTATGTAACCAATTTGGTTGCCGTACAGAGTGCAGATTTAATTGATACAATGGGATATGATGTGCAAGTAGTACCACATCTAGATGAGCCTTCTATAAAACTGATAATTAATAATATATATCTTGCAAGAATTGTTGAGGGTTGTAATTCCATTAGCGTTATCATCCTATTTGTGTCTTTTGTTTTAGCATTTTCAGGCAAGCCAAAACCAACGTTTTTATTTATACTATCGGGTAGTGTTCTTATTTACGTTGTCAATCTTGTGCGTATTGCTGTTTTGTCTATTGGCATTTATCATTACCCAGAGAAAAGTGAAATTTTACACACGGTAGTTTTTCCAGGGATTATTTATGGAATGGTATTTTTGTTATGGATAGTTTGGGTGAATCGATTTTCAAGCATGATTAAAAAAAATGAATAATAAAACTAAATACATATTACTTTTTGTGTTGTTTGGGTTGCTGGTTTTAATTCGTGTTTTTGAGAACGAATTATTTTACGATCCGTACTTAACTTTTTTTCAGAATGATTATTTATACATTGATAATCCCAGAAGAGAAATTTTTAAATTAACGGTGTTTACTGCGTTGAGATACGTTTTAAACACAGTTATTTCTTTAGCTATTTTATACGTTGTTTTTAAGGATAAAAGTATGATTAAGTTTTCTGTGCTTATTTATGGACTTTCATTTATTATTCTCATTTTAATTTATTTATACTTCGTTGTAAACCCAAAACAAGAGCAGTATTATTTATTTTTTAACATGCGTCGATTTTTAATACAGCCTATTATTTTATTGGTGCTACTACCGGCTTTTTATTACTATAAATTAAAGCATTAGATGTTAATGCCATGATAATTATTGTGTTACACTAACAGAATTTTTATACATTTGTTACTTATGAAAGAAGTATTGCATAAAATAATGGCTTTTTTTATGGCTTTAGTCGTGGTGTTTTCTACCATGTCTTTCACTATAAATATGCATTATTGCGGAGATACTTTAGTTGAAACGGCTCTATTTCATAAGGCAAAAGGTTGCGCTATGGAAATGCAACAACCTGTAACAAACTCAGGTTGTTCTGTTGAAAAAAAAGGATGTTGTACAGATAAGTATGTAACGATTAAAGGTCAAGATGAGTTAAACACTTCTTATGACAATTTAACACTTCATCAACAACAATTTGTTGCGTCATTTGTTTATGCTTACATCAATAGTTTTGAAAGCTTTGATGAAAACAGTATCTCATTTTCAGAATATCCACCACCACTCATAGTCAAAAGTATCTTTAAACTTGACGAGACTTATTTAATTTGATTTTTAAATTATAGACGGTAACATCCTTAAATATTTTAGGGATGATTTATTGTATTCGGTGTTTTCATAATGCCAATGTCTAATAGTTACTAATCAAATTACATGTTAAACAAAATCATAAAATATTTTTTAGAAAATAAGTTGATTACCGTTTTGGTTCTCTTTTCCTTTATCGGTTGGGGTATTGCAACGTCTCCTTTCAATTGGAATATTGGGTTTTTACCAAAAGATCCAGTACCAGTTGATGCAATTCCAGATTTAGGCGAAAATCAACAAATTATCTTTACAAAATGGCCTGGGCGGTCTCCGCAAGATATAGAAGATCAAGTTACCTATCCGCTTACAACATCGCTTTTAGGAATTCCAAATGTGAAATCTATCAGGAGTACTTCCATGTTTGGGTTTTCCAGTATCTATATAATTTTTGAAGAAAATGTAGATTTTTATTGGTCAAGATCGCGTGTGTTAGAAAAATTGAACTCGCTACCAAATAATTTATTGCCTAACGATGTAAAACCAGCATTAGGTCCAGATGCTACGGCATTGGGGCAGGTGTATTGGTACACCATTGAAGGACGAGACCCTGATGGAAACGTCACAGGAGGTTGGGATTTAGACGAATTACGCTCAGTACAAGATTACTATGTAAAGTATGCTTTAAATAGTGTTTCAGGAGTTTCTGAAGTCGCATCAGTTGGTGGTTATGTAAAAGAATATCAGGTAGATGTAAATCCAGATGCTTTAAAGGCTTATCATATTGGGATCGATCAAGTAATGATGGCGGTTAAAAATTCCAATCTGGATATTGGTGCTAAAACCATTGAGATTAATAAGGTAGAATATTTTATTCGAGGGTTAGGTTACATTAAAAATGTTCAAGATTTAGAAAATACAGTAGTTAACGTTACCAATAATAAACCTATACTTATTAAAGATGTTGCTAATGTTAGTTTAGGGCCAGCCGTTAGAAGAGGTGTCTTGGATAAAGGAGGTGCTGAGGTTGTTGGTGGCGTTGTGGTGGCACGTTATGGTTCAAATCCTCTAGAAGTCATCAATAATGTAAAAGCTAAAATCAAGGAATTTTCTTCTGGGTTGCCAAAAAAAGTATTGGCAGATGGCACGACAAGCCAATTGACCATCGTTCCTTTTTACGACCGTACTCAGCTTATTAAAGAAACTATTGGCACGTTAGAAACAGCCTTATCTCACGAGATTTTGATTAGTATTATTGTGGTGCTTGTTTTGATGATGAATTTAAGAGCTTCTATCATTATTTCAAGTTTATTACCTGTTGGTGTGTTAATGACCTTTATTATCATGCGCTATGCAGGTGTTGATGCCAACGTGGTTGCCTTGTCCGGTATCGCCATTGCTATTGGGGTTATGGTTGATATAGGTATCGTGTTTGTTGAGAATATTATTAGGCATTTAGAAATGCCAGAAAATAAAAATGCTAAAGGTAAAGAGCTCATGCAGGTAATTTATGGGGCAACCAAAGAAGTAGCTTCTGCAGTAACAACAGCATTAGCAACAACCGTGGTGAGCTTTATTCCTGTATTTGCTATGGTTGGTGCCGAAGGGAAGTTGTTCAGGCCATTGGCCTTTACCAAAACGTTTGCATTACTAGGTGCTTTTGTATTAGGTATTGTAGTATTGCCAGCCTTCGCTCATTTTGTTTTTGGTATTAATTACGATAAAAAAAGAGTTAGAAGAATTTGGGGAATCATTTTGATTATAGGAGGTTTTTTATTGGCTGTTTTTATGCATATGTGGCTTCCTTTGGCTTTATGTGTATTAGGCTTAAATGCGTTATTCGAACATAAGTTGCCTTTAAAGTTCAATAAATATTCTAACTATATCAATATAGGAATCACCTTATTGGTAGCTACTTTTTTCTTGGCAGGAGAATGGTTGCCTCTAGGACCTCAAAACAGCTTGATAGTAAATTATATTTTTATTCTCGTTTTAATGGGGTTCATATTGGGGACTTTATTGGCAATTGTTTATTTCTATGAACCCATTCTAAAATGGTGTTTAAACAATAAAGGAAGATTCATGCTAATTCCAATGGTTACTTTGTTTTTTGGGGTGTTTGTTTGGATTGGTTTTGATAGTACATTTGGATTTGTTGGTAAAGGATTTGAAAAAATAGGATGGAATATTAAAGAAACCAAAGCATGCTCAGCTATTTCTAAAACCTTTCCAGGAATTGGATCGGAGTTTATGCCCACACTAAATGAAGGTAGCTTTTTGCTCATGCCAACGTCTATGCCTCATGTTGGATTAGAAGAAAGTAAAAATACAGTCCAAAAATTGGATATGCTGGTCGCTAATATTCCAGAGGTTGAAAGCTCAGTTGGAAAAATGGGACGTGTTGAAAGCGCCATAGATCCCGCTCCAATTTCTATGTATGAAAACATCATCAATTACAAATCAGAATATATCGTTTCAGAAGATGGAAATCCTAAGCGATTTAGAATTGATAACAATAATAATTTTATACTGAACAATGGAAAATCATTACCTAATGATGAGGCATTGATACAGGGTGTCACCGAAAAAGATTTGATACCCGATGACGATGGTGAGTTTTTTAGGAACTGGCGTTCCCAAATAAAGAGTTCCGATGATATTTGGAACGAAATAGTAAAGGTTACAAACCTTCCAGGAGTTACTTCGGCACCTAAATTGCAACCTATTGAAACACGTTTGGTGATGTTGCAAACAGGAATGCGTGCGCCTATGGGTATTAAAGTGTATGGACCAGATTTAGAAACTATTCAGGATTTTGGTTTTAAATTAGAATCCATTTTAAAGAAAGTTCCTTCGGTAAAAAAAGAAGCTGTTTTTGCAGATAGAATTGTTGGAAAACCATATTTGCAACTCAATATTAATCGGTCTGCTATTGCTCGTTATGGTTTAAGTGTAGAAAAAACTCAGCAAATTATAGAAACTGCTGTGGGAGGAATGAATGTTACCACAACGGTAGAAGGTAGAGAACGATATCCGGTAAGAGTTAGATATCCCCGCGAATTACGAGATGATCCAGAGAAAATAAAAAGTATTTTAGTTCCTACTCCAACTGGCACTCAACTTCCTTTAGGAGATCTTATTGGTGTTGAGTTTGTTAGAGGTCCACAAATGATAAAAAGTGAAGAAACGTTTTTAGTAGGTTATGTGCTGTTCGATAAAAAAGAAAACTTAGCTGAAGTAGATGTGGTTAATGATGCTCAAAAACTAATTCAAGATCAAATTGATAATGGTAATTTAGTTGTTCCCAAAGGCGTTAGTTATAAGTTTTCAGGAAGCTATGAAAATCAAATTCGGGCGGTTAAAAAGTTATCAATTGTCATCCCGATAAGTTTGATTGTAATTTTCTTATTACTCTATTTTCAGTTTAAAACCATCATTGCATCATCAATTCATTTTTCAGGAGTTTTTGTTGCCTTCGCAGGCGGATTTATCATGCTTTGGCTATACAGTCAAGATTGGTTTTTAAATTTTGCAGTTGCAGGTGTTAATATGAGGCATTTATTTCAAATTCACCCTATCAATTTAAGTGTTGCAGTTTGGGTTGGGTTTATCGCCTTGTTTGGTATTGCAACCGATGATGGTGTTATTATGGGAACCTACATTCATCAAGTTTTTAAAGAGCGTCAACCTAAAACTGTTGCGGGTGTTAGAGAAGCCGTTTTAGTAGCTGGTAAAAAACGGGTACGACCAGCAATGATGACTGCAGCAGTTGCTATAATCGCTTTACTTCCTGTGCTAACATCTACTGGAAAAGGAGCAGATATTATGATCCCGATGGCTATACCAACATTTGGAGGAATGATTATTCAATTGATGACCATGTTTGTAGTGCCAGTTTTACAAGCTTTTTGGAGAGAATCTGTAATTAAACGAAATCAATCATGAAAACAATATATAAACATATAAAAGTAGTTTTATTGCTATTGTTGCTATGTTCAATGCATGCAACGGGTCAAACCCTGAAAGAATATTTGGTAATGGCTGCGCAAAATAATCCTGAGATAAAAGCTGCTTATTCTCAGTTTGAAGCAGCTATGCAAAAATCACCGCAAGTAAGCTCGTTACCAGACCCGACGTTAACTATGAGCGCTTTTGGACGTATGATTGAAACCAGGGTAGGAACGCAAGAAGCTCGGTTTAGTTTAATGCAAATGTTTCCTTGGTTTGGAACCTTGTCTGCTAAAAAAGATGCGGCTAATTTAATGGCGGAAGCGACGTTTCAAAATTATGTAGATACAAAAAATAAGGTGTTTTTAGACATTAAGAAAGCTTATGCCGAATTATACGAACTTAACCAAATGATTGCGTTAGAAGAAAAAAATCTACAGATCTTAGATCGTTATAGAGAATTGGCATTGAGTGAGTTTAAAAATGGAAAAGGAGCCATGGTTGATGTGGTAAGAATTGATATTAAACGTAATGCAGGTATCACCAACATTCAATTGCTAAAAGATCAAAATAAACCATTGCAGGTTGCTTTTAATAGTTTATTGAATCGTGATTTGAATGCCATTGTGAATACACCAGAAATCTTAATAATTAATAAGAATATAACGCCTCTTAAATCAGATAGTTTATTTGTTTCCAATCCTAAATTATTAAGTTTAGATAAAAAAATAGCCTCTTTTGAAGCTCAAAAAACTGTGGCGAAAAAAGAAGGATCTCCTATGATTGGTGTTGGTTTAGACTATTCAATTATTTCAAAACGCGATGTGTCAGGATTAGAAATGAATGGGCAAGACGCTATAATGCCGATGCTTTCTGTAACACTGCCTATTTTCAGAAAAAAATATAGTGCAAAACAAAAGGAAGCGGATTTTATGGTTGAGTCAGCAAATTATGAAAAACAAGCTGTTAAAAATAAATTGCAATCTAGTTACAGCATGGCTGCTTATAATTTTTTAAAAGCCGAAAAATTAAAAGAACTATATAAAACACAAACAGAAAGCACGCAACAAGCTATTAAATTATTGGTATCAGCTTACAGTAACTCGGGAACTAATTTTGAAGAAATTTTAAGAATGAATCAAGACTTGTTAATGCTGCAAACAGCAACGGTTACTGCAAATAAAAATCAATTTATTGCACAATCAACAGTAGAGTATTTACTTTCTAAAGACAAAAATGATGACAACAAAAACTAAAAATATTTTAAAAGCGATTGGGATTCTTTGTATTGGGATCTTGTTAGGTAGTTTGATTTTTGGAGGAAGTGATACTCCCAAATCAGAACATAATCATAAGGAAGAGCAAGTAACAAAAACTATTTGGACCTGTTCCATGCACCCACAAATTCGTATGGATAAACCAGGGAAATGTCCGCTTTGTGGAATGGAATTAATTCCTTTGGAATCCAACAAGTCTGTGGCCAATACAAATGCTGTTCAAATGACAGCAGACGCTATGAAATTAGCCAATATTCAAACCATGATTGTTGGGAGTAAACAAGCTAATAAAGAATTGCGTTTAAATGGAAAAATTCAAATTGATGAGCGTAATTTATATACGCAATCATCACATATACCTGGTAGAATAGAGACTTTAAAAATCAATTTTACCGGTGAAAAAGTGTATCGCGGTCAAACATTGGCTATGGTATATTCGCCACAGTTGGTTACGGCTCAAGAAGAACTGTTGCAAGCCTATAATATGAAAAAAACGCAACCAGAGTTATTTGAAGCTGCTAAACAAAAACTTAATAATTGGAAGATTGGAGAGAATACAATCAATAAAATTGTAAGCAATGGTAAACCTATACAGCAATTTCCTATTACGGCTGATGTTTCTGGTGTTATCACGGCTAAAAAAGTAGAATTAGGAGACTACGTAGATCGTGGTATGCCAATATACGAAATAGCAGATTTATCTAAGTTGTGGGTGTTATTTGACGTGTACGAAAGTGATATGCCTTGGGTAAACGTTGGTGATGAGGTGAGCTATACAGTAAAATCGTTACCAGGAAAAACCTTTAAGGGTATAATCTCATTTATAGATCCTTTAATTAATGCGCAAACACGAGTAGCATCTGCACGGGTTGAGGTTAAAAACAGTGATGATAAACTAAAACCAGAAATGTTTGTGTCTGGGGTTATTAAAAACGATATTAGTAAGACAGCCTCTAACGATTTAATCATACCAAAATCAGCTGTTATGTGGACGGGTGAACGTTCTATTGTTTATATAAAAAGCAATGGTGGAAATAACATCAACTTTACATTAAGAAATGTCACGTTAGGACCATCGCTTGGAGATGCTTATGTTATAAAGAATGGTCTTAAAGCTGGTGATGAAATTGTTGTAAAAGGAACTTTTACTGTTGATGCTGCTTCTCAATTAGCTGGTAAACCAAGTATGATGAATCCTTCGAACTCTAACGAAGCGAATGATGAAATGGGGGCAGATCAAAATAAGGATATGGGCACTATGATAATGACAGATAAATCAAAAATTAATATTAAATTTAAACAACAGTTAGGTGTTATTGTAGCAGATTATATCAAATTAAAAAATGCGTTAGTAGACGATAATAATAGTTTGGCTCAGCAAGAAGCAAAATCTCTTGCTTACTCTTTAGAGAATACAGATATGTCTTTACTTCAAGGGGAAGCTCATGTTAGCTGGTTGCAGTTTCTTAAACCTTTAAAAGAGTCTACACATAAAATACAAAATTCAAAAGAAATTGGTTTGCAAAGAGAAGCTTTCTTGGTTTTAGGAAAAAAGTTATCAGAAGCCATTACAACTTTAGGTATTGAAACAGAAAAGAAACAACCACTTTATTTAGAGTTTTGTCCAATGGCGCACAATAACGAAGGTGGCTATTGGTTAAGTTATGATAAAGAGATTAAAAACCCATATTTTGGAAAAGCTATGCTTACTTGTGGGGAGGTAAAAGCAACATATTAATAAAAAAATCAAAGAAAAAATAATTCATTAATTTAAATATAAAACAATGAAATACTATTTTAATACAACAGTAAAAGGAACTTTTGAAGAAGTTATAGATACAGTAACAGAGAGACTAAAAGATGAAGGTTTTGGGATTCTTACAGAAATAGATGTAACCCAAACCTTAAAGAAAAAGTTAGATGTCAATTTTAAAAAGTACCGTATCCTTGGAGCTTGTAATCCGCCATTCGCTCATAAAGCATTACTGGCGGAAGACAAAATTGGAACCATGCTGCCTTGTAATGTTATTGTACAGGAAATTGAAGAAGGCGTTATAGAAGTAGCTGCTGTTAACCCAATGGCATCAATGCAAGCCGTAGAAAATAAAAAGCTTGGTGATATTGCGACTGAAATAACAGCAATGCTTGAAAACGTAATAAATAAATTATAAATCTTAAATTAAAAACAATGAAATATTTAAAACTGAAAACAGGAATTTTAGCCACCGCATTTGCAACCTTAACCGCAGTGGCTTGTAAAAATGACCCAAAAAAAGATACTGACTCTGCTGCGAAAACCGAGGCATCTAAAGATATAGCCATGGTAAACATAAGCTTTGGAGTAAGAGGAAATTGCGAAATGTGTAAAAGTACCATTGAAAAAGCGGCTAACGGAGTAGAAGGTGTATCAAAAGCAGTTTGGGATGTAGATGCTAAAAAAATTGATGTGTCTTTTGATGATACAAAAACCAATGAAATGGCTATCCATCAAGCTATTGCAAACTCAGGATATGATACCGAAAAAGTATCTGCAAATAGCGAATCTTATAAGGATTTACCAAGTTGTTGTCAGTATGATCATGAAATGGGTATGAATCAAATGAAATAATAGGTGTAATTTAAACAACAATAATGGTTGAGTTAGAAGTCGAAAAAGCATTTCTAATTCAGCCTTAATATGAATGATAATGTATTATTTTTACAGATTCAGCAAATAAGTCTTTTAAAAAATGAAACAGGGCAGTATTGAAATAGCAGTTAAAAATATGGTTTGTAACCGCTGTATCAAAGTGGTTAAAGAAGAACTGGTTAAGCACGAAATAGACTTTAATGATGTTGATTTAGGAACCATTTATTTTAATCGTGATATCTCAGAGAAGGAGAAACAAAAACTAAAATATATACTTGAAAAAGAAGGATTTGAGTTGGTTGAAGATAAAGAGGCTATTATTGTAAAAACAATAAAAACGATAGTTGTTCAACTTATTCATCATGGAAAAGAAAAGCCTGAAAACCAAAAAATTTCTGAGTTTATAGCTTCAGGAATCGGGATGGATTATTCCCAGTTAAGTAAATTGTTTTCTGAAATAGAAGGCAACACCATAGAGCATTACATTATAGAACAGCGTATTGAACGTGCCAAGGAGTTGATTGTTTATAACGAATTAACTCTGAGTCAAATTTCTTATCAACTCAATTATAGTAGTCCGCAGCATTTATCAAAACAATTCAAGCAAATTACAGGGTTGACACCATCAGCTTTTAAAAACACGCGAACGCGAAAAAAATTAGATACAATTTAACCAAAATTGTACACAATTATGTCCTAATTTATAAAGACCTTTGCTTATTGGTTAAAGCAAAACGTCATGTTTTTACTTCTAACACTACTAAAATAATAGTATCAGATGAAACATACCTATAAAATTTCAGGAATGAGCTGTAATGGCTGTCGAGGACATGTTGAGAAAACACTTAATAACGTAGAAGGTGTCGTTGAAGCTCAAGTAGATTTGCAAAAAGCGGAAGCCGTTATTAAAATGGAATCACATATTCCTTTAGATACTTTTAAGGAAGCTCTTGAGTCAGATAGTAACGGTAGATATAGTATTTCAATGCCAGGGGAACATCAACAGACACACGAGCATAAATCTCCTGAAAAACAAAAAGGGAAAGGCACGGGAACGTTTTATTGCCCAATGCATTGCGAAGGTGAAAAGACCTATGATAAACCTGGTGACTGTCCTGTTTGTGGAATGGATTTGGTTGAAGAAATGAGTTTAAAACAGCAATCTGGCACCAAATATACTTGTCCTATGCATCCAGAAGTTGTTAAAGACGAAGCGGTTTCTTGCCCAATATGTGGAATGGATTTGGTGCCGTTAAAAGCTGATGTTTCTGCAGAAGAGAAAAATTATAAAAAATTGCTGAAGAAATTTTGGTTGAGCGTACTGTTTACATTGCCAATTTTCCTGATTGCGATGTCAGACATGATTCCAGAGAATCCATTAAAAACTATCATGTCATTAAAATATTGGAATTGGGTTCAGTTCGTCTTGTCCATACCTGTGGTGTTTTATACCACATGGATGTTTTTCCAACGTGCATACAAATCCATTGTAACGTGGAATTTAAATATGTTTACGTTGATAGGTATTGGTGCTGGAGTAGCTTGGATATTTAGTGTTTTTGGGTTATTGTTTCCAGACTTTTTTCCACCACAGTTTAAAACAGAATTAGGCACTGTTCATGTCTATTTTGAGGCGGCTACGGTTATTTTAACCTTGGTGTTAATGGGGCAAGTTCTAGAAGCACGTGCTCACACGAAAACTAATAGCGCAGTTAAGGAATTATTGAAATTGGCGCCCAATCAAGCCATTCGTGTTGTTGATGGGAATGAAGAAACCATCTCCATAGATGCGATTAAAATAGGTGATTTGTTACGGGTAAAACCTGGTGATAAAATTCCCGTTGATGGAAGTATTCAAGAAGGTGAAAGTTCTATTGATGAATCTATGATTACCGGTGAGCCAATGCCTGTTCATAAATCTGTAAATGACAAGGTAAGTTCTGGAACTATTAATGGGAGACAGTCATTTATTATGAAAGCAGAGCGAGTAGGGTCTGATACCTTGTTATCTCAAATTATTGAAATGGTTAATAAGGCAAGCCGAAGTCAAGCTCCCATACAAAAATTGGCCGATAAAATCTCGGGATATTTTGTGCCCATTGTTGTTGCTGTTTCAGTAATAACCTTCATTCTTTGGGTGGTTTTTGGACCAGAACCTAAATATGTGTATGCATTGGTAAACGCTATTGCTGTGCTTATTATAGCCTGTCCATGCGCTTTAGGGTTAGCAACACCCATGTCGGTTATGGTAGGAGTTGGCAAAGGTGCGCAGTCGGGAGTACTTATTAAAAACGCAGAAGCTTTAGAGACATTAAGCACAATAGATGTTCTAATAATTGATAAAACAGGAACGATTACAGAAGGAAAGCCTTCAGTAGATATGGTGGTTTCGGAGTCGAGTGATTTTGATGAGGACAAAGTGTTACAATATAGCATGTCTGTGAATGGACATAGCGAGCATCCGTTGGCAGAAGCAACTGTTATTTATGGGAAAGAAAAAAAGCTAAGTCTCTTGAAAATGACTGATTTTAATTCGATAACAGGAAAAGGAGTCTCAGGTATTATCGATTCTAAAGCCGTAGCCTTAGGAAATAAGAAAATGATGGATCAGGTAAAAGCTTCTATATCTGAAAAGCTTGAAAAAGATGCTGCTAAACAGCAATCGTTAGGTAAAACAGTCTCTTTTTTAGCGATTGATAAACAAGTTGTAGGGTATGTGGTGATTTCTGATAAGATCAAAGAAACTAGTAAAAAAGCGATTGCAACTTTACAAAAAAGAGGTATCGATGTTGTGATGCTTACTGGGGATAATAAAAATACAGCCAAGGCAGTAGCCGAAGAGATGAATCTTGCCGATTTTAAAGCAGATATGTTGCCTCAAGACAAGTTAAGTGAAGTGGAGCGTCTTCAAAATGAAGGAAAAAAAGTAGCTATGGCAGGTGATGGTATTAATGATGCACCAGCGCTTGCAAAAAGTAATGTAGGTATTGCTATGGGCACAGGAACCGATGTCGCTATTGAGAGTGCCAAAATAACCTTAGTTAAAGGAGATTTACAAGGTATTGTAAAAGCTCATAATTTAAGTAGTAAGGTGATGAAGAATATTAAACAAAATTTGTTCTTTGCACTTATATACAACAGTATTGGTGTCCCAATAGCGGCGGGTATTTTGTTTCCTTTTTTCGGACTTCTTTTATCTCCTATGCTAGCAGCTTTAGCTATGAGCTTTAGTTCGGTTTCGGTTATTGCAAATGCCTTACGTTTAAGAAATGTTAAAATTTAGATATAATTGTATAATTGTTAAAAAAAATAAGGAAATCAAATAACTTTACAATTAAACCCAACAAACTTAAAGCCATGAAAGATCCTGTTTTAATAATCCTGATTTCTACTTTTTCCCTTATTACCAGTTTTGGGCAAAATGCCAATAAAGAATGGTCAGATATAAATTATGCTAACGATGACAAAGTATATCACAATCTCGATATTCATTTACCTAATGTTGAGAAACCCACCTATAAAGCAATCATAGTTATATACGGAAGTGCATGGTTTGCCAACAATATGAAACAAATGGGGTTTCAAGCTTTGGGCAAACCCTTGCTTGATAGTGGTTTTGCAGTTATTTCTATCAATCATAGGTCTAGTGGAGATGCCGCATATCCTGCCCAAATAAATGATGTCAAAGCTGCTATTCGTTACGTGAGAGCCAATGCAGAAAAATATCATATTGATGATTCGTTTATTGGTATTACAGGTTTCTCATCTGGTGGACATTTAGCATCATTAGCAGGCACCACAAATAATGTAAAAGAATTTACAGTTGGAGACAAAACCGTTGATATTGAAGGTCGTTTAGGAGACTATACCACTATAAGCAGTAATGTTGATGCGGTAGTAGATTGGTTTGGGCCAATAGATTTTACACGTATGGAAAATTGTGCAACTACCAAAGACGATAAATCACCCGAAGCAGCTTTAATTAAAGGCAATCCTGCAGATAATTTAGATATGTTGGCTCTCATTAGCCCGATGACGTTTATTGATAGTAATGATCCACATTTTTTAGTAATCCATGGAGAAGCAGATAACGTAGTGCCTCATTGCCAAAGTGAGTTTTTCTCTGAAGCTTTAAAAGAAAAAGGTTTGTTAGACGAATTTATTTCAGTACCCGAAGGACAACATGGTCCAGTCACGTTTAATAAAAATACCTTTGAAAAGATGAGTGATTTCTTTTTAAAGGAAGCTGAAAAGAAATGATAATGCTTTAATATCTTTAATTTGTTTTTTTGTAAATCTTTTATCGCTAAAAATAAAAAGTGAGTAAAGGTCTTATTTTCAAGTGCAAATAGTACTTTTAATTATAAAACAAAATTATATATTTAGATTGCTGTTTTTACGGGAATGACAGTTTCAATGAAAACCTCCGATGTAAAGCTTCGAGGAATTCTTTTTGATTAAAATAACTTTGAAATAGAAATAAAATATTAAATTCGAGCACTTTCGCTAAGAAAGATGAATTTTTTACAATTAAAGTATATTAATATGCACTTATTTAAAACAGCTTTTAATGTTAAGTTGAAGCTACAAAACTTTTTTACAGTTCTCTTTTTTGTTTTAATAACACTTCAGGCGTTTTCGCAAGGAGGATTCAAATGGTCTAACGATGGCAGCTCGTATTATCGTATAGAAAACAATAATATTGTTCTATATTCGCTGCCCTCTAATGATTCTAAAATCTTAATATCAAAAGAACAATTAACGCCAGCTGGAAGTACAAAACCACTTGATGTTGAGTTCTTTAATATTTCTGATGATGAGCAAAAGGTTCTGTTATTTACAAATACTAAACGTGTATGGCGAATTAATACCAAAGGCGATTATTGGGTTTTAAACGTAGCAACAGGAGTTTTGCAGCAACTTGGTAAAACGTTGCCAGAATCATCTTTAATGTTTGCTAAATTTTCTCCTGACGGAAAGTCTGTTGCCTATGTAAGTGGAAATAATATTTATGTTGAAGATTTAAGTACTTCAAAAATTAAAGCATTGACAACAGATGGGACAACCACTTTAATAAACGGTACGTTTGATTGGGCTTATGAAGAAGAATTTGCTTGTCGTGATGGATTTCGTTGGAGTCCAGATAGTAAATCTATAGCCTACTGGCAAATTGATGCTAGTGATATTAAGAAGTTTTACATGATTAATAATACAGACTCTATTTATTCAAGACCAATTCCTATTGAATATCCAAAAGTAGGAGAAACACCATCATTGTGTAGAGTAGGAGTTGTATCTGTTAATGATGCCAAAACCACTTGGATGGATATTCCTGGAAATCCGCGTCAGCATTATATTGTTCGTATGGAGTTTGTGCCTTCAACCGAAAAATTATTAATACAACAATTAAACAGAAAGCAAAATGATAGTAAACTATTTATTGCAGACGCTAACACAGGTAAATCAAACCTTATTTACGAAGAAACAGATGATGCTTGGGTAGATATTTATCAAGCAGGAAACCCGTATACCATTGATTTTACAAACAACTTTATATGGTTGAATGGGGGTAAAAGTATTTTATGGGCTACAGAAAAAGATGGCTGGAGGCACTTGTACAAAGTTTCTTTACAAGGAAAAAAGGAACAGCTCGTAACAAAAGGAGATTATGATTTTATTGATTTAGAGTTTGTTGACGCAAAAAATGGTTATGTATATTTTATGGCCTCGCCAGACAATGCGACTCAAAAGTATCTGTATAAAACCAAGCTAAATGGTAAAGGGGCTTTAGAATTAATGAGTCCGAAATCTTTAAAAGGAACTCATAATTATAATGTGTCGCCAACAGGAATGTATGCCATTCATTCGTTTTCAAATCATTATACAAGACCTGCTTCCGAGTTAATTTCATTTAAAGATCAAAAGCCTCTTGATGAAGAAAGAAGCATTGAGGCTAACTTATCTCAATTAGAAGAAACTCCTAAAGTTGAATTTATAAAGATAACCACTGATGATGGAGTTGATATGGATGGGTGGATGGTAAAACCAACAAATTTTGATCCAACAAAAAAATATCCAGTTGTGTTTTATGTTTATACCGAACCAGCTAGTACAACGGTTACAGATACATATGGTATAGGTAGAAATAGAAATTATATTGGTAATATGGCAGATGATGGGTATATATATATTTCTTTAGATAACCGTGGAACTCCGGCACCAAAAGGACGCAAGTGGCGTAAAAGTATTTATAGAAAGATAGGGCAGATTAATATTCACGATCAAGCCATGGCCGCTAAAGAAATTTTGAAATGGGATTTTGTTGATCCTGACAGAGTAGCTGTTTGGGGATGGAGTGGAGGTGGCTCTGCTACTTTAAATTTAATGTTTAAACATCCAGAAATTTATAAAACAGGTATTGCCATAGCAGCTGTAGCTAATCAATTAACCTATGATAATATTTATCAAGAGCGTTATATGGGATTGCCACAAGAAAACAAAGAAGATTTTGTAAAAGGCTCTCCAATGACTTATGCTAAAGGTTTGGAAGGGAACTTATTATATATTCACGGAACAGGCGATGATAATGTGCATTATCAAAATGCCGAAATGCTAATTAATGAGTTGATAAAATATAATAAACAGTTTCAGTTTATGGCATATCCAAACCGTTCGCATGGTATTTATGAAGGGGAAGGAACTACAAAACATTTAAGAACCTTGTTTACTAATTACTTAAAAGCACATTGCCCACCAGGGGGTAAATAATAAAATTTAAAAACTCGAAGCTAGCTCTAGGTACACACTTCGGGTTTTTATTATTTTTGATGGGTTTATTTTAAAGTAAACCATGTTTTAACAGTACAAAAATTGTTTAATGAATAATAAAATAGGATTAAAGGAAGCTATTTCTATAGGAATAGGGGGCATGGTAGGTGGCGGTATTTTTGCAGTGCTCGGACTAGCTGTATCGCTTGCAAAAGGAGGAACACCCATTGCCTTTTTGTTAGCCGGTATTTTGGCTTTGATTACGTCATATAGTTATGTTAAACTCTCAAAAAAATATTCAGATAGGGGTGGAACGGTAAAGTTTATCAATCAAGGGTTTGGTAAATCTGTTTTTAGTGGTGCAATCAGTAACCTTTTATGGGTTAGCTATATCATTATGCTTTCACTGTATGCTTCGGCATTTGGTTCTTATGCGCCTAACTTATTGGAATTAACGCATCAAAAAACTTTAGATTTTCATATATATGCTAGTGCTATTATTGTTTTTGCAACCATTATAAACTATTATAGCATTGCCATTGTAGGTAAAATAGAATCTTATGCAGTAATCATTAAATTGGTTATTCTTATAGCTTTTATTTTTGTTGGAGCTTATGGTTTAATCGGAAACCCTAATCTAACTCAATTGTCAGTTTCGCAGTGGGAAAATCCTATAAAATTATTTGCTGGCGGTATGGTTATTTTTGTGGCTTATGAAGGTTTCGAATTAATTGCGAATGCCGCTCCAGATATTATCAATCCAGAAAAGAATATTCCACGAGCTTATTATTATTCGATTATTTTTGTTATTCTACTTTATTTTATAATTGCTTTTGTAACGGTAGGGTCACTTCCGTTTCAAAAAATTGCAACGGCTCAAGACTATGTTTTAGCAGAAGCGGCTAAGCCCATGTTAGGAAAAATAGGTTTTTCTATTATTACTGTTGCTGCACTCATATCAACATTTTCTGCCATTAACGCATCTTTATTAGGAGGAAGTCGAGTTAATTTTGAAATTGCAGAAGATGATGAATTACCTCATCATTTTCTTTCTAAACTCTGGAATCATCCTGTGGGATTAATGATAACAGCCATTTTTACATTAATCTTAGTAAATGTTCTAGATTTAGAAAGTATATCAACAGCAGGAAGTATTGGGTTTTTAATCATTTTTGGTCTTGTAAACTTCATAGGCTACAGATTATCAAAGGACACGGGCGGTAAAAAAGCAATTCCTTTAACTGGATTTGCATTGTCTCTAATAGCAGTAATAATTCTAATTAATCAACAATATCAATCAAATAGAATAGGTGTCCTTGTATCTATGGCAATAATTGCTTTTTGCTTTTTAATAGAATGGATTTACAAAAAAACGGAATCAAAAAGGTAAATGAGCTGCCACAACACTAGGGACATTTTTTTAACTTTATCGAATTGATTTTTGCAGGAAAAATAACCTAAATTCGTTTAACTTCTGATATGAAATATTAAAAATGATTTCATATATAGTAGTTGTACACAAACTTTTTAAGATAAAACTATGCAGGACATTATGTTAATAATTTTTAATAATACATAGGTCAAATGTCCTTTAAAATGTTAATTTTGTTACAAAAATCAACCTATAGGTTAATTTTATGAAAATATTCCGTACATTTGACGAACAATATCAAGGTGTGTATCTAGCAAACTTTGTTAATTGTCCTTTTTATCAAACACCCGAGGAGTATGAAACAGAATTGGATAAAATACAAGATCAACTTCAAGATCCATTATTTGTACGAAATTTTATTAAATCTTCTAGATCAGGATGGAAGCAAGGTGCATTTAAAAATCATAACTTAACATTTTTAGCAACCGATGTACTTCAAGAAGCTGCAGATTTGTTTGACAAATTAGATGAAATATGCGAAGATTCACTAAATGGTGATTGTTTTGAGCTTTTATTTGATGAATTTAAAGAACTATCAAAAACTGAAAAATACGATGACCCTGGAAGACGAAAAATGTACACTTATGAGAAAGGTTCCTTACTGCGACTATATGGAGTTCTTGTTGGAAATGATGCAATTATCATAACAGGAGCAGGTATTAAATTAGTTGACAAAATGCATGAAACTAAAGTCTTAGAACTAGAATTAGATAAAATGAATTATTTGAAAGACTGGTTAAAACAAAAAAATATAACTGATGCTACAGAACTATAAAATGGGAGAAAACTTAAATAAAATCATTATCAAAACTGCTACGCAGTGGAAAACTAGAGCAAAACAAGATCGTAATAACAGAAGAAATATTACAAGAGCGCAGGCATTTGCTTTAGAGCTAATAGAGTATATGGATTTGCATAATATTAAGCAAACAGATTTAGCAAATAAAATGGGAGTAAGTGCTCAACAGGTGAATAAAATATTACGTGGAAAAGCTAATCTAACTTTTGAAACATTAGATAAAATAGCTGATGCATTAGAAGTTAATATTCCTGCGCCTAAGATAAGAGAAATCAAAAGTTCTCATTCTCCAATCGTACATTATTCAATGCAAATAGTACATAGACGTAAACATAAAGTTATAGAAGAAAATATAACATCAAAAAGAATAATTAAACAGAACGCTATTTTGAATGCTAGCATGGAAAACTTGGATTCATATACTTATACGGCTAATCAAATATAACGAGAACAATGACTTACAATAAACTAGGTTTTGCTTTCACGGGTCTTCGAACTTTATCTTTTGCGATAATAGATAAAGCATATAAAAAAACTGGGGAAACAAATCTAATGACAGGGCTGGGATTTGGCTTGGACATTGAAGATCATGTAGTGACTTGCAATACTCATTTTTCGTTTGAAAAAAAGAAAGATCAACCTTTTTTAATACTCGAAGTGCAAGCATTATTTGAGATTGAAAAAAATGATTTTTTAAATAAAGTGAAACAAGATAATGATACATATTTAGTAGCGAAAGGTCTTGCTGTTCATTTCGCAGTTTTGACAATTGGTTCTGCAAGAGGAATTTTACATGCTAAAACAGAAGGAACACCATTTAATGAATTCCTTTTGCCAACTATTGATGTTAATAATATGCTTGAAGAAGATGTAATTTTCCAATTCTAAAAGAATACTAAAAGATAGTGTACAGCAATGACTGACTATAAGTAATTGCTTGTTCTCGCCTACTTCTGAAAACCCTTATGGGTTTTCAGTTTGATGTGTACTTGCAAAGTCAAGTGCTAAACCACTCAACTACTAATTTTTCAACCGTCAAACAAACTCATAAAAAAAACGCCTCAAAAAATTGAAGCGTTTTTATAATTTATATGTAGTGACGAATTACTACATCATTCCTGGCATACCGCCACCCATACCACCTGGCATAGCTGGAGTATCTTCTTTAATATCAATTAAAGCACATTCTGTTGTTAAAATCATACCAGCTACAGAAGCGGCATTTTCTATTGCAATACGAGTTACTTTTTTAGGATCTATAATACCAGCTTTTAACATATCAACATACGTTTCAGTTTTGGCATCATAACCAAATGATCCTTTGCCTTCCATCACTTTTGAAACAACAACACTGCCTTCTCCACCTGCATTTTCAACAATGGTACGTAACGGAGATTCAATAGCGCGAGCTACAATTTGAATACCGGTTACTTCGTCAAGGTTTTCAGTAGTAATTTTTTCTAAAACAGATTTAGCTCTTACTAAAGCAACACCTCCACCAGCAACAATGCCTTCTTCTACAGCTGCTCTAGTAGCATGTAAGGCATCATCAACACGGTCTTTTTTCTCTTTCATTTCTACTTCACTAGCTGCACCAACATAAAGAACAGCAACACCGCCTGCTAGTTTAGCTAAACGTTCTTGTAATTTTTCTTTATCGTAGTCACTAGTAGTCGTTTCTATCTGTGCTTTTATTTGATTAACTCTCGCTTTAATATCAGCCGCTTTACCAGAACCATTAACAATCGTTGTATTGTCTTTATCTACAGTTACTGTTTCAGCAGTACCAAGCATACTTAAGTCGGCATTTTCTAAAGTAAATCCTCTTTCTTCAGAAATTACGGTTCCACCAGTTAGAATAGCAATATCCTCTAGCATCGCTTTACGTCTGTCACCAAAACCTGGAGCTTTTACAGCAGCGATTTTTAAACCACCACGTAATTTGTTAACTACTAATGTGGCTAAAGCTTGTCCATCAACATCTTCAGCAATGATTAATAAAGGTCTTCCAGATTGAGCAACTGGTTCTAATATTGGAAGAATTTCTTGTAAGTTTGAAATCTTTTTATCGAATAATAAAATGTATGGATTTTCTAAATCGGCAATCATTTTATCTGAATCGGTTACAAAGTAAGGAGATAAATAACCTCTATCAAATTGCATACCTTCAACGACATCGACATAGGTTTCCATTCCTTTAGCTTCTTCAACAGTAATAACACCTTCTTTACCAACTTTATCAAAAGCTTTGGCTATTAAGTCGCCAATAGTGTCATCATTGTTTGCTGAAATAGCAGCAACTTGTTTAATCATTTCAGACGAGTTACCTACTTTCTTAGCTTGTTTTTCAAGGTCTTTAACAATAGCTTCAACTGCTTTGTCTATACCACGTTTTAAATCCATTGGATTAGCACCAGCAGCAACGTTTTTTAAACCTTCTTTTACAATAGCTTGCGCTAAAACAGTTGCGGTTGTTGTACCATCACCTGCAAGATCATTGGTTTTTGAAGCTACTTCTTTTACCATCTGAGCGCCCATATTTTCATGAGCATCTTCTAACTCAATTTCTTTAGCTACAGAAACACCATCTTTAGTTACTTGTGGAGCTCCGAATGATTTACTAATAATAACGTTTCTTCCTTTTGGTCCTAAAGTTACTTTTACTGCATTGGCTAATGCATCTACACCACGTTTTAGACCGTCACGTGCTTCAATATCAAATTTTATATCTTTTGCCATTTTTTTAATTTTTGCTTTTAGCCCTTAGCTGTTTGCTATTGGCTTTGTTTAACATTAATTTTAGTTGTATTAGTATTTACACAATTGCCAAAATATCGCTTTCGCGCATAATTAAATAATCTTTACCTTCTAATTTAAGTTCTGTACCCGCATATTTACCATACAAAACAGTATCACCAACTTTCACAGTAATAGGCTCATCTTTGGTGCCTTTACCAGCAGCAATAACAGTTCCTCTTTGTGGTTTTTCTTTAGCGTTGTCTGGAATGATAATTCCTGATGCTGTTTTTGTTTCAGCTTCAGCAGGTTCTATAAGAACACGGTCTGCTAATGGTTTAATGTTTAAGCTCATTTGTTATGTGATTTTATTAAATTAAATTTTGTTTAACGAAGGTTACACCTTTCTAAAATTGTGCCAATACTAGATTACTGACAAACTTGCAGTAACAAAAAATGCCAACTTTTTAAGTTGGCATTTAATATTGTTTAATGATAGTAAATTTAATTTACGGAATCTTTAACTGTTGCAGCATCATTCGTTGTTTGTGCTGGTGCTTGTGGTGCAGGAACAGCAGTTTGATCTTGGTCTAATGCTTTAGAATCTATATTTACAGTTCCTCTATTAATAGCAACATTTGATAATAAAATTAATGCTAATAATAATCCAGCTAACGTCCATGTACTTTTATCTAAAAAGTCGGTTGTTTTTTTTACACCACCAATTTGTTGGGTTCCACCACCACCAAATGATGATGACAATCCGCCTCCTTTAGGGTTTTGTACCATGATAACTACGATTAATAAAAATGCTACTACTACAATTAATACTAAAAATATTGTGAACGTACTCATTATTCTTTATTGTTTTGTTCTTGTAATTTTTCTACTGCTTCAATTTGGACTGCAAAGAAACTACTTTTTTCTGGATATTTCAAACTTAAAATTTTATAAGATTGAATTGCTTTTTTATAGTTTTTTTGCTCAACATAAATACGCGCTAATGTCTCGGTCATTAATTCTTCTGTTTGAATTAACTGAGCTTTGGCAAGATTGCCTTTTTGTGTTAAGGATTTTGTTGGGTTAATCTTTGGGTTTTTAGAAATAAACTCATCAATTAATTGAAATTTTTTGTCGCGTTCTATTTGAGACGGTGCCTCTGTTTTAACGTCTTTTTTTAAAGGCTCTTGATCTCTTTTAATTGTTTTAAAACTTGATAGTTTTAACCATTCATTAAACGAATGTTTTTCCCTTTTATTAAACTCTAAGGGTTTACCTAAATTTAAAACATCTTCGGCAGTAGCTTCTTGGGTTTTAGTTTCTGAAGTTACATTTTCTATGAGTTCTGATTCGTCTAAAACGAAGTTACTGGTTTTAGGACGCTCAAATTTAGGTTGAAAGAGCGACGGATCTAAAGCTTCTAAGCGGTTTTTGATGTCTTGTTGAGACATTTCATCAATCATTATTTTCTTGTTGATGGATATGTCTTCGACAGTAACATCTATATCATTTAAATGACCGCTATTTGTCTTTATGAATTTAGAAATTTCATTCTGAACAAAAACGTCAGAGGTTATAAAATCAAATAAAATACTCCTGTCTGTGGTATAGGCTGCCGTTGTTTTAAGTTCTTGATTATATGTATAGCTTTCTTGGTTTTTTAAGCCTTTAAGATATAAGGCTCTGGCTGGCTGAAAGTAAGGAAATTGATCAATAATAGATTTTACTTCAAGAGTTTGCTTATCCATAATGGCTTCAGGATGTTGCAGTATGTATGTAAAATCTTTATTATTCATTGGCTTAGCCAAATTTATTTTTTAATGTTCTTTAAAGTTTACCACTTAGCAAGTGATGCATTAAAGATGTCTTGAGTAATACGTTCAAAAATCTCTGAAATTGCAGCGTCTTTTATGCCTCCAACAAGTTGTGAGCTTCCATTATAATCGTAATAGAATGAAAAGGATTGATCAAATTCTGCTTCTTCGTCGTTTTTATCATAAAAATGTACTTTAACACCTATGGTTAGTCGGTTTTGAGCTGCTGTATTTTGTGAGGTTGCAGTTGTTGGAGAAATTCGATATTGTGTAATTTCACCTTCATAAACTAAATCGCCATTAGACTTCACCAAACTTAAATTGGTTTGGTTTTGTATTTGATCAATAAGGGCATTGGTAAAATCCCTATCCAATCCTGGTTCAACCAGTAAAGCATTATTTTGAAAATAATTAACTTGAAATGTTTTGGTATCAGCGCCTATTGATGCTCCAGTAAATGAGTAAGCACCACAGCTTACAACGAGTATGGATGTTAAAAAAAGAACAATATAATGAGTTGTTTTCATATGTTATAAAATGGAATCCTTTAATTAAACTTAAATTTACAAATCATATTGTTTAATCTTACGGTATAATGTGCGCTCACTTATGCCAAGCTCTTCAGCTGCTAATTTACGTTTTCCGTTGTGACGTTCAAGCGATTTTTTAATTAATTCTAATTCTTTATCATGTAAAGATAGTGTTTCTTCTTCTTGAATCTCTTCTGCAAAATGATACTTGTCTTGCGTATTAATGATGTCTTTTGCAGCATTACCATGTTCTGGAATGGATAATACTTTAGAATCTTCTATGGCTTCTTCGTAATCTTCTGTTTCATCATTTGAACCATAAATTTTCTGAATTAAGCCTGGGTGTTCTTCTTCAACATCTTTCGTATTTCCTTTTTTCATTAGCTCCATAGTGAGCTTTTTTAAGTCGTTTAGATCACTTTTCATATCGAACAGAACTTTGTAAAGTATTTCTCGTTCACTACTAAAGTCACTGTCGGATTTGGTGTGTTTTATAACGGCGGGTAAATTGCTGCCCGATGTAGGTAAATAACCGGTAAGTGTTTCTGCAGAAATTGTTCTGTTTTGTTCTAGAACAGAAATTTGTTCGGCAATGTTTCGTAACTGACGCACATTTCCACTCCATCGGTGTTTTAAAAGAATTTGAATAGCACCATCGGTTAATTTAATGGTTGGCATTTTGTATTTTAAAGCAAAATCGCTAGCAAATTTTCTAAATAATAAATGAATATCTTCCTGACGTTCTCTTAAAGGGGGCAAGTGAATATCTACTGTACTTAACCGATAGTATAAATCTTCACGAAACTGTTCTTTTTTAATGGACTCAAACATGTTAGCATTTGTAGCTGCCACAATACGAACGTCTGTTTTTTGAACTTTACTGGAGCCTACTTTTATAAATTCGCCATTTTCTAAAACACGCAATAAACGTACCTGCGTGGTTAGTGGTAACTCGCCAACTTCGTCAAGAAAAATAGTACCGCCATCAGCTACTTCAAAATAGCCTTCGCGGGTTTGTGTTGCACCGGTAAACGATCCTTTTTCATGGCCAAATAGTTCACTGTCAATGGTTCCTTCTGGAATGGCTCCACAGTTTACAGCAATGTATTTGTTGTGTTTGCGATGTGATAGTTGATGGATTATTTTGGGGATGCTTTCTTTACCAACACCACTTTCTCCAGTTACTAATACCGAAATATCTGTGGGAGCTACCTGAATAGCTTTTTCTATGGCTCGGTTTAGAGTTTCGCTGTTACCAATAATGCCAAAACGTTGTTTTATAGCTTGAACAGATTCCATATTTTTTAGATTCAAAAGTCAAGACAATTAAGTCAAGACTATATTAAATTATTATTTTGTTTACATAAAACATCTTGGTTTTATGTAATTTTTTTAATTGTTTTTAGAATACCCAATGGCTTCACC
The DNA here is from genome assembly GCA_050300615.1 of Flavobacteriaceae bacterium. Taxonomy (GTDB): domain Bacteria; phylum Bacteroidota; class Bacteroidia; order Flavobacteriales; family Flavobacteriaceae; genus Yeosuana. The sequence continues at coordinate 31,083 of JBNKYB010000070.1, read as the reverse complement.
AATTAGTGTAGCACTTGTACAATCTGTTACTTTTACATTAACAAAGTCGCCAACCTTATAATTTTCTTTAGGGAAAACAGTCACGGTGCTTTGTTGGTTTCTGCCAGACCAATGAGCATCTGATTTTTTTGATGATTTTTCAATTAAAACCTCTACTACCTGACCAACAAATTGTTTGGTTCGGTAATAACTGTGTTTTTGTTGCAGTGCTACAATTTCAGCTAATCGTCGTTTTTTAGTTTCATGAGGTACATCGTCTTCCATTTTGCGTTCAGCTAGAGTACCTGGGCGTTCAGAATACGCGAACATATACCCAAAATCATATTTTACATGTTCCATTAAACTTAGGGTATCTTGGTGGTCTTCTTCTGTTTCCGTTGGGAAGCCAACAATCATATCTTGACTTATGGCACAATCAGGAATGATCTTTCTGATGTTATCGATCAAATCAAAATATTCCTCACGAGTATGCTGCCTGTTCATTTCTTTTAAAATACGATTACTACCGCTTTGAACAGGTAAATGAATGTAATTACAAATATTTTGATACTTTGCCATAGTTTCAACCACATCCATAGTCATGTCTTGCGGATTGGAGGTTGAAAAACGAATACGCATTTTTGGTTGTGCTTTGGCGCATAGTTCTAATAAATTAGCAAAACTTACAGCCGTTGCTTTTTGAATATCTGAAGCTTTATCAAAATCTTTTTTTAACCCGCCACCGTACCAAAGGTAACTATCTACGTTTTGACCAAGCAGAGTTATTTCTTTAAATTCTTTTTCCCATAAGTCATTCACTTCTTCTAAAATACTCTGTGGGTCTCTACTGCGCTCACGTCCTCTGGTAAAAGGCACCACACAAAACGTACACATATTGTCACAACCTCTGGTTATTGATACAAAAGCTGTTACCCCATTTGAAAGTAATCTAACCGGAGAAATGTCTCCATAGGTTTCTTCTTTAGACAAAATAACGTTAATGGCATCTCTGCCTTCATCAACATCATTTAAAAGGTTGGGTAAGTCTTTGTAGGCATCTGGACCAACAACTAAATCGACAATTTTCTCTTCTTCAAGAAATTTGCTTTTTAAACGTTCGGCCATACAACCCAAAACTCCCACTTTCATTCTTGGATTTATTTTTTTTACAGCATTATATTTTTCTAACCGCTTTCTTACGGTTTGTTCTGCTTTATCTCTAATTGAACAGGTGTTTACCAAAACTAAATCGGCATCTTCTAAATGCTGTGTGGTGTTATAACCTTCGTTAGCTAAAATAGAAGCTACAATCTCACTGTCACTAAAATTCATGGCACACCCATAACTTTCAATAAAAAGTTTTTTTGTATTACCTTCCTTTGCATCTAAGGTGAGAAATTCACCTTGTTTGTTTTCGTCTATTATCTTTTCCATAGTTTTATTGGGATACCTAAAAATCAATAAGTGTGCAAAGGTACAATAATTTTATGTTTTATGACAAAGTGTCATATTTTAAAATAAGATAAAATTTTGTTAAATATTTAAGAAAACGCTTACTTTGACATCATTCAAAATTATATAAGATAATGAATAGCATAGAAGAGTTAAAAGATAAAATAAACAACGCTAAAAGTTTAGATTTTGGATCTATTATTAATGAAACTATTGAGTTGTTTAAACAAGTATGGACTAAAGGGCTTTTAGTAATTTTACTTATTGTTATCTCTGCAGTTTGCATAAGTATACTATTTACTTTAATAGGTCTTGCCCCTAAAACAGATACAAGTATTTTTACCGATGGTATTAACTTGGAGACTTTTACCAGTTTTTATTCATTAAATGCTATTTATAGTATCCCTCAAACCATTATAATGAGTGCGTTAACTCTAACTTTTATTGGTGCTTTTTATAGAATATGCTATCAAACAGTTACAGGAAAAAATGAAGAAGATGATTATTTTTATTTTTTTAAAAATGGGTATTTTACTAAGGTGTTAATGTTGGCTATTATTTACACAGCAATAGCGACAGTCGCTCAACTTTTGTTTTTTATTCCTTATATATATGCGTTTGTACCGCTATCTTACTTTGCCGTAGTTTTAGCAGATAATCCGCATTTAAGTGAAATGGATATTGTAAAAGTTAGTTTTGCTTTAGGAAATAAAAAATGGTTGATAAGCTTTGGAACTATGTTTATAGCAGGAATCTTGGGAATGCTAGGTATTATAGCCTGTTTTATTGGAGTTTTTGTTACTCTGTCAATTGTGTATTTGCCAGCTTTTTTAATTTATAAGGAGGTGGTAGGTTTTGATAATATTAGTGAAATAGACCAAATAGGAATGGAATAATTTTAAACAACAAAAAAGTCGTTTAATTATTAATTTCAAAATCAATATATTTATAATAAATTATATTTGGCAGATTAAAACAAACATTTAAATAGATACCAATGAAAGATATCAATACACTTTTAGATAAGATAAGTAATTCGAAAGATTTAGATTTCGGAACTATTTTTAGTAATTCTTTTGAACTATTTAAAAAAACATGGCTTCAAGGCTTTGTGCTTGTGTTGATTTCTATGCTAATCATGTTGCCTTTAATTCTTGCTCTTTATTTACCTTTTATAGGAATGATGATTGCACAATCGCAAGATGGATATTCGAACCCTAGTGCCATTTCTGAATTTTTTGCAGGAATGTCCATTCTATATATCATTTTTATAATAATTGCAATATTTGCGCTCAGTGCCATTTCATTTGCATTAGAAGCGGGTTTTTTTAGAATTATGAGAAAGCTAGACAATAATGAACTTGTAAAAACATCAGATTTCTTCTATTTTTTTAAGGCCAAATATTTTTCTAAAACCTTTATGATCATGCTAGCGTCATTTGGGATTAGTGTTTTAGCATTGATGTTATGCTACTTTCCTGTATTTTATGTAATGGTACCACTGTCTTTTTTAAATGTAATATTTGCTTTTAATCCAGAGCTAACTACAGGCGAAATTGTAAAAGCAAGTTTTAAACTTGGAAATAAAAAATGGTTTTTAACTTTTGGTCTGTTGGTTATTTCTGGGCTGCTTGCAGAAATTGTTGGCTTATTAATGTGCGGAATAGGTATTTTATTTACAGTAGCATTTGTGTATCATCCTACCTACTTAATATATAAAGAGGTTATAGGGTTTGATGAAGAACATGCAATTGATGAAATAGGGAATACAGTTGAGTAATTATAAATTTTAAATATATTAAAGCTTGCTTTTTATAACAAAAAAGTGAGCTTTTTTTTGTGTATAGAAAACAGATAGTCAGCAAAATTAGGCAGATAAACTTTTTTTCATATACATTTGTATCTTCAAAAATAGACGTATGGCGAAGAATTTAGTAATTGTAGAGTCACCAGCAAAGGCAAAAACTATTGAAAAATTTTTAGGAAAAGATTTTAAAGTAGAATCAAGTTTTGGACATATATCCGATTTACCTTCTAAGGAATTAGGTGTTGATGTTGATGGTGATTTTAAACCCAAGTATGAAGTTTCAAGAGACAAAAAAGCAGTTGTAAAAAAACTCAAAGACCTAGCAAAAAATTCCGATATGGTTTGGTTGGCAAGTGATGAGGATAGAGAGGGGGAAGCTATAGCTTGGCATTTAGCGGAAAACTTGAAATTAGATAAATCAAAAACCAAGCGTATTGTTTTTCATGAAATTACAAAATCAGCTATTCAAAAGGCTATTGAAAATCCAAGAGATATTGATTACCATTTAGTGGATGCTCAACAAGCGCGAAGAGTTTTAGATAGAATTGTAGGTTACGAGTTGTCTCCTGTACTGTGGAGAAAAGTAAAAGGCGGATTGTCGGCAGGACGTGTTCAATCTGTTTCTGTTCGGTTAATTGTTGAGAAAGAAAGAGATATTCAAGGGTTTAAGCCAGAAGCATCTTTCAGGATTGATGCAGAGTTTTCAAATGAGAACGGACAACTTTTTAAGGCGAAACTTCCTAAGAACTTTTCAACAAAAGAAGACGCTCAAAAATTTTTAGAAAAAAATGCATCGGCAACTTTTAAAGTAGCAGATTTAGAAAAGAAACCAGCAAAGAAGTCGCCTGCTGCACCGTTTACAACATCAACCTTACAACAAGAAGCTTCAAGAAAATTGTTTTTTTCGGTAAGTAAAACCATGACGATGGCACAACGCCTCTATGAAGCAGGTTTAATTACTTATATGAGAACCGATAGTGTGAATCTATCTGATGAAGCAAGAAAAGGTGCCCAAAAGGAAATTGAAAGTGCGTTTGGTTCAAAATATAGTAAGCCAAGAAATTATACAGGCAAATCAAAAGGAGCGCAAGAAGCTCATGAGGCGATTCGTCCAACAGATTTTTCGTTACATTCAGTAGATATCGATAGAGATCAAGCACGTTTGTACGATTTGATTTGGAAACGGTCTATAGCGTCTCAAATGAGCGAAGCAGAATTAGAGCGTACTAATGTGAAAATTAGCGCATCGACACATAAAGAGTTGTTTACAGCAAATGGAGAAGTTATTACTTTCGATGGATTTTTAAAAGTTTATTTAGAAGGGACTGATGATGAAGATGTTGAGCAAGAAGGCATGTTGCCTGCCATGAAAACTAATGAAAACTTGCTGAATAATTATATTACAGCCACAGAGCGTTATACCCGTCCGCCAGCAAGATATACAGAAGCGTCTTTAGTTAAAAAGCTAGAAGAGTTAGGTATTGGTCGTCCTTCAACATATGCGCCAACTATTTCAACAATTCAAAACAGAAATTATGTTGAAAAAGGAGCTGTTGATGGTGTTAAAAGAGACTACGTACAACTTACCTTAAAAAAAGGTAGTGTAAAAGAAAAAGTATTAAGCGAAAAAGTAGGTTCAGATAAAGGTAAACTCGTACCAACAGATATTGGTATGATTGTTACAGACTTTTTGGTGAATCACTTTGAGCATATTTTAGATTATAATTTTACGGCTAAAGTTGAAGAAGATTTTGATGGTATTGCCGAAGGAAAAGAAGACTGGACAAAAATGATGAAAAGCTTCTATAAAGATTTTCACCCACAAGTCAAAGATGTTCAAGAAAATGCCGAAAGAGAATCAGGAGAACGTATCCTTGGTAAAGATCCTAAAACAGGAAAGCAGGTAAGTGTTCGTTTAGGTAAGTTTGGGCCGATGGTTCAAATAGGTACCGTTGATGATGATGAAAAACCACAATTTGCTAGTTTATCTCCAGATCAACAGTTAAATACCATAACGTACGAGGAGGCTATGGATTTATTTCAGCTTCCAAAAAGTTTAGGTGAGTATAAAGGAGAAGAAGTAGAGGTTAACAATGGGCGTTTTGGACCTTATGTGAAATTTGGTAAAAAGTTTGTGTCGCTTCCAAAAGGGGTAGATCCATTAAGTGTAGAGCTTGATGATGCTATTGTTTTAATAAAGGAAAAGGAAGAAGCCGATGCCCCTATTTATATATATAAAGATAAGCCTGTTCAAAAAGGGAAAGGACGTTTTGGTCCATTTATAAAATGGAACGACATGTTTATTAACGTTAACAAAAAATACGATTGGGATAATTTATCAGAAGAAGATATTATTGAACTTATTGAAGCAAAAATTCAAAAAGAAATTGATAAGGTAGTTCATAACTGGGAAGAAGAAGGTGTGCGTGTTGAAAAGGCACGTTGGGGACGACATAATATTATTAAAGGAAAAACAAAGATTGAATTAGATAAATCGGTAGATGTATCTAAAATGACTTTAGAAAAAGCACTGGTGCTTATTGAGGAAAAAGCACCTAAGAAAAAGGCAGCTAAGAAAAAGACGGTAAGGAAAAAAGCGGCAGCTAAAAAGAAATAATTTATGAACTTTAATTTTCTGTCTCCCGTATCGGATTTGGTTTTAGCGCATAACGAGCTTTTATCGCAACAAGCACTAGGAAGGAAATTACGAATTCATTCAAAACAAAAAGGAATTCCAGATCTTGAAGATGTTAATGTTGTACTAATTGGAGTTCTTGAAAATAGGAATGACCATAATTATATAGGAGAAGAATTTCAGTTAAACGAAATCAGAAAAGCATTTTATTCGTTATTTCCGGGAAGTTGGAATATGGTTATTGCAGATTTAGGTGATATAAATAAGGGAGAAACCGTTGAAGACACCTATTTTGCATTAAAAACAACGATTTCTATTTTAATTCAAAAGCAAATTATACCTATTATTATAGGAGGTACACAAGATTTAACCTATGCTAATTACAGAGCTTACGATTCTTTAATACCAATGGTTAATATTGTTAATGTAGATGGTAAGTTTGATTTAGGTGATTCAACAAGACCAATAAAGAACAATAGTTTTGTTGGAAAAATAATATTAGATAAGCCTTATAATTTATTTAATTATGCTACAATTGGCTATCAAACCTATTTTAATTCTCAAGAAGAAATAGATTTGATGGATAAACTTTACTTTGAATCGTATCGTTTAGGACAAGTTTCAAAAGATATTACCATTGTAGAACCTGTTTTAAGAGATGCTAATATTGTTAGCGTTGATTTAAATTCTGTTAAAAGTTCAGAAGTAAGTTTAAATCAAAAGTATTCGCCTAATGGTTTTGATGGGAAAGAGATTTGTGCAATAACTAGGTATGCAGGTATAAGTAATAAGGTGTCTTCTTTCGGAATATACGAATATAAGCCTTCAAAAGATGATGAGATTACATCGATGCTAGTAGCTCAAATGATTTGGTATTTTGTTGAAGGTGTAAATTATAGGGTGAAAGATGATAGTTTTAAAGATGAAAACAACTACCAAAAGTATATTACATTAGTTGATGATCAAGAGTTAATCTTTTACAAGAGTAATAAAACTGGGAGATGGTGGATTGAGATACCTTTTTTAACTGAAGTCAATACTAAATTAAAGAGACATACGTTATTACCTTGCATGCATCAAGATTATTTAGATGCGTGTAATAATATAGTTCCAGACCGTTGGTATAAAGCTTTTCAAAAGAATAGTATTTAAAGGAAAAAGTCTTTAAAAACGGAATTTCATCGGTAAAATGTATTTTTTTTACGATGAAATGTATTTTTTTTACAGAAAAAGTTGTTTTTTAAAAAATATATAAATATGTTTACGCTCTCAAATTATAGCATAAATAATTAACCTCGAGTTTCTATGGATATGAAGAAGTTTATTTTATCAACAGTATTATTAACATTACTTGCTAGTTGTGGCTCTAAAAGCGATAGAGGCGAATTGGTTGGTGTTAAAGGAAAAAAATGGCATCCAGAAAAGCCTTATGGAATGGAATTAGTTCCAGGAGGAGCCTTTATAATGGGTAAAGCCGATGATGATTTGGCAGGTGTGCATGATGCACCAGCTAAAACGGTTACAGTTAGAGCCTTTTATATGGATGAGACTGAAATTACAAATAGCGAGTATCGTCAATTTGTAAATTGGGTGAGAGATTCTATTGTTAGAACTAAACTAGCTATCCTAGCAGATGAAGTTGGTAAAATTCCAGAAGATGGAGGAATTGGAGAGTTTGCGTTTAAAGATGCAGATACAGCCAATATGTCTGTCTATGAAAAGTATATGTTTGAAAACTATACAGGTCTAGGCCCAACAGGATACGAAGGACGTAAATTAAATAAAGATGTTGACTTGATTTTTGATACGGATGATTATCCAGACGAATATTATACAGAGGTTATGGATACCATGTACTTGCCTCTTGAAGAATCATATAACGGTCAGAGAACTTGGGATGTTAAAAAATTCCAATTTCAATATACCTATATGGATATTCAAAAGGCAGCTAAAAACAGAAATTTAAAACGTAAAGACGTTATAGTTAAAGAACAAATAGAAGTGTATCCAGATACAACTACTTGGATACGAGATTTCGCTTATTCGTATAATGAACCTATGCACAACGATTACTTCTGGCATGATGCCTATAGTGATTATCCAGTAGTAGGAGTTACATGGAAACAAGCAAAGGCGTTTTGTCAATGGAGAACGTTATATAAAAACTCTTATCAAAAATCAAGAAAAGGTGCAGCCCTTGTAAATTCATTCAGATTGCCATCTGAAGCAGAATGGGAGTATGCTGCTAGAGGAGGATTGCAAGCAGCAACCTACCCTTGGGGAGATTTTTATACCAAAAGTGATCGCGGTTGTTTTATGGCAAACTTTAAACCTGTAAGAGGAGATTATGCTGCAGATCAAGCATTATATACGGTTGAAGCAAAATCGTATGAGCCAAATGATTATAATCTTTATAATATGGCAGGAAATGTTTCCGAATGGGTAAACGCATCCTATGATCCATCATCTTATGATTACGTTTCAACAGTAAATCCTAGTTTAAACGAGAATGAAAATCAACGTAAAGTAGTTCGTGGAGGGTCTTGGAAAGATGTGGCTTACTTTTTACAAGTGAGCTCAAGGGATTATGAATATGCTGATTCAGCAAGATGCTACATAGGATTTAGAACAGTGCAAGATTACATGGGGACACAAGTAACAAAAAACACAAAAAAATAAATAACAACAAATTCAATACTATTAATTAACCTACTTAAGTATTTTACTTAAATTAAAAACCGAAAATTATGGCACAGTCAAGAGCAAGTAAAAAGTTTATGAATTTAGCTTATGGATTAGGAGCATCAATTGTAATTGTTGGAGCACTATTTAAAATCATCCATTTTGAAATAGGACCTTTAACAGGTAACGTTATGTTAACTCTAGGTCTAGTAACAGAAGCAATTATATTTGCTATCTCAGCATTTGAACCAATTGACAGTGAATTAGATTGGTCATTGGTTTATCCAGAATTAGCTGGAGGAGAATCTACCAACAATAAAAAAGAATCAAAAGAAGCTCAAGGGATACTTTCAAAAAAATTAGATGAGTTATTAAAAGAAGCTAAAATTGATGGCGAGTTAATGGCAAGTTTAGGAGACAGCATCAAAAATTTTGAAGGTGTTGCTAAAAGCATGTCACCAACAGTAGATTCAATGCAAGCTACTAAAAAATACGGCGAAGAATTATCGTTAGCAGCAGCACAAATGGAATCTTTAAATAGCTTGTATAAAGTACAATTAGAAAGCATTAATCGTCAAGCAGCTATTAATGAAGAGTCTGTAGAGAATGCTTCTAAAGTTAAAGAGCAAATGCAATCATTAGCGTCTAACTTATCATCATTAAACGGAGTTTACGGCGGTATGCTTTCTGCAATGAATAAAAACTAATTATGGTTTTTACCCAAATTTTAATTAACCAAAAAACCTAATTAGACATGGCAGGAGGAAATTTATCACCCAGACAGAAAATGATTAACTTGATGTATTTAATATTTATAGCTATGCTAGCATTAAATATGTCAAAAGAAGTGCTTTCAGCATTTGGAATAATGAACGAAAGGCTAACCGAGTCTAATGAAGCGGCATCAGAACGTAATCTTGCGTTTTTAGCTGGATTAGAACAAAAAGCTAGCGAGCAACCAGAGAAATATGAGTTGTTAAAGGAAAAAGCTAGTAAAATTAAAGGATTAGCAAATAATTTTAATTCTTACTTAGAAGATTTAAAAAGTAAGATGACTGCTAAGATTGATGATCCTACAGATTATGAGATTATGGATAAAGGCGATTATTTAGACGAACACTTTTTTAAAGGCGATATCATCAAGCCAGATGGCAAAGAGTTTTTAGCACAAATGAAAACTTTTAGGGATGGCGTTGCAGAAGTGTTAAAAGATAATCCAGAAATGGAAAATGTTATTAAAGATGTACAAAAGAAATTTAACACAGACGATCAAAAAAGAGGTGCTGGAAAAGTTAATTGGTTAGATCTTAATTTCAAAGGATTTCCATTAGTGGCTTCGTTAACAAAAATGACCCAACTTCAATCTGATATTAAAACAACAGAATCTGAAGTAATGTCTACAATGTTAAAAGGAACATTGACTAGTGAAGTGTCTATGACAAACTATACAACTTTGTTAGAAACATCTAAATCTGCTTATTTTAATGGAGAGCAATTTGATGGAGAGATTGTTTTAGGAAGAACAGACGCAAGTACAAAACCTAATAGAGTAGAATTAACTTTAGATGGAAGAAAACTAGTTGAAGAAAAAGATTTTACTATAGAAGGTGGAAAAGTAAAGTTAAAAGTAAATGCTGGTTCAGCAGGTGAACATAAAATTGGAGGTAAATTAATTTTTGCTCAAGATGGAAAAGAAGTTGAAGTTCCTGTACAACAATCATTTGCTACTGTTCCTAAACCTAATGCAGCAACTATTTCTGCCGATAAAATGAATGTAGTATATCGTGGTGTTAAAAACCCAATGACCATTTCATTTGCAGGAGTATCTGATAATAAAATATTTGCTAACGCACCGGGTTTAAATAAGGTTGGTACTAGCAAATATATTATGGACGCTACCAAAATAAAAGGTAGAGAGGTTACCATTAATGTAAGTGGTACATTACCTGACGGACAAAAAGTAAGTGATAATGCTGTATTCAGAATTAAAGATTTACCTAAACCAACAGGAACCGTGAGAGGTGAAGATGGATCATTAAGTATGCAACGTAATAGTCTTGAAATTTCTACAATTGGAGCAAAATTTGATGATTTTGATTTTGAATTACCATTACGAGTTACAGGATTTAAATTTAAAGTTCCAGGACAACCTACCATTCAAGTTAATGGAAGTAAGTTAGACTCAAGAGCAAAACAAGCGTTGAGTAAAGCAAAACGTGGTTCTGGAGTACAAATATTTGATATTGAAGCAAAAGCTCAAGGTGTAAGCGTTATACTTAAAAAAGTATCGCCAGTATTTATAGAGCTTACAAATTAGAACAGAATTATATCAAGATTCTGATAAATTAAAATACGAAACAGATGAAATTGAAAAGTTTTTTACTTACCGTCACTACTGTTTTTGCAGTCTCAGGTGTATTTGCACAAGCCAATATACTTAATGCAAAAAGTCCTGAGGAAATTGGAGTTAGGACAGAAGCGCAAAAAGCTATTGACAATGATAAACCACTAGAATATGGTTATGTTGATGATAGGGATATACTTTTTTCAAAAATGGTATGGGAAAAAGTTGTTCTAGATGAGCGTGTTAATTTTCCTTTATATTATCCAATTGACACAAATAACATTGGAAAGACTAGACGGTCTTTATACGATGTGCTTATTAAGAACATTGAAAATGGTAAAATAAAAAACATTTATGATGATTCTTATTTTACATCAAAGCGTACATTAAAAGATATTGAATCAGCTTTGGTAAAAATTGACACAACAGAGCTAGGTATTGAGCAAATCAATGCTGGTGAAGAGTTATCAGCTGAGTATATCAACAGAAGAGATATAACAGCAGCAGATATCAAAGAATACCGTATTAAAGGCCTTTGGTATTTTGATAAACGTCAATCTGAAATGAAATACAGATTATTAGGAATTGCGCCAGTGGCTCCAGATGTGAATTTTATTGATACAGACCAACCTGATTTAGTTGAACTTTTCTGGGTATTCTTACCAGATGCTAGAAACGTGTTACACGAAGCAAAAGCATTTAACAACGAGAATAGTAGTATGCCTTTTTCATATGACCATATTTTAAACGCAAGACGTTTTCATGGGGTTATTTATAAGGAAGAAAATGTTCAAGGAGACAGAAAAATTAATGAATACGTAAATCGAAATGCATTAATGCAATTATTAGAATCTGAAAGAATCAAAGATAAAATTAGAGATTTTGAACTTGACATGTGGACCTATTAATTCACACAATTTAATAAACAAAGTAAAACGCTCACTTTTAAGTGGGCGTTTTTGTTTTATTGATTTTACAAAACTAAACATTTAATTTCTGTGTATATTCGCTATAGTTATGGAAGTAGATTATATTATTGTAGGCTGCGGGCTAGCGGGTATTAGTTTTTGTGAGCAACTTAGGTCTCATGATAAGACGTTTGTTGTTTTTGATAACAAATCGCAACAATCTTCAGCAGTTGCTGGAGGTTTATATAACCCAGTTGTTTTAAAGCGTTTTACGCCCGTATGGAAGAGCTCAGAGCAGTTAGAGATAGCTTTGGGTATGTATGCCTATTTAGAAGCTGAATTCAATGTAAAACTAGATTATAAGGTTCCTGTATTCAGAAAATTTTCTTCACTTGAAGAACAGAATAATTGGTTTACTGCATCAGATAAGTCAAAATTATCTGAATATCTTTCTCTACAATTAATTAAAAACACCAACCCAAACATTCAAGCACCCTTTGGATTTGGAGAAGTATTACAAACAGGACGTATAGATGTTTCATGCTTAATCGATGCTTACAAGGTATATTTATTGAAAAAGGAGATATTTTTTGAAAACGATTTTGATTATAATCAAATAAAAGTAAGTGAGGACTCAGTTCAATATAAAAACATACAAGCAAAGCACATAGTGTTTGCTGAAGGCTTTGGACTTAAAATGAATCCTTTTTTTAACGACTTGCCATTAGTACCGACCAAAGGAGAGTTGCTTACCATTTTTGCACCAGATTTGGCTATCGACTTTGTATTAAAAGGTCCAGTTTTTTTAATTCCTTTAGGAAATCATTTGTATACGGTTGGAGCAACCTATAATTGGGAAGACACTACAAATAACATAACAAAAAAGGGTAAAGACGAATTGTTAAGCAAGCTTAAAACATTAATATCTTGTTCCTTTAAGGTGGTTAATCATGTTGCTGGTGTTAGGCCTACTGTTAAAGATAGGCGCCCTTTGGTTGGTCAACATAAAACTCATAAAAGTATGTTTATATTGAATGGTTTAGGAACAAGAGGCGTTATGATAGGCCCCTATGTAGCAATACAACTTTTCAAATTTATAGAGGGCGGAACCTCCTTAGATAAAGAGATAAATATTGATAGGTTTGAGTAATATGTTCTATTGTTTTTTAGATGCCGATTTGTCGTAATGAATAAACATGTTTATCCAAATATTTCTTGAAAGACGCATAATAATGGGCATAAACACAACTAAAGTGCAAATAATAGCTATAAATATTGTGTTTAAACTTGCCTGGAAAATAAAATTAGAAATAACAAACGCCGCTACTGCAAAGGCAATTCCAACCGCATAACTTACATACATGGCACCATAGAAAAATGAAGGTTCTAGTCTGTACTTAGTGTTACAGGTAGAGCAACGCTCATTTATTTTAAGGGTATTTCCTAAATTATAGGGGTTTTTAAAAGTATACATAGACTCTTCATGACATTTTGGGCATTTTCCAGTTATAATGCTATATAATGTGGTTCCTTTTTTTAACATATAAATTAATGTATTTTTGCATGCGCATTTACAAGGCAAAAATAAGTTTAAAATTATTAGCCTTGGTAATATAAGTTACATTTCTATGATGAACATTCATAATTTATCAATTTCATTCCAGGGAGACTATCTTTTTGAAGATATTACTTTTAAATTAGATAATGGAGATAGGGTTGGTTTAATTGGTAAAAATGGTGCTGGTAAATCAACCATGCTTAAAATTTTATCAAGAGAGATAGAACCAGATTCTGGTCAAATAGCTACCGATAAAGAACTTAAAATAGGATTTTTAAAACAAGATATAGATTTTGATTTTGGAAGAACTGTTCTTGAAGAAGCCTATGAAGCTTTTACTGAAATTAAAGAAATTGAAGCTAAGGTTGAAAAAGTAAATGAGCAATTAGCTGAACGAACCGATTACGAAAGCGAAGGCTATCATCAATTAATGGTCGATGTAAACGAATACCATCATCAATATGAAATTTTAGGAGGTTATAATTATCAGGGTGAAACAGAAAAAATTCTTCAAGGCCTAGGGTTCCAAAGAAAGGATTTTGAAAAGTTAACAGATACCTTTTCCGGTGGTTGGCGTATGCGTATTGAGCTAGCTAAACTTTTACTGCAAAACAACGATATTTTGTTGTTAGATGAGCCTACAAACCATTTAGACATTGAGTCTATCATATGGTTAGAAGGGTTTTTAAAAAGTTATTCTGGAGCTGTAGTTATTGTATCTCATGATAAAATGTTTTTAGACAATGTAACGAATAGAACCATAGAAATTTCATTAGGTCGAATTTACGATTATCCAAAACCGTATTCAAAATATTTAGTCCTAAGAGAAGAACTCAAAGTTCAGCAATTAGCTTCTCAAAAAAATCAACAAAAACAAATTGAGCAAACAGAAAAGCTTATTGAAAAATTCCGTGCTAAAGCATCCAAAGCTACCATGGCACAATCACTTATTAAAAAGCTTGACAGAATTGATAGAATAGAAGTAGATGAAGATGATAACAGCGTCATGACCCTTAAATTCCCGGTATCTATTACACCAGGTAAAGTGGTTGTTGAAGCTCATAATATTTCCAAAAATTACGGAGATAATCAAGTTTTAAAGCATATTGATATCGTAATAGAACGCGATAGTAAAACGGCCTTTGTTGGTCAAAATGGTCAAGGTAAATCTACACTTGCAAAAATAATTGTAGGTGAAATAAAGTTTGATGGTCATTTAAAATTAGGACATAATGTGCAAATAGGATACTTTGCTCAAAATCAAGCTGAATATTTAGATGGCAACAAAACGGTTTTAGATACCATGATTGATGCTGCTAATGAAACCAATAGAAGTAAGGTTAGAGATATATTAGGTTCGTTTTTGTTTCGAGGTGATGAGGTTGATAAATACGTGCGGGTCTTGTCTGGAGGAGAACGAAACCGTTTGGCACTTGCAAAGCTATTGTTGCAGCCTTTAAATGTGCTTATTATGGATGAGCCAACTAACCACTTAGATATAAAATCTAAAAACGTTTTAAAGGAAGCGCTTATTAAATTTGAGGGGACTTTAATTTTGGTGTCACATGATAGAGATTTTCTTCAGGGACTAACAAACAAGGTATACGAATTTAAAGATCATAAGATTAAAGAATATTTAGGAGATATCGATTTTTATCTAGAACAGCGAAATGTATTGAACCTTAGAGAGGTTGAAAAACGAAATGTAGTAAAAGAAATTCCTAAAGAAAAAAAGCAACAGTCTTACGAAGATCAAAAAAAATTAAAGTCTTTAAATAATAGGCTGAGTAATGTAGAAGCTAAAATTAATCAACTAGAAAAGGAGATTAAAGACATAGATTTATCACTTGAAATTAATTATGAAGAAGTGACATCAAAACCTAATTTTTTTGACGATTATCAAAAAAAGAAGGCTGATCTTAAAGAATTAATGCAAAAATGGGAAGATATTACTATTGAAATTGAGCAGTTTGTCGAATAGTACTTGTTAAAATTTACTGTATTTCGTCGAAAAAAATGGGTTTTGGTCTCTATTTAGTCTAACTTCGATAGAGAATTAATCCCAAATTTATTCGACTATGAAAACATTAAACTACACGATTGTCTTATTTTTTATAACATTATTTTCTTTTGCCAATGTATCCCAAAAAGAGAAAGCGGCTTTAATTGCTTTGTATAAAGCAACTAATGGCGCCCAATGGAATTCTACTTGGGATTTAAAGTCCTCTGAGCACACTTGGTATGGGGTAAAAATTGAAGACAATAAAATTGTAGAATTAAGTCTTCAGTTTAATAATTTACAAGGAGTTTTACCTGAGGAGATAGGTGATTTAGTTAACCTAAGAAAAATGAACTTAGGCTTTAATAAATTAACAGGTACTTTGCCTTCTTCTATTAAAAATTTAAAAGAGTTAAAATCTTTAGAATTATTTATGAATGGATTTGTTGGTAATATTCCTAGTGAATTAGGTGAGTTAAAAAATCTAGAATCCCTAAAATTATATAGTAATAAATTTACTGGACAGATTCCAGTGGCACTTATGCGATTAACCAATTTAAAAGAACTTTTATTGGGAAGTAATTTTTTAACAGGTACAATACCCAGTGAAATAGCATCTTTAAGTCAATTACATAAGCTAAGTTTAATTGATAATAAGTTAGGAGGGGAAATTCCTGCTGAGCTTGCTCAATTAAAGGACTTAGAAGAATTAATACTATCTAAAAATCAATTAATAGGAGATGTGCCTACAGAATTTATGAGCTTAACAAAATTAAATACAATTATGTTGAGTGATAATAATTTAAATGAAGATTATATAAGTATTTCTGGGAAAAACCCACCAAGTTTATTGAAATTACAAATAGACAGTGCAACAGCAACTATGGATATAGAAAAGGAATAAAGTAAATTAAAAAGTTTTTTTTAAAGGCAATATGATTAATATATTGCCTTTTGTTGTTTAATAGAGTAGTATGTATGAGCACTATTTTATTTGTCCGTATTGTTGGCAAATTATATCTATGTTGTTAGACGATTCAATTTCTAAGCAAGTCTATATTGAAGATTGTGAAGTCTGTTGTAATCCTATTCAGATTACTTTAAAATTAATAAATTCGGAATTGATAGATTTTCAAGCAGATAGCATTGAGCAATAATTTTTTCTTGTTTTATTCTTGTAGAAATTAAAAAGCATTGTATATTTGCAGTCCGAAACAATACGGTTGGTATTATGAGCCGAAAGTTAAAAGCTAAGAATATTGTTTAGAAATTAAAATCGCGGGATAGAGCAGTAGGTAGCTCGTCGGGCTCATAACCCGAAGGTCACTGGTTCGAGTCCAGTTCCCGCTACTAGTAAAGAAAAGGCTTCACAGAAATGTGAAGCCTTTGTTATTTTCTATGTACAACAAATTAGGCTTTTTAATTGGAGTATTATATTTCTACTAATTATCAAAAGAAGTAAACTCTTTACAGTTTCTTTTTTCGTTTTTAAATGCTCCATAGTTTTTTTGAGTATAAATTGAAGCCAAAGAAAATACACAAATTTTCTCATTGATCTTTATCCCTTAGATAAATAAGAGTTAGAACAGTCTTCATATTATGAATGAAGGATTAGATTTTTCTAATAAAAATGAATTATTTTATTTAATTATGAACGTAAGTTCATTATATTTACACAAAATTTTAATTATGGATAGTTCAGTACTTTTAAAATACGTCTTTTTAATACCTTTATTTTTGTTTGTGGATTATCTACTTATGATTCTCTTTGGTTGTGCAACATGGTTTCTTGGATGTGGTAATGATTTCTATTGTGGGACCTACTGTCTCGTAGGAAAAATAGTTTTAGTAACAACAATGGTTTTTATTATATTTCTTATTTTCACAGATATAAAATCAGTACTTAAAAAGTTATAAATGCCACGTCCAAAAAAGAAGAGAAAAGTTAATAATCCGCCCAAAATGCTTGGTTTCAAACCCTTTGGAATCGCATTCTGTGAAACCGAAAATATCATTATGCAATACGATGAATATGAAACACTTAAACTAGTTATCTATGATGATATGCCGCAAGATGAAGCAGCAGATAGGATGGAGGTTTCTCGACCAACACTTACTAGAATTTACAATAGTGCCTTAAAAAAAATAGCACAGGCGTTTGTAGAAGGAAAATCTATTATGATTAAAGGTGGGAATTTTGAATTTGAAGAGGATTGGTATAAATGTAAAAAATGCTACAAATTAATTATGGGTATTGAAAATCACACAAAATGTGGAGATTGTACTTCTTTTAATGACGACGAATTAATCAATCTTAACAAATAAGTTGAGTCAAATTTTAATCATGATATTCTAAAAAAGTTGTTTTTTAAATAAATGTTAAATGGAAAGAATTAAGAAAAATAGGGTGAAATTTAATTTTTGAAACATGAAAAAAATAGCAGTCCCAATAACAAGTAATAATAAAATAGAAGAACATTTTGGGCATTCTGAGTTTTATGAAATCTATACATTTTCTAATACAAATGAAATTTTAGACTTACAATTATTAAAGTCAGAGAAAGGTTGTGCTTTTAAATCAAATCTTATAAATTTTTTAGCAATTAGCGGGGTTACATTTATGTTGTCTGGTAGCATTGGCGATAAGGCAATTAATAAATTAAATAAAGAAGGTATTGATGTAGTAAGAGGTTGTTCTGGTAATTCTGCCGATGTGATCTTACAGTTTATTGAAGGTGAAATTTCAGATAATGGTATAAGTTGTTCGTGTTACAATAAAAACCACAGCAACAAACATGATCGTGTATGTATTAATTAACCGAACCCAATGATGTGGGCATTTCATTCAGCTGTAGGGTTGGATTTAAATAAAAGTGAAAGTTTAAACAATGAAGAACGGAGATATGGATATTTTACCTGGAGAAAGAGTTAAACTTCCAACTAAATATGGCCATTTTGAACTTATTCCTTTTCAAGAAAAAGCTAGTGGTCTTGAGCATATGGCACTTATTAAAGGAAATTTTACATCTAATGATATAGTTCTAACACGAATTCACTCTGCTTGTGCAACTGGAGATTTATTTGGTTCATTAAAGTGCGATTGCGGAGAACAATTAATTAAAGCTATGAAAATGATTGAGGATAATGGAAATGGAGTAATCATATATTTACAGCAAGAAGGAAGAGGAATTGGTCTTATGAATAAGGTGAAGGCATACAAATTACAAGAAGAGGGCATGGATACTATTGAGGCTAATGAACATTTAGGTTTTGCATCAGATGAGAGAGAATATCAAATAGGTGCAGAAATTCTTAGTTTTCTGGGTATAAATAAAGTGAATTTATTGACTAATAATCCAGATAAAATCTTAGGATTGGAGCAAAATAACATACAAGTTATTAATCGGATTCCGCTAATAGTAGAATCAAACCCATTTAATAAGCACTATTTAAATACTAAGGAAATTCGGATGGGACATCAGCTTAGTGAGGAAAAAACAAAAAATTCAATGTTATGATAACTGACATGTTCGAATTAAGACCTCGTTACGGAGAGGTAGACCAAATGGGATATGTGTATCATGCCAATTACCTTACCTATTGTCATCAAGCTCGTAACGAAATGTTGCGTAAAATGGGCATAGATGAGATTAATCTTGATAGGAATAATATAATACTACCAGTAATTTCTTTTGAAATTAATTACAAGAAACCAGCACATTACGATGAACTTATTACTATAAAAACAACCATTAGAGAGTTGCCAAAGGTTCGTTTTAGTTTTGAATTTGAAATAAGAAATCAAGAAAAAACACTTTTAACCGAGGCTAAATCAACTGTTGTTTTTGTTAATAGTCAATCACGTTTGCCAATGAGTATTCCTCCTTTTATCGAAAATATACTTAACAATACGTTTAAAAGTGATATGTTATATGAAGAAGAACTTCTTGCTCCTGATGCTGTTCATATAAGAATTGATAACGAACAATTAATATAAGGTATGATTTAACTTTTTTATAATGCAATCAAGACAAATAATCATAAATACAATTGGCATAATTTACACACCATTTCATACTATAAAAGACATGCCTATTCAACCAATTGCGGCAGAAGGTATTAAAGGCCATATTGAATTGTTTCCAGAATACATAGATGGACTTACCGATTTAGAAGAGTTTTCGCATATAACATTGCTATATCACTTGCATAAAATAAATGGTTACGACTTAATGGTGAAACCTTTCATGGATAATAAAGAACATGGTATATTTGCAACAAAATCACCCAAAAGACCAAATGCAATAGGACTTTCTACAGTTAAAATTTTAGAAATTAAACACAATGTTATTCATGTTGAAATGGTTGATATGTTAAATGAAACTCCCTTGATTGATATAAAGCCTTTTTTCTCAAAGTTTGACAATAGAGCAAACACTAAATCTGGATGGTTAGATAATCAAGCAGATATTCCTATTACAAAACTTCGTTCTGATGAACGTTTTAAACTATAGCACTTATGACAAATAATATTCTTATAGAAGATCAGTACAAAAGAACCAGCTTATTTGAAAAAGAAAATGTTAATTATCTGGTTCGTGTTTTAAAACGATTTAATACGGTACCAAAAGTTAATAACATAAATATTATTACGTCTACCAGTGTGCCTGATGTATTTAAAATTGTCCCAAATAAATCGATTATAATTGGTTCGTTATTTTTAAACGAACCTGTTTTAGCTTTAGTTTATTTAAGATATGGTATTGAATGGCAGCTTTGGTATAAAGCTTTGAGTGATGAAAAAGCCGATACCGCTTTATGTGATATAGCTGCATTTGAAGTGACTCGAATATTTTATAAATTATTGCCTAAAGATGATAGAGAAAAACTTAAAGACCTTGATTATTTTTTAATTAATTTGATTAAAAGCAATAAAGATTTGAATGCTGAATCTTTATTAAAATATGAAGAGTTGCAAGCTTTTCATGGATTAAATAGTACTAACAAAATATTTAAAGATTCATGGAAACCTATTGTTAAAAATCTAGCAAAACCAACAGAATATTTATTAATGTCTGGTGGTGATCTTAGATTGAAGATAGATGAAATCGATTTATTGAATAAATATGGTTGCAGACCATTTCCAAGACCCGATGCATTTACTTTTGCATCATCTACAGCAACGAGTGTATCTAATTTTGCTTTTGATAAAACAGATAAAGTTAGAAGCATACTAATTAAGAACAGTTTAAAAAATGGGTTCAAAAAGGCGACTATTGAGTTTTCTGAATTACTAAAAAACAACCTTAAAAAAATATTCAAGTTAAATGATGAATGTGAAATAATTTTTTCTCCATCGGGTACAGATTCTTCTCTTCAAATAGCAGCTATTACCCAAATTATTTCTAATAAAGATATAACTCATATTTTAGTAGCTTCTGATGAAACAGGTAGTGGCGTGCCTGCAGCATTAAAAGGATGTAATTTTGAAAATACAACAGCACTTAATTATCCTGTTAAAAAAGGAGATAAGATTGAAGGATTTAGAGATGTAGATTTGATTAAAATTCCTTTTAGAGATGAAAATGGACAATTAAAATCGTCTTTACAGTTAGACGACGAAGTGTTTAATGCCATTTCAAAAACTAACGAACTAGGAAGGCATGTTGTATTGCACATCATGGATCAATCAAAATTGGGCTATCAATCACCTAGTGAAAAATCGATAGAAAATTTAAATTCTCTCGAGAATTTATCCATGCAAATTATTGTAGATGGTTCGCAGCTTAGATTGGATCCTAAAGACATACAAAATTATTTAAATAAAGGATATATTGTTACCATAACAGGAAGCAAATACTTTACAGGCCCTCCTTATTCAGGAGCATTAATTCTGCCTAAAAATGTGAGCCAATTAATTCATTCTGTAAAAAACACATTGCCAGAAGGTCTAACCAAATATTACAATCATTCAGATTGGCCAACGTCGTGGTGCTGTTCTAACGATTTGTCTGATGGATACAATTATGGTTCCTATATGCGTTGGAATGCAGCCATAGTTGAAATGGAAAGGTATTATAAAACACCAATTTTATATAGAAATATGGGCATTGAGATGTTTTGTAATTTTGTTGAAGATTCTATAAATGAAGCCACTTTTTTAGAGCCTATTTACGGTGATGAAACAAAAACCAACAGTTATAAGAGTAAAGAATTTGGAATAAGAAATATCCGCACAATATTTCCTTTTTTCATTCGTAAAGACAATAAAGTTTTATCTGTTGATCAGGTTAAAAAACTCTATGTTTTATTAAATTCTGACATATCAGATCAATTTGAAGATTCTCCCTTAGAGATTATCAGACTTGCTGCCCAAAAATGCCATATAGGACAGGCCGTTAATGTAAAATATGGAAACGATTTTCAAAGTGCTGTTTTAAGAATTAGTTTGGGGGCACGGGTTATTTCAGAAAGTTGGATTAATAGAGATATTAGTATATATTTTAGAAATATAGAAACACAAATGAATCAAATTACTGTGATTATAAAAAAAATAGATTTGATTCTCAATCATCCCGAATTGTTGAATAAATAAAGGTATTAACAATTGCATCTGCAAAAGACTTTTCTTTATTTAAGAAAGGTCTTTTTTGTTGGAAGATTGTCTTACTATTAACTTAGCGTTTAAAATTATTTTATTTAATGTTTGAGAAGTGGTTTTCTTTTTAACATGAGCTAAAAAGGTTTTTGCAGCTTGTTTTCCAATTTCAGAACTGTGTTGTTCAATACTCGTAATTGTTGGAGTTACCATGTCTGTAAATGGTTCATTACCAAAACCAACTAGAGCTATATCTTTAGGGATGTTAATATGTTGTTCGTTTAGTACTTGTAATGCTCCAAGGGCAGCATAATCACCAGCAACATATACCGCATCAGGTCTATTTTTTAAAGCTAATAATTGGATCATTTTTAATCTGCCATCTTCAATAGTTAGATTGCTTTCTATTAAAAGCTCATTATCTAAAGGTAAGTTGTGTTTTTTTAAAGCATCAATATAGCCCCTAATTCTGTTATTAAAAATCCGAGTGCGCTTGTATCCCCCAATATGTGCAATTCTTTTGCAACCTTGATCTATAAGATGTTCAACAATCATGTGACTGCTATCATAATCATTAATACCTATATAATCTACATTTAAATCATTTTCTCCACGATCAAATAAAATTAAAGGAATACCCTTGGATTTAATTTTTTCATAATATTCTAAATCAACAGTTTCGTTTGCCATAGAGGCAATAATACCATCAACTTGTGTAAATAATAAGGTGTCTATATTGTCACATTCCTTTTTATAAGACTCTTTAGATTGAGTAATTATTATATTATAACCTTCTTTGTTTAAAACAGCTTCAATATTTTCAATAACAGAAGAAAAAAAGTTACTATTTGTTCTTGGTACAATAACACCAACCAAGTTACTTTTCCCTTTACGCAAAGCACTAGCTAGATGATTTGGTTGGTAATTTAGATCTTTCGCAACTTTTTTAACAGCATCTTTGGTTTTTTTGCTAATACGAGAATCATCGTGTAGAGCCTTAGACACTGCTGCAGGAGATATATTTAGTACACTAGCAATATCTTTTATAGTTGTTTTTTTTTTGTTATTCAATTTTTTTATATATTTGCTTAAACGTTTAAGCAAATATATTGTAATAGTTGTTATAATCAAAACAAGATATATAAAATATGTAGTTTTGATTTTATTTTTAGAATTAGGTTAAACGTTTAAGCAAAAATTGAAATTAACTTTAAATTATAGTATAAAGTATGAGTAGAGTAGTGACATTTGGGGAGATCATGTTAAGGTTGGCTCCACAAGGTTTTTTAAGATTTTCACAAGCTGATAATTTTGATGTCGTTTATGGAGGAGGAGAGTCAAATGTAGCAGTATCCTTGGCAAATTATGGTATTTCTGTTGATTTTGTAACACGATTACCAAAGAATGATATAGGGCAATGTGCCATGATGGAAATGCGTAAACGTGGAGTTAATGTAGATAAAATTGTTTGGGGAGGCGATCGTTTAGGAATTTACTTTTTAGAAACAGGAGCCGTAAGTAGAGGTAGTAAAGTGGTTTATGACAGAGCACATTCGGCCATAGCTGAGATAGAATCAGGTATGATTGATTGGGATGTTGTTTTTGAAGGTGTTGAATGGTTTCATTGGACTGGTATTACACCAGCCATATCACAAGGAGCAGCAGATGTTTGTTTAGAAGCCGTTAAAGCTGCCAGCGCCAAAGGAATTACCATTTCTACAGATTTAAATTATAGAGCTAAACTTTGGCAATATTGTGATGCAGCTCATAGAGAATCAGTTATGGCTGAGTTAACATCGTATTGCGATATTATATTAGGAAATGAGGAAGATGCAGAAATGCATTTTGGAATTAAGCCAGAAGGTATTAGTGTACAAACACAAGGACACGATGTAAAAGCAGAAGCCTTTTTATCGGTATGCCAACAAATGATGGAAAAGTTTCCAAGAGCCAAAAAGGTGATTACAACTTTAAGAGGATCTATTTCAGCATCACATAACACTTGGGCAGGTGTATTGTATGATGGAAAGAAAATGTATGAAACACGTCAGTATCAAATCACAGATATCGTTGACAGAGTAGGTGGAGGCGATAGTTTTATGGGAGGTTTAATCTATGGTTTATTAACGTATCCTGAAGATGACCAAAACGCATTAGACTTTGCAGTAGCAGCATCCTGTTTAAAACACACCATTAAAGGAGATGCTAACTTAGTAACTGTTGATGAAGTTAAGAAGCTAATGGGAGGCGATGCTTCAGGTAGAGTAGCAAGATAAAATTTTGATTAATTAGTTTGAGTTTAGTAGTTTGAATAACTGGGGCTAGTTTTTGAGTTCTAGCCCTTAGTTTTCATTAAACCAAAAAACAGAAAAATAGAATGGCACAATTTACAAGAATAGAAGTTGCAACCGCAATGAGAGAAACAGGAATGATTCCTTTGTTTTTTCATAGTGACATTGAATTAAGTAAACACATTTTGAAAGCTTGCTATGATGGCGGAGCAAGATTAATGGAATTTACTGCAAGAGGAGATTTCGCTCATGAGGTTTTTGGAGAACTTACCAAATATGCAGTTAAAGAACTTCCCGGAATGATTATGGGAGTAGGTTCAGTAACCGATGCTGCTGCTGCATCATTGTATATGGCACTGGGAGCAAATTTTATAGTAACTCCAGTACTTAGGGAAGATATTGCTACAGTTTGTAACCGACGTAAAGTATTATGGTCACCAGGTTGTGGAACGTTAACAGAAATAGCCAAAGCAGAAGAATTAGGATGTGAAATTGTTAAACTTTTTCCTGGAGATATCTATGGCCCACAGTTTGTAAAAGGAATTAAAGGGCCACAACCATGGACGAGCGTGATGCCGACTGGTGGTGTATCTCCAACCGAAGAAAACTTAAAAGGATGGTTTGATGCAGGAGTAACCTGTGTTGGTATGGGGTCGCAATTAATCTCAAAGGATATTATAGCCAATAAGGATTATGCAAAACTTAAACAGAAAGTAAAGGAAGCTTTAGAAATTATAAAGGCAGTAAGAAAGTAAACTAATCTTTTTACAAGAATAAAAAGCCGCATCATTTATTTTAAATGATGCGGCTTTAGTTTTTAGTTATGATTTTTTCGATATACCTGCGATTACAGGAAATGTATTCTTTTTGTTTTCTAAATATTACAAAATAAGTTTACTTGTTGTTATCAATAACATAATCTAGCACTTTCGTCATTAGGTGTACTCTATCAACACCTATAACATTGTGTGGGTGCATTGGATATGTAAAAAAATCAACTTGTTTTTTGTTTTTTATAAAGGCTTCAAGTAAAGTCATAGTATGTTGTGGCACAACAGTCGGGTCTACACTTCCAATAATTTCTAGAATTTTACCATCAAGATTTTGTACATAATTATGAACTTTAGATTTTTTAAACCCTTCTTCATTTTCTTGCCATCTATCCATGTAGCGTTCACCATACATAATTTCATACCACTTCCAGTTAGTTACAGGGCCTCCAGCAACAGCAGTTGTAAAAACACCTGGATGACGTAACATGAGTGAATTTGTCATAAATCCACCATAGCTCCAGCCATGAATAGCTAATCTGTTTCCATCAACAAATGGTAACGATTTTAAATAATCAACTCCCAATAACTGGTCTTTCATTTCATGTTCACCCACTTGTCTGTGTATAACGCTTTCAAAATCAAAACCGCGAGATGCAGATCCGTGATTATCTAAAGTGAAAATAATATAATCTTTTTCGGCTGCCATCCATTGCATCCACAATCTTGAACCTCCTAGCCAAGAATTTGTGACCAGTTGTGCATGTGGACCGCCATAAACATATATTAAAACAGGATATTTTTTTGAGGCATCAAAATTTGCAGGTTTAATAATTCTCCCATACAAATTCGTTCCGTTTTCATCTTTAAGGGTAACAAACTCTGTACTGCCTAATTGATACTCTTTTAACGGATTATCTGCTGAAAAAACAATGTGTTCTTTCTTTTTATTAATGGCTTTTATCTTTGTTATACGAGGGATATTGATACTTGAATAAGAGTCAATAAGGTAATTTCCATGAGGGCTTAGGTCCAACCTGTGTGTGCCATTTTCAGAAGTTAATTCAACTGTTTTTCCATTTTTAAGAGACACTTTAAAGGCCTTGTTTTCACGAGGATCATTTCCTGTTCCAGAAATTATTACGTGTTTATTACTATCATCAAAGCCAATAATGCTTTTAATAACCCATTTATAGTTCGTCAATTGCTTAATAAAACCCTTGTTTGTGTCGTATAAATATAAATTCATATAGCCATCGCGTTCGCTTAACCATAAAAACTCAGAATTACTTTTTGGTAAGAAAACAGCTGTGTGCTCTGGTTCTACCCATTTATCGTTTTTTTCTTCAAATATAGTTTTGACTTTTTTACCAGTAGACACATCATACATGTTAAACCACATGTGATTTTGATCGCGATTAAGTTCAGCTAAAAACACAAAAGCGTTATCTGGCGACCACGATAGGTTAGTAAGATAATGCTCATCTGAAGTATCAATATCCAGATAAATAACTTTTTTTGAGTTTAAGTTATAGATGCCAACTTTAGGTATTTCGCTATCCATGCCATTCATAGGGTATTTTATATTATCTAAAGAGGCAGGAGTAGTAGTTACGTCTACCAACGGGTAGTTGGTAACCTTAGTTTCATCTTTTTGATAGAACGCTAAATACGCTCCGCTAGGACTCCAAAAAGTACCTTTTGTAATTCCAAATTCTGAGCGGGCTATAGCTTGTCCAGAAACAATATTTTTATCTTGATAGTTGGTAATGGCTATTTTAGGATTACTGGTGGTTGCCAGAAATAAATTATTTTCAATGGTATAGGCAACCGCCTGTGCATCATCATTAAAATCAGTATTTTTAGATTCAGTAGGATATTCAATAGTTTTTGAAATAGATTTGTTTTTATAATTATAGCTAACAATTTTGTTGTTATAATTAAAGGTCACTTCTTCTGGAGTAATCTTTAAAAAAGTATATGGAAATCTTTTTAAATCGGGTAGTATGTTTTGAAGTTCATGTATTTGAAGCACTGGTATTTTTTTTCCAGAAACAAAACTTGATTCAACAAATAAAGTGTCATTTTCATTATAAGCAAAGGAATCTGTGTTAGAAACCCATTGCATATTTAACTGTTTAGGATAAAGTCCTTTGTAATAACCTAAAACAGCATTTTCTAATGTTAAATGCTTAGGTTGTTGAGCGGTTAAAATAGATGTAACTAAAAATAAAAATACTATTATTAATTTTTTCATGATAAGGTTTAAATTATACTCAAATTTAAGAAATTCATTGCTCATTTTCGATTTAAAGTAAGTTTGAATTTATAAAAAAGAAAACCCGCCATATTAAGCGGGTTTTCTTTTTAAATATTATAATCGTTTTTATTACTCTCCTAAAAACGGATATCTGTAATCTGTTGGTGTTACAAAGGTTTCTTTAATTAATCTTGTTGAGACCCAGCGCATTAAATTTTGGGCGCTACCTGCCTTATCGTTGGTTCCTGACGATCTTGCACCACCAAAAGGTTGCTGACCAACCACGGCACCAGTAGGCTTATCATTTATATAAAAGTTACCTGCACAGTTTTGTAAAGCTGTAGTGGCCTCTGTTATGGCGGTTCTGTCCGTTGCTAAAATAGCACCTGTTAGAGCGTATTCACTAGTTTCATCAACAAGTTTTAACATTTCTGTATAAGCATCATCCTCGTAGATGTAGATCGTAATTATAGGACCAAACAACTCAGTGCTCATGGTTTTGTATTGTGGGTTTGTAGTCACTATCACTGTTGGTTCAATAAAATAACCTTTACTCTTATCATAACCACCACCAACAATAATATCTGCATCACTGTCAGCTTTTGCCTGATCGATGTATTTAGCTAATTTATCAAAAGAACCTTCATGAATCACGGCAGTAATAAAATTGCTCATGTCTTCTGGAGATCCCATTTTAAAAGACTTAACATCTTCAATCACATATTTTTTAACATCGCTCCATAAACTTTTTGGAATATATGCTCTTGAAGCTGCGCTACATTTTTGTCCTTGAAACTCAAAAGCACCTCTAACAATTGCTGTTGCAACCTGTTTTGGATGAGCTGTTTTGTGAGCAACAATAAAATCTTTACCACCTGTTTCTCCAACAATTCTAGGATAGGTTTTATAGTTATGTATATTAGTGCCTATTTGTTTCCATAATTCTTTAAAGACAAATGTAGAGCCTGTAAAGTGTAAACCAGAAAAATCTGGACTGGATAATACAGTATTAGTAATCATTACCGGATCTCCAAAAACAACATTTATAACGCCTGCTGGTACACCTGCTTCTTTAAAAACATCCATAATTACTTTAGCAGAATATACTTGACTATCACTTGGTTTCCAAACCACAACGTTACCCATTAAAGCCATACATGCAGGTAAGTTTCCTGCAATGGCAGTAAAGTTAAACGGTGTAACGGCATAAGTAAAACCTTCAAGAGGTCTGTACTCAACTCGGTTCCATGCATCACTGGTGCTTTCTGGTTGTTCCATATAAATATCAGCCATGTATTGCACATTAAAGCGTAAGAAGTCAATCAATTCACAAGCAGAATCAATTTCAGCTTGGTAGATATTTTTTGATTGCGCAATCATAGTTGCAGCATTAATTTTTGCTCTATATGGACCCGCAATCAATTCAGCAGCTTTTAAAAAGATAGCAGCTCGTTGTTCCCATGGTAATTGAGACCAACTTTTTCTTGCTTCTAAAGCGCTTGCTATAGCCTCTTCTACATGGCTTTTTTCAGCTAAATGGTAGGTGCCAACTTCATGTTTATGGTCGTGTGGGGGCGACATGGTTCTGGTGTTTCCGGTTACAACATCTTTACCATTGATATATAAAGGAACATCTATCTTGCTCTTGTACATGCTTTTGTATGCTTTAAGAACAGCATCTCGTTCTGGTGATCCTGGAGCATATCCTTTAACAGGTTCGTTTACAGCAATTGGTACATTAAAAAATCCTTTTCCCATGTCTTGTTTTTTTATTAAAATTGAATTGTAAAATTACAAATTTTTTAACGACCCTAAAAGAGGACTCCTATTAAATACACGTTAAAATTTGTTTATTTTTTGTAAGTTGCTATTTCGTTTACAGACTATGTTGTTATGTGTACAGTTACAATTATTCCAAAGGGAACCAAAGATTTTGTATTGACGTCAAATCGTGATGAAGCACCAAGCAGAATCTCACTTGCTCCAGATTTCTATATTACCGAACATGCAACACTATTGTATCCTAAAGATAACCTTTCTGGAGGCACATGGATTGGCTTAAGTGATAAGAATAGATTGGTTTGTTTGCTTAATGGTGGTTTTAAATTGCATCAACGCAAAGAAACATACAGATTAAGTAGAGGTGTTGTGGTTAAAGATTTTTTAATTTCTGACACCATTACAACCGTTATGCAATCCTATAATTTAGATAATATAGAGCCTTTTACAATGGTAATTGTAGATTGGAATTCCGAACTAAAATTCTATGAATTGGTTTGGGATGGTAAGGAAAAATTTATTTCAAACTTGCCATTAGAGCCAAAACTATGGTCGTCTTCAACCTTGTATAGCCAATCCATGAAGACCGAGCGTAAACAGTGGTTTAGTGATTTTAAAGAAAGCCATAACTTAAATGCAGACTCTTTATTGCAATTCCATAAAACGGCAGGAAAAGATAATAATGACTATGGTGTTATTATGGATAGGGGATTTGTGAAAACGGTGAGTATAACCCAAGTTGTAAAAACTGAAGAAGACATTAAAATGATATATGAAAATTTATCAACCAATATAACAACTACAAAGCAGTTCAAAACACCACAAATTATTAATGAATAATACAGGGATCATTCTCACATTGGCATATCCAGACACCATTGTTATGGTTTCTAAGGAGTGGTTTTCTCCTTTTTTGAGGTTTTTTGGTATTGGAAAAAAGAATTATGTTAAAGCCGGACATGCAGCTTTGGTACTGATAAATAAAAAGACAGGGATTTTAGAATATCATGATTTTGGAAGATACATTACCCCAGAACCTTTTGGAAGAGTTAGAGGAGGTGATACCGATAACGAATTAAAATTCCCTTTGAAAGCAGATATTGTAGAAGGTACAATTGTTAACTTAAATGAAATTTTACAATTTCTGGCAACGCATCCTAAACTAACGCATGGAGACGGCAAGTTGGTGGCTTCAGTTTGTGGTTCTGTTAACTACGAAAAAGCTAGAGCACATATTACCATGATGCAAAAAAAACATTTTATACGATATGCCGCATTTATTAAAGAGGCTTCTAATTGTGCTCGTTTTGTAACCGATGCTTTAATTGCTTCGGTCACAGATGTTAAAATAAAAAAGAAGCTAATTAAATCTAAATGGTTTACGCCAAGTACGGTTGGTAATGTCCTTTTATCTAATACCGAAAAACAAATTTTTGAAGTGTCTGAAATTGGTGTTATTTCAGAATTTAAAGGAACTCAAATGAGCGAAAATAGACGTTGTTTTTTGGATACTCTTAAGCATCATGAGCCAATTTCAATAGGAACATTACAGCCTAAACCAGTAGATAATCTACAAGCAAAAGCACAATGGTTATCTGGTATTGCTGCTGGAGCTTGGTTTGAACTAGAACATATTGGGCATCATATAGAATATCAATTTAAAAGAATTTCACCTCACGGAAATATTGATGTCCATGATGTTTTTATTTTAGAAAATGAAGGTTTTAATTATAACGAACATTTTGAATTTGTGCATTATTCAAATTGCAGTTTTTTTCATGTAGAACAAGCAGGTAAACTCTATAGATTTAAGAGAAAAATTTAGCTAATTAATAGCAAAAGTGGCACTTAATTTAAAAGTAGGAATAATTACTTTAAAGTTTTTGGTAGTGGTAAGGTTTATCATATCGTAATGACCTTCCATAGCTCCAAAAGGTGATGTTAATAAGCAACCAGACGAATAGGTGTGCGATTCACCAGGTTTTAAAACAGGCTTTCTACCAATAACACCTTCACCAGAA
>JBNKYB010000069.1:0-73875 GCA_050300615.1 Flavobacteriaceae bacterium | reverse complement strand
TAAAAACTGGAGAAGAAGACATAAATAGATTAACTACAATTAATAGATTATATGTATTGGTATCTGGCGGCACAGCATCAGCAAGCGAAATGGTCATCAATGGTCTTAAACCATATATTCCTGTTAAACTTATAGGAACCACAACATATGGCAAAAATGTTGGATCTATCACATTATACGATTCACCTAGCTCAGATTATACAGATAGAGCATCAGCTAATCCTAACCATTCAAACGCCATGCAACCTATCGTATTTCAAATTTTTAATAAAAATGGTATGAGTGATTATACGCAAGGCTTTCCTCCAGATATTGAAGTTAAAGAATATGAATATTGGAATAACATCCTCCCATTTGGTGATGAAAACGAAGCCGTTTTAAAAGCTGCTCTTGACGATATAAGAGGCTATACCACCAAAACAAGTAAAACAAAAAGAACAAGCAATAATATCCAAAGTTTAGATATTAAGCCTTTTAATAAGTTTGAAAAAGAGATGTATCTTGATAATGACTTTTCTCTAAATTAACTTACAGAAACTAAAATCAATATAAAAAAAGCCTGTCTAAATATTTAGACAGGCTTTTTATTTTACAAACTCTAAAATTATAGTGTAATATTCAATCCTACATTAACATTTCTTCCTTTGGTTGTGTAACCTATTATTTCTGTATAATCTTCATTAAAAAGATTAGTTACACCAGCAAACAACTTCAACTTATTCTTAATCAATTTATGACTAAAATAAAGGTCTATTAATGAAAATGAAGGCAATTTAACATCTTGATAGGTTGAAAAATCGGTATCCATTCTACTACTTGTAAACTGATAGCTAATTGATGCATACGCATTTTCAGAAAAATTATACCCCAAACTAGCATTTGCTTTATGCTTAGGCAAGCGTAAACGCGTACCGTCTTTAAGCTCGGTAAACGTATAATTAGCATTAAAAACAAGATCATCTGTTATGTTTGTTTTTAACTCGGTTTCTAATCCATGAACCTTTGCATCGGTAGCTGCATTTTCATAACCATTGGCTGCATAAACAATCGTTTTGTCTTCTTTTCTATTAAAATAAAGGGCATTAACTCTAAATCCTTTTTTATTAGAAAATTCTAATCCACCTTCTATGGTTGTATTTTCTTCTGGATCTAAATCTGGATTTGCTCCATAATAACCAAATAGCTGTGATAAATTAGGAGCAATAAATGATGTTGCATACGATCCTAAAACTTTAACGTTGCCAATACTTACAGGGATATTATATGAAGGGTTTAAACTATAAACCAAATGAGAACCGTACTCGCTATGGTTATTTAAACGTGCTCCCGCATTTAAGTTAAAGCCGAAATCAGATACATAAACCGCATTAATATAAGGATCTGTATTTGTATAATGTTGCTCTACAGCAAACATGCTTTTGTAGTCACTATAATTTAAACCTACTATAGTATAAAACGTTTTATCGAACACATATTTATTAAAAGCATCAACCACATAATTTTCAGCTTCATAAGTTGTGGTATAATCTGAAATCACATCTCTATCTATCTTAGAATAAGCTGCATTTACTTGCAAGCTACCATTTTTATAAGTGAATTTAGGTGCTACTCCCACTCTTGTTTGCTTGCTTAAAAAGCGATCGTCTGTATCGGTTAATACATAAGCTGGTGCTGGACTACCATCAATATCTGTTTTAAGCTTATCATAACTTGCAAATGCCGTAATTTCAAAAGCATCACTTAGTTCGTACCCTAATCTTAAATTGGTATTAAATCTAGAAAAAGGATCCTTCTCTGGATGATCAGATTTTGCAGCCGATAAACCATCTACATATCTATTGCCAAAGCTTGCTAAATAGGTGAATTTATCAGCTGTTCCATTAACAGACACATTATTTGTAAAACTAGAGCCATAATAATTTAAATCATCTTGTGATTGATTAGTTCCTACAACCGATAAAAAACTACCAGAAATTGGCTTTTTTGATGCCTTTTTGGTGGTAATACTAATTACTGCTGTTGCAGCAGCATTACCGTACAAAGTACTAGCTGCTCCTTTTACTATTTCGATAGATTCAACTGTGTTTAAATCTAAAAGTCTTAAATCAAATTCGTTTGAAACAGATGACGGATCGTTTACTTGAATACCATCAATAAGCACTAAAACTTGTCTAGAGTTTCCACCCCGAACATAATACGCTAAATTTTGTCCCTGTACACTCCTACTTCCGTTAATTTCAATACCACTTTTAGAATTAATTAATTCGCTAATACTTTTTCCTTGATTGTTTTCAATCTCCTTTTGAGAAATTTTAATAACTGTTTTTCCTGAATTTTCACGTTTAAGTTCAAATCTTGAATCTGTAATAACAACTTCATCAAGCTGCTGTACTGTTGTTGAATCGGTTTGCTGTTGTGCAAAACCAGCCAATGATACCCCAAGACATAGAATACCAAAAGCATTTGCTTTTTTGTTCATTTTAAAAATTATTTAATCGAGAATCGTATGGTAGTCATACGCAAACTTTTATCCCGAAAGTTTAACTTATTTTTTTTGAAATTGGCAGGTCTCCTGACTTGCGTCTTCATGTTGGTCTTCCCAAAGATTTCTCTTCAGTGACATTGAAGTTGAACATGAAGCTTTATAGCTTACAGTTGCGGGAACAGTACTGGATTTTCACCAGATTCCCTTTTAATTTATTCACGTGAAATGAACAAAACCTAATTTCGGTGCAAAAGTAAATAATATGTTTTAGATGACTTATTAAAATTTATTTTTTCTTTGTCATTTTATAAACCAAATAAATAAAACCGACTAAAAAATGAAGTATTATAACGCCAGCAACTATATATATTGTTAAATTTGAATTTTCTCTCATGACTATGATTTTTTTCAAAAATATTAACTAATTAATTAAAATACAGTTACAATTGTTACAAAGTAAAGTTTTAAAACTCCCCTGCCAAATAACACTTTTAATGGTGTTCCTTGCATTTTTTAATTGTAAAAATGACTCTTCAAAAAAAACCATTACAGATTTACATAAAAAGGAGATTCCCTTAAAATATGCCCAAGGATTTAGTATTTCAGACCAAGGCGATTATAAACTATTGGAAATTAAAAACCCATGGCCTAAATCTGATAAAACATATAAATATGCGTTAGTTCCTAAGAATCAAAAAATCAACCTCAACAAGAACGATTTTGAAGCTATAGTACCAATTCCAGTAAAAAAAGTAGTAGTTACATCAACAACACATATTCCCTCTCTTGAATTATTGGATGTTGAACAAACCCTAGTCGGATTTCCTGGTATTAATTATATATCGTCTAAAAAAACCAGAAATCGTATTGATAATGGATTTGTGAGAGATCTTGGCCAAAATGAAGGCATTAATACAGAAGTACTTTTAGAACTACTTCCCGATCTTGTTATTGGGTTTGGAATTGATGGCAACAACAAAACATTTGAAACTATTAAAAAATGTAATATTCCTGTGATTTATGATGGTGATTGGGTTGAAAAGTCTCCTTTAGCAAAAGCAGAATGGATAAAACTTTTTGGAGTATTATATAACAGAGAACAAAAGGCAGATTCCATTTTTAATACCATTGAAAAAGATTATTTAAATGCAAAAAAACTAGCCTCCAAAGTAAAAAACCTCCCTTCTATTTTAAGCGGTGCTATGTATAAAGATGTGTGGTACTTACCAAATGGAAGCAGCACCGAAGCTCAACTTCTTAAAGATGCAAACACCAATTATTTGTTTAAAGATACTAGCGGAACTGGAAGTTTAGCTCTTAATTTTGAAACCGTTTATGCGAAAGCAAAAGATGCTGATATCTGGTTGAGTCCTTCAAATTACGAAAGTATGGAAGCGCTTAAAAACAGTAATGAACATTATACTATGTTTAAAGCGTATCAAAATAAAAACATATATTCGTTTACCAATACAACAGGTGATACTGGCGGAGTTTTGTATTACGAATTAGGCATGACACGACCCGATTTAGTACTTAAAGATTTAATTAAAATTTGTCATCCTGAATTGTTAGAGAATTATCAACCCTATTTCTTTAAAAAGTTGAACTAAATTGATTGACACTAAAACATATTCAAAATCATTTATCATTATCATACTCGTTTTAGTAGTGTGCTTTGTTTTAAATATAAGTTTAGGCTCTGTTCATATTCCATTAAAAGATGTTTTTAAAAGTATTATAGGAAGTTCTACTGAACAGGATACGTGGTTATATATTATACAAAACTACAGACTTCCAAAAGCATTTACCGCTATTTTAGTTGGTTCTGGTTTAGGTATTTCTGGGCTTTTAATGCAAACACTTTTTAGAAATCCATTGGCCGGCCCATTTGTTTTGGGAATTAGCTCTGGTGCCAGTTTAGGAGTAGCATTGATTATTTTGGGATCTAGTATTTTTGGCGGATTATTAACCACACTTTTAGTCTCTAAATGGAGTATCGTTATCGCTGCAAGTTTTGGTAGCTTTCTAGTATTAATTTCGGTCATGATTGTATCTTTAAAAATACGAGATACCATGGCTATTTTAATTATCGGACTTATGTTTTCAAGCATTACGGCAGCCATAGTAAGCGTGCTTTCCTATTTCGGTTCTGCCCAGCAACTGCAACAATATGTATTTTGGGGCTTTGGTAGTTTAGGTAACCTGTCTTGGGATGAACTTGGTATTTTCTTCATCATTTATTGCTTTGGTATTGTACTGAGTATCTTTTCAATAAAATCATTAAACTCTCTGCTGTTAGGTGAAAACTACGCTAAAAGTCTGGGTTTAAACATTAAAAGAAGTCGAATCTTAATTATTATAGCCACAAGCTTATTAGCTGGAACGATTACTGCTTTTGCAGGCCCTATTGCGTTTATTGGATTAGCCATTCCGCATATAACACGTCAATTATTTAATACCTCCAATCATAAAGTATTGTTGCCAGCTGTGTTTTTATTTGGAGCCATTATTATGCTTATTTGTGATAGTATTGCACAAATACCTAATAGCGATTATACCTTGCCTATTAATGCTATAACCTCTTTAATTGGGGCACCCGTTGTTATTTGGCTATTGGTTAGAAAACGTAAAATGATATTCTAGATGCTATTTTAAAATGGAAAATAAAAACAATATCATATTAAATACCGAAAATCTTTCCATAGGTTATGCCTCAAAAAAAGAGGAAACCATTATCGGTAGCAATATCAATATTAATTTGCATCGTGGTGAGCTTATTGGGTTAATTGGTGCCAATGGCATTGGAAAATCAACACTTTTACGAACGTTAACCAATGTTCAAAAACCACTAGAAGGCACTATTAAAATAAATAATAAAAGTTTACACAAATATCACGCTATCGATTTAGCGAAAGTGTTAAGCCTTGTACTAACCGAAGCCGTGTCGTCTAAAAATCTATCTGTTTTTGAATTGGTTGCTTTAGGGAGGCAGCCCTACACCAATTGGGTTGGTTCTTTATCTGAATATGATTTAAAAAAAGTGCATGAAGCTTTAGAGCTTATTAATATCAGTCACTTAAAACATAAAAATTGTTTTGAGTTAAGCGACGGTCAATTGCAGAAAGCTATGATAGCAAGGGCTTTGGCTCAAGATACCGATATGATTATTCTTGATGAACCCACCACACATCTCGATATGTATCATAAGGCATACATTTTAAAATTGTTACAAAAACTGACTCAAGAAACAGGAAAAACAATTTTATTTTCTTCACATGAAATAGATTTAGCTATTCAATTATGCGATACCGTTGTGGTTATGACCGATGATGGTGTAGTTTCAGATCAACCATGCAATCTAATTACCAATGGAATTTTTAATCGTTTATTCCCGAAAGATTTAATTGTTTTTGATGAAAAAACAGGAAGTTTTCGGGTGAAAAAATAATTACACTTCAAAAATATTTGTTTGAAGAAGGAAAGCTTTATTCTTAAAACGAAAAAAATTATCTTTGATTAAATTCTAACTTTTCATATGTCCGATTTAATCATTCAAATTATTGCAGCTTTAATCTTCGCCGCTTTGGGGTTCTTTTTAGGAACTTATTTTAATAAACTTAAAAATAAAAGTGAACAAAGTACTTTAGCAGAGCGCCAAAATCAGATGTCTTCAACCATTGAAGAACTTAAACGTAATTTAACTAAAGTTGAAGCAGACAGAGAAGAAATCAGACGTGAAAAAGAATTGTTAAGTTCTGAAATAGCAAGAAAAAACGCTGATTTCGAACATCTTGAACAACTCAATTTAAAACGTGATAAAGAACTCGAAGAACGCCAAGAACAATTGCGCAAAGATTTTGAAATTCTAGCTACCAAAATTTTAGATGAAAAGTCTGAGAAATTCACCCTTCAGAATAAAGAAAACATTAAAAATATTTTAAATCCGCTACAAGAAAAAATAAAAACTTTTGAAGAAAAAGTAGACCTTACCCAAAAGGAGAGCATTAGTATGCATTCGGCTTTAAAAGAACAATTACTAGGTCTAAAAGACTTAAATCAACAGATGTCTAAAGAAGCTACAAACCTTACCAGAGCTTTAAAAGGAGATAGTAAAATGCAGGGTAATTGGGGAGAATTGGTACTAGAGCGAGTTTTAGAAAAATCTGGTTTAGAGAAAGATAGAGAATATTTTGTTCAGCAAAGTTTCACTTTAGAAAATGGCTCGCGCGTATTACCTGATGTGGTATTACATCTCCCAGATGGTAAAAAAATGATTATTGATAGTAAAGTATCATTAACCGATTACGAGCGATTGGTAAATGCAGATGATGACGACAAAGATCTGTATTTAAAAGCCCACGTTAATTCTATAAAAAAACATGTCGATCAGCTTTCAGAAAAAAACTATCAAGATTTATACGACATAGAATCTCCCGATTTTGTACTAATGTTTATCCCTATAGAGCCCGCCTTTGCCGTGGTTGTTAATGAAGATAACAGCATTTACAATAAAGCTTTTGAAAAAAATATTGTAATTGTAACACCTTCCACTCTATTAGCGACACTTAGAACGATTGATTCTATGTGGAACAACGAAAAACAACAACAAAATGCTATTGAAATAGCCAGACAAGCAGGTGCTTTGTATGATAAGTTTGAAGGCTTAGTAAATGATTTAACAGGAGTTGGCAAAAAGATTGATGCCGCCAAAAGTGATTATTCTGCAGCTATGAATAAACTTGTTGAAGGCAGAGGTAATCTTATAACAAGTGTTGAAAAACTTAAAAAAATGGGAGCTAAAGCAAAAAAATCCTTACCTGAATCTATTATAAAACGCGCTGAAGAAGATAACTAAAAAATTACTATGTTTAAAACTATTGAAGAATCTCAAATAACATTAACACAATTAATGTTACCATCCCACTCAAATTTTAGTGGAAAAATCCATGGTGGATTTATTTTAGGGCTTATGGACCAAATTGCATTTGCCTGTGCCTCTAAACACTCAAGAAATTATTGTGTAACGGCATCTGTTAACAAAGTAGATTTTTTAAACCCTATTGAGGTTGGCGAATTGGTTACGCTTAAGGCATCTATTAATTATACTGGACGAACCTCTATGGTTATTGGTGTGAGAGTAGAATCTGAAAACATTCAAACTGGAGAAAAAAAACATTGTAACTCATCGTACTTTACTATGGTAGCAAAAGATGAGGAAGGAAACAATGTTGCTGTTCCTGGTATTATTTTAAAAACAAAAGATAGTATTCGTAGGTTTTCAAGAAGTATAGAACGCCAGGAACAAGCAAAAAATAGAACCACAAAATTTAGATCTTCTGAATTTAAAATGGATGATTATCTTGAAATTATTAAGACTCAAAACGCAAAATTGGCAATCTAACTCATAAGAGGTTGTCTAAAAATTATGATGTGTTTTCTTTGTCAGGTTGAGCTTGTCGAAACTGATATTGATTATCAATAAGTTGAAATATTTCGACAGGCTCAATATGACATAGAAATGTACTTTTTGGACAGCCTCATTATTTATTCAAATACATTTTTCTTCTGGAGTATAATTCGTAAAACTCATCGTCTTTCAAACTATCTATAAACAAAATACTTTCTCCTGTACTTTTCATTTCTGGTCCTAATTTCTTATTAACATTAGGAAATTTATTAAAAGAGAACACTGGTTGCTTAATAGCGTAACCATTCAACTTCGGATTAAAATTAAAATCTTTAATCTTCTTATCTCCTAACATCACTTTAGTTGCATAATTTACATAAGGCTCTCCATAAGCTTTCGCTATAAAAGGTACCGTTCTTGAAGCTCTTGGATTGGCTTCAATGATATAAACAACGTCGTCTTTAATAGCAAACTGTATGTTAATTAACCCTACTGTATTTAATGCTAAAGCAATCTTTTTAGTATGATCTTTAATTTGCTGCATCACCAAATCTCCTAGATTAAAAGGTGGTAACATAGCATTACTATCGCCTGAATGGATTCCACAAGGCTCTATATGCTCCATAATGCCTATAATGTAAACATCTTTTCCATCGCAAATAGCATCAGCTTCTGCTTCAATAGCGCCTTCTAAATAATGGTCTAAAAGCAATTGGTTACCTGGCATTACTCGTAACAAACTAACGACATGCTCTTCTAACTCCTTTTTATTAATAACAATTTTCATACCTTGACCACCAAGAACGTATGAAGGTCTTACTAATATTGGAAAATCTAACACATCTGCTATAGCAGCAGCTTCATCGGCTGTTGTTGCAATATCAAACTTAGGATAAGGAATATTATTTTCCTTTAAAAGATTAGAAAACAAACCTCTATCTTCGGCTAAATCTAAAGCTTCAAAACTAGTTCCTAATATTTTAATACCATATTTAGTTAGTTTTTCAGCTAATTTTAAAGCGGTTTGCCCACCTAATTGTACAATAACGCCTTCTGGTTTCTCATGCTTAATAATGTCGTAAATATGTTCCCAAAAAACAGGTTCAAAATATAACTTATCGGCCGTATCAAAATCGGTTGAAACCGTTTCTGGATTACAGTTAATCATAATGGTTTCATAACCGCATTCTGCAGCCGCTAAAACACCATGCACACAACAATAATCAAATTCAATCCCTTGTCCTATTCTATTTGGTCCAGAACCTAAAACAATGATTTTTTTCTTATCGGTAACAATACTTTCATTGTGTGAAAATCGCTTACCATCGGCAGTCTCCATATCGCTCTCAAAAGTAGAATAGTAATATGGTGTTTGGGCTTTAAATTCTGCGGCACATGTATCAACCAGTTTATAGACTCTATTGATACCAAACTCTTCGCGCTTATTATACACCTGACTTTCTAAACAACCTAACATATGAGCTATTTGTCGGTCTCCATATCCTTTTTGCTTAGCCTCAAGCAATAAATCTTTTTGAATGGTGTCTATTTTATAGGTTGAAATTTCTTTTTGAAGTAAGTATAATTCTTCATACTGCTTTAAAAACCACATGTCTATTTTAGTGATTTCAAAAATCCTACTTAACGGAATTCCCATTGCAATGGCATCATAAATAATAAACACACGATCCCAAGAGGCATAGGTAAGTTTCTCTATAATTTGCTCGTAGTTCTTATTTTCTTTTCCGTCTGCACCAAGACCATTTCGTTTTATTTCAAGTGATTGTGTCGCTTTATGAAGCGCTTCTTGAAACGAACGCCCTATTCCCATGACCTCTCCAACCGATTTCATTTGAAGTCCTAGAGTTCTATCGGAACCTTCAAATTTATCGAAATTCCAACGTGGTATTTTTACAATCACATAATCTAATGTCGGCTCAAATAAGGCTGAAGTTGATTTTGTAATTTGATTATCTAATTCGTCTAAATGATAACCAATTGCCAATTTAGCAGCTATTTTTGCAATTGGATATCCTGTGGCTTTACTAGCTAACGCCGAAGAACGCGATACACGAGGGTTGATCTCGATAGCGATAATCTCTTCTTTTTCATCTGGACTTACGGCAAACTGCACATTACAACCTCCCGCAAAATCACCTATGCTTCGCATCATGTGAATGGCCATATCACGCATTTTTTGATACGTTCTATCACTTAACGTCATTGCCGGTGCTACCGTAATGGAGTCTCCTGTATGGATTCCCATAGGATCCATATTTTCAATAGAACAGATAATTACGACATTATCGTTATCATCTCTAAGTAACTCCAATTCAAACTCTTTCCAACCAATTAAAGCTTTATCAATCATAACTTCATGAATTGGAGAAATCTCTAATCCACGAGTTAATAATTCGTCAAATTCTTCTTCTTTGTGAACAAAAGATGCTCCTGCTCCACCAAGCGTATAGGATGCTCTAATAACTAAAGGGAATCCAAACTCTTGAGCTATTTCTTTACCTTTTAAATAAGACGAAGCCGTTGCTTGAGGTGCCATAGGAATTCCTATTTTAAGCATTAACTCTCTAAACTGCTCTCTGTCTTCGGTAATATTTATCGCATCAATATCTACACCTATAATTTCAACTCCAAAATCTTTCCAAATACCTTTTTCATCTGCTTCAATACATAAATTTAACGCCGTTTGACCACCCATAGTTGGCAATACTGCATCTATTTGTGGGTGTTCTTTTAAAATTTTAATTAAAGATTTAGTTGTTAAAGGAAGTAAATATATATGATCAGCCATTGAAGGATCGGTCATAATAGTTGCTGGGTTGGAGTTTATCAAAATAGTCTCTATCCCATCCTCTCTTAACGACCTTAATGCCTGTGAACCAGAATAATCAAACTCACAAGCCTGCCCAATAACAATAGGCCCCGAACCAATAATTAATATAGATTTTAGTTTTGGATTTTTTGGCATTTTCTTTTAGTTATATGTTGGATTTTAATGTTTTACAAAAATAGTAATCAGTAGATATAAAAAAAGGCGCTACCGTTAAGTAACACCTTTAAATTATCAACAATTGTTAATCATTATTTTTTATGTCTAGCTTCAGTAGATACAGACAATTTCTTTCTTCCTTTTGCTCTTCTACGAGCTAACACTTTTCTACCATTAGCAGAAGCCATTCTTTCTCTGAAACCATGTTTGTTTCTTCTCTTTCTTTTTGATGGCTGAAACGTTCTTTTACTCATTGTCTAGTATCTTTAAATCTGAAAAATCTATTTATTTTTTGTTTTTTTGGCTTGTGCAAAACCGAGCGCAAATATACAAAGAGTTTTTACTTTGACAAATGTTATTTTAAAAATATTTACTAATATTTAAATTTTTATTTTTTTTCTATAATTCTCTAAGTTACATGCGGCAGAAGCTCATTCCTATCTAATTAAATCTGATATTATTTTAACTTAAATAGTTATTCAATCAAATTATGATGTCTATCAACTTTACAATTGTTATGGCTCATTTCATAAAAATTTAGTTTCTTTGCAATCTAGAAAGAAATAGGCCATAACTAGATTATTAATGTGTCTTTAAACCCTTTATTTAAAATTAAAAATGTACAATAAAATTATAAAACTTATTATAGCGGCAGGTATTTTAGCTTATGCAGTATATCAATTTACTGAAGGATTTATAGGTAATGGCATCATGCTTATTTTATTATCCTCCGTCTTTGTGTTTTTATACTTTAAAAATGAATTTATTCTGTTAGCTTTTTTAAGATTACGAAAACAAGATTTTGAAGGAGCGAAAAAATGGCTTGCCAAAATTAAAAATCCAGAATCTGCTTTAGTAACCAAACAACAAGGATATTATAATTATTTACATGGTATTATGGTTTCTCAATCTAATATGAATGAAGCCGAAAAATATTTTAGAAAAGCAATTTCTTTAGGCTTATCAATGGATCATGATTTAGCCATGGCCAAGTTAAATTTATCTGGTATAGCATTTTCTAAACGAAGAAAGCAAGAAGCTCAAAAATTACTTTCTGAAGCTCAAAAACTAGATAAACAGGGCATGCTTACAGATCAAATAAAAATGATGAAAGAGAACATGAAACGTTCTCAAATGCCAAATCAACACTACGGAACTGGTGGTTCCTTAAGAGCTCAAAAACGCAGAGGTTAATTACTCTTTTTACTTAATTTGATTATCTATAATTGGAATTGATTTTATTAATTCCTTTATAAAAAGCTATTTTGTCTTTTGAAGAAATAACTACTGAACATCATAATATCCTTTTTTAGGAATATCAATCATATATTTTTTTCCTGATTTATTGATAAGGTATCTATCTCTTAACCATGGATTATGAACCTTTAATATTTTATAGTTGATGCCAAAGTCTTTTGCAAACTTGGTAAAATCAGAAACTGCTGTATCTACTTCAACTTTAAAGGTGGGAATATTTGAATACAAGTCTTTCTCTCTAAAATTAAAGCCATAAGTATCTGGGTGTGTTAATATCTCTTTTAAGGCTACAATTCTAAACACATATCGTCCAGTTTCTTCTCCTAGTAATAAATCGTAATAATTTGTTACATCCTGCTCTTCTAAACGTCTAGATATGCCAGTATCGCCAGCATTATATGCTGCTGCTGCTAAGGTCCATGAACCTAGTTCTTCTTTTGATTTCAAAAAGTACTCACAAGCTACTTCTGTTGATTTTTCAAGATTATAACGTTCATCTACATTTTTGTTAACTTCTAGGCCATTTTCTCGTGCAGTAGATGGCATAATTTGCCATATACCTCGTGCGCCGGCTGGAGACACCGCATTGGTTAGCCCACTTTCAATAACCGCTAAATATTTAAAATCGTCTGGAACCCCATATTTTTTCAAAATAGGTTCTATAACTGGAAAATATTTTTTAGCTCGCTTAAACATTAACAAACCGTTAGATTGCCAATACGTATTTACTAATAATTCTCTGTCCATTCGTTCATAAATATCTGGATCATTGAGCGGTACAGATTCTCCCGCAAAATTTAAATTATTAGGAATTTGCAAGGCATAGACATTATAATCATTAATTAATTTTTTTTCAAAATTCTCATCTGTTGGGGCATCTTGAAGGGCATAAATAAATAGGGCTGTCAAACTTAATAATCCTACAAATGCCAATACTTTCTCTACTATCTTCATTTTTAAAAAGTTTTTTTAAAATTAATAAATTTTTCAATCTGATAAAATAATCTGTGGCAAATGTTCATTGAACCATTTATTTTTATTTAGAATCATAATATGAGTTCCTCCTTTAATAATAATACAATTTTTAATATTCTTAATTGGAAATACAGAATCAGAATCTCCATGAATGTGAATAATATCTGCGATACTCTCTTTTTGGTCCCAACAAACCATTTGTTCAATAGCC
The DNA here is from genome assembly GCA_050300615.1 of Flavobacteriaceae bacterium. Classification (GTDB taxonomy): domain Bacteria; phylum Bacteroidota; class Bacteroidia; order Flavobacteriales; family Flavobacteriaceae; genus Yeosuana. The sequence goes on along the minus strand of JBNKYB010000069.1, from coordinate 60,533 downwards.
CAACTTAAATACTTACTATCGTTTACAGACAAGTATTTTTTATATAACTCTAGCCGTTTTTTTATATTGTTGCCAATTGCATATTTAGTTAGCGCATCTATTTTACTTGCTAATTGAGTAGGAATTAACTTGTAAGCTTTAGTTGTTTTTGCAAAAACCATGTGCTGTGGTAATTCCTGACTTTTTTTAACACTTGAAACTATAATTAATTTTCTGATTTTAATATGCTTACTAATTTCTTGCACTAAAACACCTCCAAATGAAACTCCTAAAAGCACACAATTAGCATGTTTTATATTATGAGAAATCCGTAATGCATAATCGCTAAGAAGCTCATTATCAAATGGTATAAGCCATTCTAAATAATGAATTTCAAATTGATTAATTGGTAATTTAATATGTTCAAAAATACGTGGACTTGCAGCCATTCCAGGCATTAAATAAACATGTATTATCTCTTGATTCATAAGGTTTTAACCTTCAATTATCGCTATACTAACGATTTTTTTTTGTAAATTTGTACTACAAAGCTATATAAATAGCTCTTACTATTTACATTTCTTTTCAATTAAAACACTTTATCATGATTGATGCTGCAGAACTAATAGACAATGATTTTTTACGTCAGTTTGAAATTAAAATTGATGACCACCTTGCCAAAATTGAATATTCATTACAAGATCGGAAGATTTTCTTAACTAAACTTATCGTACCAGATGAAATTAGGGATGAAAATTTTAGCAATGAATTTTTAATTGCTGTGTTTGAACAAATTGAAGAACGTAATTTAAGTGTTGTTCCTACCAGCCCTGAAATAGCTAAATTTGTAAGAAAGAATAGAAAATACAAACGAATGCTACCTGTTGGTGTGAGAATTTAATTTTTATAAAAAGTAAACAAAAACCCAAAACATATGTTTTGGGTTTTTGTTTTAATAATGTAATGGTTAATTAGTATGATGAAGTATTATTGGATACTTTTTTAAAAGGTAAATTGTCATCAAGACTCAAAACGAGTTGTTTTTTTGAATTTATCATATAAGAAACTAAGGAGATATCTCCTTGTAAAAGCGTTACTTTATTATCAGTTGTCTGCCAATTAAAACTATTGGCACTAGATATAATATTGCCTTCCTCTACTTCTTTATAAATTCTTATGCCCGTATTATCTGCATTAAAAACTAATTGATATCCAGAATTATCATTAAAATCAATTCTCTCCCAAAGACCAACTAAATCATTATTTTGACCTATTTCTTCGGTAGAACAAGACCCTAAAAAAAATATTAGAGTTATAGTTATAAATACCTGTAAATGTTTTTTCATATATCAAACTAGTTTAGATTTACTAGAATCAAAATATTTTGTATGCCAAACTTATAGCAGTACAATAACTACATCAAAAAAAATCGTTTAAACTCAAGAAAAGTAATCTAAAGGGTTTGTTTTGCTATATATTCAATACAGATTCCTTTATAAAATCAAACCTTACTAACCCATCATCATCAATATTAGTAAGCTGAATTTTGTGCAAGGTGTTTACAAGTTCAGGGTTCCAAGGCGTTTTAACCTTAACGTAATTTTCAGTAAAACCATGGATGTAGCCTTCTTTATTTTCGCTTTCAAACAAAACAGTTCTGCTAGTTCCAAGTTGACTTTCATAAAAGGCACGACGTTTTTTAACTGATAAGCCTCGTAGCATTTTACTACGTTTACTTCTCACCTTCATAGGCACCACACCAACCATCTCCACAGCTTCTGTATTATCTCTTTCAGAATAGGTAAAAACGTGCAAGTATGATATATCTAATTCATTTAAAAAATGATACGTTTCTAAAAAATGCTCCTCTGTTTCTCCAGGAAACCCTACAATAACATCGACTCCTATGCAGGCATGTGGCATCACTTCTTTTATTTTTGAAACACGATCTACATATAACTCACGATTATACCGACGCTTCATTTTTTTTAGAATCTCATTACTACCACTTTGCAATGGTATATGAAAATGAGGTACAAATGCTCTAGACTTTGAAACTAAATCTATTGTTTCATTTTTTAAAAGATTAGGTTCTATGGAAGAAATTCTTAAGCGCTCAATGCCTTTAACCTTATCTAATTCAGTAACGAGATCTAAAAATGTATGTTCATGTCTCTTGTTACCAAACTCCCCTTTACCATAATCGCCAATATTAACGCCTGTTAAAACAATTTCTTTAATGTTTTGTTCTGCTATTTCTTTGGCATTTTTTAAAACATTATCTAACGCGTCACTTCTTGAAATCCCTCTGGCCAATGGAATGGTACAATAAGTACACTTATAATCACAACCGTCTTGAACCTTTAAAAAGGCGCGTGTTCTATCTCCTATGGAATACGAACCTACGTAAAAATCAGCCTCTTCAATTTCGCAGGAATGAACTTCACCAAAATCATTTTTTGAAAGGTCGTTTAGGTAATCTGTAATCTTAAATTTTTCAGTAGCTCCCAATACCAAATCAACTCCATTTACATCTGCTAATTGTTCTGGTTTCAATTGGGCATAACATCCAATGGCCGCCACAAAAGCTTCTGGGTTTGCTTTTTGTGCTTGCTTTACAATGGTTTTAAAACGCTTATCTGCATTTTCGGTGACCGAACAGGTATTAATTACATAGATATCTGCTTTTTCAGAAAAGTCAACACGATCAAACCCTTCTTCTGTAAAACCTCTTGCTATAGTAGAGGTTTCAGAAAAATTAAGTTTACAACCCAACGTATAAAATGCGACTTTTTTTCTAGTGTTCATTCTTGTGTTTTTACCAAGTCGGCAAATTTACAACTTAAAAATGAGATGATAAAACCGATATTTTACATTAAAAAATTGTGTTTTAGTTTTTTAAAAAATAATAAATATCGTCTTCGCCTTTACCCTCTGATCTCTTTGATGAAAAGTATCCCGATGTATTTTCCGCATCAATAACAAAACTTATGTCATCTTTATTACTATTGATAGGTTCAGGCATTTTAACAGCTTTTTCAAAGACGCCTTTTGAATTTGTTATACATTTATAGATATCATAACCTCCAAATCCATTAGGTCTGTTTGAAGAAAAATACAAAGTATTATCATGGCTCATGTAAGGAAATATTTCGCCACTATATGAATTCACTTTAGAACCTAAGTTTTTAGGTTTGCTAAAAGTATTATTTCCTAAAATATCCACTCTAAAAATATCTGAAGGGCCTTTTGTTGTTTCTTTCCCTCCTCTTATATTAGACGTAAAATACATAGTTTTTCCATCTGGACTAATCATAGGATGTGCATAGGAATATCGTGGTTCACAAAACGGTAATACTTGAAAATTGGTCCAACCTACCCCATCTTTATACTCAGCGACTTCAATATGAAAATTTGTTTCCTTGAAACTACCTTTAGGCTTGTTCTTTCTATTTATATAATTGGTAGTAACATACAACTGTTTTTTATCTGGAGAATAAATGGCACTTGTAATATGAAAAACATCTTCTTTTTTATCTATTTGTAACTCTTTAACGTTAATAATATTACCACTAGAATCCTTTATCCCTGTATATGAGATTAAAATTCCATTATCCAAAAAAGTTTTAGTTTTTCCATTTCTATTTAACAAATAGGAAGTAAATAAAACATCGTTATTTTGATTAACAGACAATCCAAAATGTGGTTTATCATTGTTTATATCAATATTCTTAATAGTATAATGTTCTGTTTGAGACACCGTAAACAGGCTTAAAAAACAACACAAAACACATACTACTTCTTTCATTTATTCATCTCTTTTTATTAAAAGAAACAACTCCTGCACACCACAGTTTTTTTATTCTCTTCTATACTTACTAGTTTCCTCAAATACATGTTGAAGAATTGCTGCATCCGCTTCCGAAAAATCCATTTCGCGTCTAGACATTACCACTTTCGCTACTTCAAATGCTTTTTTAGGCAAGTAAGTGGTGTATCCTCCATGTCCACCCCAAGTAAAACTTGGTATGAAATTTCTAGGAAAACCACTACCAAAAATATTAGCATTTACGCCAACAACAGTTCCGGTATTTAGCATGGTATTGATAGCGCATTTGCTGTGGTCTCCCATAATGAGCCCACAGAATTGTAATCCTGTTTTTTTAAAGCTCTCGGTTCCATAATCCCATAAACGAACCTCGGAATAATCATTTTTAAGGTTTGAATTATTTGAATCTGCTCCAATATTACACCATTCGCCTAAAACAGCATTACCTAAAAATCCGTCATGACCCTTATTGGAATATGCAAATAACACCGCATTATTAATTTCACCTCCCACTTTACTGTAAGGACCAACAGTTGTAGGCCCGTAAATTTTAGCTCCCATTTTTATAATACCCCCTTCGCACAACGCTAACGGGCCACGAATAAGGGTTCCTTCCATAATCAAAGCATCTTTCCCTATATAAATAGGACCTTTTGATGCATTAAGCGTTGCAAACTCTAAGGTTGCTCCTTCTTCTATAAAAATATTTTCTGGAGCAATAACATTATTGCTTGAAGGTATTGGTTTGGAGCTTCTATCTTTAGTTATTAAATTAAAGTCATCTTGAATTGCATCCCCGTTTTTTGAAAAAATATCCCAAGTATGTTCAATTCGTAAAATATCCTCATTAAATTCTAAAGCTTCATAGGTTTTAAAATCTATATCATCTTGTGTATTATTGGTGAAAAAAGCAATAATATCTTCATCTTTAAAAATAGCTTGGTTTTTTTCAAGATTTTTAATCATCTCAACCAGTTCTAAATTAGGAAGGTACGATGCATTAATCATGATATTTTCTTCCATTTCAACCATCGGATATTTATCTGATAAATAATCCTCCGTTACCGTTGTGGTAGTGGAATCTAAAAAGGTTTCCCATTTTTCTCTAATGGTTAAAATACCAACCCTAATATCTGCAACAGGTCTAGTAAAGGTAAGCGGTAACAAGTTGTTACGAAAAGGACCATCAAATAGAATATAGTTCATGAGGCTTCTGAGTTAAACGTTAAAGTTAAAAAGTTTTATTCTATTGACTTCAAACCATTCGTTATTCTGTATCAAAAGTAGGTTAATTGTACAAAATAAAAAAGCCTTTCAAATGTTGAAAGGCTTTTAAAACTATGATTATTACTAAATTTATTTTTTAAATTTAGCATATTTATTTTTAAACTTATCAATACGTCCGGCAGTATCTACTAATTTAGATTTACCTGTGTAATATGGATGAGATGTTCTTGAAATCTCCATTTTAACTAGTGGATATTCAACACCATCAACTTCAATCGTTTCATTTGTGCTAGCAGTAGATTTAGTTAAAAACACATCCTCATTAGACATATCTTTAAATGCTACTACTCTATAATTTTCTGGATGTATACCTTTTCTCATCGCTAAATACTTTTATTCGTTTCAATTTTGGAAGTGCAAATTTAAGTATTTTTTATAAATGAACAACACTTTTTTGTAATTTTTATTTTACCTCTTTATGTAACGTTTTGTTATCTTTGTTTACTAACTAAGTAACTAATATTTTAAACCAAAAATCATCATGGAATCAGAAAAACCTTCAATTAAACCAATTGCTTATTCTTTTGGACTCTATTTAGCTTTAATCAATATTATTATACTAGTTATAATGTATGTTGCCAATATTGAAAAAAATTGGACAATATCTATTTTAAGCCTAATATTATCCATTGCCATTTTTATTTACGGAATTAAATCTTACAAACAAAAAAACAACGGTTTCTTAACACTCGGAGAGGCTATTAAAATAGGTCTAGCCATTGCAGTTATTGGAGGGCTAATTTCAGCCATTTACACCTATGTACATTATAGTTACATTTATCCTGAATTTCTTGAAATTACGAAAGATCAAGCAAGAGCTCAAATGTTAGAAAAAAGACCAAACATGTCATCCGAACAGGTCGAAGAAGCTATGAAAATAAGCGGAATGTTTATCACTCCTTTATTCTTTAGTTTTATGAGCGTTATAGGATCCTTGTTTTTGGGTCTCATTATTTCACTAATTGGAGGATTAATAATGAAACGCGAACAACAATAAAAGCTTATTTTTTTTCAGTATTTTTGAAACTTCAATTATTGAGAAAAACTAAATGAACATATCTGTAGTCATACCACTACTTAACGAACAAGAATCATTAACAGAATTACATGATTGGATTGCAAAGGTTATGCAATCCAATCATTTTTCTTATGAGATCATTTTTATTGACGATGGCAGTACAGATGAATCCTGGAAAGTCATCTCAACTTTATCTTCCAAATACAACCATATAAAAGGAATTCGCTTTCTTAAAAATTTCGGAAAATCGCAAGCACTTCATGCTGGTTTTGAAAAAGCGCAAGGAGATGTTGTTATTACTATGGATGCGGATTTACAAGACAATCCCGAGGAAATCCCAGAACTTTATAGTATGATTATAAATGATGGACTTGATTTGGTTTCTGGCTGGAAAAAGAAACGGTATGATTCTACATTGTCTAAAAACTTACCATCAAAATTATTTAACTGGGCTGCAAGAAAAACATCTGGCGTTAAACTACACGACTTTAATTGCGGACTTAAAGCCTATCGCCTAGAGGTTGTAAAAAATATAGACGTTAATGGCGAAATGCATCGCTATATTCCTGTGTTGTCAAAAAATGCTGGTTATAATAAAATAGGCGAAAAAGTAGTTAAGCACCAAGCCCGAAAATATGGAGAAACTAAATTTGGTATGGACCGTTTTATAAATGGATTTTTAGACCTCATAACCATTTGGTTTTTATCACGTTTTGGCAAACGCCCAATGCATTTATTTGGTACTTGGGGCGTTATTATGTTTGCTATAGGTTTTGGATTTGCTTTATATCTGGGTGTTGATAAGCTTTTTTTACATCCTAACGGACGTTTAATAACACAACGGCCTCAATTTTATATTGCTTTATCGACCATGATTATAGGTACACAGTTTTTTGTTGCTGGATTTTTAGGAGAAATTATTTTACGGTCTAAATCAGACAGAAAACGATACTCAGTAAAAACAGAATTAAATTTTAATTAATCTTTCAAAATGGTTACATTTAATTTCAATTAAGCAAATAGCTTATTAAAATTATTTCTTCCATTTGTTTATTTTTAGAGACAATTTATACAAAATATATTATGATACATATTGAACCAGAACTTTTAGAACGTGTTAATACTTGGTTAACTCCTGCTTTTGACAAAGAAACCCAAGACCAAATAAAAGAAACCATTGCTTTAAATCCTGAAAGTTTAAAGGAGAGTTTTTACAAAGATTTAGAGTTTGGAACCGGAGGAATGCGTGGCGTTATGGGAATTGGTACCAATAGAATAAATAAATACACACTAGGAAGAAGTACTCAAGGATTAAGTGAATACATGCTTAATTATTTTCCTGATGAAACACCAAAAGTTGCCATTGCTTATGACTGTAGACACAATAGCAAAACATTGGCTAAAGTAGTTGCAGATGTATTTTCAGCAAACGGAATTGAAGTGTTTTTGTTTGAAGATTTACGTCCAACACCAGAACTTTCATTTGCCTTAAAATATTTAAACTGCCACTGTGGTATTGTACTAACGGCATCTCACAACCCACCAGAATATAATGGGTATAAAGTTTATTGGCAAGATGGTGGTCAGTTAGTTCCTCCCCAAGACACAGAAATAGTAAATAAAATAAATGAAACCCCTTATTCAAACATTAAATTTAATGCAAACGACTCTCTAATTAATTATATAGGAAAAGATGTCGATGATGTTTTTATTAATGCCTCCGTTGAGAAAGGAAGTTTTAAAACAAATCAATCAGCAAAAGACAATTTAACCATTGTGTTTACTTCTTTACACGGAACTTCAATTACATTAGTTCCTGAAACACTCAAAAGAGCTGGTTACAAAAATGTTCATATTGTTAAAGAACAAGAAGTGCCTAATGGTGATTTCCCAACGGTTGCATCTCCAAACCCAGAGGAACCTGCGGCTTTAAAAATGGCTTTGGAATTAGCTGACAAAGTAAATGCCGACATTGTTATTGGTACCGATCCCGACTGCGATAGATTAGGTGTTGCCGTTCGTAATTCTGAAAACAAATTGCAATTGCTTAATGGTAATCAAACCATGCTTATGATGACTAACTTCTTGCTTAAGCAATGGCAAAATGAAGGCAAAATAACCGGTAAGGAATTTATAGCTTCTACTATTGTTTCTACACCAATGATGTCTGTTCTTGGTGACGCTTATAACGTTGAAAGCAAAATTGTTTTAACAGGCTTTAAATGGATTGCCAAACTAATACACGATTTTAAAAATCTTGATTTTATTGGTGGTGGTGAAGAAAGTTTCGGCTTTATGGTAGGCGACTTTGTAAGAGATAAAGATGCCGTTACCTCAACCTTATTAGCTTGCGAAGTAGCTGCTCAAGCCAAAGCTAAAGGCAGTTCGTTTTTTGAAGAACTTATAAATCTTTATATTACTCATGGATTTTATAAAGAACGCTTAATATCACTTACTAAAAAAGGTATAGAAGGTGCTGAAGAAATAAAACAAATGATGGTTGATGCAAGAGAAAATCCTCTAACCGAAGTTAATGGATCTAAAGTTGTTAAAGTTGAAGACTACCAACTATCAATTACCAAAAACATGATTACAGGCAAAGAGGAAGCTATTGACATTCCAAAATCGAACGTACTAATTTATTATACGGAAGATGGAAGTAAAGTAGCTTTAAGACCAAGTGGAACAGAACCTAAGATCAAATTCTATATCAGTGTCAACACTAAATTAGACAATGTGTCAGAGTTCAACACAACGGAACAAAAATTGGAACAAAAAATTGATGCCATAGTTAAAGATATGAAACTGGCATAACAATAAATTCTAATTTAAATATGCTCTAAACGAATTACCTATAGTCGTTTTCGTTTAGGGCATATTAATTTAAATAGATGTAGAGAATGAATCAATTTTTAAATGTTTTAAAATACGCAAAACCATATAAGCGTTACGCTTTGGGACACATTATTTCTAATGTGTTTTTTGCTTTATTTAGTACACTTTCAATGATAGCATTAAAGCCTATGCTAGATGTTATTTTTAAACAGAAAGAACCAATTAGAATAGTAAAACCTGTTTATCAAGGGATATCAAAATTAGGTGATTATGCAGAAGGCTACCTATCGTTTCAAATGCATGAATTTACAGGCGGAGACAAATCTAAAGCTCTTATTTTTGTTGTAGGATTAATTATTATTGCGTTTTTATTAAAAAACCTATTTGGCTATTTAGCCAACTATTTTATGGTTTTTTTACGAAATGGGGTTGTACGAGATTTAAGAAATGCTGTTTATAAAAAAACCGTAGAGTTACCTCCTTCTTATTTTTCTGAGCAAAAAAAAGGTGATATTATGGCACGAGTAACCAATGATGTTTCAACACTTCAATACTCAATGCTACCCGTTTTAGAACTTGTTATAAGAGAGCCCTTAACGATTATTTTCACAATAATAGCCATGCTTTATTTAAGCCCTAGTCTTACTTTATTTGTTTTTATTTTTATTCCAATTACAGGTTTGATTATTTCTAGAATTGGTAAAAGTTTAAAACGAAAATCAGACCGTGTACAAAAAGAGCAAGGTTCTATCCTTTCTATTCTTGAAGAAACCTTAACTGGTTTACGAATAATAAAAGGGTTTAATGCTGAAGAAAAATTTAATACTAAGTTTAAAGAATCTTCAACTCGTTTTTATGGCTTTTCAAATAAATTAATGAATCGTCAAAATCTAGCTTCACCAGCCAGTGAAGTTTTAGGTGTTTTTGTAATAGCAACTTTATTATGGTATGGCGGCCAATTAGTTTTAAAAGAAGGAAGATCTGGAGGTCTTGACGGAAGTTCTTTTTTAGTTTATATGGGCTTAGCTTATTATATTTTAACACCCGCAAAAGCTATAGCAAGAGGACTTTACAATATAAAACAAGGAAATGCAGCAGCTGAGAGAATACAAGAAGTTATAGATACACCAAACCCTTTAAAAGATAAAGAAAAAGCTATAGTTAAAACTGGATTTGATTCTAAAATAGAATTTAAAAACATTTCTTTTAAATATGAAAAAGAGTTTGTTTTAAAAGATTTTTCTTTAACCATTCCTAAAGGTAAAACCGTTGCCCTTGTTGGGCAATCAGGAAGTGGAAAATCTACTATTGCTAATCTAATAACTCGTTTTTACGATATTAATAAGGGTCAGATTTTAATTGATGGTATCGACATAAGAGACTTTACTACAAAATCTTTGCGAAGTCAGTTGGGTATTGTTACTCAAGATGCCATTTTGTTTAATGACAGCATTAAAAACAATCTTAAACTCGGTGATGAACACGCTACCGATGAAGATGTTATTAATGCTTTAAAAGTGGCAAATGCTTGGGAGTTTGTTAAAGATTTACCACAAGGTATAGAAACTAATATAGGTGATTCTGGAAACAAACTTTCTGGCGGACAAAAGCAACGTTTAAGTATTGCTAGAGCCGTTCTTAAAGACCCTCCAATTATGATATTAGACGAAGCTACTTCTGCTCTTGATACAGAAAGCGAGCGTCTCGTTCAAGTTGCTTTAGAAAATATGATGAAGAACAGAACCTCCATTGTTATTGCTCACAGACTTTCTACCATTCAAAATGCCGATGAAATTATTGTGCTTCAAAAAGGGACTATAGCTGAAAAAGCCACTCACAATGAACTTATTGCTAAAAATGGTATATATAAAAAACTCGTAGATATGCAAAATTTAGGATAACGTTCCATTCACCATAAACGTATAAAAATAAAAAAGGATAGAAATTTGGGTTTTTCTATCCTTTTTTTTGTTCATCGTAAGATTTGGGGCAAACAAAGAACATAAGTAGGTTTTAATACTGTAAAAATATATTAAAAAAATCTATCCCACAAGAAAAAACGCATTTAATCGTATTTACTTTACACTTAATCGATTATTTGTAGCCTATACAATTGTTTATCAAATAATTATGGTTTTGCTTTTTTTATCGAAATTAAAATAAAATTAATTGGGTATTAAACTTTTAGTATCTTGAGTAGTCTAAAAACTAAACGGTGCCTGTGACTCCTGAATATCAATTAGTAGAAAAGCTTAAATCAAGCAAAAATATTGATCTTGCTTTTAAAGAATTAGTCTCTCTTTATAAGGAGCGATTATACTGGCATATACGTAATATTGTTAAGTCGCATGACGATGCAGATGATGTATTGCAAAATACCTTTATAAAGGTTTATAAAAACATTAATTCATTTAAAGGAGAAAGTAAGCTATTTTCATGGATGTATAGGATTGCAACTAATGAAGCCATTTCATTTTTAAATAAAAAAGCAAAACGTTTACAAGTTTCAAATGAAGATGTGCAACAAACAGCAATAGAAAAATTAACAACTGATGTCTATTTTGAAGGAGATGCAATTCAATTAAAATTACAAAAAGCAATTGCTAAATTACCTCAAAAGCAACAATTGGTATTTAATATGAAATATTTTGAAGATTTAAAGTTCAGAGAAATATCAGATATTTTAGAGACAAGTGAGGGCTCCCTAAAAGCATCATATCATATTGCAGTAAAAAAAATTGAACAGTATTTAACTAACAATTAAACTTTTACACAAAAAAATAGTCATATATACAATGAAAACAAATAGTTTAAATAATATAAATAAAACAGGTTTTAAAGTTCCTAAAGATTACTTTGAGAACTTTGAAGACATGCTTTTAAGTGAAATAAACCTTAAGGAGTCTTCAAAAAATACTGGCTTTAAAGTTCCTGAAGACTATTTTAAGTCATTAGACTCTCATATAACTGAAGCTATTAAAAAAGACAACAAGCCAAAAGTAATTAAACTATTCCCATGGAAAAAAACTGCTTACGCAACTGCTGTTGCTGCAAGTTTAATACTTATGTTAAATGTGTTTTATAAACAAAAAGATACCATTACTTTAGATAATATTGAAACCGCCAGCATTGAAAACTACCTTTTAAATACAGATTTTCAAACAACCGATATGGCATCACTGTTAACTAATGAAGATTTAGATGATTTTGATTCTATTGAATTAAATTTCCAAGAAGAATCATTAGAAGATTATGTTTTCGAAAATTCAGAAATTGAAGATATAATTTCAAACTAATAAATAACCTAATACTAGAACTATGAAAAAAATACTAACTATAATCTTTGTTTTAGGCTTTTATCTACTATCATTTTCACAAAACAATAGAGATAAAATAAAAACCTTAAAAATTGCATTTATTACAGAAAGACTAAATTTAACTGAGAAGGAAGCGCAAGCTTTTTGGCCTGTTTATAATAATTTTGAGGAAGAATTCATGAAGCTTAGACATCAATCCTATGAAAAAAGAAAAAATATTGATTTTCAAAATATTACTGATAAAGAGGCTGAAACTTTGTTAAATGAAATTCATGTTATTGAAAAGAAAAAATATACGCTAAAAGAGAATTTTATGAATGACTTATTAAAAGTGATTCCCCCAAAAAAGATAATTCTACTCAATAAAGTTGAAGATGATTTTAAACACAAAATGTTTGAAGAATTTAAAAACAGACGGGGTATGCGTGGCCCTAAATAATAATAAAAAGAGACTGTCTAAAAAGTATAGTTCTATGTCATATTGAGCCTGTCGAAATATTTAAAATCACCAATAATCAATATTGGTTTCGAACAAGCTCAACCTGACAAACAAAACACATCTTGTTTTTTAGACAGTCTCTTTTTTATTACTCGAATTGTATTTTTGAAATTCTTCCTTTACCTGCGGCATAAGCAACACTATCATTTAAAAACCTAATAGTATAAAATCCTTCATCACTTAAATGTTTCCATGTATTACCTGCATCATTTGAAAAATCTAAACCTTTAAATCCTGCGGCGACCAACTCCTTCCCTTCTCTATTTGGTATGTACTGTACACAGCTTCTGTAACCAGGGTTTTTATTTTTATCTACTACTTGCCACGTTTTGCCCCCATCAGTAGTTTTTATTTTATTAGCTGCATTATCATCTGGATTGGTATAATCGCCACCAATCGCAAAACCTTGCAAGTCATCATAAAAATCAATTGAATAAATACCTTGAGTGTTTTTTTGATGTACTATTGGGGTTTTAATAACTTTCCATGAAATTCCTTTATCTTCAGAATAATAAATGGTACCACTTGTTGTTGCAATCCATGTTTTATCTCCTATCGTTTTAATGTTTGTATTACTTGCTGCAAAAGCTCCCTCTCCATCTTCAGCTTTAGGCAAGTCTTTACATGAAATTTTCTTCCATGTGTTACCTCCATCTCTGGTAATAATAATTGATAAACATCCTTCCAAACTATCACCAACGGCAATACCTTCTTGATCATTCCAAAAAGTCATAGCATCATAAAAAACGCCTACACCATCTTCTCTGTAAACTAATTGCATTCGTCCTGTATCGCCTGTTTTAAATAATAAGGCTGGGTTTTCAATACTCAACATAAAAAAATCTGTTGATGTATGGGCAACTGCTCTAAAGTGTAAATTCAAACTATCAAACTTTTGTTTAGAAATCATCCAGCTATCTTTCTTCGGATTATAAAGTCCAAAAGCACCATTGTTCGCAGCAAAAGCCAAGCTCCCATCATCCAAGATATCTATAGCCCGAATACTTAACAACGAATCCGTATAAAGCGGTTTTATTTTGACTGATGTAAAATTTCTAGGAGTTATTGAAACCTCTTGTTTACAGCCAAAACAAACAACTAAAAACAAAAGAGATAAACGAATTTTCATAATATTTAAATTTGTATAAAAATAGAAAAGCTTCATGACATAAACATGAAGCTTTAGTTGTTAATTTCTTTTTACATTAAATCAACAAGGATTCATTAAATTTTTAATTTGAACGTCTGTAATTACAGGGTTTGCCCCTTCACAACTTGCAACAAGAGCTCCAACGGCACAAGCAAAATTTACAGCTTCTTGTGGTGGGGCATTTTTTAAAAGCTTATCTGTTAAACTTGCCAAAAACGAATCGCCTGCACCAACTGTATCTTTAACAACCACTTGGTAACCACTATTGTTATAAAAAGTATCGTTATGAAACAGAACAGCTCCATGGCTTCCTTTAGTAACACAAATTGACTTTGTATTTGTTTTTTCTGAAATAAAACGAATATTCTGCTCTAATGATTGAGATTTTGAATCTAGATAATTTGCAATTTCAAAAATTTCTTCGTCGTTAAACTTTATAAAATCAGCTTGATTCATTAAATAGACAAGAACTTCTTGAGTATAATAAGGTGCTCTTAAGTTTACATCAAAAATTTTATATTTTGCCAATGGTAATAAATTGTAAAGTGTTTCTCTTGACTTATCGTCCCTAGCTACCAAACTTCCATAAACAAAAGCATCAGACGACTTTACTATTAATTTTGCTACATCGGTTAATTCAATTTTATCCCAAGCGCTTGGGTATTTAATATCGTATGATGCAGATCCTTTTTCATTAAGTTTCACTTTTACTTTACCTGTCTTGTAAGTGTAATCCAGTTGAATACCTTCAGTATTTACATGGTGTTTATAAAAAAAACTAATGATTTTATTTCCTTTTTTATCATCCCCTATACGACTAACCATTGACACTTCATTATCAAAAGATTTTAATCTTGTTGCTACATTTAAAGGTGCTCCACCAATTTTTTTATGGTTAGGAAACACATCCCATAACACTTCTCCAAAACAAGTTATCTTTGTCATTATATATGGTTTAAAACTTTACTATTAATATTTGTAGACTATTTTTTACTATAAACTAGTAACGAATTTACAAAAATATCAGATTCATTTAAGCTACAAATCCTTTGAATTAATGAATTAAACGTAACTTTGCACACTTATTTATACAACATGCGATTACACAGAAATTTATGCTTTGCGGTTATTGATGGTTTAACCCTAATTTTTAATGAAGGAAACTACGCCGATAAAGTTATTCAACAACTTTTAAAACACGACAAACGATGGGGTGCTCGAGACAGGGCTTTTGTTGCCGAAACCACCTATGACATTGTTAGATGGAAACGCTTGTATGCCGAAATTGCTGAAGTTAAAGAACCTTTTGATAGAGATAACCTATGGCGTATGTTTGCTGTTTGGGCAACTTTAAAAGGAATAAAATTACCCGACTGGTCGTATTTTGAAAAAACACCTACGCGAAAAATAAAAGGTCGTTTTGACGAATTATCTAAAATTAGAAAATTTAAAGAATCTATTCCCGATTGGATGGATGAATTGGGTGAGAAAGAACTAGGGAAAACTGTTTGGACTAAAGAAATAGCGGCGCTTAACGAGCAAGCCGATGTTATTTTAAGAGCAAACACCTTAAAAACAACCAAAGAAAAATTACAAGCCGAACTTTTTGATTTAGATATTGAAACAGATTTTTTACCAGAGTATCCAAATGCTCTAAAATTAAAAGAGCGTGCAAATGTATTTCAAACCGAAGCCTTTAAAAATGGTTTTTTTGAAGTACAAGATGCCTCATCTCAATTAGTTGCCGAGTTTTTAGATGTAAAACCAGGTATGCGTGTCGTTGACACTTGTGCCGGTGCCGGTGGAAAAACACTTCACATAGCATCCTTAATGGAAAACAAAGGACAAATAATTGCTATGGATATTTATGGCAATAAACTAAATGAACTAAAACGTCGTGCGAAAAGAAACGGGGCTCATAACATTGAGACAAGAGCTATTGAATCTACTAAAGTTATTAAGAAACTTTATGATAAAGCAGACCGCGTATTGATCGATGCACCTTGTTCTGGACTTGGTGTATTACGTAGAAACCCTGATGCAAAATGGAAACTACAACCAAATTTTATTGATAAAATAAAAATCACGCAACAAGAGGTTTTACAACAATATTCTAGAATGGTTAAAGCCGGAGGCCAATTAGTTTATGCAACCTGTTCTGTTTTACCTTCTGAAAATCAAAAACAGGTAGATGCCTTTTTAAAATCGGAAGCTGGCGCAAATTTCTCTTTAGTTAAAGATAAAAAAGTACTCGCTCATAAATCAGGTTACGACGGATTTTATATGGCACTTTTAAAACGAACACAATAGTTTTAAAAACTTATAACTAAGACTGTCTAAAAAATACTGTTCCATGTCATATTGAGCCTGTCGAAATATTTCAACTTATCGATCATCAATATCGGTTTCGACAAGCTCAACCTGACAAACAAAACACATCATGCTTTTTAGACAGCCTCTTTTTTTATTTTTATAGCATGAATGCACTGTTTCAAAATTATCTTTCCAATTTATTAAACGAAACTATTACGAGCATAAGTACCGTTTCGGGAGGTGATATTTCTCAGGCCTATAAACTTAAAACACCGCATCACAACTTTTTTCTGAAATTAAATAATTCTGAAAATGCGTTTACAATGTTCCAAGCAGAAGCCAATGCGTTGAAATACATTGAAAACACAAATACCATTAAAACACCTCAGGTATTTTGCTACGACCGTTTTGACAATTATTCGTTTTTAATCTTAGAATATATTGAAAGTAAATCGCCTTCAAACGAAGATTTTAAAACATTTGGCTTAAAATTGGCCGAACTACATCAAGTCACTCAAAATTATTTTGGCTTAGACGAAAACAACTTTATCGGTAGTTTGCCACAAAGCAACAAAACGCATCAATCTTGGTTAGAGTTTTACACAAAGGAACGCTTGCTACCTCAACTAGAATTAGCAAAACAATCAGGATATTTGTCGGATACTGAATGTCCTTCAGAATCTAAAATTCAAAAAAGTCTTAGCAATTTATTTGAGAACATAAAACCATCGCTTTTACATGGCGATTTATGGAGTGGCAATTATTTGATATCAACAAAAGGTGATCCTCACCTTATCGATCCCGCTCTGTATTTTGGTCATCATGAAGTTGATATTGCTATGACTAAACTTTTTGGAGGTTTCGGGAACGATTTTTATAAGAGCTATCATAGGCAATTTCCTGAAGATCAATACACGCCTGCTCGAATTGAGGTTTATCAGCTATATTATTTATTAGTTCATTTAAATTTATTTGGGCAATCTTATTACGGAGCTGTTTCAAAAATCCTTAAAAAATACGTCTCTTAATATTGTTGAAAATACTGTTAATAAACACGTATGCTTTCATAAAAAAAGAAAAGCATAATGCACAAAAAAGTGTATTTTTACATTTTTAAAAACACAACCATAAAACATCTAAAATGATTCATTTCTTTGGAAACACAAACAGTAAGGTTTTTGCTGTTCAAACAACAAAAGAATTATCAACCGAAACCATATCCAAATTAGTTTGGTTATTTGGTAACCAACCCAAACTAGAGCAAGCATCAATAGATGCTTTTTTTGTTGGTCCTCGTGCTGCCATGATTACACCTTGGAGTACCAATGCTGTTGAAATCACTCAAAACATGGGCATTTCAGACATTATTCGTATTGAAGAATTTCACACAGTTTCAGAAGATTTTAAAGATTTCGACCCAATGATTTCAGAGAAATTTAGCGGTTTAAACCAAGAATCATTTACTATAAATATTCAGCCAGAACCCATTCTTAACATCGAAGATATTGCAGCTTATAATCAACAAGAAGGGTTGTCTTTGAGTGACGAAGAAGTTACCTATTTAGAAGATGTTTCAAAAAAAATAGGTCGTCCACTTACAGACTCTGAAGTGTTTGGGTTCTCGCAAGTAAACTCAGAACACTGTCGTCATAAAATTTTTAATGGTACGTTTGTTATCGATGGCGTTGAAAAACCAACCTCATTATTCAAATTAATAAAAGAAACGTCTAAACAACATCCAAATTCTATAGTTTCTGCATATAAAGACAATGTGGCATTTGTAGAAGGGCCAACGGTAGAACAGTTTGCTCCTAAAACTGCCGATAAACCAGATTTCTATGAAACAAAAAACTTTGAATCTGTAATTTCATTAAAAGCCGAAACACACAATTTCCCAACAACCGTGGAGCCTTTTAATGGTGCTGCGACAGGTTCTGGTGGTGAAATTAGAGATAGATTAGCTGGCGGAAAAGGCTCACTTCCTTTAGCAGGAACAGCGGTTTACATGACGTCGTATTCTCGATTGGAAGAAAATCGCCCATGGGAAAAAGCATTTCCAGAACGCAAATGGTTATATCAAACTCCAATGGATATTTTAATAAAGGCATCCAACGGAGCATCAGACTTTGGAAATAAATTTGGACAGCCACTTATTTGTGGATCGGTTTTGACCTTTGAGCATGATGAACATTTCGACAAGCTCAATGTGACAGCCCGCAAATTAGGTTTCGATAAAGTAATTATGCAAGCAGGAGGTATTGGTTATGGCAAAAAAGATCAAGCTTTAAAAGATAAACCACAAACTGGCGATAAAATAGTTATTCTTGGTGGTGAAAATTATCGTATTGGTATGGGTGGTGCTGCGGTATCCTCTGCCGATACTGGCGAATTTGCATCAGGTATCGAATTAAACGCTGTACAACGTTCTAACCCCGAAATGCAAAAACGTGCTGCAAACGCCGTTCGTGGTATGGTTGAAAGTGACGAAAACTTTATTGTCTCTATTCACGATCATGGTGCTGGCGGTCATTTAAATTGTTTATCGGAACTAGTAGAAGATACTGGTGGAAATATCGATTTAGACGCACTTCCTGTTGGAGACCCAACGCTTTCTGATAAAGAAATTATAGGTAACGAATCTCAAGAACGTATGGGATTAGTTATTGCCGAAAAACATATTGATACTTTACAACGTATTGCAGAACGCGAACGCTCACCTATGTACACTGTTGGTGATGTTACGGGTGACAACCGCTTTACGTTTGAATCTAAAACCAATGGCCATAAACCTATGGATTTAGCAATGGAAGACATGTTTGGTAGTTCGCCAAAAACTATCATGACTGATAATACTGTTAAAAGAAATTACAGTGACATTAGTTATAATCTAGATAATTTTCATGAGTATTTAGAGCAAGTGTTACAGCTAGAAGCAGTTGCTTGCAAGGATTGGTTAACAAACAAAGTTGACCGCTGTGTTGGTGGGAAAGTTGCTAAACAACAATGTGTTGGCCCGTTACAAATTCCTTTAAACAATGTAGGCGTTATGGCACTTGATTACAAAGGGAAAGAAGGTATTGCAACATCAATTGGACACTCACCCATTTCAGGATTAATTAACCCAGAGGCGGGAAGTAGAAATTCAATTACCGAAGCCTTAACCAATATTATGTGGGCACCTTTAAAGGATAATTTAAAATCGATTTCATTGTCTGCTAACTGGATGTGGCCTTGTAAAAATGAAGGTGAAGATGCGCGCTTATACGAAGCTGTTCAAGCTGTTTCTGAATTTGCTATTGATTTAGGAATCAACGTGCCAACAGGGAAAGATTCGCTTTCTATGAAGCAAAAATATCCCGATGGCGATGTCATTTCTCCAGGTACGGTTATAATTTCAGCTGCAGGACATTGTAATGATATCACTAAAGTGGTTGAGCCTGTCTTTAAGAAAACTGGTGGTGCTATTTATTACATTAATATTTCTCAAGATGATTTTAAATTAGGTGGAAGTTCATTTGCACAGGTGTTGAATAAAATTGGAAATGAAACACCAAATGTAAAAGATGCTGCTTACGTTAAAACTGTTTTTAATACCATTCAAACATTAATACGAAATGAACAAATAATTGCTGGTCATGATGTTGCTTCGGGCGGATTAATTACGACTTTGCTTGAAATGTGTTTTGCTGACACGAATCTAGGAGCTGAATTAAATCTTTCTGCATTGGCTGAAAAAGATTCGTTTAAATTATTGTTTTCCGAAAATGTGGGTATTGTAATTCAGGCAAAAGATGATTCTATTGAAAAAACACTTTCCGAAGCAAATATTGAATTTTTCAACATCGGAAAAGTGACAGAAAGTGATGTGTTAAGTATTATTAATGGTGACGAAGCATTCACTATGACCGTTTCAAGATTACGAGATATTTGGTACAAAACCTCGTATTTATTAGACCAAAAACAAACAGCGAATGATTTAGCAACAGAGCGATACAATAACTATAAAAATCAACCGCTTCAATATACATTTCCAAAACATTTTACAGGAAAATTAGAAGATGTCATTGAGAACACAGTGAAGCAATCTGTTCTGAGCCGGAAACGACCTAAAGCTGCCATTTTACGTGAAAAGGGAAGTAACTCCGAGAGAGAAATGGCAAACGCTATGTATTTAGCAGGTTTTGATGTAAAAGACGTGCATATGACCGATTTAATTTCGGGTCGTGAAACCTTAGAAGATATTCAATTTTTAGGAGCAGTTGGAGGCTTCTCGAACTCAGATGTTTTAGGCTCTGCCAAAGGTTGGGCGGGAGCCATTAAATACAACGAAAAAGCTAATAAAGCTATTCAGGATTTCTTTAAAAGAGAAGACACATTGTCGGTTGGAATTTGTAATGGTTGCCAATTATTTATGGAATTAGAAGAAATAAACCCCGAACACGAAGTTCATGGAAAAATGACGTATAACGATTCTCATAAACACGAAAGTGCGTTTACGTCAGTAACTATTGAGAAAAATAATTCTGTGATGTTATCAACTCTTGAAGGTTCAACTTTGGGTGTTTGGATTTCTCATGGTGAAGGGAAGTTTAGTTTACCGTATTCAGAAGACAAATATCATATTGTGGCTAAATATGGGTATTCAGACTATCCATCTAATCCAAATGGTTCTGATTTTAATACGGCCATGATGTGTGATAAAACTGGGCGCCATTTAGTAACTATGCCTCATATTGAGCGCTCAACCTTTCAATGGAATTGGGCATATTATCCAGAAGGCAGAAAAGACGAAGTTTCTCCTTGGTTAGAAGCTTTTGTCAATGCCAGATTGTGGATTGAAAACAACTAAAAATAAAAAACCAGTATCTTACTGGTTTTTTTATTTATTAGCTCTAATTAGTTTTATTTTTTAGCTTTTAAATATCGCTCTAAATTACTTTTATCCAATTCATCACTGTCTCCATACTTCAGCCGAATTTCTTTAAGTTTCTCAAGCATATCTTTTCTTACTATTCTATACTCAGGATCATCATACACATTGTGCATTTCTGATGGGTCTTTTTCTAGATCATATAATTCCCAAGCATCTATATCATAATAAAAATGAATCAGCTTATAACGATCTGTTCTCACCCCATAATGCCTTTTTACATGATGCTCCCCTGGAAATTCATAATAGGTATAGTAAATGGCATCCCGCCATTCACTTACTTCTCCATCAACCAATTTCCTGAAAGATTCCCCTTGAATATCCTTGGGTATGTTTATACCCGCATAGTCTAAAAAGGTTGGTGCATAATCAATATTTTGTACCAACTTATTTATAACTGTTCCTGCTTTTATTTCTTTTGGATATTTCATCAATAAAGGTGTTCTAAACGATTCTTCATACATAAAACGCTTATCAAACCACCCGTGCTCTCCTAAATAAAAACCTTGATCTGATGTATAGACCACAATGGTATTTTCGGATAGACCATTCTTGTCCAAATAATCCAAGACCTTCCCTACACCATCATCAACCGATTGAACACAACGCAAATAATCCTGCATGTAACGATTGTATTTCCATAGAGCCAAATCTTTTCCTTTTAAATGAGATGATTTAAATTCTTTGATGATAGGATCATAATAATCATCCCAAGCTTGCATCTGTACAGAATCCATTCTATCATGTTTTCCTTGGAACCATTTTCTGTACTTGGTCTTGAGTTCCCCTTCTTTATCCAACATCTTTAAGTCGTAAACCACATCCATATCATTAAAAATACTCATTTCTTGAGCAGCTGCTGCTTCTCTACCTCTATAATCGTCAAAAAAGTTAGCTGGAGGCGTAAATGTCTTATCATCATAAAGGTGGAAATACTTTGGTTCTGGCATCCAGGTTCTGTGAGGAGCTTTTTGATGGTATAATAATAAAAAAGGTTTGTCCTTTTTTCTTTTGTTTTCAAGCCAATCCAAAGCGATATCTGTAGTAATTGAGGTGACATAACCTTGATATTGTTTTTTAATACCATTTTCAATAAAATCTGGATTGTAATATTGCCCTTGACCTGTTAAAACATTCGAATAATCAAAACCTTGTGGCAATCCATCCAAATGAATTTTACCTATCATCGCTGTTTGATAACCATTTTTCTGCAATAATTTTGCAAAGTTATCTTGATCCCAATTAAAACTTTGAATATTATCAACTTTTCCATTTATAAAACTATGTTTACCTGTAAGCATTACGGCTCTACTAGGAGCACATATGGAATTTGTCACAAAACTTTTATTAAAAATAGCTCCTTCCTGTGCAATTCTATCTATATTAGGCGTACTGTTAAGACCGTATCCATAAGCACTAATGGCTTGATAAGCATGGTCGTCACTCATAATAAAAACAATATTTGGTTGCTCACTTACAACATTCTTTTCACGATTCTTACAACCAATAATGACAAATACCGCTATATAAAGAAATAATATCTTTAGTTTTTTTAATTTCATTCTAAATCTGCTTTTATTTTGGTTTATATTTTCAAATATATTTTATCAACTTTAATGATCCCAGTTGTTAAATTTTCCCTAACAATTTATTAGAATTCCTCCTTTAGAGAAATATAAAAGTTAGCTTTTATCAATTAACTTGAATAAAATAACGATACTTATTACAACTAATTTAATCAAAGTAATCCATTATTTAAATTTACAACACGCTTTATAAAGTTTTATATTTTTATGTAATTAAGATAAATTCTATTATTAAATGCATTAATACTTATTTATGGCTATATGATATTATAAACTAAATATAAAAAATCGTCATTCATAACCCTATGAGTATCGTTAGTCTAAAAATTAAAAAAAACTAGTATTAAACTTTTAAATTAATGTTTTCTTATTTAAAACTTAAATATTTACTAATCAACAACATAACTAACTATCAAATGAATTATATATCAATCGTTCTCAAAAGCTATATTAAAATTATTATTTTTTTAATTAGTCTGCACTTTTTTGCACAAGCCAATAAAAGACCAAATGTCATTGTTATTTATACTGATGACCAAGGCTCAATAGATTTAGGGTGTTATGGTGCAACCGATATTTATTCTCCAAATTTTGACCGATTAGCAAAAGAAGGCACTCGATTTACACAAGCTTATGTAGCTGCACCTGTTTGCGCTCCCTCAAGAGCTGCTTTACTAACTGGAAAATACCCTCAAAATGCTGGCGTTACAGGAAACACTTCTGCTACTCCAGGAACAACTGGATTAACCAAAGACCAATATACACTGGCCGAATTATTTAAGGACAATGGCTATAAAACAGGTCATGTTGGAAAATGGCATTTGGGAATGAGCACTGAATCTAGCCCTAATGCCCAAGGTTTTGATTATTCTTTTGGTCATTTGAGAGGCTGTATAGACAATTATTCACATTATTTTTATTGGGAAGGCCCTAATATTCATGACTTGTACGAAAATGGGAAAGAGGTGTTTTATGAAGGTCAATATTTTCCTGATCTAGCTTCAAAAAAAGCTTTAGATTACATTGAGAAAAATAAAAACAACCCTTTCTTTTTATATTATGCCATCAATATGCCTCATTATCCTTACCAACCTACTAAAAAGTGGAGGGATTATTATAAAGATTTAAAAAGACCAAGAGCAGATTACGCAGCTTTTATTTCAACCATTGACGAAAGAATTGGATTTCTAATGAATAAATTAGATTCTTTAGGTCTAAGGGAAAATACCATTATCATATATCAGTCTGACAATGGCTATTCTACAGAAACCCGTGCATTTAACGGCGGTGGAAACGCAGGCCCATATCGTGGTGCTAAAGGAAGTTTGTTTGAAGGTGGTATTAGGCTCCCCACTATGGTTAGTTGGAAAAACCATCTCCCTGAAAACATTGTAAATGATGGGTTTTTAATGAATATTGATTGGATGCCCACATTAGCTAAACTATGTCACTTAAAAAAAATCCCTTCCAAAATTGACGGTATGGATATGTCCAACATGATTGAACACCCAAATACAAGCTCCCCAAGAACGGTTGGATATTGGAAATATGGAAGTCAATGGGTGGTTAGAAAAGAAAACTGGAAACTTATTGGATACCCCAAAGACACATCCCATAAAGGTGAATTAGACATGGAGAAAGATGCCCTGTTTCTCTCTGATTTAAGTCAAAATCCTTCTGAAATGGTTAACATTTCAAATGAACATCCTGAAAAGGTCAAAGAGCTCATCAATCAATATCTTTCATGGGAAAATAGCTCTAAAAATGATATTCCAAAAAAAATTGAAGCGATATCAAGTTTAGGGATTGGCGGAGCCATAATCGCAACAAAACCCGTTAATAAAAATTATAAAAACATAGATGTTTTACTGGATGGCAAATTGGGATACCACGATTATAGTTCTGGGCAATGGATTGGACAGGAAGGTAAAGATTTGGAATTTGTTATCGATTTAAATACCATTAAACATATTTCAAAAATTAGTGCTGACTATCTCTACGCTTCAGGAAATTGGATTTTCAACCCAAAAGCGTTGGAGGTTAGTTTCTCTAATGACGGTAAAATATTTGGAAGAGTCCAAGAGGTTACCCTGCCCACACAAAAAGACACGGAAGAAAACGCTACCGGTCTTTTAACCATCAAAGTCAATAAAGATAGTAGATATATTAAAATCAATATTAAAGGCATTGGCAATTGTCCAAAAGGACATCCCGGAGCAGGATTCCCAGCTTGGTTTTTTATTGATGAAATAATCATTAAATAACACAAATCATGACTAATAAAATTTTAAAAACTTTATTTTGTTTGTCCTTTATTGTCCTTACTTTTTCTTGTAATTCTTCAAAAAAAGACGAGGAACCCCAAAAACCCAATATATTATTCATCTTATCTGATGACCATACGTCTCAAGCTTGGGGAATTTACGGAGGAATTTTAAAAGATTATGTAAAGAATGTAAACATTAGCCGATTGGCAGATGAAGGCATCGTATTGAACAACTCTTTTTGCACCAATTCCATTTGTACACCAAGTAGAGCTTCAATCCTAACGGGCCAATATAGTAACAGAAATGGTGTTTACACCCTTAATGATGCTTTAGAATCAGATAGTTTAAACATTGCCAAAGTACTTAAAGAGAATGGTTATCAAACAGCTGTTATTGGAAAATGGCATTTAAAAAAGGAACCAACAGGGTTTAATTATTACAATATTCTAGATGACCAAGGACGCTATTGGGATCCTATTTTAAAAACCAAAGAAAATTTTCACAAGCCAAGTAAAGACTGGGATGTTCATAAAGGTTTTTCCACCGATGTCATTAGAGAGCTATCAATCAATTGGTTGAAAAATCGGGATACCACCAAGCCTTTTATGCTATTAACCCATTTTAAAGCTACTCACGAACCATTTGATTACCCAGATCGTTACAAAGACCTTTATAAAGATGTTGAAATTCCCGAACCAGCAAATCTTTATGATTTCTCTGCAAGAACAACTGGAAGAAGTTTTACTGGCCAACATTTAGATAATTTAGCATGGCGCTATGAACAGGCATCAAACAATCCTGAAAAATGGTGGTGTAAATACCCTGGATTACCATTTTATATTAAAGGCATGGACAGTATGAGTGCTAGAAAGGCGACCTATCAAAAATTTATCAAGGATTATATGCGTTCTGGAGCAGCCATCGATGATAATATTGGTAAGATATTAGACTATCTTGAAGCTTCTGGACTAGCAAAAAATACTGTCGTAATTTATACCGCAGATCAAGGTTATTTTTTAGGTGAGCATGGTTTTTTCGATAAGCGTTTAATTTATGAAGAATCCTTAAGAATGCCTTTTGTTATCAGATATCCTAAGGAGATTGCTGCAGGCAAACGTATTGATGATATTATTTTAAATATTGATTTCGCCGCGTTTTTTGCTGATTATGCTGGTGTAAAACTTCCGTCTTCAATGCAAGGAAGAAGCTTTAGACAGAACCTGCAAGGAAAAACTCCTAATGATTGGAGAACATCTGTTTACTACAGATATTGGCAACATCACCCCAAAAGACCTGCGCATTTCGGGATTAGAAACAAACGTTATAAATTAGCATTCTTTTATGGCCAGCCCTTGAATATGACTGGAACTGATAAAGAAACCACAGAGCCTGCTTGGGAATTTTATGATTTAGAAAAAGACCCACATGAAAATCACAATGCTTATAATGAACCAGAATACAAAACTATTATTGAAGAAATGAAATTAGAGCTTTCAAAGCAACGTGAAGTATATGGAGATACAGATACCAAGTATCCTAAACTACAAGAAATTTTAAAAAATAAGTGGGAATAAAAACACCGTTTTAAAAACTTTTCATCAAAAAAAATAAGTATTAGCAAGCATTAGATTAAAAAAAACCGAAGTAAGACATATATCTTACTCCGGTCTTTTCAAACTTAAAACAAATAATTACATGGATTTTTTAATAGCCGCTTGCGCTGATGCAATACGAGCAATTGGCACTCTAAAAGGAGAACAACTTACATAGTTCATTCCTGAATTATAGCAGAATTCAACAGAACTTGGTTCTCCACCGTGTTCACCACAAATACCAACTTTTAAATTTGGTTTTGTACTTCTACCTTTTTCAGTTCCCATTTTAACTAATTGACCAACACCTTCTTGATCAAGCACTTCAAATGGATCTACTTTTAAGATACCATTTTCTACGTATATTGGTAAAAATTTACCAGCGTCATCTCTTGAATAACCAAAGGTCATTTGTGTTAAATCGTTCGTTCCAAAAGAGAAGAATTCTGCTTTATTAGCAATTAAATCTGCCGTTAATGCTGCTCTAGGAATTTCAATCATTGTACCAACTAAAAATTCGATCGTATCATTTCTCTCTTCAAATACTTTACTGGCAGTAGCTCTAATAACAGCTTCTTGACTTTCAAACTCAGCAACGGTACCAATTAAAGGTATCATAATTTCTGGTTTTGCAACAATACCTTTTGCTTTTAGGTTTAAAGCAGCTTCAATAATAGCTCTTGCTTGCATTTCGGTAATTTCTGGATAGGTAATTCCTAATCGACAACCTCTATGTCCTAACATTGGATTAAACTCCTCTAATTCAGCAACCTTAGACTTAACATACTCTAACGTGACATGCATATCTTCAGCTAATTTTCTTTGAGTTTCTAATTGATGAGGCACAAACTCATGTAAAGGTGGATCTAATAATCGTACCGTTACAGGAAGGCCAGCCATAGCTTCAAAAATACCTTCAAAATCTGATCGCTGCATTGGTAACAATTCATTTAAGGCTTCTTTTCTACCTTTAATAGTATCGGCTAAAATCATTTCGCGCATGGCTTTAATACGATCAACTTCAAAGAACATATGCTCTGTTCTAGTTAATCCAATACCTTGTGCTCCAAATTTAACAGCTACAAGTGCATCTTTAGGAGTATCTGCATTCGTTCTAACTTGCATAGTTGCATATTTGTCAGACAACTTCATTATTTCAGCAAATTCACCACTTAATTCTGGTTCGCTAGTAGCTACTTTCCCTTCAATTATATTTCCTGTAGAACCATTTAACGAAATCCAGTCTCCTTCATGATATTCGTGACCATCAACGATTAATGTTCTTCTTTTATAATCAATTTTTAAAGCTCCTGCTCCTGAAACACAACATTTACCCATACCACGAGCAACTACGGCCGCATGCGATGTCATACCTCCACGTGCAGTTAAAATTCCTTTTGCGATATTCATTCCCTCTAAATCTTCGGGCGAGGTTTCAATTCTCACTAAAATACTGTGTTTGTATTTGTTAGCTTCGTCTGCAAAGAATACAATTTTACCTGTAGCAGCACCTGGAGACGCTGGTAATCCTTGAGCAATAACATGTGCATTTTTCAAGGCTTTTTTATCAAAAACAGGGTGAAGCAATTCGTCTAATTTATTAGGTTCAATTCTTAGCAAGGCTTCTTTTTCATCAATTAAACCTTCTTTAAGCATTTCCATGGCAATTTTTACCATAGCTGCCCCTGTTCGTTTACCATTACGGGTTTGAAGAATCCAAAGTTTTCCATCTTGTATGGTAAACTCCATATCTTGCATATCTCGGTAATGTAATTCTAGTTTTTCTTGATACTCGTTTAATTCTTTATAAATATTAGGCATTAATTCTTCAAGAGAAGGATAATTTTTAGCACGATCAGCTTCGTCTACTTTAGCGAGTTCTGCCCATCTTTCTGACCCTATTTTTGTGATTTGTTGAGGCGTTCTAACACCAGCAACCACATCTTCTCCTTGTGCATTAATTAAATATTCTCCATTAAATATGTTTTCGCCAGTACCAGCATCACGCGTAAAACAAACACCTGTTCCAGAATTATCTCCCATGTTTCCATAAACCATAGCTTGAACATTTACAGCCGTTCCCCAATCTGATGGATATCCATTCATTTTTCTATAGTAAATGGCTCTATCACTATTCCAACTATTAAATACGGCCATCACAGCTCCCCAAAGCTGATCCCATGGGTTTGTTGGAAAATCATGACCTGTACGTTTTTTTACGGCTTCTTTAAAATCGTAAACTAAATCTTGTAAATCTTGAATAGTAAATTCTGTATCTAATTCAATTTCGCGCTTATGCTTTAAAGCTTCCATAATTTCTTCAAAAGGATCGATATCTTCTTTTGATTCTGGTTTCATACCTAAAACAACATCGCCATACATTTGAATAAAACGTCTGTATGAATCCCAAGCAAAACGCTCGTTTCCTGATTTTTCTGCTAGTCCTAAAACAACCTCATCATTTAAACCCAAGTTTAAAACGGTATCCATCATTCCTGGCATCGATACTCGAGCCCCAGAACGAACCGATACTAATAATGGATTTTCTTTGTTTCCAAATTGAGACCCCATAATGGTTTCAATATTTAAAATAGAATCTTCAACTTCTTTCTTAATCATTGAAACAACGGCTTCCTGACCTAATTGATTATATTCTGTACAAACTTCTGTAGTAATTGTAAAACCAGGAGGAACCGGTATTCCAATTAAACTCATTTCTGCTAAATTTGCTCCTTTACCTCCTAAGAGGTTTTTCATTTTACTATTACCATCGGCAGATTTATTACCGAACTTGTAAACTCTAGTTTTCACCGATTCTAAGGTTTCCATATAATTCTTATTTAATTTTTATATTTTCATGCCAACAAAATTAGATAGTACAAATCATCTATTTAATGACTTTAATCATAAAAAAAAACTTTTTATTCACCAATATCATAATAAAAGCGAGTGATTTATAACAAAACCTTAGTATTTACATATAAAGCTTTTTTATACCTTGCACTTGTAAATCCTATTTTATTTGCTATTTTGCGAGACACTAAACTACTTTAAACATCATGAGTGAGATTACCAGAATTTTTGATATACCTCAATATCAACTTGAAAAATTCAATTTAGATAAGTCTTTTACTACTAAATATAATGGCGAATGGATATCAACTTCATCTCAAGACTATATTAATCAAGCTAATGCAATAAGTAGAGGATTACTTAGATTAGGTGTTAAACCAAATGATAAAATTGCTGTTATTTCTAGCACAAATAGAACTGAGTGGAGCATCTTAGATATTGGCATTTTACAAATTGGTGCACAAAACGCCCCTATTTATCCAACTATTTCTAAGGAAGATTACGAATATATTTTAAACCACTCTGAATCAATTTATTGTTTCGTTTCTGATGCAGAAGTATTAAAAAAAATAAATTCTATTAAATCTAAAACAAAACTTAAAGGTGTTTACACATTTGACGATATTCCTGGAGAAAAAAATTGGAAAGAAGTTTTAGAACTAGGTAACAATACGAGTAACCAACAAGAAGTTGATGACAGAAAAAAAACTGTTAAACCTCATGATTTAGCCACCATAATATATACCTCTGGAACCACCGGAAAGCCAAAAGGGGTTATGTTATCTCATAATAATTTAATATCGAATATATTAGATAGTGAAAAGCGTGTGCCTTTTGAATATGGTAAATCAAAAGCATTAAGCTTTCTACCTATTTGCCATGTTTTTGAACGCATGATTTTATACCTATACCAATATTGTGGTGTTGAAATCTATTTTGCTGAGTCTATTGATAAAATGAGTGATAATTTAAAAGAAGTAAAGCCTAATGTAATGACTGCTGTGCCCAGACTTTATGAAAAAGTCTACGATAAAATTGTTGAGAAAGGGGCAGATTTAAGCGGTATTAAAAGAGCTTTATTTTTCTGGGCTATAGATTTAGGTTTAAAATATGAACCTTACGGGAAAAATGGCATATGGTATGGACTTCAATTAAAACTTGCCAGAAAATTAATTTTCAGTAAATGGAAAGAAGGGCTTGGAGGTAATTTAGATTTAATGGTATCTGGTAGTGCTGCGTTACAACCTAGATTAACACGTACGTTTGCTGCCGCTGGCATGCCTATTATGGAAGGTTATGGATTAACAGAAACATCTCCTGTAATAGCTGTTAATGATATGAGAAATAGAGGATTTAGAATAGGAACTGTTGGAAAAATAATTGATAATGTTGAAGTTAAAATTGCTGAAGATGGAGAAATATTAGTAAAAGGTCCTAATGTGATGCTTGGTTATTACAAAGACCCCGAAAAAACTGCTGAAGTGATGACAGACGATTACTTCCATACAGGAGATATTGGTGAAATAAGCGCTGATGGCTTTTTAAAAATTACTGATAGGAAAAAAGAAATGTTTAAAACTTCTGGAGGTAAATATGTAGCACCTGCACTTATAGAAAATGAATTAAAACAATCGCATTTTATCGAACAAGTCATGGTAATTGGTGAAGGCGAAAAAATGCCAGCAGCATTAATACAGCCCGATTTTGAGTTTTTAAAGCATTGGATAGAAAGAAAACGAAAGGATATAAAACTTGATAATGAATCAATGATATCTTCTCAAATTATTAAAGATCGTATTCAAAAAGAAATAGATAAAACTAATAAGAGATTTGGTAACTGGGAACAGGTAAAAAAGTTTGAATTAACAGCAGATATTTGGTCTATAGACTCTGGTCATTTGACACCAACTATGAAAATGAAACGAAAAATTATTAAGGAAAAATATAAAGAATTAATAGAAAAAATATATAGGTCTTAAACCTAAATGTTAACATATATAATTAAAGCGTCTCCCAATGAGACGTTTTCTTTTTGTGTTAAAAAGTGCTAAAAAATCAATTTATTATGCATGCATAATAAATTTTTGTATATTTGATATTGAAAATGCCAACCATGAAAGACAAAACAATTGACTACGTACTGAGAACCACATGGTTAGCAGTCTCTAAAATGTATAACGAAGAAGCTTTAAAATTTGACAGTACCATGGCTACTGGGCTTACTTTGTTAAGTATTGATCAGGAAAAAGGAACTCCATCAACAGCATTAGGCCCCAAAATGGGAATGGAAGCCACTAGTTTGTCAAGAATATTGAAAACAATGGAAAAGAGGGGTTTAATT
Organism: Flavobacteriaceae bacterium; assembly: GCA_050300615.1. Classification (GTDB taxonomy): domain Bacteria; phylum Bacteroidota; class Bacteroidia; order Flavobacteriales; family Flavobacteriaceae; genus Yeosuana. The sequence goes on along the minus strand of JBNKYB010000069.1, from coordinate 28,737 downwards.
GAAAGACGTTCAAACCCAAATGATGGCAGAAGCGTTCTTATTCATTTAACAGATTTCGGTCGAAAAAAAAGAGCTTATTCTAAAGAAAAAGTTCTTGGCTTTAATGATGCTATTAGAAATAATATTTCCGAAGAAAAACTAAATCATTTCTATGAAGTTGCAGAACTGATTAATGAAATGATTGCTAACAAAAAAATTTACAAACAAATTAAATAAGCTAGTTATTAACCATGAGTAAACGTAGAATTAAAAAAATTGCGGTTATAGGTTCTGGGATTATGGGAAGTGGTATTGCATGTCATTTTGCCAATATTGGTGTAGATGTGTTACTACTAGACATTGTCCCTAGGGAACTCAATGACGCTGAAAAAGCTAAAAAATTAACTTTGGATGACAAGGTTGTTAGGAACCGAATCGTTAACGATTCGTTAGCGTCATCCTTAAAATCGAAACCATCTCCTATTTATCATCAACGTTTTAAAAGCAGAATTACTACCGGTAATTTAGAAGATGACATTGCTAAGGTTAAAGATGTCGATTGGATTATGGAAGTGGTTGTAGAACGTCTTGATATCAAAAAACAGGTGTTCGAAAAACTGGAAAAATACAGAACTCTAGGAACCCTAATAACTTCCAATACGTCGGGGATCCCAATTCATTTTATGAGTGAAGGACGAAGCGAAGACTTTCAAAAGCATTTCTGCGGAACGCATTTTTTCAATCCTGCACGTTATTTAAAACTGTTTGAAATAATTCCAGGTCCCAAAACAGATGCTTCGGTTTTAGAATTTCTAAACGGTTATGGTGAACAATTCCTCGGAAAAACGTCAGTGATTGCTAAAGACACTCCTGCCTTTATTGGAAATAGAATAGGCATTTTTGGTATTCAAAGTCTATTCCACCAAGTTAAAGAATTGGATTTAACCGTTGAAGAAGTTGATAAACTTACAGGACCAGTTATTGGTCGTCCAAAATCGGCGACCTTTAGAACCGTTGATGTGGTTGGTCTCGACACCTTAGTCCATGTCGCGAATGGTATTTACGATAATTGTCCAGATGATGAAGCCCACGACCTTTTTAAGCTACCAGAATTCATCAATACCATGATGAAAAATAAATGGTTAGGAAGTAAAACAGGCCAAGGCTTTTACAAAAAAGAAGGTAAAAACATAAAAGCGTTAGATTTAAACACCTTAGAATATAGAGATAAAAAATCTGCCAAGTTTGCCACGCTAGAACTTACTAAAACCGTTGATAAAGTGATTGACCGTTTTAAAATATTAGTTGGCGGAAAAGATAAAGCAGGTGATTTCTATAGAAAGAATTTCACCGCGATGTTTGAATATGTTTCGAACAGAATCCCAGAAATTTCAGATGAACTATATAAAATAGACGATGCCATGAAAGCTGGTTTTGGCTGGGAACATGGACCTTTTCAAATTTGGGATGCCATTGGCGTTGAAAAAGGAATTGAACTTATGAAAGCCGAAGGCAAACAACCAGCCGCTTGGGTTCACGACATGATTGCTTCAGGAAACACATCATTCTACACTGTTAAAGACGGTGCCACATATTATTATAACATTCCAAAAAAATCTCAAGAAAAAGTTCCGGGACAAGATGCCTTTATTATTTTAGATAACATCAGAAAATCAAATGAAGTCTTTAAAAATTCAGGCGTTGTTATTGAAGATTTAGGTGATGGTATTTTAAACTGCGAATTCCAAAGTAAAATGAATACTATTGGAGGTGATGTTCTTGCAGGACTTAATAAAGCCATCGATTTAGCTGAAAAAGATTTCGCAGGATTGGTTATTGGAAACCAAGGTGCAAACTTTTCGGTTGGGGCAAACATTGGTATGATTTTTATGATGGCTGCCGAACAAGAATATGACGAACTTAACATGGCTATTAAATATTTTCAAGATACCATGATGCGCATGCGCTATTCATCCATTCCAACCGTTGCAGCTCCTCACGGGATGTCACTTGGTGGTGGTTGCGAATTATCTATGCATGCCGATAAAGTAGTGGCGGCTGCCGAAACCTATATTGGTCTAGTTGAATTTGGTGTTGGAGTAATTCCTGGTGGTGGCGGTTCTAAAGAAATGGCATTACGAGCGTCTGATACTTTCAAAAAAAATGATGTTGAGTTGAACATTTTGCAAGAATATTTCTTAACAATAGGGATGGCAAAAGTGGCAACCTCTGCTTACGAAGCTTTTGATTTAGGTATTCTTCAAAAAGGAAAAGATATTGTTGTCGTTAATAAAGACAGACAAATAGCTACTGCGAAAGCCTATGCAAAGTTAATGGCTGAACAAGGTTATACACAACCTGTAAAACGTACCGATGTGAAAGTTCTAGGAAAACAAGCTTTAGGAATGTTTTTAGTAGGAACTGATGCGATGGAAGCTAGTAAATACATAAGCGAACACGACCATAAAATCGCTAATAAATTAGCCTATGTGATGGCTGGTGGCGATTTATCAGAGCCAACTTTAGTTAACGAGCAATATTTACTGGATTTAGAACGTGAAGCCTTCTTAAGTTTATGTACAGAACGTAAAACTTTAGAACGTATTCAGCATATGTTAAAAACAGGAAAACCATTAAGAAATTAATCTCCACCTAACCTCCCCAAAGGGGAGTGATTTGAAAAAACAAAATGTATAACTAAAAAACATACCCACAATAGTTCCCTTTCCTTTGGAAAGGGTTAGGGATAGGAAAATGAAACAAGCATATATAGTAAAAGCATATAGAACAGCCGTAGGAAAAGCTCCAAAAGGAGTCTTCCGTTTTAAAAGAGCTGACGAATTGGGTGCTGAGACCATTCAATACCTGATGAAAGAATTACCAAATTTAGATGTTTCTCGTATCGACGACGTTATAGTTGGTAATGCTATGCCAGAAGGAGCACAAGGACTTAACATGGCGCGATTTATTTCTTTAATCGGACTCAATAGTGTCGATGTTCCTGGGGTAACCGTAAATCGTTTTTGTTCTTCAGGAATAGAAACCATTGGTATTGCCACAGCCAAAATTCAAGCTGGTATGGCAGATTGTATTATTGCTGGAGGTTCAGAAAGTATGAGTTCTGTTCCTATGACTGGCTTTAAACCCGAATTAAATTATAATACCATTAAATCTGGCCACGAAGATTATTATTGGGGCATGGGAAATACGGCCGAAGCAGTTGCCACTCAATTTAAAGTATCTCGTGAAGACCAAGATGAGTTTGCTTATAATTCGCATATGAAAGCATTAAAAGCACAAGCTGAAAATCGTTTTCAAGATCAAATTGTACCTATTGATGTAGAACAAACATACATTGATAAAAATGGTAAAAAAGCAACCAAAAAATATACCGTTACCAAAGATGAAGGGCCACGTGCAGGAACAAGTTTGGAAGCATTGGCAAAATTGCGACCTGTTTTCGCTGCTAACGGAAGTGTAACCGCGGGAAACTCATCTCAAATGAGTGATGGCGCTGCCTTCGTCATGGTTATGAGTGAAGATATGGTTAAAGAATTAAATCTTGAACCCATTGCACGTTTAGTAAATTATGCAGCAGCTGGAGTAGAACCAAGGATCATGGGAATTGGTCCAGTAAAAGCTATCCCGAAAGCATTAAAATTAGCTGGATTAAAACAAGACGATTTAGCCCTCATTGAATTAAATGAAGCCTTCGCTTCTCAATCAATTGCCGTGATAAGAGAGTTAGGATTGAATGCCGATATCGTGAATGTAAATGGTGGTGCTATTGCCTTAGGGCATCCACTTGGGTGTACTGGAGCAAAACTATCAGTACAATTATTTGATGAAATGCGTAAACAAAACATGAAAAACAAATATGGAGCTGTCACTATGTGTGTAGGAACCGGGCAAGGTGCTTGCGGCATTTTTGAGTTTTTAAATTAAAAAACAGACAAACTATGGAAAATAAAGAAAAAGAATTATTAAGAGGTGGTCAATTTCTTGTAAAAGAAACCAATTGTGACAATGTATTCACACCTGAAGATTTTTCGGAAGAGCAAAAAATGATGAAGGATGCCGTGATGGAATTCAACGACCGAGAAATTATTCCAAATAAACCTCGTTTTGAAGCTAAAGATTATGCGCTTACTGAAGAGTGCATGAAAAAGGCAGGAGAATTAGGTTTTTTAGGGGTTGCCGTTCCTGAAGCTTATGGTGGATTGGAAATGGGATTCGTTTCTACCATGTTAGTTTGCGATTACATTTCAAGTGGAACTGGTTCTTTTAGTACAGCATTCGGAGCTCATACAGGTATAGGAACTTTACCTATCACTCTCTACGGAACTGAAGAACAAAAACAAAAATATATCCCGAAACTAGCTACTGGCGAATGGTTTGGGTCGTATTGTTTAACGGAACCTGGTGCAGGTAGTGATGCCAATTCTGGAAAAACAACCGCTACCCTATCTGAAGATGGAAAATCATATAAAATTAATGGACAAAAAATGTGGATTTCAAACGCAGGATTTTGTCGATTAATGATTGTTTTCGCACGTATAGAAAATGATAAAAATATTACAGGTTTTATTATTGAATACGACAAAGAGAACCCAAATGGTATCACATTAGGTGAAGAAGAGCATAAATTAGGAATTCGTGCGTCTTCTACACGTCAGGTATTTTTTAATGATACGGTCGTCCCTATTGAAAATATGCTTTCAGAAAGAGGTAACGGATTTAAAATAGCTATGAATGCCCTTAATGTTGGACGTATTAAATTGGCCGCAGCTTGTTTAGATTCCCAGAGACGCATTACTACAATAGCCGTTCAATATGCAACTGAGAGAAAACAATTTAAAACTGCAATTGCTGACTTTGGAGCCATAAAAGTTAAATTAGCTCAAATGGCAACAAGTGCTTATGCTGGAGAATCTGCTTGTTATAGAGCTGCTAAAAATATTGAAGACCGTATTGCATTGAGAATAGCTGCAGGAAACACGCATCAGGAGGCTGAACTTAAAGGGGTTGAAGAGTATGCTATTGAATGTTCTATTTTAAAAGTAGCTGTTTCTGAAGATGTACAAAACTGTGCAGACGAAGGCATCCAGATTTTTGGTGGTATGGGATTCTCTGAAGATACGCCAATGGAAGCTGCTTGGAGAGATGCTCGTATTGCTAGAATTTATGAAGGAACTAATGAGATTAACCGTATGCTATGCGTAGGCATGCTGGTTAAAAAAGCTATGAAAGGCCATGTAGATCTATTAGGTCCTGCAACAAAAGTTCAAGAAGAACTTATGGGTATTCCTTCATTTGAAACTCCAGATTATTCAGAGTTGTTTTCTGAAGAAAAAGACATGATTGCCAAACTTAAAAAAGTATTTTTAATGGTGGCTGGTGCTGCCGTTCAAAAGTTTGGGCCAGATTTAGAAGACCATCAACAACTATTGCTAGCTGCTTCAGATATTCTTATTGAAATTTATATGGCAGAATCTACTATTTTAAGAACTGAAAAAAATGTAAAACGTTTTGGTGAAGAAACGCAAAAAGTACAAATAGCCATGGCTAAATTATATTTGTATAATGCCGTTTCAATTGTTGAAAAAAATGGAAAAGAGAGTATCATCTCATTTGCTGAAGGAGACGAACAACGTATGTTGCTTATGGGCTTAAAACGTTTTGTAAAATATGTAAACTATCCAGACATTGTAGATTTACGTAAAGAAATTGCAGAAAAAGTAAAAACAGAAAATAAGTATTGCTTTTAAGAACTAGTGACTAATTCAAATGTAAAAGCGCTTCAAAATCATATTTGAGGCGTTTTTTTATTATTTTAGATGAAAACTTTTATATGAATTTTCTATACCGTTTACTAATAGCCACTTTACTTCTTTCCAATCTTTCAATTAATGCCCAAGGTTTATTAACTGAAAAAAACAATTTCACCCATCAAGACACATTGCGAGGAAGTATTACACCTGAACGTGCCTGGTGGGACTTAACTTATTATCATTTAAATATTAAAGTTGAACCAGATAAGAAATTTATTTCTGGAAGCAACACCATTCAATATAAAGTAATAGATTCTCAAAAAGACTTACAAATTGATTTGCAACCGCCTTTAAAAATCACTAAAGTAATTCAAGATGGTCAAGAACTTAAAGTTATAGACGACGGAAATGCTCATTTTATAAAACTTAAGAGTAACCAGAGTATTGGAAGTATACATACACTTGAAGTTTTTTATGAAGGCCATCCAAAAGAAGCTGTGAGAGCGCCTTGGGATGGCGGTTTCTCATGGAAAAAAGACGATAACGGAAAAGATTTTGTTGCCACGTCTTGTCAAGGTTTGGGAGCCAGTATATGGTGGCCTTGTAAAGACCACATGTACGATGAAGTAGACAGTATGTTAATTAGTATAAACACACCTAAAGATTTAATGGATGTATCAAATGGAAGATTACGACGTGTAGAACAATATGGAGACACAAAAACTTTCAGTTGGTTTGTAGATAACCCTATAAATAACTATGGTGTTAATGTTAATATTGCCGATTATGCTCATTTCTCAGAAGTTTACGATGGGGAAAACGGCAACTTAGATATGGATTATTACGTATTAAAAGATAATCTAGAAAAAGCTAAAGAACATTTTAAAGATGCTCCAAAAATGATGAAAGCTTTTGAATATTGGTTTGGGCCATATCCGTTTTACAAAGATGGTTATAAGTTAGTCGAAGTACCTTATTTAGGCATGGAGCATCAAAGTTCTGTTACATATGGAAACAAATATATGAAAGGCTATTTAGGAAATGATTTATCAGGAACAGGTTGGGGATTAAAATTTGATTTTATCATTATTCATGAATCTGGTCACGAATGGTTTGCAAACAATATTACATATAAAGATATTGCCGACATGTGGATACATGAAAGCTTTACCGCTTATTCAGAAAACTTATTTATAGACTATTATTACGGTAAGGAAGCCTCTGCGGATTATGTTATTGGCACAAGAAAGAATATTAAAAATGATCGCCCAATTATTGGTCAATACAATGTCAATAACGAAGGTTCTGGCGACATGTATTATAAAGGAGCTAATATGTTGCATACCTTAAGACAACTTATCGAAGACGATGAAAAATGGCGACAAATGTTACGTGGTTTAAATAAAACATTTTATCATCAAACAGTTACAACTGAGCAAATAGAAAACTATTTAAGCGAGCAAAGTGGTATTGACTTAACCGAATTTTTTAATGAATATTTAAGAAGCACCAAAGTCCCCACACTAGAATATAAAATTGAAAACAAACAACTAAAATATCGTTGGACTCATATTGTAGACAACTTTGATATGCCTGTACAAGTAACTATTAATGATAAAGAGCAGTGGTTATTCCCAACGTCTGAATGGAAAACAATGTCTTTAGATTCTAACAAGACCGTATTAAAAGTTGATAGAGATTTTTATGTTGATTCAACTAAAATATAAATGGCACAAAAAACTGAAAAGTTAGAGTTATATTTTAAAACCGATGACGAATGGCGCAAGTGGTTACATAACAATCATTCTTCATCAAAAGGTATCTATTTAATCTTTTATAAAGTAGAACATAAAAATGACAGTATGCGTTGGGAAGATGCTGTAAAAGTAGCTTTATGTTATGGCTGGATAGATTCTAATGTAAAAGGTTTAGGTAACGGAAAACGTAGACAATACTTTTCACCTCGAAATGAAAAAAGCGTTTGGAGCGCATTAAACAAAAGATATATTGAAGAATTGATTTCTTTAGATTTAATGCATAGATCTGGTTTAGATAAAATTGAAATAGCCAAACAAAACGGAAGTTGGACAGTACTAGATGACGTTGAAAATGGCATTATTCCAAAAGACTTACAACATGAATTTGATAAAAACCAAATAGCATTTAACCATTACCAAAGTTTTGCTCCTTCATACAGGAAAAGTTATCTATATTGGTTAAACCAAGCTAAACGCGAAACTACAAGACAAAAACGAATCGCAGAAATTATTCGATTATGCACAAATAATATAAAATCTAGAAGTAATTGATAATCTAAAAAATGGACACCTACTAATTTGTATAAATATTCGATTCCATAGTTTGCTGATTAATTGAATTCTTAAATACTTGAAGCATGCGCTTAGCAATACCCGTCCAACCGAAATTACGACGTGCAAATCGTGCGCCTTCAACCGATAATTCATTACGTAATTTTGGATATAATAATGGCATAGACATCATCGCTCCAAACTCTAAGGGACGATGTGGGTCTGCAAACAATGCTTGATTTCCAAAATCAATTAAATCATATAAACCACCATGAACTGTAATAATACTTGGCGTTCCACAAGCCATAGCTTCAATGGCTACCATACCAAAAGGCTCGTAACGTGAAGGCATTGCAAAAATATTTGCAGCCCTATACACATTTGCCAAATCTTCATCGGCTACATAGTTTTTCCATTTTATTTTATTTGCCACGCCTAACTCACTCGCCAAAGTTTTAAGTTTTTTTATACCTTCATTATCTTGATCTGATTTGTCTCCTCCAATAGCGGCTACCAAACGTGCTTCTGGGCAAAGCTCGAATACCGTAGGTAGTGCCTTCAATAAAAGATCATATCCTTTATTATGTGCCATGCGCCCTAGAGCTAGGATATCTGTAGGATGAATATCATATTTTGAGCGTATCTTATCATTTTCTTTAGACGGAACTGGGTAAAAGCGATTTTCATCAATTCCTGGTGGAATCATACCACAATTACGAGGTAATACATCATATTGCTTAGTAAGTAAATCTACTTGCGGCAACGTTGTTGCAATCACATAGTTACACATTTGATAAACAAAATATTCTTTACGTATGCGCTCTTTAAAACGGTATGTTTTTTCCATTTCTTTTTCGTCCATATCACTTCCCATAGAATGTCTTTTCCACCATCCTAATGAATGTGGTGTATGTACATGAGAAATCCCCAATTCTTCAGCTATTTTCTGTCCAGCCCAACCAGCATCCCAATAATGTGAATAAACAATATCGTATTTTTTCCGCTCTTTGGCTATAGCTGCAAGGCAATTAGTAACAAACTTTTTTAAATGATCGTGCATATCCTCTTTTCTGATAAACTTTTTACCACCAAAAGGAATCCTCCAAACACTATAGTTCTCGTCTACATGATCGTATTCTGGCTGATCTTCAAACTGTCTCGTTACCAAATCTACTCGTTTACCTAATCTGCTAAAACGCTCTGCTAGTTCTAAAACATAAACTACTTGTCCTCCTGTATCTGGTTTTCCTAATTCTGCATTTGCTCCAACATATCCATGTAAAGAGATCATTAAAATCGATTTCATAATATTTATATTTTAGTTATTAATTATTTTTAAATCATGACACGCAGAAATATACTGTGCCGCCGACCATGCTTGATAGGCTTTACCCATAGCTTTACCGGTGGTTCCGTGCGCCCATTCTGTAAATTCCCATTCTTCTGTTAAGCCTTCTTTATTTATTAATGCCAGTTTATATAATTCTGAAATAGCCACATCTTTTAGTCCCAACTTATTGACAAATTTCACCCAAAAACCACCAACAAATGGCCATATCCCTCCGTTATGATAATGATTAGGCAAGTTCAATAAATTAACGGTGTAATAAGGTTTCCAATCGGGGTCTCCTGGTGTTACTACAGGATATACATTTGTAACTGGATACGGATCATTTACCCCTACACCCAGCATGAATTTGAATGTTTGATGTGCTTTTTCAGCATCAATGGTACCATGCAAAAATGCCAATACATTTCCAAAAACATCGCAGCGCCAGCTAAAATCGAAGGGGGTTGTTTGCTGAATTAAATAAGACGTGTCTCCTAGTGTAAATTGACGTTCGGCAAATGATACAGATTGAAATAGTTTTTGTTGTGTAGATGGCCAAAAATTTTGTAAAATTTCCTTTTTAATAACTTGAGACCACCTAATATTTTCTCCTGCCTCTTCATAATCACCTAACAGTTCTAACATTCTGCCAAAACAAACATTAGCTCTATACCATAAAATTTCATCATAAAGTATATTATAACTTCCACCAAATAAATCGGTCCAGTCTCCTGCTTCAGGTATTTCTAATAGGGCGTCATTATTACTATCGTGAGCACCCAGCCAACGCATTGTTTCTTTTATGGACGAAATATACTCTCTAAGAAAATCGATATCATTAGTTACTTTAACATATTCGTAAAAGGCAATGACTACCCAAATACCACTATCGATAGAACAAATACCTCCAACACCCGAATAGTCTGCTGTATTATCTTTTATTCTTACGTTCGACGGAATTTGACCGTTACGAGAAATATGTTCAAATAATGTAATTAATGTTTGTCGTTGACATTGATGAATTTCTTCGTCATGAATTAGAGATAAAGATCCTATTAATGTTATGGCACCATCTCTGGCCCAAACGCTATGGTAGTTTTCATCTGTCCCATTAGTTACATTATCTTTTATTGAACAAGCTGAAAAACCTAATGGGGTAATATTTTTTTTAAGTGCGATAATGGCTTTTTCATAACCTTCTCTAATTAGCTTTAATTTTTCATCATCATCTTCTTCGGCTATTATATTTAATTCCTGCTGAATAATATAATCGTCTGTATGACTGTCCTCCTTGGTTACTTTAGCATCATCAGGTAATATTTCATAATATATAAGTCCTTCAATAATACCATCACCATTTTCACGTTCAGAATGATAAACCTCTCTATGTTTGGTAAACTTGTAAAGTTCTTCATGTGCATTGGCAACTACAATACCCTTAACTCCCTTAACATTAAACATAGCAGAATCATTACCACTATCTCCAGCTACTAAAACATTTTCTGGTTTTAAATCTAGTTTTTTTAACAACCATATTAATGCATTTCCTTTATTGGCCCATTTTGGAAGAATATCTAAAAATTTGTTTCCAGAATACACCACATTAATATACATTTTCGATTCTGCAAATATCTGCTCAACACTATTTATAAGTTCCTCACTTGCGTCATGAAAATAGTAACTTCTTTTATATGAATGTTGAAATCTTGCAGGTTGTTCACTTATAGGATGATCTATACTTTGAATAATCTCTTCAACAGCAGCAATATCCCACCCTTCATCCAGAACCTCATTAAACTCTTTAACAACACATTTTTTATTATAGTCATAAATAAGAGTTCCAACTCCAGCTATAATATAATCTGGCTTTGGCAACACTCCTTTTTTAATCAAGTTAAGAACATCATCTATTAACCTGCCGGTATTATACGTTAATAAAACATTGGTTTGAGACCTGTACTTTGTCCAAATTTTACCGAAGTTACTTTTTAAGGTATTAAAATCAATTAGGGTATTATCGATATCAAAAGATAAGAGTTCTATAGGACTCTTTTTTGTAAGATTTTCTTTCGTCATGTTAAAAATTTAATTCTCTTTTTTTTGTCTATTTTGAATAAAAAACATGAAAAAATCATGATTTTTGGTTAATATACATAAAAAAAGGAGAAAAAAGACTCAAAAATAAAGATGTATGAACACGAAAAATTCTTTTTAGAAGAATAGAAAAAATAGGTGGTTTAAAATAAATATTTAAAAAATAAACCACCTTAAACCATGAATATGAAAATTGAAAAAACAGACTAAATACCGCTTATAAAGCTCCGGTAAGGATCTTTAAACTGTGTACCTTCTGTAAAACGAAATTTACTTAATTGCTTAAATTCTATTAACGCCCAAAGCACAAATTCTTTTACAAAGCAAGTATTTTCTTTTGCTAATTTTGCCTGGTATTTATTACTAGATTTATTTATAGCTTCAAAAGAAAACCAAATAACAAATTATTCTACACGACTTAAGCCTTCTAAGTCAATTATCTTAATCTGTTTTCCAATGGTAGTAATTAAATCTTCTTTCTTAAATTGAGATAGGACTCTTATGGTAGATTCTGTTGCTGTTCCTATAATATTTGCAAAATCTTCTCTTGATAACAAAACACTTAATGTGCCATCTGGTTTTGTTCCAAAATTATCGTTAATATAAATTAAGGTTTCAGCTAAGCGTTGACGTACAGATTTTTGAGCCATGTTTACAATAATATCATCGGCTTCTTTTAAATCCATTGCCATTTCTTTTAATATATCGAAGGTGAAAGCGGTGTTTTTCTGAAGATCACTCATGATTTCGGTTTTAGGAATAAAACACACTTCCATATCATTTAAAGCTATGGCACTAAGATTGACACTTTCATCGCTAACTAAGGAACGCTGACCTATTAGTTCTCCTTTTACAACCAGTTTTATAATTTGATCTTTTCCGTTTGAACTCAACTTGGTAAGTTTACAAATACCTTCTCGAATACAATAAATGCCTTTGAGGCTGTCTCCTTCTTCAAATATAATGTCTCCTTTTTTTATAATTCGTGATGTTTTACAAGATGAAATCCTTATTAATTCTTCTTCACTCAATGTTTTTAAAGAATTGAACTGTTTTATAATACATTGTTCACACTTGCCCATAGTAATTGGAAAATATTTGTAAAATTACATAAAACCAAACAAATATCATATTTTATGAATATGACAAATATCATATTTCTTTTTTATTATATTTGAAATATTTGCAATTAGATACTAAAAAAGGGTAAATATATTTTATGAAACATAAAACATGTTTCCATTGTGGTTTAGACACTAAGGATTCAGAGGTTATTTTTGATAACAAATCATTTTGCTGTAATGGTTGTAAAACTGTTTATGAAATTTTTTCAGCAAATGATTTAACTTGTTATTACGACTTACAACAAGCTCCTGGTGCTACTCCTAAAGAAATTGAAGGAAAATATAATTTTCTGGAAAACAGTAAGATTATTGACCAGCTCTTAGAATTTAATGATGGAAAAACCCAAATAGTTACCTTATATATACCTCATATTCATTGTAGCTCTTGTATTTGGATTTTAGAAAACTTAAATAAAATTCATCCTGCTATAAGTTCGTCTATTGTTAATTTTGGCAAAAAAAATATTAGAATCACTTTTAATTCTGAGCTTATTTCTCTTAAAGATTTAGTTATTCTATTAAACAGTATAGGTTATGAACCTTTTATAAGTTTAGACGATTATAGTACTGGTAAAAAGCATATTGACCGCTCGTTAATCTACAAACTAGGTATTGCTGGATTTGCTTTTGGCAATATCATGTTTTTATCCTTTCCTGAATATTTTGAAATGAATGAGTTTTGGTTAAATCAATATAAACCTCTTTTTAGGTGGATTATGTTTGCCTTTTCACTCCCTGTTGTTTTTTACTGCTCTCAAGAGTATTTCATTTCAGCATATAAGGGGCTTCGTTCTAAAATCTTAAATGTAGATGTTCCCATTGCTTTAGGTATTTTGGTGTTATTTATTAGAAGTACCATTGAAATAATTTTCAACTATGGTTCAGGTTTTTTTGACAGCCTTTCTGGTTTGGTATTCTTCTTATTACTAGGAAAGTTTTTTCAACAAAAGACATACACATTTTTATCTTTTGAACGTGATTACAAATCTTATTTCCCCATTGGAATTACTAAAATTAATTCTGAAGAAAAAGAAGAATCTATACAGGTTTATGATATTAAAAAAGGAGATAGACTTCTTATTAGAAATGAAGAACTAATTCCTGTTGATTGTATTTTGATTAAAGGACGTGCACATATAGATTATAGTTTTGTTACCGGCGAATCAAAAGTGGTTAAAAAGACATCTGGCGATAAATTATTTGCAGGTGGAAAACAGCTAGAAGGAAGCATAGAAGTTGATGTGTTAAAAACCGTAGAGCAAAGCTACTTAACGCAACTTTGGAGTAATGATGTGTTTAAAACAGATAAAGAACAATCTTTCACATCCATCACCAATAATATAAGTCAATACTTTACTATAGCTGTGCTTTCTATCGCTTTACTCACAACAAGTTATTGGCTTTTTGTAGATTCCAGCAAAGCTTTAAATGTATTTACAGCCGTATTAATTATTGCTTGTCCGTGTGCTTTTGCATTATCTGCTCCTTTTACCTACGGAAATATTCTACGTCTTTTAGGTAATAAAAAATTCTATTTAAAAAATGCGAGTGTTATTGAACAGTTAGCCAAAATAAACACCATTATCTTTGATAAAACAGGGACAATTACAGCCAACAAAGATACATCCATAAACTATGAAGGTGTTGAGCTTTCGCTTGAAGAAGAATCATTATTAAAAAGCACCTTGCGTGGTTCAAACCACCCACTAAGTCGGTCGCTATACAACCTTTTAAAGGAACATGATATTTTACCTTTAGACACGTATGAGGAATATTTAGGAGAAGGCATCACAGGACAATACAAACAAAACCAAATAAAAGTAGGCTCTGCCCCATTTGTAGGATATGCTGCAGATACATCTACATTAAATACCACAGTTCATATAAGTAGTAATAATACATACAAAGGGAAGTTCACATTTTATAATGCTTACAGAAAAGGCTTGTCTCAGTTATTTAATAAACTTAAAAAACAATATGATTTGGCTATTCTTTCTGGTGACAATGCAGGTGAAAAAGAAAACTTAACCAAATTACTTCCTGGTAAAACAAAGTTGTTATTCAACCAAAAACCTGAAGACAAGCTAGAATATATAAGATACCACCAAAGTGAAGGCGCTAATGTTTTAATGATTGGAGATGGCTTAAATGATGCGGGTGCCTTAGCACAAAGTAATGTAGGAATTGCTATTTCAGAAAATGTTAATGTATTTTCGCCTGCATGTGATGCCATTTTGGACGCATCAAAATTTAATCAATTATATGAGTATATAAAAATATCCAAAACTGCTTTAAAAATTATTAAATGGAGTTTTGTTTTATCATTTATATATAATGTATTTGGGCTTTACTTTGCTGTAACCGGACAGTTAGCTCCTGTTTTTGCAGCCATATTAATGCCATTAAGCTCAATTAGTATTGTAAGTTTTACAACAATTGCAACAAATATTGCAGGAAGAAAATTAAAATAATTATAATATGATATATATCATATTATAAAAAAACACATAAAAGTATTTTTATCGCTAATTTAAAAAACGTATGAACGTCATTTATTTAATGCTTACTATTAGTATCATTGTTGCCATTGCATTTTTTATAGCTTTTATCTTTGCTGTAAGAAGTGGGCAATATGATGACAGTTATACACCTTCAGTTCGTATGCTTTTTGAAGACGAACTAGTCAAAGAAAAATCCACTAAATCAATTAAAACTAAAAAAGATTAATTATTAAACTTATGGAAGTACAACAATTTCATTACGATAATAAAATCGTTAAAAATTTCATCTATGCTACCATGGTATGGGGCGTTGTTGGTATGCTGGTAGGCTTACTATTGGCATATTTATTTTTATTCCCAACTTTAACTGATGGCATTTCATGGTTAAGTTTTGGACGTTTAAGACCATTACATACCAATGCCGTTATTTTTGCCTTTGTTGGTAATGCAATTTTTGCTGGTGTTTACTATTCATCTCAACGCTTACTTAAAGCAAGAATGTTTAGCGATGTATTAAGCAAAATAAATTTCTGGGGATGGCAACTTATTATTGTAGGTGCTGCTTTAACCTTACCTTTTGGCTTTACAACCTCTAAAGAATATGCCGAATTAGAATGGCCTTTTGATATTGCCATTGCTGTAATTTGGGTTGTCTTTGGTTGGAACCTCATTGGGACCATCTTAAAAAGACGCCAACGCCATTTATATGTAGCCATTTGGTTTTACATAGCAACTTTTGTTACCGTTGCTGTTCTTCATATTTTTAATAGTTTAGAGTTACCAGTTAGCTTGAGTGGTATGAAAAGCTACTCCGTTTACGCAGGTGTACAAGATGCCTTAGTACAATGGTGGTATGGACACAATGCTGTTGCATTCTTTTTAACAACTCCATTTTTAGGTTTAATGTATTATTTTGTTCCTAAAGCAGCTAACAGACCTATCTATTCTTACAGACTGTCTATTGTACACTTTTGGTCATTAATATTTATTTACATTTGGGCTGGTCCACATCACTTATTATATACAGCTCTTCCTGAATGGGCACAAAGTTTAGGAACAACATTTTCAGTAATGTTATTAATGCCATCTTGGGGTGGTATGATAAACGGACTATTAACACTTCGTGGTGCTTGGGATAAAGTTAGAACCGATCCTGTTTTAAAGTTCTTAGTTGTGGCTATTACAGGATATGGTATGGCAACATTTGAAGGCCCTACCTTATCATTAAAAAACGTGAATGCCATTGCGCATTTTACAGACTGGATTATCGCTCACGTTCACGTTGGTGCCTTAGCTTGGAATGGCTTTTTAACCTTTGGAATGATTTATTGGTTAGTACCAAGGCTATTTAAAACAAAACTGTTCTCTACTGGTTTAGCTAACCTTCATTTTTGGATTGGTACACTAGGTATAATCATGTATGCTTTACCTATGTATGTTGCTGGTTTTACACAAGCAAGTATGTGGAAACAATTCAATCCAGACGGTACGTTAGTTTACGGTAACTTCTTAGAAACAGTTACAGAGATTATGCCAATGTATATGATGCGTGCCATTGGTGGTACCTTATACATAACTGGTATGCTTATCTTAGTTTACAATATTGTTGCTACTATAAGATCGGGAAGTAAAGTTACAGATGAACTAGCTGAAGCTCCAGCCTTAGAGCGTGTTTCTAAAAAACGTCTTGCTGGTGAAGGATGGCATTCTTGGTTAGAACGTAAACCTGTTAGATTAACCATATTGGCTACTATAACTATTTTAATTGGTGGTATGGTTCAAATTATACCTACCATTCTGGTCAAATCAAATATTCCAACTATTGCGAGCGTAAAACCATATACTCCGTTAGAACTTGAAGGACGTGATATATATATTCGTGAAGGCTGTGTGGGTTGTCACTCACAAATGATTAGACCTTTTAGAAGTGAGGTAGAACGATATGGAGAATACTCAAAAGCAGGTGAATACGTTTACGATCATCCATTCCTTTGGGGTAGTAAGCGTACAGGTCCAGATTTACATCGTATAGGTGGAAAATACTCTGATAACTGGCACTTGAACCATATGTATGATCCAAGAAGTACATCTAGCGGATCTATCATGCCTAGCTACCCTTGGCTACTTAAAAACAAGCTTGATAAATCTTCAACAGAAGCTAAAATGCGAACTATGGTGTCTCTTGGTGTTCCTTATACAGAAGAAGAAATTGCCAATGCACAACAGCAAATGACAGAACAAGGAACTCAAATTGAACAAAATTTGTATAACGATCCTGACTTTGCTGAAAGTTATGAAGCCGACAAGAAAAATGCGGCAGAAAGTGGCAGTGATTTTGTTGAAATGAAAGACCGTGAAATAGTTGCTATTATAGCCTATTTGCAACGATTAGGAACAGATATAAAAGTAAAAGATACACAAGAATAATTAATTCATTAAAAAAATATACACATGTTGAAATTTGTTAAAAACTACATGGAAACTATTTCAGGAATTGAAATTTATCCTATTATATCTTTACTTATATTTTTCGCTTTTTTTGTTATTCTCTTCTGGTGGGTCTTTTCTGCTAAAAAAGAGTATATCAATACTGTAAGTAATCTTCCATTAGAACTAGACAACAACCAAAACGATTATTTGTTATGAGAAACCTTATTCCATCTTACATTAGAGTACCTTTAGTATTCTTTATAATTCTAGGCCTTGTAGAATATTTTGTTGATTCGGGCGATCAACCAGCATTCATTAAATACCCTGTAATACTATTGTTTTTATTATTGGTGTTATTAATCCTGATAGCTATTGAAGCTATTATTGGTGCCCTAGAAAATATTATGCTTCAAAGTTTAAGTGAAGAAGCGAAAGAACGCTTTTTGGCATCAAAAAACAAAGTTCCTCAATTTGCTAAAATTAAAGGTCTCTATAAAAAATTAGCAGGAACAAAACCTATTGAAGAAGAAAGCGAACTTATTCTAGACCATAACTACGATGGCATAAAAGAATTAGATAATTCGCTACCACCTTGGTGGATATATTCATTTTATATATCTATAGTATTTGCAGTAGTTTATTTGGTTAACGTGCACATACTTGGTAATAATAGTCAATTTGATGAATATGCAGAAGAATATAAACAAGCTGAAATAAGTATTGCCGAATACAAAAAAAATGCTAAAGATCTAGTTGATATCAATACAGTAACCCAACTAACAGATGCTGCAGATTTAAGTAGTGGTAAAGCTATTTTTATGCAAAACTGTACACCTTGCCATATGGCAGATGGTGGTGGTGGTATTGGACCAAACCTAACAGACAATCACTGGATTTTAGGTGGTGGTATTAAAAATGTATTTAATACTATTACTGAAGGTGGACGTGATGGCAAAGGGATGATTGCATGGAAACAAAACTTTAAACCATACGAAATACAACAAGTTGCTAGTTACGTATTAACATTACAAGGAACAACACCTGCCAATCCTAAAGATCCGCAAGGTGATATTATTTGGCCTGATGAAAAAACCGAAGAAGCACCAGCTGCAGAAACAGAAACTACAACAGTTGAGACTGACTCCTTAGCTACTGCATCAGCAAACTAACATTTAAAATAAAATTATCCGAACCAAGAATAAAAAGAGTTTCATTAAAGATTTTCTTTTATTCTTGGTTCTTTTATCAAAATTACTCCGCTAAAAATGGAAACCCAAAAAAACGAAAAATTCAGAGACTCTATTGGTACAATTACAGATGAAGGAAAACGCGCATGGGTATTTCCTAAAAAACCTTCTGGAAAATTCTACAAATACAGAAAAATAGTCAGCTATGTTCTATTGGCTTTTTTAATAGCTGCACCATTTGTTAAAATTAATGGGAACCAATTTTTAATGTTTAATATTTTAGAACGACGATTTAACATTTTTGGATTTCCCTTTTGGCCTCAAGATTTTTATTTATTTGTACTCTCAATGATTACAGGGGTTATATTTATAACTTTATTTACTGTTGCATTTGGTCGTATTTTTTGTGGATGGATTTGTCCTCAAACCATTTTTATGGAAATGGTTTTTAGACGAATTGAGTTTTGGATTGATGGAGACCGAAATAAACAAATGAAGTTAAAAAAGCAACCTTGGAATGCTGAAAAAATAAGAAAACGTCTTTTAAAATGGTTTATTTTCTTAGTTATCTCATTCTTTATTGCTAATGTTTTTTTAGCGTATTTAATTGGTGGCGATAACGTTCTTCAATACATCTCAGAAGGTCCTTCTAGCCATTTAAGCACCCTATTTCCCTTACTAATTTTTACCGCCGTTTTCTACTTTGTATTTGCATGGTTTAGAGAACAAGTTTGTATTATAGCATGTCCTTACGGAAGGTTACAAGGTGTGTTGTTAGACAATAAATCAATTGTTGTTGCTTACGACCACAAACGAGGTGAAGCAGAAAATGGAAGAAAAAAATGGCGTAAGAGTGAAGACAGACAAGCTTTAGGATATGGAGATTGTATAGATTGTGCACAATGTGTTCATGTCTGCCCAACAGGTATTGATATTAGAAATGGAACTCAGTTAGAGTGTATAAACTGTACAGCCTGTATTGATGAGTGTGATTCTATTATGGAGAAAGTAGGTCTTGAAAAAGGACTTATAAGATATGCCAGTGAAGCAGAAATAGAGAAAAAAGAGCCTTTTAAACTTACTGCAAGAATGAAAGGATATATTGCGGTACTTGTAATTCTTATTGGTGTGCTAACAGGTATGTTATTTTTAAGAAATGATGTTGAAGCTACTGTTTTAAGATTACCAGGTCAGTTATTTGAACACAAAGAAAATAACATGATAAGTAATGTATTTACCTATAAATTAGTCAATAAAACAACAAAAGAAATTGACGACGTAGTATTTAAACTACGAAAATATAAAGGGACTATAAAATTAGTTTCAACAAAAGATAATTTTATTGTTCCAGCACAAGGAATTGCTGAAGGTACTTTATTTATTGAAATTAATAAATCAGAACTTAATGGCGATAAAAACAAATTAATGATTGAAGTTTACAGTCATGGAAAATTGATTGAAACAACAACCGCTAACTTTTTAGGGCCAAGAAGTTACAACTAAAAAATAAACATTATGAAATTTAATTGGGGAACAGGAATTGTTTTAGCATTCGTTGGATTTATTTCCTTCATTATGTACTTTGTTATTTCTATGAATTTTAACAAAAAATATAATCATGATTTAGTAACCGATGATTATTATAAAGTTGAATTAGCCTATCAACAAGATATTGATAAGCAAAAAAATGCAAAAACTCTCAAAGAAAATATCTCTTATACTAAAACTAGTGAAGGGTTACACATTGTTTTCCCAAAAAATTTAGATGTAAAAAAAATTACTGGAAAAGTGTTCCTATATAGACCATCTAACAAACAATTAGATTTTGAAACTCCAATTTCATTATCCGAAAATTATTTGCTCGTACCTGACAAAAGTTTATTAGATGGTCGATGGAACCTTACTGTAGATTGGCAATATAACGGAACTCCTTATATCTATAAAGCTTCTATAAATTATTAATCATGTTAATTTCTGCACTTGTTTTAGGTTTATTAGGCAGTTTCCATTGTGTTGGAATGTGCGGTCCTATAGCATTTGTGCTTCCTGTAGATAGATCTAAAACTTTAAAAAAAGTTTTTCAAATAGGTATGTACCATTTTGGAAGACTGTTGTCCTACAGTATTATTGGACTAATTTTTGGTCTTATTGGTAAAGGTTTAAATCTATTTGGATTTCAGCAACAACTATCTATTTTTATAGGAGTTGTCATGATTGTGGTTGTTCTTATTCCTTACAAAAAATTCAATAACTATAACTTATCAAAACCCATTTTTAAACTTATTTCAAAAGTGAAATCAGGATTGGGTGCTGCTTTAAAGAAAAAAACACTTGACACCTTTTTAACTATTGGTTTTTTAAATGGTTTTTTGCCTTGTGGCTTAGTATATATGGCTGTTTTTGGCGCTATAGCTGGTGGCGATGCATTACAAGGAAGCCTTTACATGATCTTTTTTGGTTTGGGAACCATACCTTTAATGACAACGGCTATTTATTTTGGACACTTTTTAAAAGGTGCTATGCGTCAAAAAATACAAAAAGCAATTCCTGTCTTTGTAATATTAATTGGCACCCTTTTTATTCTTAGAGGTTTAGGTTTAGGTATTCCTTATATATCTCCATCCCCTATTGTTGAAATTACTGGCAGCTCGATGAATTGTCATTAAACCAACTTTGTTTTAATACAAAAATAACCTTGAACTTTTATACAAAAAAAAGGAATAACTTTTAAAAAGCCGTTCCTCTTCTCTTAGTCTCTCTAGTTTTAAAGTTAGCCAACTTTAAATGTCATTACCGGTAATGAAGCATGGTTAGCAACATCTTCACCAACACTTCCTTGCAGAAAATGAGCTATCCCCTTTCTTCCATGTGTAGGTATAACAATTATATCTGCTTTTATTTTTTTTGAAAAATTTATGATACCGTCTTCTATTGTATAATCAGACATAAAATGCACGTCCTTTAATCTATCTAAATTCCCATCTGCTTCCATCAAAAAGTTATTAGCACTTTCTTCTATTTCTAAAGTGCTCTTAAACTTATCATTTGGAAGATTAACATAAACCAAATTGATTTTTGCTTGGTTAAACATACTCATTACGTTTAAAAAAGATGTTTTAATTTCTTCACTAAAGTCGCAGGCAAAAACCACATTTTTAAACTCTATATTCTCTAATTCATTTTTAACAACCAATACAGGTATTTGAGAGTATCTAACAACACGTTCTGTGTTAGAACCTAAAACAAATTCTTTTACACCATTTACCCCATGCGATCCCATGACAACAAGATCGGCGTTTTCTTTATTAGCTAAATCATTAACTTCACTAAATACTTTAAAATGCTTTATAATTGGTTTTACTTTTATATTTTCTAAATAATCTTTTTTAAGAAAAATGCTTAGTTCTTGTTCTGCTAACTTATAAAAAAACATGGTTTTAGCCTTTTGATTACCGCCTGTAGTTGTAAGCATAATATCAGACATTTCTAACATGTTTAAAACAATAATTTCTGCATTGTTTTTTCGAGCTAAAGAGGCTGCTGCTTTTAAAGCATATTCTGAATGCTTTGAAAAGTCAATTGGGACAATAATTTTTTTCATTTTTCTATTTTAGATATAACTAACCATCTTATATGCTCTAAATAAAATGGTTATAGTCATTTTTAAGTAGTTATCTTAATTTGTTTTTATGAGAAAGATTTATACGGTCATTGAAAACAATTGTACATCTGGCGTTTTTCTCTGTAATAATAGGTCAAAAGCCATACATATATTTCTAACAAAAGGTTGTCCTTTAGGTAAAATTTTAATTGATTTTGATTCTACGACAAGTAACTCATCATTTTCCATTTCCTTAAGTTTTATTAAAACTTCGGGAATTTCAGCAAAATAGACATCGTCAGAATCCCAAGAGGTTTCAAAGCTACACATCAAATTAAGAATATGTTTTCTAATTATTAAATCCTCTTCATTCAAAATATGCCCTCTGTAAACGGGAATGACATCTTTCTCTAACAACTCGTAATAATCCTCAAGAACTTTAACATTTTGACCGAACCCATACCAACTATCTCCAATTGAAGATACCCCTAAACCTATCATGGTTTGTGTTTTTGATGCCGTATACCCCATGAAATTTCTGTGTAAACTCTTATTTTGCATAGACTTGTATAACGAATCTGTTGGTAATGCAAAGTGATCCATTCCTATTTCATGGTATCCAACATCCAAGAGCAATTGTTTTCCTAGCTCATATTGTTGACGCTTTAATTCTGCTTTAGGTAAATCTGAATCTTTAAACCCACGTTGACCATTACCTTTAATCCAAGGCACATGAGCATAACTATAAAACGCCAACCTATCTGGACATAATTCTTTAGTTTTTAAAATGGTCTGCTCTACATGCTCCATTGTTTGAAACGGCAACCCAAAAATAATGTCATGCCCTATAGACGTGTATCCAATTTCTCTAGCTAACTCAGTAACACGTTTTACGTTTTCAAAAGGTTGAATTCTATGAATAGCTTTTTGAACTGTTATATTATAATCTTGAACCCCGAAACTAACACGTCTAAATCCAACATCATATAAAGCTTGTAAATGGTCTCGTGTTGTATTATTAGGATGACCTTCAAAACTAAACTCATGGTCTTCTGCTAGTATAGAAGACTCAAGGATTCCTTGTATTAATCGTTTTAAATTTTGTGGTTTAAAAAAAGTGGGCGTTCCTCCACCAAGGTGCATTTCTTTAATAATTGGTTTTTCATCAAACAACTCCAAATACATCTTCCATTCCTTTAAAACTGCATCTATGTATGGTGATTCAACATCGTGTTGCTTAGTGATTCGTTTATTGCACCCGCAAAACGTACATAAACTTTCGCAAAATGGCATATGGATGTATAAACTAATTCCTTCTGATGAATTACTTTCATTAAATGATGTAACGACTGAGGATTTCCATCGTTCCAATGAAAACGTATCATTATTCCAATAAGGTACCGTTGGATAGCTTGTGTACCTAGGTCCTGCTATATTATATTTATTTATTAGTGACTTGTTCATACCTACAAACTTAATTCAAAATTATATGAATTGGTAATCTTAAAACATGATATTAGTCATAATGATATTTGGGGAAACACTAAAAATGATTAACTTTATCAAAAATAAAATGTTAGAAATGAAAAAAACAAGTCTTCTTGCTGTTGCCCTTATTTTAAGTATAACAGCTTGTAAAAATGAAAAAAAAGAAACCAAAACAGAAACAGCAGCAGAAACGGTTGCATCACAAAAATTTATAGTAAAACCTGAAGCTACATCTGTAAAATGGGTTGCTTATAAAACTACAGAAAAAAAGCCTGTTGGTGGCGAATTTGCAACTCTTAATTTTGAAGAAAAAGGAGGAGCAACCCCTCAAGAAGCTTTAAATAATTTAAGTTTTTCAATTCCTGTAAGTAGTTTATTTACTAAAGACGAAACTCGTGATGCCAAATTAAAAACCTTTTTCTTTGGAGCTATGTTAAATACAGAGTTTATTAAAGGAACCATTAAATATATTGACAATAACTATGTTGCTTCAATTACTATGAACGGAGTTACTAACGACCTACCTTTAGATGTTAAAATTACAGACGAAAGACGTGTTTCAATGACCGGTACAATGGATCTTAAAGATTGGGATGCTTTAGGTGCTTTACAATCTTTAAACAAAGTATGTTTTGATTTGCATAAAGGACCAGATGGTGTAAGCAAAACATGGGAAGATGTAGCTATTGAAGTTAATACTTTCCTTCGTGATAAATAATCGCTTTAAATACTATAATTTATACAATAAAAAAAGCTACTTTATTAAGTAGCTTTTTTTTATTACTTTTAAATACCGTAAAACACTTGCATGCAGTTACATATACTTGTAGAAAAATTTCAACAGAAAGATACAATAGCTTTTGAAACTCTTTACAATATGTATGGCAAAAGCATACATGGTGTTATTTACAACATAGTAAGAGACCATACTATTGCGGATGAAATTTTACAAGATGTTTTTGTAAAGGTTTGGAATGATTCCAGTAATTACTCAACAGAAAAAGGTCGCTTTTTTACTTGGCTTTTAAATGTTTCCAGAAAAGCTGCTTTAGACAAAGTACTTTCAAAGAAAAATAATCTCTCTGAAAACAATAAGCATTCCTTCGCCGATATTATAGATAATAATGAGTATTTAAATACCGAAACTGATGGTTTGGGCATTAAAGAATTTGTATCAAAACTTGCCAACAGTTGTATTGATGTTATTGAGCTTATTTATTTTAAGGGATATAATCAAAAAGAAGCTTCCGAAAGTTTAGACATGCCCATTAGTACCATAAAAACTAGAAACAGAAATTGCATGATGCAGTTAAGACTCATGCTTGATATTTAAAATGGATATTAAAGAATACATAGGCTCTGGGATTTTAGAACTTTACGTTGCAGGTACTCTTTCTGAAAAAGAGAATCATGAAGTTCATGAACTCATGTTAAAACATCCTGAAATAGAGCGTGAGGTTATAAAAATTGAAAGCACTTTTCTTCAATTAGCAACAGCTTCTTCTGCAAGTGGGTCAAAACATGTTTTTAAAACTGTAAAAGAGCATATTATACCAGATAACAAGAACCACAGGGCTATTCCCGTCAATAAAAAGCCTAAAATCAATTGGTTTAACTATTCTGGTTGGATAGCATCAATTCTGTTTGCCGCAGGATTACTATGGTTAGGTTATGAAAACAGACAATTAGCTAATGAAAAAGTCCAACTTTCAAATGAAATAAATGAACTAAAAACAAAAATTAGCACCAATGAAAGCGATAAAAAAATTTTAGAGCTTGAAATTGAAAAAACAAATACCAATTTAAAAGAGTCTAAAGAACTCATATCGATTTTAAGAGACCGACATATTATTTCAGTTCCACTTGATGGGCAAGCTATAGCATCAAATGCTTATGCTAAAATTTACTGGGATAAAAGTACTAAAACTATCTATTTAGATGCCCAAGGATTACCAGAACCTCCAGAAGGAAAAGTATATCAATTATGGTCATTAACTTTAGATCCTTTAACATCTAAAAGTTTAGGTACACTTAATGATTTCGATTCGGTTCCAAATAAAATATTTACTATTAAAAACACTAATGATTCTCAAGGTTTTGGTATTACTCTTGAACCTGAAGGCGGCAGTACAGCACCTACATTAGATAAATTATACACTCTCGGGATAGTTTAAAATTTATAAGTTAATTTCATCATATTTTTTGCTTAAATTTTTGTAACAACTTACAAAATAAGCTTAGAGGATATGTTTATGTTTTGTTCTCCAAAAAAATATCGTTTTTTGATTATAAAAAGTATCTTTATGCTCTAAAAGTGCTATCATGAACCCATCAGCAAATGGCTGGATAAAAAAACTTATTACAGAACTTTCAGAAAAAGAAAGTTTCCTGCAATTATCTTTAAACACGTTTTACAAAGCATTAAAGGTAAGTGGATTTATTTATGGAAGTAATGTTTCAATTGTAAATAATTGCATTGAAAACAATGAGTACACAGATGAAGAATTGGGTAAAATAAATTTATTTTTAGGATTTTATTTTATCCATCATCAATCTAAAAGCAAAACCAATATTATAGATAGTATTATTGCATTTTATAATACCATTGACACGTATAAAGCATCCTTTTTTGATGGCATTTTAGGAGAAAAAAAATCGGATTCTTTATTAGAAAACATGATTAACAAACGTGTTCATATTGACGATAATATCCTTACAAAAAACTTTAATTATTTTATAACCAATGCCCTACTCTTTGTTGATATTTTAGCCTATCAAGAATTTTTAAAATCAAATACTATTTCAGAGAATTACTTGGAAGAGCTTGAAGCATCAATAGAAACCATTGTATTGATTGTATTTGATACAAAAAAAGATAAATCTAAATATGACGAGAGTTTAATTAAGTTATTTGAATCTTCAATTCGCTATCATAACAAAAATACGCTAACCTACGAAGAGGTTATTAAAAGTATTGAAACCGAATTAGGCAAATACTATATTATAGATATTGCTTGTATGGCATTTTGGACTGATAGAATTATTGATATTGAAGAACAAAAAAGACTAAACACTTTGGGGGCCGATTTAAAACTTAATCCAGAAGTAATCAATCAATCCATTAAAGATATTGATACATTTTATACATTAAACAAAGATAAAGTAGCGCTTTTAAGCTCAAGAAACATGATTCAGAGTTTTTATGATAACTCTAGCAAAATGGTAATTAAGCTTATTAAACGAAATAGCAAACGCTTATTAAATGAACTTAGGGAAAGTAAGGAACTTATGGTATTGCTTACCCAATCAACCACCAGAACATTAACTGAAGAAGAACAAAAAAAAGTTCAAGATCAGTTGTTAGATATTATGAAATCCATTCCTAGTCTAGCCATTTTTATTTTACCAGGTGGGGCTATCTTATTGCCTTTGTTTGTAAAATTTATACCTAAACTATTACCTTCTGCATTTGATGAAAACAGAATTGAAGAGTAATTATTATAGAATAAATTCCATATCTTTTTTGATGCATTAAAACCATGGATAAGTCTTTAAAAAACAAACAATATTTTAAATTCTGTTCTTATGGCTTCTTAAAAAATCTTAGATTCTTTGACGCTTTTTTGTTATTATTTTTTCTTGAAAGTGGCATTACTTATGCACAAATTGGTGTTTTATATGCTTTAAGAGAGATAATAATTAATATTTCTGAGATTCCTTCAGGTATTATTGCAGACACCTATGGAAGAAAAAAATCTCTTATTGTCTCATTTTCATTGTACATATTATCCTTTCTTATCTTCTATTTTTTTAACACCTTTCACTTATTCATTTTAGCTATAATTTTTTATGCTATAGGAGATGCGTTTAGAACAGGTACTCATAAAGGGATGATAATGGATTATCTAGCAATCAACAAATGGTCCCAGCATAAAGCAAATTATTACGGACATACACGCTCATGGTCTCAAAAAGGATCAGCCATATCTGCCCTAATTGCTGGTGGTTTAGTATTGTATTCTGGTTCCTATCGTACTATTTTTTTGTATTCTGTAATTCCATATTTGCTCAATTTTATAAATATTTATTCATATCCTGATGTTTTAGATTATTCTTTAAACACTCAAAAAGAGCAAAAAAAGAAAACCTTACTATTTGTATTTAAATCGTTTATAAAGTCGTTAAAACAACCTAAGGTTTTACAAATTATTAATTCGTCTGCTTTACATTCAGCCTATTTAAAAGCCATCAAAGATTATATTCAACCCGTTATTTTGCAGATTACACTTTTAATTCCATTTTTATTATCAATGGAAATAAAAAGAAAAAGTGGTATTGTTGTAGGTATTATTTACTTTTTCATCTATCTGTTAACTTCCTACGCTTCTAAAAAATCTTTTAAAATTTCTGAATTGACAAAAGCTAATGTTCCTAGGTTAACGCTTATTTTAGGACTTACTTCTGGTTTAGTTTGTGGAATACTTTACCATTTTGAATTATGGATTTTAGCACTTCTTTTCTTTACTTGTGTTTACATTTTTGAAAATATTAGAAAACCTTTATTGACCGGAGAAATTGCCGACCATGTTGCGCCAGAAATTCTAGCTTCTGTTATTTCGGCACAATCTTTCTTTGGCACTATTACTACCTCCATTATTGCCTTATCTATAGGTGTTTTAGCTGATTCGTATGGGCTTGGTATCTCATTTATTATGGTTTCTTCAATACTTCTTTTATTCACTATCGTTTTGAATCTTCAAAAATTCAAAAACTCTAGAAAAATTTCAAAATTATAAACACTTTACGATAACGTATCAACCTGTTTATTGTCATTTTGCTGATGGTCCTTTTGAGTCTGGTAAGTAACCGTTATAAAACCTAAAACTATTACTCTCAAATTAATTTTTGAAAAAAAAGCCTATA
>JBNKYB010000068.1:0-30652 GCA_050300615.1 Flavobacteriaceae bacterium | reverse complement strand
TCTAGTAATCCACCATGACCAGGCATTATAGTGCCGCTATCTTTAACATTGGCCTGTCGTTTAAATTTTGATTCAATTAAATCTCCTAACGTACCAAAAACACTAATAATAATACTTAATATTAGCCAGTTGGTAAAGGTTAATGTCTCTGTAAAGGTAGCAATAAAATAGCTTGCAATGCATGAAAAAAACAATCCGCCCAAAAAACCCTCGACAGTTTTTTTTGGTGATATTTTTTCAAAAAGTTTCTGTCTTCCAAAATTTTTACCAACCAAATATGCAAAAGTATCATTAACCCAAATTAAAATGAATGCACTAAATAATATATTGGCGTTATAGGTTTTATGAAAGAATGCTATTAAAATTAAAAAGACAAACGGACTAGAAATATAAAATGTAGTTAATATAAAACGTCTAGAATTAAATAGTGGGATAGCTTTATTTGAAAATAAATCTTTAATTAAAAATAATTGAACAAATATTGTAAGAACTAAGAGTATTTGATTTAGCTTATCAACTATCTCATTAGTATCAAAAAGTAATTGGCTCGATACAAAAACAGTTATAAGTACAATAAAAATAGGATACGGAATGATACTTTTTAGCAGAATTATTTTTTTGAACTCGCTCAAACAAATAATACCAAACACAAAAAAGAGGAGTATTGCAGCGTATTGATAATTTAAAGAAATAGCTAGCAATAAAACATAGAATAAGCCAGAAAGTAATCGTACAAAAAGTTCTTTCATTTTATTTAATCAGCTTTTTGTAAATTAACGTAATACTTGAGTGAACAAAGAGTGGGTTGGTTTAAAATCAAAGTATGTAGCTAATTATAGTTTTAAAGATCTTCTAAAAGTAGCAAATATAAATTTTTAGAACTACTTCCATAGCTTAAAAAGTCTTTTTCATCAGACGATTTAAAGTGTTTGATTGTGGTGATATTTGTTGGGATTTTTTTCTTGTTTTTAGATTTAATACCTCGCAATCCTTCTCCAATTGTATCAACCATTTGACTTGTAGTTGAAAAAACAATGAAATTATCAGGAAGTTCAATCAGTTTTTTTTCAGCTATTTGATTGGAACAAATTAGTAAGGAACCGTCATTCGCTATTAAGTTTTCACAGGTTGTTATAAAAAATGTGGATTCACTAGCTCTATCTGAAGTTAATAAATTGGCACTTTTAAAACGGTTTTTTAAATTTTCATCTATAAAATAAGCGTTCTTATCTCCCCAATCATTTTCTTCAATAATATTTTCTAAGCTTTCAAAAATTTCGTTTAAATCTTCACAATAAAGAAACTTACCACCATTAGCTTTAAAGTTTATTGTAAACTTTTCATCTATTGGTAATTTAATTTCTGGCATGTATTTGCCGCGTTCATTTGATTTTAGCTCTTCTTCTTTGTTGTCAGGTTTTGAACCAAATATTTTTCTAAAAAGACTCATTCAGGTTTTAGCAATTAACTCGATTTTTAAAGGGGTTTTTCAAATATAAAAAATCTTAAACTAACCATACGATTAATTTAAGATTTTTACAATTGGTTTCCAATATTTAGGTTTTATTCTTCTACAATTTCATTATTTTCTTTATCAAAATCGCGTTTGCCAAATATTTTCTCAAGATTGTCTTTAAAAATAACTTCCTTATCAAGAAGCACATTTGCTAATTCGGTAAGTTTATCTTTATTCTCCTCAAGAAGTTTTATTGCACGTTTATATTGAGTTTCAATTAAATCTGAAATCTCTTTATCTATCAATTCTGCGGTTTTTTCACTGTAAGGTTTTGTAAAACCATATTCATTTTGTCCAGAAGAATCGTAATACGTTAAGTTACCAACCTTATCACTTAAGCCATATACTGTAACCATGGCTCTAGCTTGTTTGGTTACTTTTTCTAAATCACTTAATGCTCCAGTAGAAATTTTATTAAAAATTACTTTTTCTGCGGCTCTTCCTCCTAATGCAGCACACATCTCATCAAGCATTTGTTCTGGATGTACAATGAGGCGTTCTTCGGGTAAGTACCAAGCGGCTCCTAGAGATCTACCTCGAGGAACAATAGTTACTTTTACTAACGGAGCAGCATGTTCTAGCATCCAACTTACGGTGGCATGTCCAGCTTCATGGAACGCAACAGCACGTTTTTCACCTGGCGTTATAATTTTGTTTTTCTTTTCTAATCCACCAATAATTCTATCAACAGCATCTAAGAAATCTTGCTTATCAACTTCTTTTTTACCATTTCTGGCAGCAATTAAAGCGGCTTCATTACAAACATTGGCAATATCTGCTCCAGAGAATCCTGGTGTTTGTTTTGATAAGAAATCAAGATCTAAATCTTTAGCTTTTTTAAGAGGACGTAAATGCACTTCGAAAATTTCTTTACGTTCTCTAACATCAGGTAAGTCTACAAAAATTTGTCTATCAAAACGACCAGCACGCATTAAAGCCGTATCTAGTATATCTGCTCTATTTGTTGCAGCAAGTACTATAACATTGGTATTGGTACCAAAACCATCCATTTCAGTTAATAACTGATTTAAGGTGTTTTCGCGTTCGTCATTACTACCAGACATCGCATTTTTACCTCTAGCACGACCAATAGCATCAATTTCATCAATAAAAATGATAGAAGGTGATTTTTCTTTTGCTTGTTTAAATAAATCTCGAACTCTTGAAGCTCCTACACCTACAAACATCTCTACAAAATCTGAACCAGATAATGAGAAAAACGGCACTTTTGCCTCTCCTGCAACAGCTCTTGCTAACAACGTTTTACCTGTTCCTGGAGGACCAACAAGTAAGGCACCTTTTGGAATTTTTCCTCCTAATGTTGTATATTTTTCTGGAAATTTAAGAAAGTCTACAATCTCTTGAACTTCTTCTTTAGCACCTTCAAGACCTGCAACATCTTTAAAAGTTGTTTTAACTTCTGTATTTTGATCGAATAGTTTAGCCTTAGATTTTCCGATATTAAAAATTTGACCACCAGCTCCACCGCCAGCTCCACCAGACATACGTCGCATAATAAAAATCCAAACACCTATAAGAAGTATAAACGGAAGTATGCCGACTAATAAATCACCAAAAAAGTTATCTTCAGTTATATAAACCGGAGTTAATTTTAGATGATGTTCTTTGATGACCTCATTTAAATGATTTTGAAAAATCTGAAGATCTCCAAATTCAAACTTATAGTTAGGAAGTTTGTTTGTTGTTGGTAGCAGAGAACTTGGAATTGACTTTTTGTGTATTTCTTTTTGTTCTGCTTCTTTAGTTAGATATACTTTGGCAACGCGTTTATTTACAATTTCAACACGCGCTACATCACCATCGGCTACAAATTTAAAAAATTGAGTAGGGTTAGTGGTGTTTTCACCTTGATAACCAACATTACTAAATAGTTGGATTGCAAGGAAGATAGCTATAATGATACCATAAATCCAATACGGATTAAACTTTGGTTTTTTATCCTTAATGTTTTTTTTATCGTTTGTCATTCTTTTTTTAGTAACTAGTTTCTATTACAGTTGTTTTTGCATCTCCCCATAGACTTTCAATATCATAATAGTCTCTAATATGTTTTTGAAATACATGAACAACAACATTTATATAATCAATTAAAACCCATTCGGCATTGTCTTCTCCTTCAACATGCCATGGATTGTCTTTAAGTTCTTTACTTACTTTTTTTTGTACTGATTTTACAATAGCGCTAACTTGTGTATTTGAAGTTCCTTCACAAATTATAAAGTAATCACAAACCGTGTTTTCAATATCTCTTAAATCAAGAATATTAATTTTATTTCCTTTAACATCTTCTATGCTACTTATTATTACTGATATTAGTTGGTCTGCGCTTATGTTTTCTTTCGCCATTAATTTGATTTAAATTTGTGCAAAGTTATTATTTTTTTAGTTCTTTATACTTTAAAATAATCATAAGATTCTATAGTAATATAATAAATAACTTCAAATGCCTATAATCAAACTTGATGCCATCGATTCTACAAATAGATACGTGCGTAAGCTTACCAATGAAGAAGTGGTTAAAGATTATACTACTGTAGTTACAAAATACCAAACTAATGGAAGAGGTCAAATGGGGACGATTTGGAATTCTGAAAATTCTAAAAACCTGACTTTTAGTGTATTTAAGGATGTTTCTAAACTGCGCATAGAGTACCCTTTTTACATAAGTATAGCTACCTCGTTGGCATTAATTAAATCTTTGCAAAGTTTTTCTATCCCTAAATTAAGTGTAAAATGGCCTAACGACATTTTGTCAGAAGATAAGAAAATTTGTGGCATTCTAATTGAAAATGTCATTAAACAAAGTCATATAACTGCATCAATTATTGGTATAGGGCTTAACGTTAATCAAACAGAATTTAAGGGGTTGCCAAAAGCATCGTCTCTTAAGTTATTGTCGGGTAGAACCTATCACCTTGATGAAGTTTTGGATGTTGTTTTAAAAAACTTAAAATATTATTTTAATGTTTTAAAAAGTGAAGATTATTCTGCTTTAAAACAAGAATATGAGACATATTTGTTTAGAAAAAATAAACCTTCGACATTTAAAGATGCTGAAGGTTCTGTATTTTCTGGTTTTATAAAAAATGTATCTGTATCTGGTAATCTTCAAGTGTTATTAGAAGATGAAATTATAAAAGAGTACGATTTAAAAGATATTACACTTTTATATTAAATAGATTTCGGGATACTCGTTGCAAGGGTTTCAATAAACTTGCTTATGGGACCTTTAATCATCATAGCCATCATAGGGTTAAAATCTCCATCAAAGGTTAATTGTACCTCACTAGTGTTATCACTATTTTCTACAATATCACCTGTTAGAGAAAAATCCAATTTACCTCCAGCAGCTCCAAGAACAATTTTATTTGTCGGAACAAGTTCCTTCTTTTTAAGAGTTATTTCTGGCATGCCTTTTAAAGCAAATAAAAAAGTGTCATCACTTAATACCTCAAATTTACTAATGTTATCAGGCATTAAAGATTCAAAATTTTTAATATCAGACAAGAAATCAAATACTTCTTGAGGAGATTTGCTTACGTTTATTTTAGGAGATTCTAAATTCATTTTATTTTTGTTTTTTGTGAATTAATAAACTATCAAATAGCATTCCATTCACTAGGGTTTGAATTCCAATCAGACAATGTTGTCAGTTCTTTTTGAGAAATGTAATTAGTTTCTAAAGCTTGGTCCAGTAAACTTTCGTAATTACTCAACGTATGCAATGTGATATCTTCTTTTTTAAAGTTTTTTGTGGCTACATCAAAGCCATATGAAAAAATGGCCACCATCCCTTTAATATTTACTTGAGCTTCTTTGAGAGCTTTTACTGCATTTAAGCTACTTTTTCCTGTGCTTATTAAATCTTCAACAACCACAACACTTTGTCCAGCTTCTATATAACCTTCTATTTGGTTTTTCCTGCCATGTCCTTTGGCTTCAGGTCGCACATAAATAAAAGGCAGTCCTAAATATTCGGCAACCAATACGCCAATACCAATGGCTCCAGTAGCAACGCCAGCGATAACATCTGGTTTGCCATATAATTTTTCAATTTGTTTACCCATTGTTTCTCTAATATAGTTTCTAATGGGGGGGTAGGATAGGATAATACGATTATCGCAATAAATTGGAGATTTCCATCCAGATGCCCAAGTAAACGGTTCTTTTGGGCTCAGTTTTATGGCATTTATTTGCAATAAAACTTCGGCAGTTTGCCTAGCAGTTTCTTTATTAAAAATCATAAGGACAAAATTACATATAAATTTAGTTTTTTGTAATGTTGATTGTGAATAAAAATATTTTTTTCAACAATTGCTAATTTGTTTTGAAAAATGATATTTTTACCAGAATAAATGTTAATTATTCAACATGCATAAAGTTTTTGTCGGCGACAAACCTATAATTTTAACAACAGTAGTAGAGCAAGAAACCAATTTTAAAAATTACTTGCTCAACACGGTAAACTTAAGGAAGGTCATTAAAGAACTTAACACAACGTCTATAAAAGAGGTGCGGCTTATTCATAAGAATAAAGATAAATTACTTAAAAAGTTTTTAAAAAAAATGCCCAATGTAGTTGCTGGAGGGGGAAAGGTTTATAACGAAAACGGAGATA
This sequence comes from Flavobacteriaceae bacterium, assembly GCA_050300615.1. GTDB lineage: Bacteria > Bacteroidota > Bacteroidia > Flavobacteriales > Flavobacteriaceae > Yeosuana. The sequence goes on along the minus strand of JBNKYB010000068.1, from coordinate 24,497 downwards.
TATTATTTATTTACAGAAATGATAAGTGGGATTTGCCTAAAGGAAAAGCAGAAAGAAGAGAGAGTATTGAAGAAACTGCTATTAGAGAAGTGACCGAAGAAACAGGAGTAAGCGGTTTGGAGATAGTAAGACCAATAGAAACTACCTATCATATATTTAAGCGAAATGGAAGGCATAGAATTAAAGTTACCTATTGGTTTGAAATGAAAACAAGTTTTAAAGGTAATTTATATGCGCAGGAGGAAGAAGGCATCACAAAGGTTGAATGGTTAAATAAGGAGCAAACCGAACTAGCTTTACAAAACTCTTACGCCAATATTAAATTATTGATTTAATAGAACCCACATTTAAGTGGTTTTTTCTAGTTAAAAGACAGTTTTTATAAATTGATTCTAAGCGCTTTAATAGTAAAACCATTTTTTTCAATCGTTTTCGTACAAATTATTATAATTAACGTAAATGCTTCTTGCTCATCTTTGTATTAACTGTAAATTTGCGCCTTCAAAAAAACAACCATGACAGAATTTATAAGAAAACAAACAAGCAACGTAAAAAATGATATTCTAAGCGGATTAACTGTTGCTTTGGCTTTAGTGCCAGAAGCTGTGGCATTTGCATTTGTGGCTGGTGTAGATCCATTAGTAGGTTTGTATGCTGCTTTCATGGTTGGTTTTATAACCTCCATATTTGGTGGTCGTCCTGGCATGATAAGTGGTGCTACCGGAGCTTTAGCCGTTGTTATGGTTGCATTAGTAGCAGAAGGAAATGCTATGGGGGTAGAAGGGGAAAATCTTGGCTTGTATTATTTGTTTGCAACTGTTATTTTAATGGGTGTTATACAAATGCTAGCTGGATTTTTTAAACTAGGCAAATTTGTTCGTTTAATTCCACATCCTGTAATGATGGGATTTGTTAATGGTTTGGCCATAGTAATATTTTTGGCTCAGTTAAAAATGTTCAAGGTTTTTAATGGTACTGATTTTGTTTGGATGCATGGCCCACAACTTTATATCATGCTTGGTTTAGTAATATTGACAATGTGTATTATGTTTTTATTACCTAAGCTTTCTAAAAAATTACCAGAGGCTTTAATAGCCATTTTAGTGGTGTCCGCCATTGTTATTTTTGGAAAACTTGATGTGGCTACCGTTGGAAGTTTTATTAGAGATGGTGGTGGAACAGGTTTAAAAGGCGGATTGCCTCATTTTCAGTGGGATATTTTTGAGAAAGTTCCGTTTAATTACCAAACTATTAAATTCATTTTTCCATATGCGCTTATTTTAGCTGCGATTGGATTAATAGAATCTTTAATGACATTAAACTTAGTTGATGAACTTACAGAAACAAGAGGAGATACCAATCGGGAATGTTTAGCTCAAGGTGGTGCCAACATCATAACCGGTTTTTTTGGGGGTATGGGTGGATGTGCTATGATAGGTCAATCGCTAATTAATATTAAAGGAGGTGGTAGAGGCAGACTATCAGGTATTGTAGCATCTTTAGCTTTGTTAACTTTTATTTTGTTTGCATCAGGGCTTATTGAAAAAGTACCTATTGCGGCATTGGTTGGAGTCATGTTTATGGTCGTTATTGGTACGTTTGCTTGGAGTAGCTTTAGAATATTAAATAAAATTCCATTAAGTGATGTGATTGTGTTGTTGTCGGTATCTGCATTAACCATTATTTTTGATTTAGCAATTGCAGTTATTGCAGGCGTTATTATGAGTGCTTTGGTGTTTTCTTGGGAAAATGCGAAACGAATTAGAGCTCGCAAGCGTATGCGTGAAGATGGTACTAAAATTTATGAGATTTGGGGGCCACTTTTTTTCGGGTCTATTATAGCCTTTAACGATAAGTTTGATGTGAAAAATGATCCAGAAAATGTTGAAGTTGATTTTGTAGAGTCCAGAATTAGCGATCATTCTGCCATAGAAGCTATCTATAATTTAGTAAATAAATATGAAGCCGAAGGCAAATCCATCAAGCTTAAGCACTTGAGTGAAGATTGTAAAGTATTGTTGTACAAATCTAGTCCAAAATTCAAGGAAGTTATTGTTGAAGATATTGATGATCCACGCTATCATTTAGCAGAAAACCCAGAGGCCTTTACTAAAGGACTGTCTGAGTATAAACTTTAAAAATTATTTATAAAATTGATTTTCGTCAATTATTAGGGTTGTTAGTTCAACCGTATGATTGTCTGGATCTTTTAAGTAGATAGAATGAAAATAATGATGATCTTGAAATGTAAAAGCTTCATTTATCTCATTAAAATATGCTTTTGCTTTAATAAAATCTTTGTTTGAAACGTTGAAAGCAAAATGATCAATCTTAATATTTTTTGAATTCATAGGAAGTTTATCTTCATCTAAAGTGGCAGGAAAAATGGCGATTCCCGATTTTCCTGAGAGCATAAAAACAGGAAATTCTCCCCATTCTTCAAGTTTATAAATTGTTAAACCTAAAACTTTAGAATACCAATTAATGGAGCTATTGATGTTTTTTACTCTAATAGCAACATGATCTAAAAAGTTAATATCAAATGGCTTCATTTTCTAACTCTAACGCTATTTGGTACTAAAACCGTATAATCACCTTGATTTCTAATAACATCTCTAACAATGCTAGAGCTAATAAAAGAAGTTTTTGCCGAGGTTAATAAAAATACAGTTTCAATTTCTGAAAGTTGCCTATTGGTATGAGCTATGGCTTTTTCAAACTCAAAATCGGCAGGGTTACGTAGGCCACGTAAAATAAAAGGAACGTTAATCTCTTTGCAAAATTGAACCGTTAGTCCTTCATAAGTGACCACTTTTACTTTAGGCTGGTTTTTAAAAGCAGCTTCTATAAACTGTTTGCGTTCTTCTAAAGAAAACATATAATTCTTTTCCGAATTGATTCCAATGGCTACAATAACTTCATCAAATAACGCCACACCTCGTTTAATAATATCAACGTGACCTAATGTTAATGGATCAAATGATCCTGGAAAAAGCGCTTTCTTCATAATCTAAAATTACAATTTTTATTTTATCTGCTAAAAACCAAATGTTTTTAATAGTCAGATGTAATTCTCACAGGACATTACTTTTAATATTAATAAAGGACTTAAAAACGATTATTTTAAGGCTTCTTCAATAGCATTGTCAAACAAATCGCTAAGGCTAATTCCTGCACAAGCAGCTTGTTGAGGTAAAATACTTTCTTTGGTTAATCCAGGAATGGTATTCATTTCTAATAAATGAGGTTCTCCATCTTTAAAAATAAATTCACTTCTTGAAAACCCTTTCATTTTCAAAATATTATACACCTGTTTGGCAGCTTTTGTAACTTTAGTTTCCTCATCTTCCGTTAATCTGGCGGGTGTTACTTCTTTTGATTTTCCTTGGTATTTTGCTTCATAATCAAAAAAATCGTTGTCGCTTACAATCTCTGTAACAGGGAGAACTTTAGTTTTTCCTTTATAGGTGATAACGCCAACTGAAACTTCTTTTCCGTCTAAAAAAGATTCAATAATAATCTCATCATCTTCTTTAAAAGCGACATCAATAGCTCCTTGTAAATCCTCTTTTTTATAAACTTTAGAAATTCCAAAACTACTTCCTGCTTTATTAGCTTTTACAAAGCATGGTAAGCCTACTTTACTAATAATAGCATTTTCATTAATGGCATCGCCAAGATTTAAATAAAATGATTCTGCAGTTTTAATACCATAGGGTTTTAAGGTGCTTAAAAAATCACGTTTGTTATAGGTTAAACTTGCCTGGTACATATCGCAACTTGTGTGTGGCATATTGATTAGTTTAAAATATCCTTGCATAAACCCATCTTCTCCAGGAGAGCCATGTATAGCATTAAACACACAATCAAAGGTTATTTTTGAATTATTTATAGTAACAGAAAAATCATTTTTATTTATTGGGAACTCTGTGTTGTTATCATCTATATAAACCCATTTATCTTTAAAAATATGAATGCGATATGGATTGTATTTTGAAGAGTCCAAGGTGTCATAAACAACGTTTCCACTTTTTAAGGAGATTTTGTATTCACTTGAATAGCCTCCCATAATAATAGCTATGTTCTTTTTCATGTGTTAAAATATGTATCGGTAAATCGTTTTGTAAAAATATCATTTATTTCTTCTAAACATTATGGATAAGAATAAATAATTATAAACATATTTAATCCGTTTTGGTTTTATTAAGCGTATATAACAGAAGAGAAATTAAACGATTTAAATGATTAAAACAGAAATTTGTTTAGTTTTGTTTAAAATATTTTGACTATTCATGAGCCTTATTAAATTTCTTATCAGCAAAACCTTTTTTAAGCAAGTTTTATTAGCCGTTGTGGCACTAGTTGTATTATGTTTTATTCTTTTAAAATGGCTAAATGTTGCGACTAATCATGGCGAGTTTGAAACGGTTCCTAACCTTACTGGAAAATCTATAAGTGTAGCAAAAATAGAACTTGAGCAAAATCATTTGGTGATGCAGATTCAGGATTCTGCAAACTTTAATCCTAAATATCCTAAGTTTTCTGTTATTGAACAAGACCCAGTTGCAGGTGCAAAAGTAAAAGAAGACAGAAAAATTTATATTACGTTAAATCCATCTGGATATAGAAAAATAGCGGTGCCAGATTTAAAAGAACGCACCTTTAGACAAGCAAAACCAACATTGGAAGCCATAGGTTTTGTTGTTGGTAAACTAACGTATGTTGATAATATTGGTAAAGATATGGTGTTGAAAATGATGTTTAAAGGCAAAGAAATTCAGCCAGGTGATATGCTTCCTAAAACAACAAAAATTGATTTGGTTCTTGGTAATGGAAACAGACCAAATTAACTATGGACGCTACTAATTTAAATTTGCCCGAAGAAGAAAATGATGATTTGTACGAACATCATGCATTTACCGTAGATAAAGGGCAATCTCCACTTCGTATAGATAAATATTTAATGAATCGTATTGAAAATGCGACTCGAAATAAAATTCAAGAAGGCGCCAAAAACGGAAGTGTTTTTGTTAATGGAGTTCCTGTTAAGTCCAATTACAAGGTAAAACCATTCGATGAGATTAAAGTGTTATTTGCGCATCCGCCTTATGAGAATTTGTTGGTTGGAGAAGATATTCCATTAGATGTTGTTTATGAAGATGACACTTTGTTGGTAGTTAACAAACCAGCGGGCATGGTGGTGCACCCAGGGCATGGTAATTACTCAGGCACTTTAATAAATGCCCTTATTTATAGATTTGATAATTTACCTAATAACTCCAGTGACAGACCAGGATTAGTGCACAGAATAGATAAGGATACGAGCGGACTTTTAGTGATTGCAAAAACAGAGCAAGCTATGACACATTTGTCACTTCAATTTGCTGAAAAAACAAGCGAACGCGAGTATGTCGCTTTGGTTTGGGGAAATATTGAAGAAGACGAAGGTACGGTTGAAGGGAATATTGGACGGCACCCTAAAAACAGGTTGCAAAACACTGTTTATTTTGGTGATGAAGCTGATAAAGGAAAACCAGCCATAACACATTACAAGGTTTTAGAACGTTTAGGCTATGTAACTTTAGTGTCTTGTAAGTTAGAAACGGGTAGAACGCATCAAATACGGGTGCACATGAAACATATTGGGCACACACTTTTTAATGATGAACGTTACGGTGGTGATAAAATACTAAAAGGAACCACCTTTACCAAGTATAAGCAGTTTGTAGATAACTGTTTTAAAGTATTGCCAAGACAAGCATTACATGCCAAAACCTTGGGTTTTACCCACCCAAAAACTGGCAAGTTTATGCAATTTACGTCTGAGATTCCTGAGGATATGCAACAGTGTATTGAGAAATGGCGAAATTATTCGAAGCATCAAGAGTTGGAGGAGTAATTTTTTTGAAGTTTTGTTGGCAACAGTTATTTTAGAAGTCGTATGGTAGAATGAAATTATCAAACTTGTCTTTTTCTAAAATCACTTCACAATCATTAATATCTACTAACTGTTTTATAAAACTCATGCTAGCATTTGGATCTTGATAGTACAATTTAGTTTTTCTCCCATGTAATTTTTCAAACAGGTCTTTATCTATTTCCTTGTTGAAATTTGGAAAAGAATAACCAATGATTATTAATACATCTGTTTCTGAAAATATTTTTAGTGCTTCCTCTCTTGTTTTATTTGCGATTGGGTTTTTCTCCCAAGCATAATTTATGTGATTCATTAAACTAAATCCATGACTTCTATGTGAACTATATAAAAATGATAGGCTGTTCATAATTTCTTCAATACTTTTAGAATCAGTAGAATCTAAAAAATGCTCTTCTTTACCTTTTACATTATAAAAGCCATGATAACCATTTAGATGACAAATGTCCAAGCTTTTATTATCTTGTACACCAGCTCTGAAATTCAAATTTTCAAATATGAATTCCCAACTTAAATTATCTTGATTAAAAGATTTAAATGCATGTTCCAATTGTAAATCATAATTCCAACTTACAAAACGAATATTGTCTTTTATTCTAATATCAGTAGAAGAAGTTCTTTCTAAAATAGATGCAAATAATGATATATACCTTTTGTCTATTTCTTCAAAGTCACCAGTCTTTCTAGATTTGAAAGCTTGATCATTGGTTAGTTGCCAAACCGTAAAAAACACACTCACAGAAAGTTTTAATCTACTCAGTTCTGCGTGTGATGAATTTAAATGTAGTTTTTTTGCGTAGGTATCTATAGTTCCAAATTTTGATGCCATTAATCCAAAATATCCAATATCCCAGATAATCTTTTGAGTGTTATTAATTATGTCATTTGGTCTGATTAAAAAGTATTCTGTACTAGCGCTAAAATATTTAGAGGCTAGTTCTATCATTTTATTTCCTTGTTCGGACCAAATTGGACAAGCTGAATAACTCGCCCCAGCTCCTAGAAAATAAGTAATTTTTGGTCTTTCTAATGACATGATTTTATTCGGCTTTTTTTAATTGTTGGAACTACATGATATGAAATCATTCAATGTTTTATATCCACAGTTATTGCAACAAGTTAAACACAAGTAAACGAAGTTATCATTTTTTTCCGACAAATTCAATTTATGGTATGTCAATAAAAGCAATTTATAATTACATAAAATAAATCAGTTTAAATTATCAGAATTAAAAGAAATTCTTAAGTAATTTTGAGGGATGATAGTTCAAGAAATAACATTATTTACCCGCAATATTCAAAAACAAAAACAGTTTTACAAACAGGTTTTAAATTTTGAACAAATTCTTGATACACCTCAAAAAATAAGTTTTAAAACAGGAAGAAGCACCTTAATATTTCAATATAAATCGCAAATAAAACCAGCACATTTGGCGTTTAACATTCTTTCAAAAGCTATTTATGATGCACTTATTTGGTTAAAACAACGAACAGATATCCTGACATTTAATAACGAGCCAATTGCGGACTTTGTTGGTTGGAAAGCCAAGTCTGTTTACTTTTATGATGCAGACCATAACATTTTAGAGTTTATTGCCAGAGAGCGCATCAATATAGAAAGTGACACAGCTTTTAACCCAAACACTATTCTTTCAATTAGTGAAATAGCTATGGTTACAGATCATATTAAACCTTTATTTGAAACCATAAACGATCTAAAACCAATTGCTGTGTTTGATGGCGATTTTGATAGGTTTTGTGCCTTGGGAAATGACGAAGGTTTGTTTATTATGGTTAATAAAAACAAGAAAACCTATTTTCCAACCATGGAAGAAGCGTTTACGTCGGATTTTATAATTAAAGGCGATTATAACTTTAGCTTTCAGGATGGCAAAATAAAAGAAATATCGTAATTTAGATACTTCAAAAAAAATTGATGAAATGCCCTTTAATAAGGAGAAATTCTACTATCAAAGTAATAAACAGGCATTCCATCTGACTATTGAAAAAGCAACAAATATTAACAGATGAAAGTAGTATTATCACCAGCAAAATCTCTTGATTTTGAAAGTCAGTTACCAAATTCAATAACAACAGAAGCTCAGTTTTTAAAAGAGGCAGAGCGGATTAATGCTTTGCTTAAAAAGAAATCTGCAAAAGATTTATCAAAACTTATGAGTATTTCTGATGCCTTAGGACATTTAAATTATGAACGAAATCAGGCTTGGGAATTACCGTTTACTTCAGATAATGCAAGACCTGCTGTATATGCTTTTAGTGGAGATGTTTACAGAGGGTTAGATGCGTATTCTATTACCAATGAAAAATTAGAGATACTTCAGGATACTGTTAGAATACTTTCTGGATTATATGGTTTATTAAAACCAACTGATTTAATACAGCCTTATCGATTAGAAATGGGGACAAAATTTCCAGTTGGAAAACATAAAAACTTATATGAGTTTTGGAAAAAAACCGTTACAAATGCTTTAAACAAAGAGCTTGAAGATGACGAATTGTTTTTAAATCTTGCCAGTAATGAATATTTTAAGGCTATTGATACTAAAGCATTAAAAGTGCCAGTTGTAACAGCATCTTTTAAAGATTTTAAAAATGGACAATATAAAATTATTTCTTTTTATGCTAAAGAAGCTAGAGGTTTAATGGCGAGGTATATTGTAGATACTAATGCTAAAACCGTTGATGATTTAAAAGGGTTTAATTATAAAGGGTATGGCTTTAGTGAGTCTATGTCAAAAGATAATACCTTGGTGTTTATTAGATAATGCCTACTTTTGAATAGTATTTTAAATCCAATCTAATAAATTTTCAATGTATTACTTAGTTATTATACTTAACGTCTATTGTTTATATCATCTATTTAAATATAGAAATGAATTCTATTGGATATTTGTTATTTTGTTTATTCCGTTAATTGGAGGTATAATTTATTTAATTGTAAATGTGTACAATAAACGCGATGCAGATAAAATTCAAGAAAATGTAGTGTCTATTATAAACCCTACAAAGCGAATAAAGGATTTAGAAAAGAAGTTACAGTTTTCTGAAACGTATCAAAATAAAGTTAATCTAGCAGACGCTTATGTCGAAATTAACGCCTTTGAAAAAGCAATTCCTCATTATTTAAGTGCTTTAGAAGGTAATTTTCAAAACGACTTTTATGTGATTGAGCAACTTATAAAATCTTATTTTGCTATTGAAGACTACGAGAATGTTATTTTGTATGCTGAAAAAATAATAGATCATGTTGAATTTAAAAAAACCAGATCGCAATTTTTGTATGGTTTATCTTTAGAAAAAATAGGAAAACTAGAAGAGGCTGAAGCTAACTTAAAAGAAATAGATGTTCGTTTTTCTTTTTATGACGAGCGTTTTGTTCTTGCAAAGTTTTTAATAAATCAAAATAAAATTGAAGACGGTAAAGATATTTTAGATGAAATTCATAAAGAAGCTCAATACATGACTAGGCAAAACAAGCGAATTTACAGAAATACTATTCTTGAAGTTGAAAAACTAAGAAATAGCCTTTAGTAGGTTTTAAAGAAAAGCATTATTTAACTTTAGCCTTGTTATCAATATCTATTTTATTTTCAATAGATTGTCTTTTTTTTATGCGAGGTCTTCTACTACCATAGGTGCCTCTGTGAATTTTTCCACGTTTTGTTTTTTTATCTCCTTTACCCATAATGTTGTAAATTTTTAGAAATTTTAAAATACAAAACTTTTAATAAAAATCCTAAAAAATAGTGTTCAAACACCAACATCCATATGCGCCTTTTATCAAGCAAAGTACAACAAAGCTAATTGTTGGAACTTTGCCACCACCACGCTTTTCAAGAGGAGAGCTTTTAGAAAAAGATGTTGATTTTTGTTATGGAAGTTATTACAATTCGTTATGGTTATTTATTGATAAAATTAATAATTTGAATTTACGTTATGATAATTCTAAAGAAGCTGTTGAACAACGTAAGCAGTTTTTAATTGATAGTAAAATTGGCATTTGTGATACTGTTGAAAGTTGCGAAAGGGAGAAAATTGATGCTTCAGATTTGGGTATGAAGAACATAGTGCTTAGAGATATTATTGGTTATTTAAAACAATATTCAAATATTGATACCTTATTGTTTACAGGTGGTAATAGTAAAAATGGTCCCGAGTATTTCTTTAGAAAACATATTAAAGACTATAAAATTAAACTAGATCTTGTTTCAAACGACATTCCACGTGTGCATCAATTTCAGTTACCAAACAAATTAGCTACAGACGAAAATTCGTTAAGAATCATAAAAACGGTGTCTTTAACATCAAGCTCAGGAGCGGCAAACATTTCAATTAGTAAAATACCTTTGTATAAACACTTAAAAAGTAAAAACCCTAAATTCAATACGTTTGATTTTAGGGTAATGCAGTATCGGGAGTTTTTTAAGAACTCATCTTGACTTTTTCTGTTTCCTAAAAAATGCCTGAAATTCACCTATATTTCACTACCTTTTTTAGCCGTAGCTATGCTATGTCTTTCAAAAAATAGTTTATCTAGTCAAATTTCAACTCATTTTCGGTTAAAAACAAAAAGTTAAGATGAGTTGAGTTCTAAGTAATAGTCTTTATAAATCGATTAGTTTTAAACTAAAATTTTTAACTCTGTCCCAGTTTGTGTATTCTATTTCAGCATCTTTATTGGTGGGACCTTTGGTCATCCACATAATAAGTTGAATCATTTTTCTATCAAAAAAAGTGTATTTTTTATAGTCAATCTTTCCAGCAAACACCTCTACATAAGTTGGTTTCCAATCAATAGTTTTAAAAAATTTAACGACATAGGGGTTTGTGTCAGGAGCATTTTTTTCAGGTTTTCTTGCAACTAAATTTACCGAAAAGAATATAGATGTTTTAGCTTCAAGTTCATCTTTGTGAGCTTTTATAAACTCAATAATTTTTTTGTGATGAACACCATAACGAATACTTGAGCCTATAACAATTTTATCATAAGTATTAATGTTTTTATCAAAGCCATCTATTGAAAAAAGGTCAACGCCTTGGTTGTTTTCTTTAAGATGTTCTGTTATTGTATTACAAATTTTTAAGGTTTGCCCATCTACTGAAGAATATATAATAAGGAGGTTTTTTTGCATGATGCTTTTAATTAGTTAAAGTTACTCATTTATTGAGTTTTATACAAAAAAAGGTAGCCTCAAAATTTAATTCAGATAAGATGTTATTTTTGCGTTTTTTAGCATTTAATTAATTAAAAATAGTTATTTAAAATCAATTAAATATCCTATTGAAATATTAAAAAAACTTGTTGTTTTTAAGTTAGGTTCGGTTTCAACTGGGGAAGGAAAATTAATGTTGTAACCTAGTTCAAAATCCCATGATTTAGTGGATAGCGTAAGAGGAATATTGACTTGTGTATTCAATAAATCAAAAACATCATTGTAAATATATTCAGTTGTTACCGTGTCTCCTTGCGTGTTTAATTGTTCTAAAGCTGTTGTTTGTTGTGCAATTAAAAAGCTAAGTTGAGGCCTGAATTTCAGAATAAAATTCTTGTCTCTGGTTAAGGTTAAATTAGCATAACTGCGCGATACTAATTGAAAAGATTGATCTGTTCCAAATAAATAAGATACACTTAATTTTGTGCCTAAGGTTCTTTTCTTATTTCGAATACCAAGACTTAAGTCTACTGAATTGGTAAAGGTATCCCAACCGTTAGAATAAAAATAATGTGAATATCCAACATTGTAATTAAGGAGCTTTTTTTTGCCAATAGTATTGTAATAACCTACAGAAACATTAGTAAAATCCCAGTTAGGAGTAAAGGTTTCATAATATATTCCTGAAACACTAATATTAAATCCTGAAGAGCTAAAATATGATATTTGTGGAACCATATTAAATTGGTCAACTCCCGAATCGCGGCCAGAAAAAAATGTATTGCTATTAAAGGATACGTTAGTGTAGATAAAACTGTAGGTATTGAATGAGTCTAAAATATCATTGATAAATTGTTGGTCATTAAAGAAGAGATCGTCAAGAAGTAAATCTAGTTCATCTTCTTTGGGTTCTTGGGCATATAAATTAGCTGAGGTTGCCACTGTAAACAGCAGCAACCAAAATGCTAAAAAATAGTTTTTAAATAATTTATAAGCTTTCATGGTATAGAGGTTTTAATTGCCCCCGTTTCCATTTCCATTACCGCTTCCGCCTCCACTTCCTCTATTTCCTCCAACGCGTTCTCCATTACCTCCATTTGCGCCAAAACCTTCGCCATTTCTCATCTCACCTTGACCTGCAGATTGTCTGGTTTGTTGCATACATTCTCGCAATATTTGACGTTGTTCTTGGGTTAATGATTGTCTTAATTGTTGTCTAACTTGACGTAATTGACCTTCTTGATTTTGAACTATTTGTTTTTGTTCGTCAGTAAATGTTTCTCTCAATCGCAATCTTATTTGATCTTTGGTTTGAGTTCTGTCTTGTAAAATAGCCAACTGTGCATCTGTTAATGAAGCTTTAAGTTGTTCACGATTTTTTAGCATTAACTGGCGTTGTGTTTGCAACATTTCTTTTTGTTGTGTAGATAGTTGCTTCATAATAGGAGTATAGTCAACGTCTTGTGCAAAAAGAGTGCTACCAGTCATTAAAAATAAACCTAAACTTAATAGGACGACTACTGTTTTTACTTGTGCTTTCATGATTACGGGATTTAAATTGTTATATGTATATGTCTTTATTAATTAGAACCTTAAAGGTTTAAATAGTTTGGAAATTATATCATTAAATTATCAATTAAACTTTCATTTAGATACTTGTTTAGTAGTGAGTCATCTACAAAAAGAGAATTGATAAAGATGTTTTCTAATTGTTCTTCAGATAATTCTGCTTCAACAATAATATTATTAACTATATAATGGTCTAGATATCCGTCTACTTCGGAATCTGGGACTAAAAGAGACGATACTAAAAAGTCGCCCTCAAGAAGTTCAGGTTCCATTAATTTAATGTCTTTAGAATTTGTTATCTGAATATTAGTTTTTGTTTGATCATTTTTCATCCAAAATGTTAGTGCTATGGCAAGAACTATACTGGCAGCAATAGGGTAGGCTATTATTGGTTTTAGCCAAAATATAGTTTGCTTAGGTTTTTCTGGAGTTGAGACTTTGCTAAGAATATCCTCTTTTGATTTTGTAAAAAAATCTTCTGGAATATCCATGCCTAGTTTGTCCTTATGAAGCTTTGTAATGTGTTCTTTATTTTTATTTGATGTTTTCATTGTTGTTGGTTTTTAAGTTTTGACCTTAGTTTTTTAAAATAGTTTGTTCAGCATTCAGTCAAAATTTTTTCTTCAATGATTTTTACAACGCTGTAATACGATGATTTTAAAGTGTTCTCACTAATATTTAATATCTCTGATATTTCTCGGAAGCTTAAATCGTCAAAATATTTCATTTGGAAAACACGTTTTTGCTTGTCTGTAAGGTTTGAGATGATAGCATGCAATTTCAACTGCAATTCATTTCCGTTAAAATAAGTGTCCTCTTTTAAATTTTTGATATACGAATTATCGTCTTGATCGATGGATACAGATGTTTTGTTTTTTTCTAAAAAGCGTATCGATTCATTATATGCTATTTTGTACATCCAGGTGTGCAATGTGCTTTTTTCTTGAAACTTATCAATGCCTCTAAAGATTCTTAAAAATGTTTCTTGCAAAACATCGTTGGCATTATCGTGGGTAATTACAATTTTTCTGATATGCCAATATAATCGTTCTTGATACAAATCAAGCAAATCCTTAAAGGCTTCATTCTTTAGCTTAGGATTTTTAAGTTTTTTAATTAGATTGGCTTCTTGGTTCAAAATAAAGTATTTACATTTTAGACCTTATTTTTGCGAAATAGTTTGATTTAATAAGTAAAAAGATACAGATATCATTTTAATTTAGATGACTCAAGAAGATTTATTAGTTTAGTAAGATGCAAGAAGATTTTTTACATTACTTATGGAGATATAAGAAATTTGAGATTTCAAAAATAAAAACCGATAGTAACGAGCAAATTTCTATTATTTCTGTTGGTGATTATAATCAAGATACAGGGCCAGATTTTTTTAATGCACAATTACGAATTGGTAATCAACTTTGGGCTGGGAGTGTTGAGGTACATGTAAAATCATCAGATTGGTATTTACATAATCATGAAACCGATTCTAATTATGACAATGTTATTTTACATGTTGTTTGGGAACATGATACAGATGTGTATAGAAAAGATAATACCAAGATTCCAACGTTAGAATTAAAGCACTTTATACCTAAAGATACACTACACAATTATGAAAAATTATTTTCTAAATCTGAAAAATGGATTAATTGTGAACAAGATTTTGCTAGAATTGATGATTTTAGAGTAAACAATTGGCTAGAACGTTTATATTTTGAACGTTTAGAAAGAAAATCTATTCGTATTAAAGAACTCTTAATTGACTCAAAAAATGATTGGGAAGCAGTTTTATTTAAAATTTTAGCTAAAAACTTTGGACTAAAGGTAAACGGAGATGCTTTTTTAAGTATTGCAGATTCAATAGATTTTTCAATAGTACGAAAAGTACAATCTAACCAAGCCGTTCTTGAAGCTTTACTTTTTGGTCAAGCAGATTTATTGGAAAGTGATATTCAAGATAACTATTATTTGAATTTAGTTAAAGAGTATAAGTTTTTAAAACAAAAGTTTGGCTTACCGAATAAGACGCTTATCCCTATTCAGTTTTTTAGATTACGACCGGCTAACTTCCCTACAATTCGTTTATCACAACTAGCGAGTTTGTATCATTACCATAAAAACTTGTTTTCTAAAATTATAGAATTACAGCATAAAGATGAATTTTACAACTTGTTTTCAGTAGAAACATCTTCGTATTGGGAAACGCATTTTTCGTTTGGAAAATCGTCTAAGCCTTCAAAGAAACGAATTACTAAAGCCTTTGTAGATTTACTGTTAATAAATACCATTATCCCTTTTAAGTTTAGTTATGCCCTTCATATAGGAAAACAAATAGATCATGATATTATAAATTTAGTAGAAGATATAGTTTCAGAAAAGAACAGTATTATTGAAAAGTTTAATTCAATAAAGCCAGTTTCAAAATCCGCATTGCAGTCTCAAGCATTAATTCAGTTAAAAAATGAGTATTGTGATAAAAATAGATGTTTACATTGCGATATAGGTAATGAAATATTAACAAGAAATCATTAATTTGCAACATATAAATAAACCAAATAAATAACGTGTAAGTTTGTGCTAATTAGTCTTGGTGAATTACATCTTATAATTAATACAATTAACATATGAATATTTTTTACAAAGCCTTATTGTATTTTCAAAAGCGAGGATACTATGTGTGTCAGCGTATAGCAGACAGATTAGGTATTAGGGCAAAAGTTGTTCGTATAACATTTATGTATTTAACCTTTGTTACGGTAGGTTTTGGTTTTGCGCTGTATTTATTTATAGCATTCTGGATGCATATTAAAGATTTATTATACACAAAACGCTCATCTGTATTTGATTTATGAATCCACTTTTAATCTTTTTCAAAAAGAAAATATATATAGCCATATTTCTATTATTGGTTGTTTTAATATTTGGTGTATTTGGATTTAGAGTAATTTCACATTATAAATGGATCGACGCCTTTTATATGACGGTTATTACCATTACTACAGTTGGTTTTGGAGAGGTAATACCACTTGATGAAAATGCCAAGATATTTACTATATTTTTAATTTTTATAAGTTTAATAGTTGTTGGTTACGCCTTATCTACTATTACAGAATATATTTTAAGCAAAAATAATTTTGAAGAATTAAAACAAAAAAAGATGCAAAAACTGATTGATAACTTTAAAAATCATGTTATTATTTGTGGCTACGGAAGAAATGGCAAACAAGCAGCAAGAAAGTTGGCAGCTCATAATAGATCGTTTGTGATAATTGAAAAAAACAGAGATGTTATAGAAAGACTTGAGATGGATCAGGTTCCTTATGTTATTGGAAATGCAAATGAAGATGAAATTCTTTTGGAAGCTGGAGTAGATAGAGCTTCATGTTTTATTTCTGCTTTACCAAGTGATGCAGATAATTTGTTTGTAGTCCTATCGGCAAGACAAATGAATAAAAATATTAATATTATAAGCCGTGCGTCTCAAGAATCATCGTATGAAAAATTAAAGTTTGCAGGAGCTAACAATGTAATTTTACCAGATAAAATAGGAGGAGACCATATGGCATCTCTAGTAGTTGTGCCTGGCTTAATGGAGTTTCTTGATAATTTATCCATTGTTGGAAAATCTAATATTAATATTGAAGAAGTAGCTGTAGAAAAATTATACAACACCAAGGAGATTAGAACTATCAAGGATTTAGACTTAAGAAGAAAAACGGGTTGTACTGTAATTGGTTATAAAGATGAAAATGGTGAGTATATTGTAAATCCTGAGGCAGAATTAAGGCTTGTGCCCAAATCCAAAATCATTGTTTTAGGTAGGCCAGAACAAATTGAGGTTTTAAATTCAGAGTATAATATAGATTAATTAAATTACTCATTTTAACAATGGATGTTTTAAAAAGCCATTTTTTTTTAGCATCTTGCTACTTTTTAATGCGAATTGTTCAAAAAAAGAATGAAAAACGCATCATTACTATTAAAAATAATAATCAATAAAAATTTTTAAAAATTCACTATGAAGAAATATCTTCTTACTATATGTACTGTAATTTTTCCAATATTAACCTTTGCACAAGAAAAAAGTTTAGGCGAATCTATAAATGATGCTTTTGCAAAATACACCAAGCCAATTGTCGATTTAATATTTTATCCCGTTCAAATAGCTGGGAAAGATTTGCCAATTGTAATTATTCTTCTTTTAGTAGGTGCCTTTTTCTTTACTGTATATTTTAAAGGTGTTAATTTTAGATATATAAAGATTTGTATCCGTACAGCAATGGGTAAATATGATCACTTAGATCATCACGTACCAGGAGGTGAGGAAATAGAGGTAGAAGATGGAGAAATAGTAGGAGCCGTAAAAATTGAAGGGGAAGTTCCTGGTGAGGTAACGCATTTTCAGGCTTTAACAGCTTCATTATCTGCGACAGTAGGGTTAGGTAATATCGCAGGGGTAGCCGTGGCTATTGCCATTGGAGGTCCTGGGGCAACCATTTGGATGATTTTAGCAGGAATTTTAGGAATGGCCTCAAAATTTGTAGAATGTACTTTGGGGGTAAAATACAGAGAGGTTGACGAGCAAGGTAAAACTTATGGAGGCCCGATGTACTATTTAACTACCGGATTGGGCGAATTAGGAATGAAAGGATTTGGTAAAGTTTTAGCAGTATTTTTTGCCATTATGTGCATAGGTGGATCATTTGGTGGTGGTAATATGTTTCAATCTAATCAAGCGGCTTCACAGTTAATAGATTTAGCAGATTTTACAAACCCTAATGCTGGTTTGTATATAGGAATTATATTAGCATTTATTGTTGGTCTGGTTATTATAGGTGGTATTAGAAGAATTGGAAAAGTAACCGAAAAAGTTGTTCCTTTTATGGCTATTGTTTATGTGCTTGCAGGATTTGTTATTTTAGGTATTAATTATGATATGATTCCATTTGCCTTAGGTGAAATTTGGGAAGGAGCTATTAAACCCAATGCTGCTTTTGGTGGTATTGTTGGGGTATTAATAGTTGGTTTTCAAAGAGCAGCGTTTTCAAACGAAGCAGGAGTTGGGTCAGCTTCTATAGCTCATTCCGCAGTAAAAACAAGATATCCTGCTAGTGAAGGATTAACAGCATTGTTAGGACCGTTTGTAGATACGGTGGTTATTTGTTCTATGACTGCTATCGTAATCATTATAACTAATGCTAAGCATAAGTTGTTTACGTATGGAAATTTAGATGCAGCTAGTAATGTAATCCTTAATGGTACAAATCAACCTATTGGAGGTGTAGACTTAACATCGGTAGCTTTTGATTCTGCCATTCCGCATTTCTCCATAGTACTTGCTGTAGCGGTAGTTTTATTTGCAGTGTCTACCATGATTTCTTGGTCGTATTATGGGTTACAAGCTTGGAAGTTTCTATTTGGAAAAGGAAAAGTATCGGATACCGTTTATAAATTATTGTTTTTGATATTTTTAATTATAGGGGCTTCTTCAAGTTTAGAGGCTGTAATTGGTTTTTCTGATGCCATGATTTTTGCAATGGTATTCCCTAATATTATTGGATTGGTAATCTTATCTCCAAAAGTAAATAAAGAGCTCAAAAAATATCTTAATGCCATAAAAATAGGTAATATGGATGCTCCAGTTTCAGAAGAAGATACTACTGTGCAGGAAGTGCAATAAAATTATTTTTATATAAATTAAAATCCCGTTTTAAGATTTCTAAGAAATTATAAATGGGATTTTTTTATGGTTTGGAATATTTTTTGGGAGACATGTTATTTTTTTAACGATATTCGCTTTTTAATTATACTTATCTAGCGGTATATGTCTAATAAAAATGATGCTTGGGGCTCTCGTATAGGTCTCATTTTAGCAATGGCAGGAAATGCTGTTGGTTTAGGTAACTTTTTACGGTTTCCTGTACAAGCTGTTCAAAATGGAGGTGGCGCCTTTATAATTCCTTATTTAGTTTGTTTTCTGTTAATGGGTATCCCGTTACTATTCATTGAATGGTCTTCTGGAAGATTTGGAGGTAAATCAGGCAATCATAGTACGCCTTATATCTTAGATTCTATGGTGAAAGGTAGGGTTTTGAAATATGTTGGCGGCTTTGGTATTTTTACTAACATTGCGGTTGTAGCCTATTATACCTATATAGAATCATGGACGATGTCTTACGTGTATCATTCTTTAAAAGGAACTTTTATAGGAATGAGCCAAAGTGAAGTAGCAGGTTTTTTTAATTCTTATATAGATATTTCAAAAAGTACAACAGGAATCCCTTACGAGGCCGTTTTGTTTTATGTTATTTGTTTAATAATTAATGTATTTATTTTATCAAAAGGCTTAAAGGGTATAGAAAAAGTGGCTAAAATAGGAATGCCACTTTTAATTTTGTTTGGAATACTTTTAGCAATACGAGGCTATACGCTTGGTACAAGCGGAGCATCGGATCTGTTTCCAAATGCTAATGCATGGGATGGACTAAGCTTTTTATGGACGCCACAATACAGTTCTTTACTTGATTTAAAAGTGTGGATGGCTGCCGCAGGTCAAATATTTTTCACCCTATCTGTAGGTATGGGAACTATTCATTGTTATGCGGCCTATCTAAAAAGCAAAGATGATATTGCCTTAAATGCTTTGTCTGCTGGTTTTATGAATGAATTTGTGGAAGTTGTTTTAGGTAGTGCAATAGTAATTCCAATTGCTGCTGGGTATTTAGGATTGGATTGGGTTTTAAATAATGCAAGTTTTGGTATGGCATTTCAAACCATGCCGTATTTGTTTGAGCAATGGGGACCAATTTTGGCCGCAATAGCTGGATTAATGTGGTTTGGTTTGTTGTTTTTTGCTGGTATTACAAGCTCTTTAGCTATGGGTACACCGTGGATAGGTTTTATGAGAGATGAATTTGGTTGGAATAATAATAAAGGAGCTTGGACTTTTGGTGCACTGGCTTTAGTAATGGGCTTGCCAACGGTCTTGTTTTATCAGCAAGGTGTGTTTGATGAATATGACTACTGGGCAGGAACCGTTAGTTTAGTTATTTTCGCTATGTTGGAAACCATATTGTTTTCGTGGATTTTTGGTCTGAAGAAAGGCTGGAAGGAGATCACCGATGGAGCTGATGTTAAGGTACCTCATATTTATAAGTTCATCATTAAATTTGTTACACCTCTTATGCTCATTGTGGTGTTTTTAGGTTCTTTGTTTTCACCACTTGATAATGATTGGTCGGGTAATTTAAAAAGTCTTTTTTCTGGTAATGGCTGGAGTTTATCAAATACATCTATTATCAAAACAATTTCTCAGTCGGGGTTAAAAGATCAAATTGCTGCGGCTACAGATCCTCAAATTATTCAAAGTTTAGATGATAAAATGTTTTATATAAACATGGCTAGAGTTTTATTGCTGTCATTATTTATATTTATATCTTTACTAATATATTTAGCGTATAATAAACGAGTTAAAGAAGGGAGGGCAACGTTATGAATACTGAAGCTTTAATAATGCTAATAGGAGCACAAGGAATTATTATTTCTTTTATGGGATACTTTTTCTATAAGGTTTTAACAACCCCACCTAAACCTGAGCCTGATTCTTACACCGAAAATGATGACGTAGAAAGATAAAAAATAGTGGCATTCAATTTTAAAACATCTCATTTAAAGTTTTCTAAAAGTCAACGCTATGGGATTTTTTTATTAATTCTAATAATCGTTGTTCTACAATGTATCTACTTTTATGTAGGTAATTCTCAACTTGAAATTGAAATAAACCAAGAAGAACTCGCTAAATTTCAGAAAGAAATTGATTCTTTACGGGCTGATGAGGTTGAAAAGCGAGCTCCAAAAATATATCCATTCAATCCAAATTACATCAGCGATTATAAGGGGTATACTTTAGGAATGAGTAATGAAGAAATTGATAGATTACTCGCTTTTAGAGACCAAGGAAACTGGATTAATTCAGTAAAACAATTTCAAGAAGTCACAAAGGTTTCAGATTCTTTATTACAAAGGATTTCTCCTTATTTTAAATTCCCCGAATGGGTTACCAAAACAAAAGCAAATAAAAATCCTACTTATACTAATAAACCAAAAACGTTTGCTCAAAAACGAGATTTAAATACAGCAACAGCTAAACAACTTCAACAGATTAATGGTATTGGAGACTATTATTCTAAAAAGATAATTCAACTTCGAAATAAGTTTATAGGAGGCTTTATTGCCGATATTCAACTTCAAGATGTAAATGGATTAACACCAGAAGTTATTGCAAATATTACGCAAGAGTTTACGGTAAAAACGCCAAGACAAATCCAAAAAATTAATTTAAATACAGCTACTGTAGATCAGCTTGTAACCATACAACATATAGATTATAATTTAGCTCACAATATTGTTGAAGAGCGACAGTTAAGAGAAGGTTTTAAATCATTAGACGAATTAACAAAAGTTAAAGACTTCCCAATAAATAAAATCGGGATAATTAAATTATATTTGTCGTTCGATTAAAAAAATGGTTGGCATGAACAATATGTACTTCACCGAAGAGCATAAACTTTTTAGAGAAAGTATTCAAGATTTTTTAAAGAAAGAAGTAGTTCCATATATAGATAAATGGGAAAAAGAGGGTGCAATTGAGAGATTTATATGGAAGAAATTTGGAGACATGGGGTTCTTGGGCATATCATATCCAGAAGCTTATGGAGGGTTAAATTTAGATCTCTTTTATGCGATAATTTTTTTAGAAGAACTTCAAAAAATTAATTCAGGAGGATTTGCAGCAGCTATATGGGCACATGTTTATTTAGCAATGACACATCTCAATACAGAAGGTAATGATGATATTAAAAAACGATATTTAGCGCCAAGTATTACAGGCGATAAGATAGGTTGTTTGTGTATAACAGAACCTTTTGGAGGAAGTGATGTAGCAGGTATGAGAAGTACAGCTGTTAAACAAGGAGATCATTATCTCCTTAACGGTTCGAAAACGTTTATTACCAATGGAGTTTATAGCGACTATTTAATTGTAACTGCTAAAACTAGCCCGGAGTTGGGTAATAAAGGTATAAGTATCTTTGTTGTAGACAGGGAAACAGAAGGAGTTACTGCTTCTAAATTAAATAAATTAGGTTGGAATGCATCTGATACAGGAGAAATTGCTTTTGATAATGTAAAGGTTCCAGCTAGTAACTTATTAGGTAAAGAAGACGAAGCGTTTGGATATATAATGCAACACTTTGCTTTAGAGCGCCTTATTATGGGGATAAATGCACATGCAAGAGCTGAGTTTGCGCTTGAATATGTGTTGAAATATATGTCTCAACGAGAAGCCTTTGGAAGAACAATTGACAAATTCCAAGCATTGAGGCACTCAATTGCAGATTTATATACAGATATGGAAATTTGCAAATCATTTAATTATTCTGTGACTTATAGATTAAATAAAGGTGAATATGTAGTCAAAGAGGCAACTATGTCTAAACTAAAATCAACCAAAATGGCCGATGAGGTTATATATCAATGTCTACAGTTTATGGGAGGATATGGGTATATGGAAGACTATCCAATGGCAAGATTATTACGCGATAGTAGATTAGGGACTATTGGTGGTGGAACATCAGAAATATTAAGAGAAATATTGGCTAAAATTATTATAGATAAAAAGGAATATAAACCTAAGGCATAATTTTTTTGAAAAAATTCAGAATTGTAAATTGTAATTCCAGAAATGTATTTATATTTGCAGCCTGAAATTCTAAAAGAGAGGAGGTTAAGACACTATGTTAATAATACCAATTAAAGAAGGAGAAAATATAGATAGAGCGTTAAAGCGTTTTAAAAGAAAGTTTGACAAGACTGGAACTAAACGTCAGTTACAAGCTCGTAAACAATTTACAAAACCATCTGTAGAACGTAGAGCTCAAATTCAGAAAGCTCAATACATTCAAGGATTAAGAGATGCAGAAGATATTTAATCTGTTCTTATATAAAATTAAAATCCCGCTTTAAGCGGGATTTTTTGTTTTGTTTTGTTTGCAACTTATTGGTTTTTAACAAATTTAAGCGTGTTTTTAGTTTTTATATTCAAACCAATAAGCATAATATAGTTTGTTAAAAGTTGTTCTATTAACTTTTAACTTCTAACTTTAAACTTTAAACAAATGTTAATATGTCTTTCAAATCATTTACAGATTATTTATTGTTAGAGAAGAACTATTCAAAGTTAACAGTGAATGCATATGAAAATGATTTAAAAAGTTTCAAAGAGTTCATAATATCTGAGTATGATGCTGATTCTATTAAAAACGTTAACTATCCACAAATTAGAAGTTGGATTGTTTCGCTAGTTGATGAAAATATTTCAAACCGAAGTATTAACAGAAAAATATCAGCATTAAATACCTATTTTAAGTTTCTTATTAAAGTAGAAGATATTAAGATTAATCCATTAGCAAAACATCGCGCTTTAAAAACAAGCAAAAAAATCCAGATTCCTTTTTCAGAAAAAGAAGTATCTATGGTTTTAGATGAATTGCATTTTGAGGATTCCTTTGAAGGTATTCGCAATAAATTGATTATTGAATTATTTTATTCAACAGGAATAAGGCGTATAGAATTGGTACAGCTAAAATGCGACAGTATTAATTTTGATAATAAAACGTTAAAAGTATTAGGTAAAAGAAATAAAGAACGCATCGTTCCGTTAATAAAACCTGTACTTGATACATTATTAAAATATTTAAAAGTAAGAAAAGAGTTGCCCAATATTAAAGACGATGAAATGTTATTTTTAACACAAAAAGGAGTTAAAATATATGAAACATTTGTTTACAGAATAATTAATGATTATTTTAGTATAGCATCTTCAAAGGTAAAAAGAAGCCCGCATATATTAAGGCATTCTTTCGCAACACATTTACTCAATCAAGGTGCAGATTTAAATGCTGTTAAAGAACTTTTAGGACATTCAAGTTTAGCTGCAACACAAGTTTATACACATAATAGTATTGCAGAATTAAAAAAGGTGCATTTAAATGCACATCCAAGGAGTAAAAAATAGCAAAATATGTTTATTGTCTAACCAAAAAATTAAAAGTATGAAAGTTAACATGCAATCAGTAAATTTCACAGCCGATCATAAATTGATTGATTTTGTTCAAAAACGCATGGATAAGTTGGATTTGTTTTATGATAAAGTCATCCAATCAGATGTTTATCTAAAAGTTGAAAACACAAGTGATAAAGAAAATAAAATTTTTGAAGCAAGAGTAAGTGTGCCAGGAGATTGTTTTGTAGTAAAAAAACAATGTAAGACCTTTGAAGAAGGTGCAGATATGGCAATTTCATCGCTTGAGAGACAGTTAAAAAAGCGAAAAGAAAAATTAAGAGCATATTTATAATAAAATTTATTAAAAAATGTTTTGATTAAAAAAATAAATCTATACATTTGCAGTCCGTTAGAAATAGCGGACTTTTTTATGCTGAATTTTTGGTGTGAAAAAAGGCAAAAAAGCCGATGTAGCTCAGCTGGCTAGAGCAGCTGATTTGTAATCAGCAGGTCGTGGGTTCGAGTCCCTCTATCGGCTCAAGTTCTTTAAATAGAGTGAATGGTTTTTTTAATGGGGAGATACTCAAGCGGCCAACGAGGACAGACTGTAAATCTGTTGGTTTTACCTTCGCAGGTTCGAATCCTGCTCTCCCCACTACTAAACAAAGGATTTAAAAATAATTGCGGGAGTAGCTCAGTTGGTAGAGCGTCAGCCTTCCAAGCTGAATGTCGCCGGTTCGAACCCGGTCTCCCGCTC
>JBNKYB010000067.1:0-98582 GCA_050300615.1 Flavobacteriaceae bacterium | reverse complement strand
TAATGCCAATAATGTTTCTCCTCCTCCTATAGGTGTAAATTTTACAACTGTGGCATCTGATGTCCATACATCTATGTGCACAAACTCCATAGTAGATAAGTCTTGCGGGGTAGAAAACTCTGTACCTTGATAATTGAAATTTGCATATTTTAATGTATTATTACCTGCAATGGATTCAACAGTTTGTACCGTAGTTTGTCCCCAACCTGGGTTAAAATTTGTACCCGCTAAATCTGTGTAAGTATCACTAAATACAGACACAACATTAGCCGCATCTTGTGTTGGAGTTGGTGCCGCAGTTGTTGGTGCTGTTGCAACCGAACCTCCAGCATCAACAAATTCAATATCATCAAAATAATAAGTCGCTTCTGAATCTGTTAAAGTTCCATCGGTACCATCTGGATTATCTGGTTTTATAACAATTTGATTAAGACCTGTATTGTTAGATGGAATTCCTGTAAAGGTAACTTCTACATCTGTCCAAGTATTAGCATCTGTTATAGTTACATATTGTGGTCCAGGATTTCCAGAACCACTTGGTTGTGGATTACTATTTACTTCTATTTTTATAACAACATTAGCTTTAGATGAATATACTTTCATCTTAAGTGTTTTTGTCGCATCAAAATTATCAGGGAATGCGTTTTGAATACCTGCCCATCTATTTGTTGCTGTAGCTTTAACTACCTTAAGCACATAATCAGACGTATTTATACCTGCTTTATCAGGGTTTGCAGCAAGCTCTGTAGTAATACTTCCGCCATCTGTAAAAGAGTCAATAAAAGACTCACACGCTTCAAAATCTACAGGAAATGTAGTCGCTGCAACCACAGTTCCTGAGCATCCATTTGCAGCAACTGGTGTTTCAATTTGCATGATATCATCTATATAAAATGTACCAACTGTTGTTCCAGGACCATCTACAAAAATGGTTAGTCTTGAATATTTATTTGACGAATTAAAACTAAACGACATCTCTTCCCATCCAGTACCACCATGATTAGCTGTAACTTCAATAGCATCTCCTGTTCCTTCTTCTAATTTTAATAAAACGCTTACTGCGGCATCTGCCCAGAAATTCATTTTAATAGTTTTTTCTGTCGTTAAATCTATGTCTGTTCCTAAATCAAAATTAATACCCTCATAAGCAACTCCACTATTGGTGATAGCACCTACCTTAGAAACCGTACTATTTGTTCCTGAAGCATCTGGATTATCAACTATATCAAATGCTGCACCATTAAAGGTAGCCACATCATATTTTACGTTAGCATCATCAAATGTTATGGGTAATGCTACAGGAAGTGGAATACTTATTGTTATCTCATCTTGAAAAGTATCATAGGCTCCAGCAACATTTTTAGCTTTAAGAGTTACTGAATAGGTTCCTGATGGATACGTTTTTACTGGGTTGATTTCAGAAGAACTCGTATCATCTCCAAACGTCCAAACATACGTGTTTGAGTTTTCTGAAACGTTTATAAATGTTACCGTACCAGTATCTGCATTAAGAGTATAGGTAAAACCGGCAACAACTTTTGGATATGTTGTCTCATCGTCTTGGCATCCTATCAAGGATATTGCTAAGATCAAAATGGAAATCTGCTTAAATTTTTTAATTAGTTTTTTCATCGTATTTTTTATTTAGTTGCTGTAGTTGTTTTTATATACTCTCACATAATCTATAAGCATGCTTTGAGGAAAAGTAGTTTCACTATCTGGTAAGCCAGGAAAATTGCCTCCTACTGCTAAATTGATAATGATATAAAACGGTTTATTAAAAACCCATTCACCTAAAGCTCCTGAACCATCATCTGGTGTTACTTCAAGATCCTCAGGTGTTATTTGATTATACAAGACGTCATCTACATAGTAATTTATATACTCTGGACCCCATTCAATACCAAAAACATGAAAGCCTGCATCAAAACGATCATTTAGTAAATCATAACTTTTTGTGATTTGCCCTTGAGGGTTTGTAGCTCCAGAATAACCTGGTCCATGAATGCTTCCGCTCACGCTTGTTGGTTCTTGTCTTCGATATTCCATAATATCAATCTCGCCACATTGTGGCCAACCAACTTGATCACTATCAGCCCCTAACATCCAAAAGGCAGGCCAAAGACCTGAACCTCCAGGCACCCAAATACGTGCTTCAAAACGACCATAAGCCTGTTCGAACTTTCCTTTTGTTACAAGTCTTGCAGATGTGTAAGATGCGCCATTATAGTCTTCCTTTTGAGCAGTAATTATGAGTACACCGTTTTGTACTGTTACATTTTTGGTACGGTCTGTATAATATTGTAATTCATTATTACCCCAACCATTTTCGCCAGTGCCTATTTCGTAACCCCAGGTAGCTGGGTTAGGAGCTCCATTGGTAGTAAATTCATCAGACATAACAAGATCTGTGAATCTAGCAACCGTCTGTTTGTCATCGGTAGAGCAACTTGAGACACAAAAAACTGCCACCAATAGAAAAGACCTAAACAGTAATGCTCTTTCTTTTATTATAAAATTTATTGTTTTGTTCATCTTTTATTTTTTTAATTTCTTTTACTTGTGGAAATAAAGATTATCCACATAAAAACTTGAGGGTCTTGGTGTGGTATCTCCGTCCGCGTCAAAAACAATTTGACCAAGTTTACTTCTGTTTGTTAAACCAGTAATATCAAACTCTACACTAATCCATTGGCCTGTTACTAAAGCTGGTGTAGTGGTTGTGGAAAGAACTTTAGAGACACTTGTATCATCTCCGCCACCAAATGCTCCATCGGCACCAAAGTTTACTAGATTAATACGAATTGTTGAAGCTGGATCGAAACTATTTGGAATAAAAATGTCTACATGCATCGTTGTCATTTCTGAAGCATCAATAGTTGGTACATTTTTATTAAATTCAATACCTACAAAGTTGTAATTTTCATAGTTTAATATATGATCTCCATTTATTTGAAAATCATTAGAAGTTGTGGTTTGATAAGGTTCGTAATACCCATTGTAAAAATCTACAGGTCTATTGGTATAAGCATCACTAAAAAGTGAAATTACATCACTAGCGGGTAAAGTTGGAGTAGGAGCAAAGGTAAATTGTCCTAAAGCTTGAATAGTTAATGATCCTTTAGCTTTTACTCCGGCTATCGTAGCAGTAACTGTTGCCGTACCATTGCCAACAACCGTAACAATGCCTAACTCACTTACTTGTAACACATCAACATCTGATGAGCTAAATGTGTAATAACTTGGAGCGGCAACAACTGTTTGGTTTAAACCAGATCCTAAGTTGAATGTTTGAGTTAGTCCATCTATAACAAAATTAGTACCTACAAAACTTGTTGAAACAACATCTTCTCCGTTAAGAATGATAGGACTTGGCTGACCAATAGTTCCTAATTTTTCAAATTTTAATTCGTCAATCCAAAAGGTATAGCCATCTGGTTTGCTTTCTCCATACCAAAACATTCCTTTTTCTGCTGTTAGCTTAGATGGATCTGGAATTGGAACTATGTATTTTCTCCAGTTTGTAGATAATTTTAATGATTGAACTGTTGTTTTATACTTATCTCCAGCAATGACACCAAAACCAATTTCATTTATATTTGTCGCCACTGTTGCTTTAGCCCAAAAAGTAAGTGCATCAAAACCTGATAAATCTCTTGGTGAATCAAGAGGAAAAGTAGCTCCAGCATATGTACCAATAGTTAAGGGATCATCTGGACTAGGCACATCAAAACGCATAGAAGCAGCTCCCTTATATTTTGTATCGGTATCTACAGTAAAAGCATCAACATACGAACCATCAAATGGAAAATAATTTAATCCTCCACTAAAACCGTCAATAAACACATCTCCATTATTTGGAAAGGTAGCAAACTCCACTTCATCAGACGGATTTCTTTCACAGCTAACTGTAACCGAAAATACGAAGGCTAAAAGAAGTGTTATTTTTAAATATATAAATTTTATATTTCTCATTTTTCTAATTTTTTATTTTCCAATATTGATATGAATGTATGTTCTAATCTCCCATTCGTTACCATTGCCAAATCCAACAGGACTTATAGTAGGCTCTGTAGCAAAAGGCCCTGAAGTTGCATTAGGAAGATATCTTGGTGAATATTCATCAAGAGAACGCCATGTGCCACGAATTCCTATTTGAGTATCTGGTAAAATAAACCAGCCTGGTTTTC
Source organism: Flavobacteriaceae bacterium (assembly GCA_050300615.1). GTDB lineage: Bacteria > Bacteroidota > Bacteroidia > Flavobacteriales > Flavobacteriaceae > Yeosuana. Next base: position 94,392 of record JBNKYB010000067.1, on the reverse strand, counting down.
CAAGAGTAGTAGATAAGTCTAACATTAATTGGACTGGATAGGTTAGGTTGAAATCTCGATGATAATCGAAAGGTCCCCAATCGTTAATTTTAAAAGAATGTACCAGTTTAAACTTATGATATATTAATCTAATATCACCTCCTACCCGTTCAATTAACCGTGCATCACTACCATTAGATTGTGCATTACCAGCGTATAGATTAGCAATAAGTCCTAAATCTGGACTTGCTTTAGAGACTATACGTGTATGTGCCTCCCATAAATCATGTGCAGGTGCAGAATTAGCAAATGCAAAAGACGAACGATCTGCTAAGAATCCAATAGCTGCATCTTGAGTGGTTGGAAGATGACGAAATACAAATCCAAAATTCATTGCAAATTTTGCATCTTCTGCTCTATCATTATCCCATTCGTACATCCAAGTAGCTGGTGTTGGATCATACGACAGTAACAATTCTCCAGCTATAGTTTCTCTATTAGCTCTTACTATAAACGGATCATCTTGAATATTTCTAAGTCTACCTGGAGCCTGGACATCATTTGGCATTGCATCAACTAATGGCTTTTGCCATAAAAAGTTAGGAGCTATTTGAAGATTCCCTATTAGATATGTAAATCCTGTTAAAAAGTTAGACTGGTTTCCGCTTCCGGTATCCTTTAGCGTCCACCCTGTAAATGTTCTTGTTTGATCTGCACCACCATTAGCAACTAATCCTTGTATTGCGCCTTGTGCATACCAATTGAAAGCACCTTTAGAAAAAGTCACTTTAGCTTTGGCTCCCCAATTATCATCTGAATTAATTTTATCATTATAAATAATGTATTTTGATTCGGAAGTAGGGGCAGCTGGATTATAATTTGGATTATTTTCAGCGATTTGAAAACTTCGGCCATTTAAAGGCTGACCTCCCCAAATTCCACCAAGTTCAACACCAAAGTCACCAAAATCTCTTTTAACATATAGCGTAGCTTTACGTGTTTTAGGTAGTGGTATTGCTCCTGAAGTTGTAGCATCTTGTCTTTGCTCTAAATCTTCTTGATACATACCCGTTACATCATACTTACCTAATTTTGTGCTGTATTTTAATAATACCGTTGGGTTAGCACCCCACCAAAGTTGTGGACCAAAAGCAGCTTTTAATCCATTCAATGCTTTTTTACCATCAATTTCGAAACCAAGTATTTCACCATTATAGATGTCTAAATTTGGTCCGTAATTTGCTTCAGGATACAACCCAAAAAAATCACCCTCGTAACCCCACTGACCATGTCCAGTACGATAAAACCCTCTTAAATCGAAATCTTTAGCATTCCACTCGTACTCAGCTTTGTATAATTGTACGCGATTTGGGTCTGTAATAGTTACGTTGCCTTCGTCTGTATTTACAGTATATGGTCTTCCTCTATTTTCATAAAAAATTTCATCAATAGGGTTTTCTGCTACATGACCTAGAATATTAAAATTCACATTAACTCGCATGTCAGGAGATGGATTCCCCTCAACACCGATATAATAAGATTCCATATGGTCAAACCCTAATTTGTTTGGATAGGTTATGTTATCTGGATCTGCAACTCTTGGTGTAGTTATTAAATTTCCACCTGTATTATAGGTTGTAAATTCTGCTCTTAAATTACTTAAACGAATTTTACTATTTCTTTCTGAATTTAAAGCTGCTTGGTCTCCTCGAGCTTTTAAAACAGCATTCATTAAATTAATGTTATCAAAATAATTGTCAACAAAATCCAGGGTAACACCATCTCCATACGGATTTAATTGGTGTGCTTCTTTTAAAACATAGTAAGCTGCGCGTGGAAACAAATCATATAGTCCTCTCTCATTGGTTGGTCCCTTAGCACAAATACCAAACCATTCTTCATTCATATTGTTTTCACCAACCTTATAGTCTTGTCCATAACCACCGTTTGACCAGGATGCGTTGCTATCATGTACATCTAAGTTTTTTGTTTGTCCAAATTTCCACCAACCATCACTAAACTGAAATGTAAATCCGCCAATAGAATTTTCGGCTTTACCTAAACCTGCTGCATTTTCATAAATTTCTTTCCAGTTTCCTAAATCATAATAGGCCTGCATCCTTTGGTCTTCTTGATTTTCAATTGCATTAAAGGCATCAGAACCAAACTCAGTAAACATGACTGGTTTATTCAGTTTTTCTTTAATTACCTGAAATGCATCGCCAAAAGAGACTCCGCGATACATATTAACTCCATATATATCGACATCTTTACATTCTTCAGCAATAATATCTATAAAAAGTACATCGCCATTACAAATAGCTACAGGATGTGACGAATCAATAGATTTCATTTTTAAAGCCGCATCATTCATTAATTTGTACATAGGACGTCCACGATGTTCGCCTATAAATTGCTTTTCTTGTTCATCATCAGGAAAATCCTCTGTTTCAGCACCTGCCCAAAAAAGCCCATAATTGTTTTCATTACCTAACAAGAATAATAATACGCCAGGTGTGTTTTTATACTCTTCTGCAATTTTAGTAACCTCAGCCATTAACAACTCTTGAGTTGCTGGATCTCTATAATCTGTAATTGGTTTCCAGACTCCATTTATGGTAAGACCATATCTCCCAAAAGAAAAATTAAGCATCGTATAAATACCATAGTTCTCATAAATATATTTAACCCATTTTGGCTGTATTCCAGTATAAAGTCTAATAGTATTTACTCCCATGTTTTTAAGCAAGCCCATTTCAGAATCAAGGGCTGCTTTAATAACATCGTCTGATTGTCTCCATAAACTGTAATTAAAGTTAGTTCCGATAGGAAAATAATCCCAGTTCATACCATTGATCATAAAATCCTTTCCGTTTACAACTAATTTCATACCTTCTTGGTTACTCTGTACTTTAACCTTACCAACCTGAGCAATAGAAGTAGTAATTGTAAATAAGAAAAGTATTAATCTTATAAAATTGTTTTTCATAGTTTTATTTAATTTAGTAGTTTAAAGTATTACAGAAACATAATGCTGTTTCTATGTTGTTTGAGTGTTTTTAAAAATAGTTTGTTTTATTGTTAAATAACCAAAAAACACCTTTACAAAAAACATACATATCAAAAAATGATGATTTTTTTTGATAAAAACACAATAAAGCAAAGGTTCTTATTAGGTTTGTTAAGTCTGAAGGAAAACAAAAATCATATAAAAACAAATCAATGTTGTGGTTGTGTATAGGTTAAACTTATATCTGTTGTATAAATACATTACAACACATAAAGTCTAAATAGCAGTTAAAATGAGCTTTTTTTAATAATATATATTGTTTAGCTCAAAGTCATGTTACACGATCACTAAAATAATGTAAACACCATTTAACTAATTGAGATCTTTTAATGAAAATTAAGTTGCATTTTGATTAACCTAATTTTTCAAATAAGGTTAATTGATACTAAATTAAAGCAGAAGTTAACACTTCTGCTTTAATATTTATTTAATACCTCTTCTTAAAACCTATTCTGGTACTAAAGTAAACCACCAATTAAATTCATTATTTCCATCGGTAGTGGTTAAAACCATTTCATCAGCTGTACGACTAAATATAACATACTGATGATTTCCACCAGTATAATAGCCTATAAAAGCCAACCCCGTTAAGTTAAGTGTTTCAACACCGCCAGGAGCTGTTAAAAACCACTGGGCTTGATAGTCATTATATACGTAATTTTCAACATCTGCACCATCTACAGTTCCTCCTGAACCACCTAATTCATCAATTAATGTAATACGACCAAAAACATCACCATTGGTAACAGCCGTAAAGGTTCCGTCTATATTGAAAGTATATCTATCATCGTACATCCCAAAACCATCTTTTTCATTAGCTCCAGCACTATACCATTCAAACGGAGTAGTTCCTGCAACTGGTCCTAAACCAAAGTGAGGCTTCGATTCTGCTTTAATTCTCCATACACGTTCAGAGTCAGCCGTAAGCATTGTTAACAAATCGGCTGGAGGTGAATATGTTGATAATACTTGAACTTCTAATGTTTTACTTGATGAAATTCCTCCTCTACCAAAGGCTAGTACAGTTATGGCATAAGTGTTTAATCCTAGCTTTGAAAACGTATAACCTTCTCTTCCTGCTGGAGCGCTTTTTGCCTCTCCATTATAAACAAATTGGTATGATATAGCATTGTCGGCTGTTGCTTCAAGTTTTACAACACCTGTTCCGTCTCCTGGGCCTGTAGCTACAAAACTACCTCCATCTGCATAAAGCACTTTCACATCAATATTTGAAGGAGCAACTAAATCGCCCAATTCAAGATTATCGTCTTGACAACTGCTAAAGAGCAAGACAATTGACAGGAACATTCCTAATTTATATGTTATGTTTTTCATAATTATTTTATTTTATTTATGATAATTGAAATCATCTATATATGCTATAACTTTATCGGTATTGTTTTCTGAATTGACTTGGATCACGACTTTATCCAAATCTGTTCTATCAACAGGGTCAGGGGAACCTCCATCTAAATTTATAAAAGAATCATTTACAAAATCGAACGTAAGCTCTTGCCATTGATCTAAAACTATAGGTTTTACAATTTCAGTCTGTGTTTGCCAAGAATTTCCACCTAAATCTGAGTTTTGAAGTTTCAAAGAAACTTGATTGGGTTGAGTTCCTGTTATGCTTGACGATGGCACATAAATTTTTAACGTAAATTTACTCTTCGCCATTAAATCAAATTTTGGTGTTACACTAAACTGAACATTAGCATACTGTCCACCATCATCATTGTACTCTAAAACAGTAGCTGAGCCGTTATCTGCATCTACATATGGGTTTGCAAAAGCAGTATTCATACCAGCTCCATCTCCAAGCCAGGTTGTTATGGTTCCATATCCTTCAAACCCATCTCTTGCAAAAGGTGGCGTGTCAGATGGAGCTAACGTACCATAATTAAAATCATCGATATAGGCTATTACACTATCGTAATTATTCTCTGAATTCACTTGAATAACTACTTTATCTAAATCAGTTCGATCAACTGGATTAGGTGAACCACCGTCTAAATTTATAAATGGGTCTGATCCAAAATCAAAAGAAATGGTTTGCCACTCATCTAAAACTATAGGCTTTATAATTTCTGTTTGAGTTTGATAAGAGTTCCCTCCTAAATCACTATTTTGAAGTTTTAGAGATATTTGATTTGGCTGACTTCCAGTTATACTTGAAGATGGCACATAAATTTTCAATGTAAAGACACTTTTTCCGCCCGATAAATCAAATTTTGAAGGTGCTGTAAATTGAACATTAGCATATTGTTGACCTGTATCGTTATATTCTAAAACCGTTTTTGAAAAATTATTTGCGTCAACATATGGGTTTGCAAAGGCGGTATTCAACCCTGTTCCTCCATCTCCTACCCAGGTTGTGATATTACTGTTTCCGTCAAAATCATCAAAAAGTAATGGAGTATAAGACGAAGGTTCTTTCCAGAAATAAAGATTATCTATAAATACCGTTTCTCCAACAGGTGCTCCAACGAACTTAAATTGCATAAGATTATCTAATGGTAACCCTTGGTCCGAAAAGTCTGTTAAAGGAATATCAAAACTATTCCATTGATTGGCAACCAATTGCTTAGTTACAAACCTTTCGTCATCTGAAACTACACCACTTGGAAGCGGATAAATATCGATAGACATATCATTAGCAACCCACATATCAATATGAAGATTTTCCATTTCAGAAGCATCAACTGCTGAACCAATATCTATACCTTCATAATTTAAATTAGTATATTGAATCATTGCATCACCATTTAAATCGAAAGCAGTATAAATCGTGGACTGTCCCCAATTTGGAAAAAAGTTAGTTCCTGCAATATCAGTATACTCATCAGAAAAAATTGAAATAACATCTGAATCCTGTCTAAATGGAGGCGTTTTTGCTGAGGCTATTGGTTGTAAAATTGCTGTTACTTCAAATTCTTCAGTAAACTCCGAGGTTTCTATAGCACCTCCCATTACTACTACTCTAATAGTATATGTTCCAGCTTCTTGGTAAGTATAATTTACTGTATCTCCAATATTAGCAGTAACTGGATCATCAATTCCATCTTCCCCAAAGTAAACTTCATAAGACATAGCAAAGTCTGCATTTGCTGTAACATTTACTTGTTTAGATTTTGCTGCATCATTTTCAATAGTAACAACCAGGTTTTCTGGAGCTTTAAATGAAACAACCAAGTCTTGAGTAACTACACTTTTTAAACTTGTTAAACCTACAGCTTCAATTGTTACAGTGTAAGTCCCTTCTGCATAGATATGTTCCGCACTCTCACCTTGTTTAACAACTATTGCTTCTACCGTATCATCACCTAGGGTAATGTTGTACTTTACAGCTCCTGTTGCATTTGGAGTTATGGTTACAAGACCCGTATTGTCTTGTGTTACTTGAAAAAGTGCAGACACATTTGTAGGGGCTACAACCTTCTCTAAATAATCTAAATTGTTATCATCATTGGTACAACTAATACAGAAGACCGACAACAATAAGCTAAAACTAAAAATATATTTTAATGCTTTCATAGTTATTCTTTTAAATTTTAATATCCAGGATTTTGTTCCCATCTATTTCCAGATAATTCTATTTCTTCAATAGGAATTGGAAATAGCTCATTTTTTCCTGCTTGAAAACCTGGAATAACTTGTGCAGCTCTTCCTGTTCTTACCAAATCGAAGAAACGATGTCCTTCTCCTACCAGCTCAACTCGACGCTCCTTGTAAATAGCATTTGTTAAATTTGATCCTGTTGAGGTTACATCATGCAATGTGTCTCCAAACGCTCTTCTTCTAACTCTGTTTAAATAGTCTTGGGCTCTAGTATCGCTGATACCTCCTCTGTTTAATGCTTCGGCAGCCATTAATAATACATCTGCAAAACGTATTGCTCTCGTGTTATTTGGATTGGTAAGTGCAGCATCTGGACGGTTGGCATCACCTAAACGTGCTATATACTTCCTGTTATAATAACCTGTTTGCTCGTAACCAGCATCTTCGTTATAGCTTGCTCCTGGATGATCTGCTATCCATTGTTTTATATCTAATATAGAATACCCTAAGCGAATATCTCCATCTTCGAAAGCATCAACCACATCTTGAGTTGGCACATTAAAACTGTACCCAAAATCAAACACTGGACCTTCATAACCTCTTACCCCATTAAACCCAACAGCATAATTACCTTCTAGACATGGAAAACAATCGTACGATCCTCCATCTACATCAGAGTATTGTATTTCGAATACAGATTCTATGTTGTTTTCATGATCGTTTTCCCACATTAATGGAGCTTCGGCAGTTGAAAGTAATTCATAAGGTCCATTAGCAATAACGTCTTCTAAAACGGTTGCTGCTTCTGAAAATTTATCTTGATATAAATACGCTTTCCCCAACAATGCTTGAGCTGCTCCTTTAGTAATTCGTCCTGTTTGACTTTGGGTATAAGGAAGATTTGCAGCTGCAAAAATTAAATCTTGTTCAATTAATGCATATACATCTGCTTTGGGTGCTCTATCTATATTAAATTGGTCTCCAAATTGGATACGTTTATCAATTGCTAAAGGCACGTCTCCAAACCATTTTACCAATTCAAAATAGTAAAAAGCTCTTAAAAATCTAGCTTGAGCTAAAACACTAGTCTTATTAGGAAAATCTATTTTATCTTGAAACTCCATGATATAGTTAGCGCGATTAACACCTGTATAATTCCATGTCCAGATATTTCTTAATATATCATTTGAAGGGGTGTGAATCATATCATCAATCTCCTGTATACCTGGGGTATCTGTAGCACTTTCACCTCCAGCTAATGTGTTATCTGAAGCAATTTCTCCAACTTGAAATTGTTGTGATGTAGCTTGTAAATAATCGTATGCCGCTACTAAAGCGTCTTGATAATCTTGTTCTGTATTGAAAAAATCCTCTGAGTTTTCGTCTGGTGAAGCAACATCAATAAAACTGTCTGCACACGAAAACATTGCCAAAAAAGCAAATAGAATGAGAATATTTTTAGTTTTTATATTTTTCATAATACTCATTAAAATTTTAAGTTAATTCCTAATAAAAATGTTTTAGCACTAGGATAAAACCCTTGGTCTATACCACCCCCTAATGGAGCACCACTAGAAGCTGTTGGATCATAACCTTTATATTCGGTTAACGTAAATAAGTTATTTGCTGAAACATAAAGACGCAATTTGCTTATTTTAGAATTTTCAAGAACTTTATCTGAAAATGAATATCCTAATTGCACATTTTGTAAACGAACAAAAGAGCCATCTTCCACATAAAAATCAGAAAACAAACCATTAGGCGTTGCACCATTTGAAACTCTTGGAAAAGAATTACTAGTTCCTTCTCCTGTCCAGCGTCCTAAATAAGAAATGGTTCTGTTAGTTAATTGTTGACCACGTTCGTAATTACGAACAATTTCGTTTCCTACTGAAGCAAAGGCATAAGCCGCAAAATCAAAATTCTTATAATCTAAAGATACATTAAGACCCATTGTTGCATCTGGCAATGGATTTCCTAAATTAACTCTATCATCTAGAGTAATTACTCCATCACCATCTTGATCTACATATTTTATATCTCCGGGTTGAGGTGCAATATCACCAACTGCAGAGGCATCAATTTCTGCCTGATTTTGAAAAATTCCATCTGTTTTATATCCATAGAAATACCCCATTGGAAATCCAGCTTGCATTCTTGATGGTGCTGGTTGGCTTATTCCAAAGCTACCACCTGTAAGAAAACCAGTATCTGTATTTACATATACAACTTCATTTTTTAGGTAGGTAACATTGTATTTAACACTAAATTTGAAATTGTCACTGAAATTATCTGAATAACCAATAGCAAATTCAACACCTTGATTCTCTACTGTTCCTCCATTTACAAAAGGAGCCCCACCTGTACCAAGTAAGCCAGAAACCAGAGGATCAACTAATAGATCCTCAGTCCTTTTTTTGAAATAATCGGCTGTAATATCTACTTTATTATCTAGAATTCTCATATCAACACCAACATCAAACGTTTTTTGTTTTTCCCATTTAATTTCTGGGTTGGCTATACCTCCACTAGCTTTACCAATAACTTCTAAATCGTTAAAAATATAAGTTCCTTCACCGTTTAATAATGATACGTATCTGTAATCTCCAATTCTATCATTCCCAAGAATACCATAAGAGGCTCTGAATTTTAATAAGTTGATAAAATTATTGTCTTTAAGAAAGTTTTCATCAGAGGCTACCCATCCAACAGATCCAGAAGGGAAATATCCAAACTTATTTTTAGGACCAAACTTTGTCGAGCCGTCACGTCTTATTTGTACTGATAATAAATACTTTCCTTTATAGTCGTACTGTACTCTTGCAAAATAAGACAATAATCTAGAGTCAAATGTTGCATTTCTACCAGTAAACCTACTATCATACTCAAGATCTTGTGCCTCGTCTATACTAGCGTTTAAAACAGAATTATCTCTAATATCAAATCCAGTAACACCTATCCCTTCGCCTGCAGTTTTAAATACTGAGGTTCCTAAAAGCACATTTAATTTATGTATGTCATTAAACTTATTGTCATATTTAATAGTGGCGTCAAAAGTATAGTCTCTATAATAGTTTAATGTCTCCCTTACACTGCTTCTTAGTACATTACTATTTTTACCACTTCCAAAATAAGCAATAGGATTAAAAATTTTACCCCTAACTTCTGAGTAATTAAATTGAATGTTAGATTGTGCTGTAAAGTGATCTAGAAAGTTATACGATAAGCCTGCGTTCCCACTCAATCTCATTACTTTAGTTCTGTCGTAAGTATCATCAATCTGTGCTAATGGATTTATAACTTCACCTCCTAAGCCTTCTGCTAATGTATAATCGCCATTTTCATCATATACTGAAAATGTAGGTGCCATATTTATTGCATTAAAAAGTACTGAAGAATTTGAGTTTTCAGGAAGGTTTTTTTTGTTAGTTCTCATTAAAGTAAGTCCAGAAGTCAACTTAAAATTGTCTAAAAAATCTAAGTTGTAACTAGCATTATTGGTGAAACGTGTGAAATTAGAATTATTTCCACCTACTATACCATTTTGAGTTAAAAATGATCCACTATAAGAATAGTAGGATTTTTTCCCTCCTCCTTTAAACAATATATTGTGATTTTGAATAGGCGCACTCTCAAATACTTGATTTTGCCAATCGGTACCTTCTCCTAAACTTGATAAATCAGAAAATGGTGGTGTAAACCCACCTGCAGCATAGGCTTCATTAACAATTACGGCATACTCACTCGCATTTAATACAGGTATTTTTCTAGTAGTTTGCTGAAAGCCTCCGTAAGCGTTGTACTCTACTGTAAGAGGCATTTCCTTACGTCCTGTTTTTGTTGTTATTAATATAACACCATTGGCAGCTCTAACACCATAAATACCAGCCGTAGCATCCTTAAGGATATTCATGCTTTCAATGTCATTCGGGTTTAAAACACTAAGGTCTTCAATAACGTTACCATCTACCAAAATTAAAGGTCTGTTATCTCCGTTGGTCGAAACTCCTCTAATGCTTATGGTACTAGCCCCGCCAGGAGTACCTGATTGCGATGTAATGTTAACACCAGCAACCTGACCTTGAAGTGCTTGTTCGATTCTAGTGGGCTTTAGTGCTTCTATAGTTTGGTTGGAAACCACACTTACCGCTCCAGTAATTTCTTTTTTGGTTTGGGTACCATACCCAATAACCACTACCTCGTCTAATTTAGCAATATCTTCTTCCAAAGTAATTGATAAATTATCACTATTAGTAATGACTACCTCTTTAGTTATATAACCAATATAGCTAAAGGTTAGTGTTGACCCTATCTCAACACCCGCAATTGTAAAATTACCATCGAAATCTGTAACAGCTCCTTTTGAGGTATTTTTTACAATAACATTGACACCGGGAATTGGTATTCCTCCAATGTCTTGAACATTTCCACTTATATCTACATTTTGCGCACTTGCATATGCAACGAAGAATAAGGTTAGAATTTTTAAGAGAATTTGTCTCATTTGAAATTAGTTTTTTAGTTTAACTAAAATTAATATTTATGATTGTCGTATCCTTATTTTACACCTTAACAAAAAACATACATGATAAAAAAAGTGATGTTTTTTTGATAAAATGCTAATAATTTAGAGTACCTACAGAGATAGAGCACAGAACTGAACTTGTATTTGTTAAGACGAAATACAGTAAATGTTGTGGTAATGTATAGGTAAAAACTACCTGTGTTGTGTGGTTAAATATTTAAAATATAATCAATTAAGCTTGATTCGTGAGATAAACCCATTTTTTTTCGCAAACGATATCGCTTAACTTCAACGCTCCTAGGTGTTATATTAAGCAATGGTGCTATCTCTTTTGAAGATAGATTTAACCTTAGATAGGCACATAATCTTAAATCGTTTGATGTAAGCGTAGGGTGTTCACTTTTAACCTTTTTTAGAAAGTCTTTATCGGCATTGTTAAAGGCCTCTTCAAATAAATTCCAATCATCTGTATTGTTTAAGTTTTTATCAATTATTTTAACAATTCGTCTGATCTTTTTAATATCATCTGCTTTTTTTAATTCAGTTTTCAAATTGTTCAAAAATTCATTTTTCTTAATTAAACTCATGGTTGAAATACCCAATTCTCTATTTTTATTTTCAATATCTTGTCTTAACTTATCATTATTAAAACGCATTAATTGTTGTTTGTTTTCAAGCTCCTTTAATTCTAATTCTTTTTGAGTTTTATATAATAGTTTTTCGCGCTGTTTTTTGTAATAACGCTTATACATGTTATGAATAACTAATGACAATAATGAAAACAGAATGATATAAACAGCAATCATCTGATTTGACAATAACCAAGGTCTTTCAATTTTAAAGTTATAACTTTCAGTGTTACTAGAAAGTGTATTACCTACTCTGGCTCTAACTAAAAATGTATAATCTCCATAAGGTAAATTCTCAAATACTTCACTAGGTTTAGAAGACCAATTGCTCCATTGGTTATAAATGCCTTCTAATTTATATTGATATTCTGTAACTAGGTATTTGTTAAACTCGGGCACACTATAATGAAACTCAATATTGTTTTGATTATTCTGCAAGTCTCCTTTAACAGAACGATCTAAATAATTAGATTTAAAACCGTTTCCATTTTTGAAATTACTATTTGAAATTGAGTTGATTTTAATTGAATGAGATTCATTATGCAATTTGTCTAAATCTATGATAATGTAACCAGAAGAGTTTCCGTATAAGTATTTATTGTTATTTAAATACGAAATATTTTCGAAGCCAGACACATCACTTCGTATAGATCTTGGTAAGGAGATATTATTTATTTTAGGAATATTACTTAATTTACTAGGTGTTACATAACTTATTTCTTGCGAAGAAAAAGACCATAACTTATTTCCCTTAATATCATTAATCAATCTTCCTGAGGTATAAGTTTGTTTATTAAATAATTGACTTAAAATAGAATCTTTTATAAATCTATTTTTAGCTAAGCTAAATTTAAAAACACCATCCTGTTGCGTGTACAAATAATCACCCTTGTATTTGATTAAACTGGTCGTCGTCCCCTTATGAGCCGATGTATCTTTAGTAACTGATGTAACCTTTGTATAGTCGGTATTTAACTTAACTCTAAAAACGCCTTTATATTCATGACTTACAAACACTTCTGTTTTATTAAGCATCTCATAATACCGACTTGATATATCAAAACCATCTAATTTGTTTCGAAAATGCCAATCTCCATTTTTCTTCTCTAAAATATATAACCCGTCATAATTTCCTTGAAGCAATAAATTACTATCCTTCTCAATAGGTTTTATATCCCATGTTCCTAAAACATCTGATATTAGCTGTGCTTTGTCTCCATTGATAATAAAAGTCCCAGAATTATGTCCACAAAAAAGGTTATTATCAATTTCACGTAAACACCAAGTAGCTCCCTGTGTGCCTTTTATAAATTTAAACCCACCATTGTCTTCTAACTTTTTATAAAATAAGCCTTGATTGGTTCCTATATATAACTTTTTATCATAAAGAATAGAAGCATTAACAGACCCTATTTTACCTTTTTCGTCATTATATATTTTAAATGGTGATTTTATATTAATACAATTTATTCCATATTCTAGCCCAAGCCATATATTACTATCAACATCTTGAAAAACAGAAAGTACTGTATTGTTGCTCAATCCATTATTTTGATTGATTTGAGAGGTTACTTTACCATCAGCAGAAATAAGCAAAATACCGTTTGAAATACTACCTAAAACAAAACTTTGATCCTTTAATTGGGTACTACTATAAATCCTGTCGTTTAATAGGATATTGTTTGCTGGTATTTCCCATCTAATCAAATTGTTATTTTTTAAAATATAAAAACCATTATCTTCTGTTTCAAATAAAACATCACCGTTATGGTTAAAAATATTTACTAATAAATTGGTTTTTAGTATGGGATCATCAGACACTAAACTAGGCTTGCCATTATGTATTTCATACACACCATATTTAGCTTTCTGAAAATAAACACCTTCATTTACTTTAAAAACCTTATTGATGGTTGTATCTGAATTAATTATAGCATACGTCTCAGCTCCTTTGTTATATAAATAAATTCTATTGAGTGTTTGAAACACAATAAAATTATCAATAGGAATGATATTCCAAACCTCTTCATCCTCTAAAAACGAAATATTAAGTTGTTTAGCTAAAGACACATAGGTTAATACCCCGAAGTTATTGCGTTTCCAATAACCAAAATCCCTGTAACAACCTGTATAAATTAAATCGTCTATTACTTTAACAGATCTAACAATTGTTTGATTAGGCAAACTGTACAACTTCCATCTTGCTCCATTAAATTCTAGCAGACCTTTATTGTTTGCTACATAAATATATTTATCCTTAGATTGTGAAATACCCCAATTTTGATTTTCGGCACCGTATTCGTTAGGCGAATAAGTTTGTATAGGAGGTCTTTCTTGAGCCAAAAGGGTCACAGAAACTAATAAGAAAACGTAAAAACATAAGATTTTAAATTGTTTCAAGACAAAGTAGTTTAGTTGTAACACTAATGTAATAAAAATAATAATCAAGATGATTCTTTACACTATTTTTAGTATTAATTAACAAACCTGTTAAAACTTAAAAATATTAACTTCATTTATTTAAATACATCAAACTAAAATCAACATTTTCTTTAATTGAAAACCTAACAGAAGTCATGTTCTATTATAGAAAAATTTTGTTTATTTGGTTTGTAATCGGGTAAATCCCAAGACTCAGATTATGTGGGGAAAAGGGAATATATGTTTATATATTCCCTTTTTTCATTAAAAATACTTCGCCAATTTTTTTAATCCTGGTAATTGTATTTCAAAAGAACTTTTTATCTGTTTTCAAAACCTAAGGTTTTAGTTACCTTTGTATAACTTTATATATAAGCGTATGATATATTCAATGACTGGCTACGGCAAATCTGTTTTACAATTACCTACCAAAAAAATAAGTATAGAACTTAAATCTCTAAACAGTAAAAATTTAGATTTAAATGCTAGAATGCCCTCCATTTACAGAGAAAAAGAACTAGACATAAGAAAGCTGCTAGCAGATAAATTAGAGCGTGGTAAAATAGATTTTTCTATTTATGTTGAAATGACTGCCGAAGATACTTCAACACAAATAAACGAACCTGTTGTAAAACAATATATCAATCAGTTAAAAAAAGTAGTTGATGGTGACGAGATTGAGCTTTTAAAAATGGCCGTTAGATTTCCGGATGCTTTAAATACTGTACGTGAAGAAATTGATGAAACCGAATGGAAAGCTATTCAAAATGGAATAATTTCTGCCATAGAACTTATTAATAATTACAGATTAGACGAAGGAAAAGTTCTTGAAAAAGACTTTAAAAATCGTATTAAAATTATTGATGAATTACTGGAGAAAGTTATAACAATGGATCCTGAGCGTATTGTTGGTGTTCGTGAGCGTTTAACAAAAGGCGTTGAAGAATTAAAAGAAAAATATGATGAAAACCGATTTGAACAAGAATTGGTTTACTACATAGAAAAATTTGATATTACCGAAGAAAAAGTACGTTTAAAAAATCATTTAGATTATTTTATTGAAGCCTTAAATTCAACCGATTCTAATGGAAAAAAACTTGGCTTTATCAGTCAAGAAATAGGAAGAGAAATCAATACCATTGGCTCAAAAAGCAACTATGCACCCATGCAGCAATTAGTGGTTCAAATGAAAGACGAGCTGGAAAAAATTAAAGAACAACTATTAAATGTCTTATAAAAAGACACTATAAAATTTTAAAATTGATTACACAAAATAACTTTAAAGGAAAGCTAATCGTGTTTTCGGCACCTTCTGGCTCTGGCAAAACAACCATTGTAAGACATTTATTGGGCATTGAAGCATTAAATTTAGAATTTTCTATTTCAGCCACATCAAGAGAAAGAAGAGGCGAAGAAATTCATGGAAAAGACTACTATTTTTTATCGGCTAAAGAATTTAAAACCAAAATTAAAAACGAGGAGTTTTTAGAGTGGGAAGAGGTCTATCGCGATAACTTTTACGGAACTCTAAAAACCGAGGTTGAACGTATTTGGGCAAAAGGCAAACACGTTATTTTTGATATTGACGTTTCTGGAGGCTTGCGTATTAAACGAAAATTCCCTGAGGAAACGTTAGCTATTTTTGTTAAACCTCCCAGTATTGACGAGCTTAAAATAAGACTTAAAAAACGTAAAACCGAAAGTGACGACAAAATAAACATGCGTATTTCTAAAGCCTCTGCAGAATTGGCCACAGCACCTTTATTTGATGTTGTTATTGAAAATCGTTATTTAGATAAAGCTCTTGTTGAAGCTGAAAATTTGGTGAAAAACTTTATTACTTTTTAACAAGAACACATGAAGGTAGGATTGTTTTTTGGATCTTTTAACCCCATTCATGTTGGGCATTTGGTTATTGCCAACCATATTGCCGAATATAGTGATTTGGATCAGGTTTGGTTTGTAGTAACACCTCATAGTCCGTTTAAAAAGAAAAGTACGTTATTAGATAATTATCAGCGTTTAGAAATGGTGTACCGCGCCACAAAAGACTACACCAAACTAAACCCTTGCGATATTGAATTTAACTTACCTCAACCTAATTACACCATAAATACCTTAACCTATTTACAGGAAAAATATCCAACCCATGAGTTTGCTTTAATTATGGGTGAAGACAATTTAAAAAGTTTTCATAAATGGAAAAACTACGAACTCATTCTTGAAAATCACCACATCTATGTGTACCCAAGAGTTTCTGAAAATACCATAGAAACCCAATTTGATGGGCATAAAAAAATACATCCTATAAATGCACCTATTATGGAGCTGTCTTCAACCTTTATTCGAAAATCCATAAAACAAGGTAAAAACGTCCAGCCTATGTTACCACAACATGTTTGGGAGTATCTTGACGAAATGAATTTTTATAAATAAATCTATTCTGTAAGAATATTTCACTAATTTAGTTGGGCATTTTTAAAACAATTTGTGTCAATTTTAAAAATCAACTATGAAGTTAACAATTTATATTCTGTTGCTATCATCCAACCTACTAGTAGGGCAAAACATTAAAGGAACCATCTTAGACATAGAAACTAATCTTCCTATTGAAAATGTTAATATATTTTATAAAAAATACAATACCGGCAGCGTCTCTAATAAAGATGGCATATTTAATATTTCCATAAAATCTAAGATAAAAGCATCTGACACCTTACAATTCTCTATAATAGGTTACACAACTAAAAAAATAACCATAGCATCTTTAAAAGACACTAATTATAACGTATTTCTAAAAACAAAAACAGAAGAACTTAATGAAATAAACTTAAGCACTCGTAATAAGTTAAAACCTAAATTAAACTTTAAAAAACTTGCTCCTCTTAAAAAAGGCATATATAGTTTTGGATCTACTATAATTGATAGCAAACTCTATGTTATTGGAGGGGATCAAACATTTTTGGAAGCCACAGGAAAAAAGGCTCTTTTTCGCACTGCTGATGGTGATTTAAGTGATCTACTAAAAGCTCTTAGAAGTAATATGTCTTGGGAAAATTACGTTGGAACGTTACAAATTTATAATATAGATGAAGATACTTGGTTAACATCAAATTTAAAGTTTGACAAACGTGCATATCATAACATAAGTTACTTTAATAATAAGTTATATGTTTTTGGAGGTAAAACATTATCCGTAAATAGAAAAAAAGAGTATTTAGATGATAAAATTGAAGTTTTTGATGTTAATACACAACAAATTATTGTTGACAATACAAATCCACACCAAGCAATAAATTTTGCATCATTTACCTATAAAGATAATATTATTGTTATGGGAGGCTCAATCAAATTAAAAAACAATGGAGAAAAGGTTTATACAGATGCTTCCCATATGTATAACATTACTTCAGGATATTGGTACGAATTACATAAAATGACAAAGCCAAAAGAAGTTAATGGTGTTTTAATAAATGATAAAATATATCTTATTGGAGGATTTAATGAAAAACCACTTACCGAAATAGAATCTTATGATTTAGCAACTGGAACATGGCAAAAAGAAGGAGACTTATTCCATAGTATTGAAAACCCAGCGTTAACTTACTATAACGATACCATATGCATTTTTAACGATGGAGAAATGCTAACATATAACACCATTACTAAAACACTAAATGAATACAAAATTGATTTGTATCTTAAAAATTCTCAACTTCAATATTACAATAACAACCTATATATAATAGGAGGATATACAAAAGATGAATTTGAAAAATCACCTTCTTCAAGTTTATATGTAATTAATGTAAACGATTTTTTAAAAACTAAAATAAATAACTCAAAAATATTTAATTAAAAAAGAAACCGCTTAAGGAAAGCTCCTTAAACGGTTTCTAAACTAAATAACCAACCAAACTATGTATTTATACTCGAGTATTTTCTCTCGGGTTTTGTACTTTATCTTTTCTTTCTTTACGCAACTTTTCAGTTGTAGTTGTTGTTGTTTTTCCTTTTGTGTTCGCTGTTTTTAAATATTGAATAAATCCTCTTCCAACAAATTCATAAACGGTTTGCGACGCTGGATGATACAACTCTATCTTTCCGTCATTTATAACGCTTAATTCGAAGTGTTCATTGTTGAAGAAATCATAATCTAATGTTAAAGTTTTCAAAGACTCATTTCCACTTATATTACCAACACCATAAACCCCTGTATAATCCCATGTTAAATTATTTACACTGGTTCCTGGCTCGTCTTGCGAGCTTCTAAACTCATCATCATTACCACCAGCTAAAAACTGTAAATAATTTTCATTATCAAACTCATTAATAGCACCATACTCACTAGTATATGTTTTTTCCCAAGCATCATATTCTTGTAAGAAGTAGTGGATGTTATCATAGAATACAAAATCGTAATCAAAATTATTTCGTTGATACCCATCTAAAAAATACGATGTATCATTATTTGGGTTATAAAGTTCTATGGTATTATTATCTATTTGATACACATCAAAGGTTTCAAAACCATCAACATCATGCTGTACATCTAAAATCATATCATAGGCATCATAATCTGCAATCGCTATACCAAATCCGTTTCCAGTACTTCCTATGCCTACTAAATTATTATTAGCAAACAAAGTTCCGTTTCTAAAAGACAAAGTAAATGCCTTTTGTAAAAAAGGGGTTGTACCATACCCAACGGTTTTATTTATATCTACATACCACAATTCGTATGAGTTTAATAATTCATTGATTGAAATTGCAGGTTCGTCTACATTATTATCAACGACAACATCTGTATAACATGATGTAAAAAGTGTTGCCGCTAACGCAAATCCTAAAAGTAATTTTAAAGTTTTCATCTGTTCGTTTTTTAAATTGTTAAATGGTCAGATGTCATTCGCATAATAAAGATTTCTTTTAAATTGAAATTTTTGCAATGCTCATTTCATACGCCTAAATTTTAAGGTTCTATTAACAGATATTCAAAACACATGCCAAAAAATATTTATAATGAAATTAAGGGCTTACCAATAACTAATATTTTATGTACTTTTGAAACCATAACCATTTTTTAAGTATGAGTAATCAACTAAAATATGCCGTTTTTGGTGCCGGAAGTTGGGCGACAGCTATTGTGAAAATGCTTTGTGAAAATCTTCCTGAAGTAGGTTGGTATATGCGAAGTATTTATACCAAAGAGCATTTATTAAGAGAACAACACAACCCCAATTATTTAAGTTCAGTCGAGTTTCGTTTAGACCAATTAAAACTAAGCAACGATATTAATGAGATTGCTGAATATGCCGATGTATTAATTTTTGTAATTCCTTCGGCTTTTATGCATAGCGAACTTGAAAAATTAAACATTGATATCTCTAATAAAACTATTGTTTCTGCCGTAAAAGGTATCATGCCAGAATCTGGATTATTGGTAGGCGAGCACTTTAATACCTTATATAACGTTCCCTTAGAAAATATAGCCATTATAGCGGGGCCTTGTCACGCCGAAGAAGTGGCACTAGAACGCCTATCGTATCTTACCATTTCTTGTGCTGATCCTAAAAAAGCCAAAGAAATAGCAAAAAACTTATCCAGTGATTATATTAACACCAAAATTAGTGATGATATCATAGGGGTAGAATATGCGGTGATGCTTAAAAATATTTATGCTATTGCTGCTGGTATTGCTCATGGTTTAGGTTATGGTGATAATTTTCAGAGTGTTTTAATGAGTAATGCTATTAGGGAAATGCGACGTTTCATTAAGAAAATGCATAAAATGAAACGCAACATCAACAATTCGGCTTATTTAGGTGATTTGTTGGTAACTGGATATTCTGTGTTTTCAAGAAATCGTATGTTTGGAAATATGATTGGTAAAGGTTACACCGTAAAATCGGCTCAAATGGAAATGAGCATGATTGCTGAAGGGTATTATGCTACAAAAAGTGCACACTTACTCAATATAAAAAATGCAAAAAAAACCAAATTACCTATTATTGATGCTGTTTACGATATTTTATATGAAGGTAAAGACCCTAAAAAGACGTTTAAAAAACTAACAGAAAAGTTGGATTGATTAAACTTTACACGTTACTAAAGTGGTGACGTAATCTCATATTATGAATCATCTAAATTAAAGACTGTCACGTTATAAATTCCTCGTAGTGACGAAACGAACTGTCGTTGCGAATGAAATGAAGCAATCTCACAATTTTAACTTATAATAAACGGATTACTTCAGTTGTATCTCCTTCGTAATGACGTAAAATAACTACTTTACCAACACACCTTTTACACTCATTAAAGGAATTGTTTGTAAGGCTTTTTCATTAATCGTATTTTTTCTAAACAAATAGGTTTTATCAAACATGGTATTTCCTTCAAAAAAAGAGACTTTAAAGGTGTTGTTTAAAACAAACAACTCTTCCTGTATCAACTCTATTTTAGCATAGCTTTTTTTAGGTAGTTTGTCTAATTTTTTTCTAAAAACAGATGTTGTCTTATCTTCAGAATAACCACTGGTAACAATAATAACCATTTCTAAATCAACATCTTTATCATTAATTATATATGCATTCCAGTCGTTTGTTTTATACGTCTCATTATACTCGTTTACAATGGCAACATAAACGTTTTCTACTTTTGGAATAGTAATATCTTTTTTCAAAATAGGTGAATTTATTTTCGATTCAAATTTAGACATTTTACTGATTAAAAAATACTATCTTAGTTTGAACTACATAATCAGCATGAAATTCCACTTCATCAATATATAACAGTTTTTAATTTAAAATGGGCCAAACAATGGGTGAGCAAGGCAAACTATCTGAACTTCAAAATAAATTGGATCTTCTTTTAAAAAAACAAGAAATATTTTCTAAAGAAATTACCGAAATACAACAGGAATTAACACTTTTAAAGAGTTCTAAAAGCAGTGAACCTGTTAAAAAAAAACCTGTTGTGGATGCGTCTGTTACTACAGCACACACAACTAAAAAAGCTGAAGTTGAAGAAGCTCCAAAAGGATTTTATAGAGATGTTAACCATCGTGGTTTAGGTGGGGTATGCTCTGGTTTAGGAAACTATTTAGGATTAAACAGATATGTTGTACGATTCCTATGGATACTCTTATCGCTGTTTTTTGGCATTGGATTTTTGCTCTATATCATCTTATGGATAGCGGTTCCAAAAACGAAACAAGCTAAATCATATCAAAAGCCAGTTCAAAAATCTACAGTTGAAAAACCGAAAGAATTTGAACCGTCTTCAACACCAACATCTCATAAACCAATAAAAATAAGTAATGATCTCGAAAAATTTATTGGAGAAAACCTGATCAACAAAATTGGTATTGCCATTTTAGTAATTGGAGTTGCTATTGGTGCAAAATACTCCATTGAAAACAACTTAATAAGTCCGCTTACAAGAATAGTTTTAGGCTATTTGGCAGGTTTGGGTTTGTTAGGTTTAGGTATGAAATTGAAACTAAAATATGAAAATTTTAGTGCCGTTTTAGTAAGTGGTGCCATGACCATCATGTATTTTATCACCTATGCAGCATATACTTACTATCTTTTCTTTCCTCAAGAAGTTGCGTTCGTGCTTATGTTTATTTTTACGGTCTTTACAGTTTTTGCAGCTTTAAAATACAACAACCATATTATTGCTCTTATTGGTTTGGTTGGTGCCTATGCCGTTCCGTTTTTACTTAGTGATGATTCAGGAAATGCTACCATTCTTTTTAGTTATATGGGGATTATCAATATGGGAATTTTAGTATTGGCCTTTAAGAAATATTGGAAATCTCTATACTACACTTCTTTTGCGCTAACATGGCTTATTTTCTTTTCGTGGTATACTGTCAGCTACGTAACTAGTGATTATTTTACTGTGGCTTTATCCTTTCTGTTTCTGTTTTTTGTAATATTTTATGTAGCATTCCTAGGATACAAACTACTAAAAAAAGAGCAGTTTGAAACACTCGATATTGTTCTTCTACTAGCTAATTCATTTATTTTTTATGGTCTGGGTTATAGTATTTTAGAAGATCATGAAACTGGAAGTCAGTTATTAGGAGTTTTTACTCTTTCAAATGCTGTATTACATTTTATAGTTAGTGTTATTATTTACAAACTAAAACTTGCCGATAGGAATTTATTTTATCTGGTTTCTGGTTTGGTATTAGTATTTATAACCATTACTATTCCTGTACAATTAGATGGAAACTGGGTAACTTTACTATGGGTTGGAGAAGCTGCTTTATTATTTTGGATTGGTAGAACAAAACAGATTTCTGTTTACGAATACCTCTCTTATCCCTTAATGGCCTTAGCTGTTTTAAGTCTTTATCAAGATTGGGGAAATGGATATTTAAACTTTATGTCATTCGATACTTCAAATACACTAACACCAATTTTAAACACGTATTTTTTAAGTACTGTTTTGTTTGTAGCTGCCTTTGGTTTTATCTATTATTTCCATAAAAACAAACGTTATGTGTCACCCATAAAATCAAATGAAGGCTTATTAAAATTGGTATCATTTATGCTTCCAGCTATTATTTTAAGCACCGTATATTTTACTTTATTTTTTGAAATAGAACACTATTTTCAAATGCTCTATAAAAATTCCGAAATTAAGCTTGAAAACTATCAGTACTATAGTAATTACGATATATTAAATTTTAAAACTATTTGGCTGCTCGTGTATTCTATGGCTTTTGTATCTATACTTTCTATCATCAACATTAAAAAAATTAAAGACAGAACCTTAGGCTTAATTAATATAAGCCTAAACGCTTTAGTGATTTTATGTTTTCTTTTTATTGGATTATACACCCTCAGCGAACTAAGGGATAATTATCTTAGCCAATACCTTGAAGAATATTATCATATTGGTGCTTTTAATATAATAATTCGTTACCTCTCTTATGTATTTCTTGCTTTAACTTTATTGGTAAGTTATAGATACACCAAGGCAAGCTTTATGAAAATGAATGACAAAACCAATTTTAACATCTTATTTCATATAACATTACTTTGGGTTTTAAGTAGTGAGCTTATTAATATCATGGATCTTTCTGGGGCTACACAATCTTATAAGTTAGGATTAAGCATCCTTTGGGGCATGTATTCTTTAGCTTTAATAGGATTAGGAATTTGGAAAAAACAAAAACATTTGCGTATTGCTGCCATTGTTCTGTTTTCAATCACTTTAATAAAACTTTTCTTTTACGATATTGCCCATTTAGGAACACTTTCAAAAACCATTGTATTTGTGTCTTTAGGTGTTCTGCTTTTAATCATTTCATTTTTATACAATAAATTTAAGAATCAAATTGCTGATGATACTGAAGACTAAACTATTTACTATCCTTTTTGTACTGGTTGTAACCTATGCCAACGCACAAATGAAGGACTATAATTACAAAAGAGAATTAACAGGTATCACTAATTCTTGGCATAAACTTATATTGCCCGATGATCTTTATAAAAACGTGTCTCAAAACATATCCGATATACGGGTTTTTGGTATTACAGAAAAACAAGACACTGTTGAAGCCGCTTACATATTACGCCTTAAGAGTGATAAAATAACGAATACTTCGGTAAATTTTAAACGTCTTAACACATCGAAAACTGCAAAAGGATATTATTTTACATTAGAGGTACCAACACAAGAACCTATAAACAAATTACATTTAGAGTTTAAACAATTTAATTTTGATTGGCGTGTTACTTTAGAAGGAAGCCAAAATCAGAGAGATTGGTTTACTATTGCTGATGACTACAGAATTCTGTCCATAAAAAATGCCGAAACATTTTATCAATACACAGATGTATCGTTTCCTAATTCAAAATATAAATTCTTTAGATTACTTGTAAAAAGTGATGAGGAGCCCAATTTAAAAGATGTAAAGGCTTCCTTAAATACAATTGTAAGTGGTGTTTATAAAGATTATGCCGTTAATAATATTACAACCAGTCAAAACTCACGAAACAAAAACACCGAACTAAACATTACCCTTCCTAATAAAGTTCCCGTTAGTTCTATAGACATTCATGTACATGGAAATTTTGACTATTATAGACCGTTTATTTTGCAATATGTGTCAGATAGTATTCAAACTGAAAAAGGGTGGAAATATAACTATAGAAGCTTGTTACAAGGGACGCTTAACTCTGTTGAAGCTAACAGTTATACATTTAAAAGTACTATTCTTAAAAAACTAAAAATAAGCATAAACAATCAAGATAACGAACCATTACCCATTGATTCTGTTACTGTAAAAGGATGTGTTTATGAATTAGCCATAAGATTTACAGAACCAGCAACCTATTATTTAACTTACGGAAATCCTTCTGCCTTTAAACCAAATTATGATATAGAACGATTTACTTCAAAAATTCCAGATACGTTATCTGCTTTAAATTTAGGAGACGAGCAAATTATTGAAAAACCACCAGTTGCTATAAAAAAACCACTTTTTGAAAATAAACTTTGGCTTTGGGGCCTCATTATCGTAATTATATTACTACTAGGTTGGTTTTCATTAAAAATGATGAAAACTAAATAATAACACCGCTAACTTTACCTAAAAAAATAGAATCATATCATTTAACGGCTAAAGTTGATAGCCATACTAAAATCATTCAAAAAATTCATTCGAATAACCTATACTAGAAATTCCTTTTAAATTATAAATTACCAAATGCTCTAAAAGTTCTTTATTAGTAAACCTCTCAAAAAAGCCATTGGATTTATAAATAATACTATCTATACGTAAAAAATATAATTCGCAAACCAATCTTAAATTAACATCTTCCTTAATTAGTTTTTGTTGTTTTGCCTCTACTAATAAGTTATATATTTTTTCAAAAACAATTTCATTTCTAAAAGTTTCAAAAACATCATCTGCTTTCGGATAGTATTTCTTCAACCCAAATATAAACGAAGGTTTAAAACTATTAAAATACTCGAAACCAACTCTATAAATTTCAATTATTTTAACGATAGGATCATCATGTTTAAGCAATCTAATGTCAATTTCTCGTTTAATTTTTTCAATTAAAAAACTTAAACTTTCTGACACTAAAATTTCTTTGTTCTTAAAATAAGTATAAATTGTTTTTTTAGAAATACCTAGCTCAAAAGCAAGTTCATCCATAGTAAAACGTTTACTACCAAATTTTATAAAATTAGTAATAGAACACTCTAAAAGTCTTTCTTTATTAATCATTTTACTATGGATAATCTTTATTACCTCCAGCCTCCGCCTAGGGCTTCATATAAATTTACAACGGTAAGCAATTGTTGTAGTTTACTATCAATCACATTTAACTCAGCACTTAACGCACTTTGTCTTGCTGTTAATAAAACTAAATAGGTAGCATAACCGTTCTTTAATAACTCATCCGAATTTTGTTCGGCTTTACGTAATGCCTCCACTTCTTTTTGTACATATTCAAATTTTCTGGTTTCAGCGTTATATGCGTACAAAGCGTTAGACACTTCATTACCTGCCACTAAAAGTGAGTTTTTAAAGTTTAATAATGCCTGTTCTTGTTGTGCTTTGGCTACTTCATGTTGGGTTCTTATTTTTCTGCCATTAAAAATTGGTTGTGTTAAACCACCAACCAAATTTGCAAAAAGAGAATTTGCATTGAATAAATTATCGAAATCTAAACTTTGAAAGCCTCCTGAAGCCGTTACTGTTAACGATGGATAAAAACTACTTTTAGCCATATTTGTTAACTCAAAAGATTGGATTAAACCATACTCCGCTGCCATAACATCTGGTCTGTTACTTAACAAACTCGCAGGTACGCCTAGTTTTAAATCTGTTTGTATAGCTTGTGTATCTAAACGACTTCGTTCGATATGCTGAGGGCTTTTTCCTAACAAAATACTTAAAGCATTTTCAGTTTTAAAAATAGACGTTTCTAAATCTACTTCTAAAGCTTTGGCATTGTTGTATTGAGCTATATTCTGATCCACCGCTACTTGGTTTACCTGCCCTGATTCTTTTAACGCTTTAATAGTTTCTACTCCTTTTTTGCGAGTAGCAATGGTTTTCTTTGTAATGGCTAATTGCGCATCTAAAGCTAATAATTGATAGTAGGTGTTAGCAATACTAGAAACCAACTGTGTTTTTACGGCTTGGTGTGCCGCTACACTTTTTAAATAACTAGCTTGGTAAGCCCTTTTATTGCTTCTTATTTTTCCCCAGATATCGACTTCCCAAGATAATGACCCCGATAATTCAAATTGATCTATATGGTCGTCACCAAGACTACTTAAAATAGCTCCTTGCTGACCGTTTTTAGACAAATAAGAACGTGATGCAGAGGCTCTTCCGTTTAATGTTGGAAAGTATCCCATTTTACCTTGCTTTAAATACGCTTCGGCGGCAGCTATTTGTTGAATGGCAATACGGATATCGATATTGTTTTGAAGACCTTCTTCAATATACTGATCTAAAAATGGATCTGTAAATAAGGTTTTCCAAGACACATCTGCCATCGATAAACTATCGGTTGGCAGATTATCGGTTCTAAATAAATTTTGGGTTTCTTCTAACTCTGGTCGTTTGTAATTTTTAGCGACAAAACAACTTTGCAGTGTTAAAGAAACAGCTAGTAAAAGAATTACTCTAATGAAAAATTTGTTTTTTATTATAGGTTTCATACGTATTAATCTTCAATAGTTTTAATTGCTGGTTTACTAGAAATTTTTTCTTGTAACCATTGAAATAAAATGAATAAAATTGGAATTACAAAAACTCCTAATAGTGTACCAATAAGCATTCCTCCTGCTGCGCCTGTTCCAATAGACTTGTTCCCTTCTGCTCCAACTCCTTTTGCCAACACCAATGGCATTAACCCTAAAATAAAGGCAAAAGAGGTCATTAAAATAGGACGCAAACGTGCTTTTGCTCCATTAATAGCCGAATCTAAAAGACTTTCGCCATTAAATCGTCTTTGGCGTGCAAACTCTACGATAAGAATCGCATTTTTAGCCAACAAACCAATAAGCATGATTAATGCTATTTGGAAGTAAATGTTGTTTTCGAGACCTAAGAATTTTGTACTAATATAAGCTCCAAAAACACCTAGTGGAATAGAGAAAACAACGGCTAGTGGCAAAATGTAACTTTCGTACTGTGCGCACAGTAAAAAGTAAACAAATAAGATACTTAAAATAAAGATAAACGTTGTTTGACTTCCCGCATTTACCTCTTCACGAGTTAAACCAGAGTATGCAATAGTATAATTACTTGGCAGTTTTGCTGCTTCTTCCTCAATAACCCTAATAGCATCACCTGTACTGTATCCTGGATTTGTAGCTCCACTTAATGATGTTGAATTAAACAAATTAAAACGCGTTACCGACTGTGGTCCATACACACGCTTTAAGGTTACAAATTGTGTAATTGGAGACATCTCTCCTTTATCTGTTCTTACATACATGTTATTTAAGGAATTAACATCGGCTCTATCTTCGGGCAAAGATTGAATGTAAACCCTATATTGTTTACCAAATCGAGCAAAATCTGAGGCATAAATACCTCCTATATATCCTTGTAAAGTTGAAAAAATACTGTTAATTGGCACACCCTTTTCCTTTGCTAAAGGCACATTAACTTCCATTTCATACTGAGGATATTTAGTACTGAAAGATGATTGTGCATATTGTATTTCTGGGTGTTTCATTAAAGCTCCCATAAACTCTTGATTAACTTTATCTAGCTCTGTAAACTCACCTCCTAATCGGTCTAATAAATTAACTTCAAATCCTGCTGAATTACCAAATCCTCGAATACTTGGCGGAGCAAAAAAGATAGTATTTGCGCCTGGAATCGTTGATGCAATACCAAATAGCTTCCCTATGGTAGCACTTGTAGATAATGAAGGATCTTCTCTCTTAGACCAATCATCTAGCTTTAAAAATCCAATAGCATAGTTACTTCCTGAACCATTTAACAAACTAAACCCTCTAACAAAAGACACACCTTCAATACCTGGCAAATGGCTTGTTTTATTATATAACTCTTTGGTTATTTCATTTGTTCTATCTAGCGATGCACCTGCTGGTAATTCAATATTTGCAAAAATCATCCCTCTATCCTCATTAGGCACAAAACCTGTTGGTGTTGTTTTTGAAGCCCAAAATATAGCTGCTGTTGCTAATACTAAAATAGCTCCAGTAATCCATTTGTTCTTATAAAAGAACTTAAGAATATTTCCATATTTTTTAACGGTAGCATTAAACCCACGATTAAAAAGAGCGTGGAAACGATGTATTGGGTTTTTTCCTTTAAGCTGTTTTTCTTCATCATGATGCTTTAAAAACAATGCACATAAGGCAGGACTTAAGGTTAAGGCATTAACTGCCGAAATAAGAATGGCAATAATTAAAGTAACTCCAAATTGTTTATAAAATACCCCTGTTGGCCCTTGTACAAACGTTACCGGAATAAATACGGCAGCCATCACTAATGTAATAGATATAATGGCACCTGCTATTTCGTGCATAGCGGTTACTGTTGCCTTTTTAGGATTGCGCTCTCCTTGATCTATTTTTGCATGCACCGCTTCTACCACAACAATGGCATCATCAACCACAATACCAATGGCTAAAACCACAGCAAATAAGGTTAATAAATTAATGGAGTATCCAAACAAATTAAGGAAGAAAAATGTTCCTATAATAGATACTGGTACAGCAATGGCAGGAATTAACGTGGAACGTAAATCTTGTAAAAAGATAAATACCACAATAAACACTAATAGAAAGGCTTCAAGTATGGTATGGACAACTTTATCTATAGATGCATTTAAAAATAAACTTGTATCATAAGGAATAAAGATATCTAATCCGTCTGGTAGGTCTTTCTTAACCTTTTCTAAGGTTACTTTAATATTTTCAATAATCTCCTGGGCATTAGATCCTTTTGTTTGAAAAATACCAAAAAACACCCCAGGGTGTCCTAAGCTCATCGCTCCCGAAGTATAAGATTGTGCATCTAACTCAATTTCAGCAATATCCTTTAAGCGTAAAAACTCGCCATTTCCTAAGGCTTTTACAACAATATCGGCATATTGTTTTTCATTTTTAAAACGTCCTTTATATTTTACGATATATGAAAATGCCTCACCATTATTTTCACCTAATGCACCTGCTGCAGACTCAAGGTTTTGTTCTTTTAATACTGCCGTTACATCTGACGGGATTAAATTGTATGCTGCTAATTTTTCTGGCTTTAACCAAATTCGCATGGCATAATCTTGCTGTGAAAACACATTAACATCACCTACACCATTTATCCTCTGTAAAGATGGAATAACATTAATTTTTAGGTAATTTTGAATAAAAGTTGCATCATAATCCTTATTTTTAGAATATAACGACAAGAACATCAATGCACTTGTTTGTTGCTTTTGTGTGGTAACACCTGTTTGTTTTACCTCTTGCGGTAGCAATGGATTAGCCCTTGATACACGGTTTTGAACGTTTACTGCAGCCACATCGGCATCAACATTTTGATCAAAATACACGGTAATATCTGCTGCTCCGTTATTGGAGGCCGTTGATGTTATATAGGTCATTCCCTCAACACCATTAATTTGTTCTTCAATAGGAATGATAACACTTTCCAGTACAGTTTCAGCATTGGCACCAGGATAGCTTGCCGTTACTTTAATAGTTGGAGGCGCAATATCTGGATATTGTTCTATGGGTAAGCTTTTGATACTTATAAACCCCAGCAATACTATAATGATAGAAATAACTGTAGAGAGTACAGGTCTTTCAATAAATGTCTTTAGCATAATTATAAGTTTCTAGTTTTTAAACAATATTTTAATAGGCTTAACAATACTATCAAAAGGAACTTCCTGTGGTGTAATTGGCATATCATTTCTTAGCTTTCCAACGCCTGAAGCTACAATGTTATCACCTTCTTTAACACCAGACTCTACAACATATAAGTTATCAATACTTGCTTTAATTTTAATTATTGAAGATGATACCATATTGTTTTCTCCAACTTTAAATGTCATAATCTTGCCTTGTTGTTCATAGGTAGCCTCCTGCGGAATAACAATAGCATCCTTATAAATAGTTGGCACTTTAATTTCTCCGCTATTCCCGTTAGTTAACAATTGGTTTGGGTTATTAAAAATAGCTCTAAAACTAACCGTTCCTGTAGTTTGGTTTATTTGTCCTGAGCTTGTCTGAATTTTTCCTTTTTCAGAATATGTGCTTCCATTGGCAAGTATTAAACTAGCTTCAGGAAAATTAGCAAGTTTTTCTTTTAAGTTTTCCCCTTTAGTATTCTGTAAAAAATTTAGATAGTCGGCTTCATTCAAACTAAAAAAAGCATAAACTTGTTTTATATCTGTAACCGTAGTTAGCGGTGTTGCATCACTTGGACTTACTAAAGAACCTTCTCGAAAGTTAATTGATCCTACATAACCATCAACAGGACTTTTTACGGTTGCATAATCAATATTGGCAGCTATACTTCTATAATTTGCTTTGGCCTGCGCTAATTTTGCTTTAGCTGTTTCTAACTGTACAGGACTGATAATATTTTTTTCAACAAGCGGTATTAATTTTTCAACCTCAACCTGTGCTACATTAATACTTGCTTTAGCTGCTCCCTCATCTTGACTTAATGTTTGAGTTTCTAATTTAAATAACGGCTCTCCTTTTCGTACTTTTTGACCTTCATCAACAAATACTTTTTGAATATATCCTGAAACTTTTGCTCTTACACGGCTGTTAACAATACCTTCTATACTAGTTGGGTATTGTTGATATCCCGTTACTGTTTTAGGTGTAACTTGAGCAACAGGAAAGGTTGCAGGTGGTCTTTGAGGAGCTTGTTGGTTCTCTTGCTTATTTCCGCAACTTGATAAAAGTGCTGCTAAGCATATTGTTAATATTGGTTTTAAGTTGATCTTTTTCATTGTATTTGGTTAAATTTTATGTTTATTTTCCTTGATTTTTGTTCTTAATTCTAATATTGATTTTGTGGCTTCGTTTAAAAATTGAATGTAGTTATCATGAAATGTTAAATCAAACTTTGTGGCTTCATCTGTGTTTAATGTGTTTTCTTTTTCCTTATACTCTTTAATTTCTATATGTAACTCTTTTTGAACAGACCATGTATCTATCATATTATCTATACTTTGAAGAATAGTATCGTGGTTCATTACAAAGTACTTTTTACGGTCTCCTATTTTCGTAAAATATTCTATTTTCTTTAAATCTTGAAGATGCTTTAAATGTGTAGATATAGTACTTTTACTGGCACAAAGCTTTGTAACCAAATCTTCAAAAGTAGCTCCTACCTTTCCTGTTAAAATAAGATACGATAAAATACGAGCCTCAACAGGGGCTAATTGATCTTTTGTTTCTATTGAAATACCTAGTTTTTCAACTAAGGCATGCTTTTGTTTGCATAACTCATCATTCATAAGCAATAAATTTGAATGCAAAAATACAATTGGTTCGATTTGAACCGAACCAAACGAAGTTAAAAAAATGTTAAATAAAAAAAGCCGATAATAATTATCGGCTAAAACTTATGAAAAAGTATTCTTTATAATGCTCCTTTAAACTGCTCTAAGAAACGAACATCATTTTCACTTAATAAACGAATATCGCTTATTTGATGTAGTAACATAGCAATACGGTCTATACCCATACCAAATGCAAAACCAGAATATTCTTTAGAATCTATTTTACAATTTTCCAAAACATTTGGGTCAACCATACCACAGCCTCCAATTTCCAACCAACCTGTTCCTTTGGTTATTTTATAATCGGTTTCGGTTTCTAAACCCCAATACACATCTATCTCTGCGCTTGGCTCTGTAAACGGGAAATACGATGGTCGTAACCTAATTTTTGATTTTCCAAACATCTCTTTAGTAAAATACTGAAGCGTTTGTTTAAGATCTGCAAAACTAACATCTTTATCAATATATAAGCCTTCTACCTGATGAAAGAAACAATGTGAACGAGCCGAAATAGCTTCATTTCTAAACACCCTTCCTGGTGATATCGTTCTAATTGGCGGCTTGTTATTTTCCATATAACGTACTTGAACCGAACTTGTATGGGTACGTAATAAAATATCTGGATTGGTTTGAACAAAAAACGTGTCTTGCATGTCCCTTGCAGGATGATATTCTGGCAAATTTAACGCTGTAAAATTGTGCCAATCGTCTTCAATTTCAGGGCCTTCACTCACATTAAAACCAATACGAGAAAAAATATCAATCATTTGGTTTTTAACTATTGAAATAGGATGACGTGCTCCAATTTCAATGGGTTCTCCTGGTCTTGATAAATCGCCATAAACTCCTTTAACTTCTTCTTTGCTTTCAAGCTCTTCTTTTAAAGCATTAACTTTATCTTCGGCTGTCTTTTTTAGGGTATTAATAACTTGACCAAACTCTTTCTTTTGATCGTTCGCCACATTTTTAAATTCAGCAAAATATTGCTTTAATAGTCCTTTTTGCCCTAAAAATTTTATTCTAAAAGCCTCAATCTCTTCTTTCGATTGTGCTTTAAACGCCTCTGCTTCTGCAATAAGTTCTTTTATTTTATCTGTCATGATATACATCTTGTGCTGATTTAATTTCAGCATCTAAAAGATGGCAAATTTAATGATTTTTGTTAGAATTGCGTTAGTTGATTGAGCAATTGTTGAAGCTTTCCCAATTAAAATTGAGAATCGACTTAAGAAAGCACGGACTTTTATTTTAAAAAGAAATGCCTAAAAACTAATCAATATATTCAGTCTCCAAAAAATAGTTTACAATAGCTTCTTTCATTAACACACTTTGCTCTCCTGCTTTTAAAAAGGGTAGAGTCTCTTTAGCTTTATAATGTGGCCACCCTTCATCATCAACAAAATCAAGTTCATAATATCCATAAGGGGTTAGTAACTTACAAATTGCAATATGCATTAAATCTAGTTTTTGTTCTTTTTTAAATGTTCGGTCTAATTGACCTAGTTCTTGAACACCTATTAAATATATAATAGCATCAAGATCCAGCGTATCTCCATCTGCAAATTGATTGGATAACTTTTGGGTTACCAATTCCCATCGTTGTTTTAATTGTTCGTCTCTTGCCATTTTTAGCTTACTAAATTGTGAAATTTAAAAGTTGTAAAGTTACAAAGTAGTTTGGTATCAAAGTTTTATATTTGTTATAAATCTAGTTATTATGAGTGTTTTAGATATTGCCCTGTTAGTTCTATTAATTTTAGGATTGGTACGCGGTTTTTCGCGTGGTTTTTTTGTTGAAGTTGCTTCTTTAGTTGCTTTAATTGCAGGTGTGTATGGAGCGTTTCATTTTAGCAATTTTGCGGGTTCGTTTTTAAAAGACCGTGTAGATTGGAATGAAAACACTATTAATATTGCTGCCTTTGCCATTACGTTTATCATTATTGTGTTGGTTATTGCTTTAGCTGGAAAAGCCTTGACAAAAATAGCCGATTTTGCAATGCTAGGACTTTTAAACAAATTACTTGGTGCTCTTTTTGGAGGTTTAAAAGTAGCCTTGATACTTAGTATAATTTTAATTGTGTTAGAAAAATTACATGCTAATATTTTATTTGTTAAAAAAGCAGATCAAGAAAGTTCTGTACTTTACAACCCCGTAAAATCTTTAATTCCTACCATATTTCCAAATGTTTTAGTTAACGGAAAGCCTATTGGTGACGATGTTATTGAAGAATATGATAGCTCAAGTAATATATAGACTTTGTAGAGAAGTTAATCTAGATGATAAATCTCCATAATATCTTTTAAATATTTTACGAAATCTATTTTTAAATCGATGAGTTTTCCTGTATGCACATCGAACACCCAACCGTGAACTTGTAGTCCTCTATCTCTATATGCTTTTTGAACGGCTGCTGTTTTAATTAAATTAACACATTGCTCTTTAACGTTAAGCTCCACAAGACGGTCGTATTTTTCACCCTCGTTTTTAATATGATTTAATTCATTTTTATGGATACGGTACACATCGCGAATATTACGAAGCCATGGGTTTAAAATACCTAAATCTGAAGATTGCATAGCGGCTTTTACACCTCCACATTCATAATGTCCACAAACAATTATATGATCCACTTTAAGGTTATTGACGGCGTAATTTACAACCGACATCACATTTAGATCAATGCTTATAACCATGTTTGCAATATTACGATGCACAAATACATCTCCAGGGCCGAGTCCCATAAGTTCTTCTGAGGTGACTCTACTGTCTGAGCATCCAATAAATAAGAGTTCTGGATTTTGGCCTTTGCCTAATTCTTCAAAATATTTAGGATTATCAGAAAGCTTATCTTTAATCCATTTTTCATTGTTTTCGAATACTTTACCTAAATCCATAATAACCAATATATTTTAGATAAAGATACTTGAAAAAAATTAAAGTTCTTTGATATCTTCGTTCTCAATCCATCCTGTTTTACCATCAGCTAATTTTATTTTTTTCCAATTGCTTATGGTATCTAGAATTTTAACTTTAGTGCCTTCATGAAGTCTAAATACTTCTTCACTTCTTTTGTTCGGCTCACTCTTTACCGTTGATTCTTGAGCAAAAACAATGGCTTCGTTATCATTTTTATAAACGTTATATTTATGAAAAGCTATGATTACTGAAATTGCTGCCGAAAACAAAAATAGATTACTGGTAATAAATGCTAAACGTTTTTTAAAAGTAGAATACGTAAAATAATACACTAAAAATAACAACACAAATAAAATTACAGACGCCACAGCTACTTTTGCCCAATTGTCAAAACTCATAATATTAGTTATATTTTTTACGAGCTTGGAAAAACCTGCATCAGGAACGTCACTTATGGCATCAATGGTCATATTTTTAGCAAATGCTAAGTTGTTTTTAACGTCTTTATCATCTGGTGCCAGCTGCAATGCTTTTTCATAATAATAAATACTTGGTGCAATATTATTTAATTTGTAATGTGCATTAGCTAAATTAAAATAGAGTGCTTCTGAATGCTTTTTGGTTGCAAGAATTGCTTTATATTTATCAATAGCTTCTGCATATTTTCCTTGATTATAAAGCTTGTTGCCTTGTTCAAACAATGATTGATTTTGAGCATAAAAACTCGTACTAAACAAAACTATGATGATGTATACAATATTTCTCATATTAACTTGCTTGTTTATCAATTAAAGAAATAGTTTTAGCAGCCTTATCATAATCCTCTTTCATGGTTACTGCTGTAATAGGGGTGTAACGGGCTAAGTCACAGTTTTCCATAATACTACTAAAATCATTTATAGTCTCAGCTTCAACACCTCTTTCAGAGAGTAACGTTTTAATTTTGTCTTTACTTAAATCACTGGTTTCAATGTGTAACTTGGCTTTTAAATAATTATGTAATGCCTTTTCCATCGCAATGTAAAAAGCTTCTTTTTTGCCAAGTGCTTTTTTTGCGTTACTTAAATATTTTCTTGCCAATTTATCTGCTGTTCGTATTCTATTTCCAAAAACATCGGCATCACGTTCTGCTTTTTTCTTTCTTATCACTATAGCTAGAGGAATGATTAAAAAAGGCAGTAATAACGAGCTCCAGAATAACTTTGTTTTAAAAAAATAAGATGGCTTTGTAGAAGTGAAATTTGTTTTGGTTTTTATAAAAGCAAATTGATCTTTACTCAATACAACAGGTTGTTTGACGTTGTTTGGCGTAGCAGTATTGCTACTTGAATTATTTAACGGACCATCTAACACATCGATAACAACCTCATTAGATGATAACCGCTTATATGTTTCGGTTTTTAAATCGAAATATGAAAACGAAATACTTGGCGTTGGATACTTTCCTTTACTTTGAGGAACTACCGTATAGGTATCTGAAATAGTTCCTTGCATCCCATCTAAGTTTGTTGTAATATTTTCATTGTGTTCAGGTTCATAAACTTCTAACGAACTTGGTAATGATATTTTAGGAAGTTTGATAAGCTTTAAATTTCCTTTACCCTTAACTTCAACTTTTGCTTGGAATGATTCTGATGCTTTCAGTTTTGTTTTAGACATGGAAACATTAAAAGTAAAATCGCCAACCGCACCTGAAAAATCAGCAGGTTTTCCAGCTTCGGGAAGAGGCTTTACATTAATTGTTTTTTTGCCTGCAGACACTCTTCTGTGTGCCTGCGTCATTAAACGTCTTCCAAAAATGTCTCGGCGATTTGTTGGTACTTGAACAATAATATCTAAACTTAAAGGTTCAATCTCTAATTTTCCTGATTTTTGGGGATATAAGACTGTTTTTCTAAGAACTAAATAACGATATTCTTCTCCGTTATATGTACCTGTTTGCACTTTCTGCCCTTTCATATCGATATTCTGACTCCAAAAATCATTATATCTTGGGCTATCAACTTCTTGCCAATTATCTACCCCTGTGTTTGGTGCCACATATAGCTTATAAACAACGGTAATCGCCTCGTTTAAATAGGGGTTTGTTTTTGAGATTTCTGCAACTAAATGTATGTTTTCAGATGCTATATAATTGGGATCATTAGGGTCTTTAGGAACTTGTACTGCCGAAGTTACTTCAACTTTTACGGGTATTGTTTTGTAGGTTTCACCATCAATATTTATAGTTGCTTGGTCGATTGTAAAATTTCCTTGCTTTTTAGGAGACAAGAAATAACTATAAGTTTTAGTGAAAGACCTAACTCCATTAACCCAAGAATTACTAACAGATTGGTTAGGGCCACCAACAACCGTGAAATTGCTAAAATTTGGCGGATTAAAATGGTCACCATCTTTATTCATTTCAAAATCAACACGTAACCGTTCATTAATACCCAATTTATTCTTACTTACCTTCGCTTCAAATTTAACTTGAGCAAAAGTTGCACAAGACAGCAAGAGTGCTATAAAAGTTATTAATATGTGTTTATATTGTTTCATCGTTTAAATTAATAGATATAATCCAACCATTAATTATTACCAATCTTTTTCTGTTTTTATTTGAACCCCTTTTTGCTTTTCGGCATTCATTTTTTCTTGAACTTTTTGTTCTTGATTATTCATGGCCTCCAATAAACTTTTAATTTGTTGTTGAGATAATTGTCCTGGTTGGGGTTTTGGTTGTTGGTTTTCTTTTTTCTCTTTATCTCCTTTTCCTTGGTCTTTCTTATCATCTTTAGGCTTTCCTTGATCTTCTTTTTTATCGTCACCATCCTTTTTGTCTTGATCGCCTTTATCTTTTTTATCGTCCTTTTTATCTTTATTTTGGTCTTTGTTATCCTTGTTATCTTTATTGTCCTTATTGTCTTTGTTCTGGTCTTTGTTATCCTTATTATCTTTGTTGTCCTTGTTATCTTTATTATCTTTATTTTGGTCTTGCTTATCTTTTTGCTGTTCTGCACATTCTTTTGCTAGCCCTAAATTATAACGTGTTTCCTCATCGGTAGGGTTGTTTCTTAATGCATTTTTGTATGCTTCAACAGCTTCTTTACATTTTTTGCCTTTCATTAAAATATTGCCAATATTATGAAATGCTTTGTGTTTTTCGGCTCTTGAAGTTGCGTTTTCCACAACTTGTTGTTGACGGTACAAGGCTTCTTCAAAATCTCCTTCTTTATAATATGAATTTGCTAAATTATAGGCACCAACTACACTTGATGGATCTTCTGAAATAGCCTTTCTGTATTCCATTTCTGCAGAAACAAAATCATCGTTATTAGCTGATTCATTGCCTTGATATACATATTCATTCGCCTTTTTTAAAGCTTTTAAATCCTGCGTTTCTTTTTCCTGCGCTAATGAAAAAGTAAAAAATAAAAATGTTATGATTATTAATCCGTATTTCATTCTTTTTTGCTCTATTTTTTTATGATTTAAACCCTTCAACCTTCATATTCTAAACCAAAATCTATTTAAAGGTATTAAACTCATGTTTTACTATGCGTTAAAGGTTTTATAAATTCTCATTAAATAAATTTAATTTTTTTAGCCATTCTGTTTTTCGTTCTAACAAGAAAATATCTATGAATAAAAAGAATATGGCAAAGCCTAAAAACCATTGAAACTGGTCTTTGAAATCGGCGTATTTTTTAGCTTCAAATTCGGTTTTATCCATTTTATTTAAAACGTCTTTAATCTTATCAACAACTTCTTTAGTGTTTCTTCCATTTATGTACATGCCATTAGCATTAGCAGCAATATCTTTAAGAACTTTCTCGTTTAAACGTGTAATAACCGTTTCGCCTTTACTGTCTTTTTTATAACTAACTACAACTCCATTTCGTTTTTCTGGAATAGGCCCTCCTTTTGCATCTCCAACACCAATAGTAAAAATACGTATACCCTCTTCGCTTGCTTGTTTAGCTACCTCAGCAGCTTCTTCTCCATGGTCTTCTCCATCTGAAATAATGATTAGAACCCGGTTGGTTTGTTCGGCATCATCATAATACGTTTTTGCTAAATTTATGGCTTCGTCGATAGCGGTTCCTTGTGATGACAACATATCGGTATTCATACCCTGTAAGAACATTTTTGCCGCAGCATAATCTGTTGTTATTGGTAATTGTGGATATGCTTTTCCTGCATAAGCAATGATTCCAACGCGATCACTTGCTAAATTATTTATAATTTGAGTTACTAATTGTTTAGCTTTTTCTAATCTGTTTGGAGCAATATCCTCAGCCAACATACTTTTAGAAACATCAATAGCAAATACAATATCTACTCCTTCGCGTTTTACTGTTTCTAACTTGGTTCCTATTTTTGGATTAACTAAAGCTATAGCAATACAGGCGAACGCCAAACTTAGAACAATCACTTTTAGTATAGATTTAAAGAGGGAATTGTTTGGGCTTAACCTTTTAAGCAATTGTTTATTGGCAAACTTTTTTTGTGCTTTATGTTTCCAAACTTGTAAAATTAGAAAGCATAGAATTATTATAGGAATAACACCTAAAACCCAAAACCATATTTTTTCTTCTAATTGATACATGTATTGTTTATTTGTTTTTCATGGATTTGTTTATTTACTTTTTGCCACGAATTCACGAATGTTTTTTTATAACTACTCACTCTTTTTATTTACGATATTTTTAAACAAAACTTCTAAATATTGTGGTTCGTAATAAAAATTCTATCAGCAATAATAAGCCTGCTAAAAGTACTAAAGGACGAAACTTTTCTTGATAATTGTAATACTTGAATTCGTCAATATCGGTTTTTTCAAGTTTATTGATTTCGCCATAAATCTCTTCTAGCTTTTTGTTGTCTGTCGCTCTAAAATACTTTCCTCCAGTAACATCTGCAATCTCTTTAAGCAAAGCTTCATCAATTTCTACCTGAACACGCCCATATTGAAAATCTCCTGTTCGCTGATCTATTGCAACAGGTGATAATGCTGTTCCGTTAGTTCCTATACCAATAGTGTACACTTTTATACCATATTCAACAGCTAATTCACTAGCTATTTTTGGATCTATAAATCCTGAATTATTAACTCCATCGGTCAATAAAATAATAACTTTACTCTTTGCTTTACTGTCCTTTAATCTATTTACTGCCGTGGCCAATCCTGTACCAATAGCGGTACCACCCTCAATAACAGTGTTATATTTAATATCGCGCAAGGATCTTAATATAACAGCCTTATCACTTGTTATTGGTGTTCTTGTATAGCTTTCACCAGCGTATTCAACCAATCCAATTCTGTCGTTTGGTCGACCTTTAATAAATTCTGCTGCAACTTTTTTAAGAGCTTCTAGTCTATTGGGCGATAAATCTTTTGCCAACATACTTGCAGATACATCAATGGCCATAACAATATCTATACCTCGGGTTGTTTTTGTTTTTGTTGAAACATCAACAGATTGTGGTCTTGCTATCGCTGTAATTAATAATGCTAAAGCAAGAAGCCTTAGTACAAACAACAAGTGTCTTGCTTTTGGCAACCAAGAATTAGTGGTTTTAAAACCTTTTATACTTGATATTTTAAGTTCTGCTGTTTGCTTTTTGTATTTAAATATATACCACACTATTGCTATTGGAAGCAATAATAACAACCAGAATAATTCCTTGTTTACAAAGTTTATACCTTCAAACATTATTCTTTGGGTTTTATAAGTTCTACTGAATTTAATATGCGATCAACGATTTTTTCTGCATAAACATCTTGATCTTTCCATGTTATCATTACTTCTTGAATAACATTATTTGAATTAAATGCTAAAATGACATAATTACCTTTATGCAACGTATCTGGTTTTCCAGTTGGGAAATCAGCTTTTCCATAGGTTTTTAGCCCTTCTGCACCGTTAAGTGTTTCAAACGGCTCATCTTTAACAACCATGTTTTGAACCCCTTTACTTTCCAGGGTTTTAAGATTTCCTTCAACAACCTTCTTTAAATCTATTTTATTATCTCCTTGGGTATTAACTTTTGATGTAGCAACAACAATATTAAATTCCCCAATTAAGCTTCCGTAGCCAAACATTGTTATTTGAGCTTGCTTAGCAACATCTTTGGGTAATTCTGGAGATATACGTTTTAACACTTTTGGTGTTGAAATAGTAATTGGAGGTACTCCATAATCACTGGTTATCCAATCACTTTCAAGTAATTCTAGACTAGAATGACCTAAAATAGTGTCTTTAACATAGTTAAAACCATATTTTATAGAAAAGCCTGCTAATATTGCAAACACAAAGCAAATACCAACAACAACAGTTATAATTACTTTTTTCCTTTTTTTCTTTTTTTCTAGCTCTTCTTTGTATTGCTCGTCAAGAAGCTTTTCTTCCTCTGTTGGTTCAGGCAGAACCTCTTTAACATGATCTATTTCTGCATCAATAGTTTGTCTATCTAATTCAGCTAAATCTGTGTCAACTGAAGATTTTGCAAATTTTACTAAATCGGCACGTCTTAAAATGCCTTCAATATTTTTAATAGTATCTTTACTTAAATCTATTTGATTGCCTTCCTTTAATAATCTCAATCTATTTATTAGCTCGTCTGTAGTACTTTCCATAGAATGGTCGTACACTTTTTCATCTAAATATTTTCTAATTATTAGGGTTAACTCAGAATAGTACTCTTTATATTCCGATTGCTTTAAATAAGCACTTCCCTCAAGTTGTTTTAATGCTAATTTAGCTCTGTCGTAAGGCGGAAGCAATGCTATTTTCTCTTCTTCGGTAAGCGGTTTTTTTCGCCATAAAAACCAATAGAGTAAACCCGAAACAATACCTAAAGCCAATAAAACATATAAGACATTTTTCCACCACTGACTAGCTGGTTTTTTAACCTCAATAATTGGCTTAATATCGTAAAGGCCTTGTTTTGTAGAATCGACTAAAATGTTTCTAACTTCAACTTTTAAAGAATCTGTAAAAAAGGTTTTATTACCTACAATAATTTTTTGTCTGGGAATAGTATAAGCTCCCGAGTCAAATTGTGTTAACCCATACCTTTTTATAAGATTATAGGTGTCATTCTGTTTTAAGGTATCTATTTTATAAGATTCAATCATTTCTAAAGGGGTAAACGTTTGTCCTTCAGGAAACACGACCAAACTTGTTGTATCTGTTTTTACTTGAATTTTATACGTTATTTGTTCGCCAATTTTTATAGATGTTGAATCTATAGATGCGCTAACTTGAGCAAAAGAAAACCAAGATGTTAGAACTAAGAACAAAGACAAAAACAACTTAAACCCAAAACGATTTGAGTGCAAGTTCTTAGTTCTTGATTCTTTTATGCTGAATATGTAATTCTTCATTCTAAATATTAAATTGTTTAAGCTCGTGCTTTAAAATATCCTAGTAATTTTTTTACATAGCTTTCATCGACTCTGCAATGAATGGTTCCTGCTCCTGATTTAGAAAAGCTTTCTTTGTAATAATCGACTTTATTTTGGTAGTACTTACCATAATCAAGTCTTATTTTTTTAGATGACGTATTAACAAGCATAAACTCGCCAGTTTCGCCATCTTGCATTTGTACCATACCTAAATTTGGCATCTCTTCTTCTCGCTTATCATATACTCGTATTCCAGTCATATCGTGTCTTTTGGCTGCGATTTTCATGGTATGCAAATAATCGTCAGTCATAAAATCGGACAACACAAAAACAATTGCTTTTTTCTTCATGACGCTTGACAAGAACTTTAATGCTTCAGCAAAATCTGTTTTTTTGCTTTGTGGTTCAAATTCAATCAATTCACGGATAATTCTAAGTACGTGCGAACGTCCTTTTTTAGGAGGAATATAGAGTTCAATATTATCAGAAAACAAAATCAACCCTATTTTATCATTATTTTGAGTAGCCGAAAATGCTAAGGTTGCTGCTATTTCTGTAACAACTTCATTTTTAAATTGTTCTTCAGTTCCAAAAAATTCAGATCCAGAAATGTCTACCATCAACATCATCGTTAATTCGCGTTCTTCTTCAAAGACCTTAACAAAAGGCTCATTGTAGCGTGCGGTAACATTCCAATCAATGTTTCTTACATCATCACCAAATTGATACTGACGCACTTCGCTAAATGTCATACCACGACCTTTGAAGG
Organism: Flavobacteriaceae bacterium; assembly: GCA_050300615.1. Lineage (GTDB taxonomy): Bacteria > Bacteroidota > Bacteroidia > Flavobacteriales > Flavobacteriaceae > Yeosuana. The sequence continues at coordinate 51,588 of JBNKYB010000067.1, read as the reverse complement.
TAGAATGATATTCGCCTCCAAAAATATGATCAGACAAGCGTCGTGTCTTAATCTCAATCTTTCTTACTTTTTTTAGTAATTCTTTAGTGTCCATTTTTCCTCTCTCCCAACCCACTCCCCAAAGGAAAGAGGGCCTTTTTTAGTTTTAAACTCCATCAAAATCCACGTCTTCCCTTTGGGAAGGATTTAGGATGGAATTAAGGTACTTCTATTTCGTTCACTATTTTGTTAATGATGTCAACAGAAGTTATATTTTCTGCTTCTGCTTCGTAGGTTATTCCTATTCTATGCCTTAACACATCGTAAACGACAGCTCGAACATCTTCTGGAATAACATATCCTCTTCGTTTAATAAAGGCATAACATTTGGCAGCTGTTGCTAAATTGATACTTCCACGAGGAGAGGCACCAAACGAAATTAGAGGTTTTAAATCGGGTAATTTATATTTTTCTGGATAACGTGTAGCAAATACAATATCAAGAATATATTTTTCAATTTTCTCATCCATATAAACCTCACGAATAGCTTTTTGCGCCTTCAATATCGTGTCAATTGAAACTACCGCGTTTACATTATCATAACTCCCTTTTAAATTAGCACGAACAATAAGTTGTTCTTCTTCTAATTTAGGATAGTCAATAACCGTTTTTAGCATAAATCTATCTACCTGCGCTTCTGGCAATGGATAGGTTCCTTCTTGTTCGACAGGGTTTTGAGTTGCCATAACTAAAAAAGGCTTATCAAGTGTAAAGGTTTCATCTCCAATAGTTACTTGTTTCTCCTGCATGGCCTCAAGTAAGGCTGATTGCACTTTAGCAGGTGCCCTGTTAATCTCATCAGCTAATACAAAATTTGCAAAAATAGGTCCTTTTTTAATAGAGAAATCATTCACCTTCATATTATAGATTAATGTCCCTGTAACATCTGCAGGCAATAAATCTGGTGTAAACTGAATTCTACTAAACGATCCATCAATTGCCTTTGCCAATGTGTTAATGGCAAGTGTTTTTGCAAGTCCCGGAACCCCTTCTAACAATATATGGCCTTGACCCAACAAACCTATTAACAAGCGCTCTACCATATGCTTTTGACCCACAATAACTTTGTTCATCTCAAGCATTAATAAATCAATAAAAGCACTTTCTTTTTCTATTTTCTCATTAATAGTCTTAATATCAGTTGTACCTGTTTCTTCCATCATTTTTTATTTTTTTTTAAAACCGAATATAACGCCCTTATTTGAGCACTGCAAATTGTTAAAATTTTAAATAGAATGCTGTTAATGATTGGTTAAAATATGAAACCTAGTCAGTTAATAATTGGTTAAAAAAAAGCACGACATCTTGATGTCGCGCTTTTTTTAATAGACAAAACTATTTTAATATTTATCCTGCAACTAACGTAATTGGGTCCAAAACAGTTTCAGCATTCGCTGTTACTGTCACATCAGTCGAGTTATCTTTAGAGTAATCTTGTGACACAAAACCAGTAGCACTTATTGTTACTGTATAAGTTCCAACTGGGACATCTTCTAAAAGAAATTCTCCTTTTTCATTGGAATCTATTGTTCCAATAACATCTTCGGTTTCTTTATCTTTAACAGTTATGGTTACTACAATGTCGTTGGTTACATCACCACTAATTGAACCTGGCTTCATAGCCAATTGAATAGGCTCTTCAATTGTACTTGTTTCACCATTAATAACCGATACACTCATTGAGGTTCCTTCGGCATAATCTGATTCTGAATCTAAAGGCGTTGCAACTACATCATAAGTTCCAGCAGGCACACCCCATAAAGCAAACGCTCCCGTTTCATCTGTGTTTGCTGAAATGACAAAATCATCATCTAGATTATCAGGGGTTCCACTATCATCTACCAATACCGATACCACAGAAGGTACATCAGTTGGTTCTACGGTTCCTTTAATGATTCCTGAACTTACTTCAGTGCTCACATTAAGAACTGGTTTTAATATAATATTACCAGAATTACCTGCATTAACTATTGATTTTTCAACATTAAAATCTAAAATAAAATCATAGGTAAATCCTTCTTCTATCGTGGCATTTATTTTAAGTTTTAAGCCTGATTGTTGAGCACTTGGCGTTTTTAAATCAAAAGTTTCTGGTTCATCCGCAGCATTTTTAATAACAATTGTGTTACCGTCTCCTAACACCAATCGCATTTGGCTTAATGTTCCCACAGGAATAGGGAAACGATCTACTAGAACTTTACTGATTCCTCCAGTAAAATCCAATAAATTTACTGATCCAGCCTCAGCATTAAGGGACATCCAACCACTCTCGTTGTCGCTATTATCATCCATTTTGATCATAACATCAACAACATCTACATTTACTGCGTCATAGTCACCAGGTGCATCTACAAGTTTTACAGATATGGTAGGTGCTTCAGCGTTTATTTTGCCAGATTGTGAATCGCTACATCCAAACATGGTTATCATTAAAAATGATAGAAAAAATAATCTTACTGCTTTTAAAGTTTTCATAATTTTATGTTTTTATTATGTATTTGAGGTTCGTTAATTATATACGTACTCATAGAATGAAATAGACTATCCTATTAAAAAAAATATTTTTATAATTAACAACAGAAAATATTTCCTGCTAAGTATAGTAAGGTTTTTGAGTAGATTTTGAAACAATAGCAATTTTGTTTTTTCTATTTATAAAAACAATTATACCATTTTATATCCCTTTTGAGTATTTTTATGTACGAATTGCAAAAAAACTAATATAAAATGATTAAAACAGCCCTAATTACTGGAGCAACAAGCGGAATTGGAAAAGCTACAGCTTATGAGTTTGCTAAAAACGGCATACGATTAATTTTATGTGGCAGACGAGAAGAACGTCTTCAAGTCATAAAAAAAGATTTAGAGAGTTTAACCGATGTCTATACTCTAAGCTTTGATGTAAGAGATCATGCCAAAGTTAAAAATGCCATACATTCTCTTCCAGAGAATTTTAAACATATTGATATTCTTATTAATAACGCAGGTAACGCACATGGGTTAGACCCTATACAAACTGGAAGTGTTGAGGATTGGGATGCCATGATGGATATTAATGTTAAAGGTTTATTGTATGTAAGCAGAGCCATTATTCCTCAAATGACCGAACGAAAATCTGGTCACATTATTAATATTGGGTCATCGGCTGGGAAAGAAGTATATCCTAAAGGCAATGTGTATTGTGGCAGTAAACACGCTGTTTTAGCAATTACCGAAGGCATGCGTATTGACTTAAATCCTTACGGAATAAAAGTAGGAGCTGTTAACCCTGGGCTTGTTGAAACCGAGTTTTCTAAAGTTAGGTTTAAAGGTGATAAAATTGCAGATACTGTTTATAATGGATTTAAAGCATTACAAGCAGAAGATATTGCAGACATTATTTACTTCGTAGTTTCACGTCCTTTCCATGTAAATATTGCCGATTTATTAGTATTTCCAACGGCTCAGGCGAATAGTACAACGGTGAAAAAGGAATTGTAAAAAATGTAAATTAAGATTCTTATTCTCGTAGTAAAAAAACATGATTAACAAACGCCTACTCATAAAACACCTTTTAGCTCATAACGATGAGAACAGTTTTTATGATAAAAAGCGTAAAATAGACATTAGTCATAAAGAAGGGAAAGCGAAGTTTTTAAAACATATTTGTGCGCTCTCAAACAGCAACCCCAAAAATAACTCATATATCGTAATAGGGGTTGAAGACGAGGACAATACCATTATTGGTGTTGATTTTTTTGATGATAGTAAAATACAAAACCTCATTAACGCCTATTTAACCAATCCGCCTATTGTACAGTATGAAAATATCCCGTTTCCTCATTTGCCAGACGATAAAGTTGTTGGGTTAGTAACCATTAGAGCTACAGGTAAAATAACCTCCCTAAGAAAAAACATCTGGAAATATTACGGAGGCTCGGTGTTTTTTAGAGAAGGGAGCATGAGCATGCCAAAAGTTTTTGATATTGAAGTAAAAGACATTAATTCAAAAATTGTTGAAGCTATAGAAAATCATGCTCAAAATAACATTGAACACACCTTAAATGGTGTTTTTGATTTTATGAATAAGCGGCAAGACTATCATCCGCAATACAAAGTCTTTAAAGAGTATTTTGTGCTGTGTTGGGCAGGACAGAAAAAAACAGTAAAAGACGAGACGTTTTTCTCTAGGGTAGATATTGAAATGGTAAACGAACAAGTACGCTTATTTTTTTCAATTTTAGATGAAGTATCTATTAGCTATAATGAAAACTATTTTAAAATTATTGAATATGTTAATTTAGGATTTCAAAATAATAACAAGTATTACCAACTAGAAGAAACCTTAATTTGCTTTGAAGACAATGCTAATTATAGAATTGAAACTAAGCTTCTTTTTCAACCACCACAATTTGATAAAAAGGTTTTACATCATATGTACAACAGTAATAATACGCTATTGGAAAAACTTAAAAAAGGATTATTGCTTTCAAAACATGAGGAACTCGATTTAAAAAACTTGCCCGCCACCTACTTAATTTGTTATCTAAATTTATTTCATGAAGCCATCGATAAACTAAATGAAGCCAAACCATATTTAAAAAATCATAGTACAGAAGTCTATGATTTTTATAAAGAATCTATTAGAATTTTAAGAAAAGTTAAGTATAGCTAAAACTATATTATTTAACATTAACTTAACATTTCCGTAGGATTTTAAAACAATAAAAAATGCATTTTTGTAATGCTATTAATCAGTTACATTTAACCTTGTTTCTCCCGATAAAATTTCGGCATTGAAACAAGGTTTTTTTCTGCTCTATTAATATTTACAAATCGAATTTAATTCCTTGTGCTAAAGGCAACTCAGTTGTATAGTTTATGGTATTTGTTTGGCGGCGCATATATACTTTCCAAGCATCACTACCAGACTCTCGTCCACCACCAGTTTCTTTTTCACCTCCAAAAGCTCCACCAATTTCAGCACCCGAGGTTCCAATATTTACATTTGCTATACCACAATCGGACCCTTGAACCGACAAAAATCGTTCGGCTTCTCGCAAGTTATTGGTCATAATGGCTGAACTTAACCCTTGCACTACGCCGTTTTGAATTTCGATGGCATTTTCTACGTCTCCTGAATATTTTAACAAGTATAAAACAGGGGCAAAAGTTTCATGCTGAACAATCTTAAAATCAGGTTTAGCTTCTGCAATTGCAGGTTTTACATAACATCCACTTTCATAACCTTCTCCTGAAAGCACACCGCCTTCAACTAAAATTTTTCCACCTTCTTCAACCACTTTATCTAAGGCGTTTTGGTACATTTTCACCGCATCTGTATCAATTAAAGGGCCAACATGATTGCTTTCATCTAATGGGTTTCCAATTCGTAATTGTTTATACGCATCAGTAACAGCAGTTTTAACTTTATCGTAAATAGACTCATGAATAATTAAGCGCCGTGTACTTGTACAACGTTGACCAGCAGTACCCACAGCGCCAAAAACGGCACCAATAACAGTCATTTTTATATCGGCATCTGGCGTTACAATAATAGCATTGTTTCCACCTAATTCTAATAAAGATTTTCCTAAACGTTTAGCAACCTCCTGAGCCACAATTTTACCCATTCGGATAGAACCTGTTGCAGAAATTAAAGGAATTCTAAAATCCTTAGTCATAAACTCTCCAACTTTATAATCACCATTTATTAAGCAAGAAATACCTTCTGGTAAGTTGTTTTTTGCAAAAACTTCGGCTGCGATGTTCTGGCAAGCAATACCACATAATGGTGCTTTTTCGCTAGGTTTCCAAACACATACATCGCCACAAATCCAAGCTAAAGCAGTATTCCAAGACCAAACAGCTACTGGAAAATTAAAAGCTGAAATAATACCTACAACACCTAACGGATGATATTGCTCGTACATACGGTGCCCAGGGCGTTCACTATGCATGGTTAAACCATGAAGCTGACGGGATAATCCAACAGCAAAATCGCAAATATCTATCATTTCTTGTACCTCTCCCAATCCTTCTTGGTAACTTTTACCCATTTCATAAGACACTAGTTTTCCTAATGCTTCTTTCTTTTCACGCAACTTATCACTAAACTGCCTTACAATTTCTCCTCGTTGAGGTGCCGGCATTGTTCTCCAAGTTTTAAAAGCCTTTGTAGCGGTTTCCATTACTTGTTCGTAATCGGCTTTAGAAGTAGTTTTTACTTTGGCAATTAGCTGACCATCAACAGGCGAATAACTTTCAAGAATCTCTCCATTTGAAAAATTTTCAGAACCTGTAGATGTTCCTTCATTTATATCTTTAACTCCTAATTGATTTAGGGCTTCTTTTATTTCGAAATCTGCAGCAATTGCTTCCATATTAAGATTAATTTTACGAATTATATAATTTTAGGGTAAAGATACTAATAAAAAGTTGTTATAAAAGCAGACTTTATTTTTAAATAATGTAATTTTATGTCAACTCTAATTTCGTTTTTTAGACATGAAAAAACTGCTTTTTATAATCTTATTTTCGCCCATTTTAATTGGGCACAACAATGAAATAAAACCGATTGATTCTATTTAAAAAAGAACATGACACCAGAAAAAGAAGAAGCTTATAAGTTGAAAATAGAGAAAGCCATTAAAGTGAAGTCACAGCATTTTGAAAAATGGCAGAATTATTGCTACTGATAAAAACGATTAATTTTTAAGAACTATTTAACAAATACTCAAAGACTAAAACTTTAAAATTGAACGTACTTATTTTAACAAGGAATCGCCTATATTTCAGTTTTTCAAGTTTATTATCTATCAAATCCATCAAACTATGTCATTATTAAAAAAACTTTTCGCATCCGTTCTCCTAATCACATTTGCGATATCCTGTAAAAAGAAAGCCGTTGAAACCAACAATATTTTTAAATTTCGAGATTATATAAGCTATACGTCTGCTGGGTTGGTTTCAGTGGCAGATCCTATCCAAATTAATCTTGCTAAAGAAGTTGAAGGATGGGAAATGGGACAAAAAATCACTGATGATATTGTAACCATATCTCCTTACGTTGAAGGAACGTTAACAGTTGTAAACAAACATACCCTTGCTTTTATACCCGATGAGCATTTAGATCCTTCTACTGAATATACTGTAAATGTAAAACTTGACGATATTTATAAAGATATTCCTAACGATTTTGAAACCTACACCTTTCAGTTTAAAACCATTACACCTAGTTTTACTATTATAACCAACAATTTACAATCTTACAGCAAAGAATGGCAATATTTAAATGCCATGATGCGCTCTGCCGATGTCATATCCTTAAAAAAAGCCAAACAATTAGTTACGGCAACTCAAAGTGGGAAAAACCTGCCCATTGTGTTCAATGAAGCTTCTGAAAACGCCAAGGTTTTTGAATTTAAAATTGACAGTATTAACCGTAAAACAGATGATAGTAATATTTTGGTAACATGGAATGGTTCTCCTATAAAAGCCGAAAACAAAGGTGAAAACACAGTGCTCATTCCTGGTATTAATAACTTTACTATTATGGATGTAGATGTGGTACAATCACCCGAACAGTATGTGTCAATTAACTTTTCGGATCCTTTAAAGAAACAACAAAATTTTGATGGTTTAGTAAGCATTCAAAAGGCGAAAAACCCAAAATACATTGTTAATGGCAATGTCTTAAAAGTATATCCAGAAAGCAAATTGGTTGGCAATATTCAGGTTGATGTGTTTCAAGGCATCAAAAACACTTACGGATATAAACTTAAAAAACCATTTTCTGAAGCCATAGCTTTTGAAGACTTAAAACCAAGTGTCCGCCTTATTAGTAACGGTACCATTTTACCAAATTCACAAGAATTAAAATTCAATTTTGAAGCGGTTAACCTAAGTGCTGTTGATGTTAGAATTATTAAAATTTTTCAAGATAACATTCTTCAGTTTTTACAAGATGGCAACTTAAATAGCAACAATGCTTACAACATTAGAAAAGTAGGCAGGCGCATAGCCAAACAAACTATTCAACTTCAAACCGAAGCAGAAAATACAGGGAAATGGAAAGCTTATAGTATTGATTTGTCTAAATTTTTTCAAGCGGACCCTGGCGCTATATATCGTGTGGAATTGAGTTTTAATAAAAGCTATTCTCTATATGATTGTACTGCAAATGCTTCTGTTAGTAATTCTGAAAATGATGGCTATGATGATTACTACGAAGACGATTATTATGACAGCGATTATAACGAGCCCATTACTGAAGATGAAGAATTACGAGAAGAACAATATTGGGATAATTTAACTTACCGCTACAAAGACTATACGTACAATTGGCGTGAAGAAAACAACCCATGCCATGAGGCGTATTACAACGAATCAAAAATTGTATCTCAAAATTTATTAGCTTCAAACCTTGGTGTTATTGCAAAACAAGGTGATAATAATTCGTATTACTTTGCGGTTACCAATATTTTAACCACCAACCCAGAAGCTAATGCCACTGTAAAACTTTACAATTTTCAGCAACAAGAATTGGCTAGCAAAATAACCGATGAAGACGGTTTAACCTTATTCGATTTAAATAAAAACGCCGCCTTTGCCATTGTTACAAAAGGCAAAAACACGACCTACATAAAACTAGCAGATGGCAACTCGTTATCATTAAGCAAATTTGATGTGTCTGGAAACAAATTACAACGTGGTCTTAAAGGCTATCTGTACGGTGAGCGTGGTGTTTGGCGACCTGGAGATACGTTACATCTTACCTTCATTTTAAATGATGAAACCAACCCGTTACCAAAAGGGCATCCTGTTAAACTAGAAATTACAGACCCAAATGGCAAATTGGTTTATAAAAATATTACGGCTGACAATCTTAACAATTTCTATAAATTTACTGTACCAACATCTTCCGAAGACAACACAGGAAATTACAACGCCAAAGTATCGGTTGGAGGTGCAACATTTTACAAAGGCTTAAAAATTGAAACGGTTAAACCAAATCGTCTTAAAATTAAAGTAGATTTTGAAAATGAAGTTCTTACAAGTAACGAGCCGCTTAAAGGAACACTTGATGTTACTTGGCTTCATGGAGCTCCTGGTAAAAACCTAAAAGCAGAAATTAAAGCAAAAATAAGCCCGTCCTATACAGCTTTTAAAAATTATAAAGATTATACCTTTAACGACCCTACACGTCAGTTTAATACCGAAGAGGTTAATGTCTTTGAGGGAAAAGTAGACGAAAACGGTACTGCTAAAATAAACAACAAACTAGAGGTTGGTAAAAATGCTCCTGGCATGTTAAATGTCCAGTTTTTAGTGCGTGCTTTTGAAAATGGAGGCGACTTCTCTATGGATGCATTTACTAAACAATATGCGCCTTACAAATCGTTTGTTGGGTTGCGTTCTCCTAAAGGAAATGCCTACGGTTCATTTTATACAGACGAAAACCAAACCTTTGATGTCGTTGTGGTTGATGCCGAAGGGAAACCCGTTAAACGTAACAATCTAGAAGTAAAAATATATAAAATTGAGTGGCGTTGGTGGTGGAGTTCATCTTACGATAATCTGTCTAGTTATGTATCAAGTACCTACCACAGACCCTATTTAGATACCAAAGTAAATACAGATGCAAACGGAAAAGGTCATTTTAATTTAAAAATACCTGATAACGAACGTGGACGCTACCTCATCAGAATTTCAGATCCTGTAAGTGGTCACGCAACTGGTAGAACTGCCTATTTCTACAAAAATTGGTATACGCCGCCAGGAGATAAAGAAGCCGCTAAAATGTTAGTCTTTTCAGCCGATAAAGAACAATACAATGTGGGCGAAACCGCAACAATTAAGTTCCAATCGAGTAGTGAAGGTCGTGCCTTAGTAAGTATTGAAAATGGAACTGAAGTACTGGATTATAAATGGGTTAAAACTCAACAAGGCGAAACTACAGTCAAGATTCCTGTAACATCAGATATGGCTCCTAATGTGTTCATTAATATTTCACTTTTACAACCTCACGCCATTACAGCCAACGATTTGCCTATTCGTTTATACGGCATTATTCCTATGATGGTTGAAGATCCCAACACCAAATTAAAACCCGTATTAAAGATGCCCGATGTATTACGCCCAGAGCAAACTTTTGAAGTATCTGTTTCTGAAAAAAACAAAAAACCAATGACCTATACTATAGCAATGGTTGAAGAAGGCTTATTGGATTTAACCCGATTTAAAACACCGAATGCTTGGGACGAATTTTATAAGCGTGAAGCCTTAGGCGTCAAAACTTGGGATGTGTTTGATGATGTTATTGGCGCATACAGCGGAAGTATCGATCAAGTTTTTGCCATTGGTGGTGACGGCAGTGCAGCAGCAGGAAAAAACAAAAAAGCCAACCGGTTTAAACCAGTAGTTACCTATTTAGGGCCTTTTACGTTAGAAGCAGGAAAAACAGCTAAACACACCATTAAAATGCCAAATTATATTGGTGCTGTTCGTACCATGGTGGTGGCTGGAAATAATAAGAATGAAGCTTACGGAAGCACCGACAAATCTGTTCAAGTTAAAAAACCGTTAATGGTATTGGCTTCGCTTCCGCGGAAATTAAGCCCAGGAGAAAAAGTAACCTTGCCTGTAACCGTGTTTGCAATGGAACCTAGAGTAAAAAACGTAAACATTAGCTTAAAATTAAGTAACGGTATTGCTGTTGTTGGCGACCAAACCAAAGCTTTAGCATTTGCACAACCCGACGAGCAAATGGCATATTTTGAACTGGATGTTAGCAAAGCAAAAGGTATTAATACTGTTGAAGTTATTGCCACAGGAAATGGCGAAAAATCAACTTATAAGGTTGAAATAGATGTTGTTAATCCAAACCCAATCACATCAAAAGCAATTGATAAAACTGTAACCGCAAATGCCAGTGAAAGTATTTCTTTTTCAACTTTTGGCGTATCTGGAACAAATTCGGCTACCATAGAGTTTTCAACATTGCCTCCAATGGATTTTTCCCGTCGTTTACAATACTTAATTCAATATCCTCATGGTTGTATTGAGCAAACCACATCGAGTGTATTTCCTCAGTTATTTTTGGGTGATATTTTCGATTTAACAGCCGACAAGAAAAAAGACATTGAAAACAATATCAAAAAGGGTATCATTCGTTTAGGTCATTTCCAACAACCCAACGGAGGCATGAGTTATTGGATAGGAGAAAACGCCACCAATGATTGGGGAACCAGTTATGCAGGGCATTTTATGATTGAAGCCGAGAAAAAAGGCTATGTATTGCCATTAACCTTTAAAAGCAACTGGATTCAATACCAAAAGCAAGCGGCCAGAGATTGGAGACCAAGTTACAGAAGTTACAATTCAGATCTCGCACAAGCATATCGTTTATACACATTGGCATTAGCAGGAAATCCAGATTTGGCAAGTATGAATCGTTTACGTGAGTTTTCAGAGATTTCAAACGAAGCCAAATGGCGTTTAGCTGCTGCGTATGCGTTGGTTGGCCAAAAAGAAGCTAGTGATAACATTTCTAAATCAGCCAACATCAACTTCAAACCTCATGATTATAACTATTATACTTATGGTTCGGTAGACAGAAATCGTGCTATGGCTTTAGAAACTATGGTATTGACCAAAAATCCTAACATGCGAGAACTAGCCGAATATATTGCCAAAGATTTGTCAAGTAATCGTTGGATGAGTACCCAAACTACCGCCTATAGTTTATTGGCTATGGCAAAAATGGTAAACGCTAATGGTGGAAAAGCACTAAAAGTAACTTATAGTCTTAATGGAAAATCCGAAACCATCAACACCAAAAATGCTATTGCGCAACGTGATATCAAAGTTATTGAAGGCACTAATACTATCTCGGTAAAAAACGATATAAGCAATGTCGTTTATGTGCGTGTTTTAAATTCAGGAAAACTGCCGTTAGGACAAGAATTAGTAGAACAACGTGGTTTAAGCGTTTCTGTTAAGTACAAAGATTTGAAGGGGAATAGTCTAGATGTTTCTAAGCTACAACAAGGTCAAGATTTTGTGGCAATGGTAAGCGTTAGTAATTTAAAAAATGAACGTGTTAATGATGTTGCCTTAACCGAAATATTTCCGTCTGGTTGGGAAATTGTCAATACTCGATTTACCGATTTTGGAGATACAACAGTCAGTCAAGCACGCTATACCGACATTAGAGACGATCGTGTAAATTTCTATTTTGATTTACCAGAAAAAGGAAGTCACGGTACCAAAACGTTTAGTGTTATGCTAAATGCATCTTACTTAGGAACCTATTATTTACTAGGAATTCAAGCGGAGGCTATGTATGATAACGAGTATTTAGTGCGAACAAAAGGACAATGGGTAACGGTTGAAAAATAAAATATATCGTCATTACGAAGGAAGTATGACTGAAGTAATCCTTCTAATTGAATTTAAAATAGAGAGATTACTTCATTTCTCTCGTAATGGCGGTTCTATTAATATTCTTGATATATGAAAAATTTCAAACCCTATTACGCCGTTATTTTCACTTCAACCCAAAACGAAAACATTGATGGCTATTCAGACATGGCAAATGCTATGGAAGAACTCGTCAAACAACAATCAGGGTTTATAGGACTGGATAGTGCAAGAAATGATGTTGGAATTACAATAAGTTATTGGGAAAGTTTAGAAGCCATTAAAAGCTGGAAACAACATACAGACCATCTTGTTGCGCAACAAAAAGGCAGGCAAGATTGGTATAGTTGGTATAATGTGCGGATATGCAAAGTAGAACGCGAGTATGAGTTTAACAAATAACTGTCATTGCGAAGGAAGCATGACTGAAGCAATTTTTTAAATGGAACAGATTGCTTCGTTTTACTCGCAATGACGTTTTACCAAAAAATTTGAAACGAATAATAGCCTATATAAAACGTCATAGAATAAAGTCAGTAATTATAGCTGTACTTTTAATTGCCTATTATTTTTGTTTGCCAAAACAACTATTTAAAGACCCAACAGCTACTGTTATTACAAGTTCAAAAAATAAATTGTTGGGAGCCCAAATAGCTAACGACGGACAATGGCGATTTCCAGAAAATGATAGTGTTCCCAAAAAATTTAAAACCTGTATCATTCAGTTTGAAGATGAGTATTTTTATAAGCATCCAGGGTTTAATCCTGTGTCTATTTTTAAAGCATTAAGAGACAATCTAAAATCTGGTGGCATAAAACGGGGCGGAAGCACCTTAACGCAGCAAGTCATTCGGTTATCTAGAAAAAATCAAAAACGTACCTATTTTGAAAAATTTATAGAAATTATTTTAGCAACGCGATTAGAACTTCGTGAAAGCAAAGATCAAATTCTAGCATACTATTCTAGTAATGCGCCTTTTGGCGGAAACGTTGTGGGACTAGATGCTGCATCATGGCGCTATTTTAATAGAAATCCTAACGAATTATCTTGGGCAGAAAGTGCTACTTTAGCCGTTTTACCCAATGCTCCAAGCCTTATATATCCTGGAAAAAATCATGAGCGTTTATTAAAAAAAAGAAATACACTTCTTAAAAAATTATTGAAAAATAAGGTGATAGATTCGTTAACCTACATCTTATCAATAGCCGAAAGTTTACCGCAAAAACCGTATCCATTGCCACAAATAGCACCTCACTTATTGCAAAAAGTAGCAGAATCTTATAATGGTAAACGTATTCAAACCACTATTGATATGCGCTTGCAAAAACGTGTTAATCAAATTGTAAAAACCCATTACAATCAATTAAGCCAGAATGAAATTTACAATGCAGGCGTTTTAATTTTAGATGTAAAAACACGTCAGGTTTTAGCCTATGTTGGCAATTCACCAACCAATAAAGCCCATCAAAAAGATGTGGATATTATCGATAAACCCAGAAGTACAGGGAGCATTTTAAAGCCCTTTTTGTTTGCAGCTATGCTAGATGCTGGAGATTTGCTCCCTAATGCATTAGTAGCAGATGTTCCTACTCAATTTGGAAGTTACAATCCTGAAAATTACAACAAAACTTATGACGGTGCTGTACCAGCAAGCAAAGCTTTATCGCGTTCACTAAATGTTCCTGCTGTGAGAATGCTTCAGGAATTTGGGCTGGATCGGTTTTATCATTACTTAAAAATGCTCCACCTAAAAGATTTAAAATACAATGCCAATCATTACGGGTTGTCGCTTATTCTAGGAGGTGCCGAAAGTAATCTGTGGGATTTATGCAAAAGCTATGCAGCATTGTCTTCAACCTTAAATCATTTTTCTGAAACTTCAAGTGAGTATTATAGCAATGAGTTTTGTGAACCCACTTTTTTAGCTTCGGGAAATATTGACTTCGGAAAAAAAACCCGCGATAAAACGTTATTTGATGCCGCTTCTGTTTATTTAACCTACGAAAGTTTAAAGGAAGTAAACCGTCCTGAAGGTGATGAAAGTTGGGAGTTTTATGATGGTTCTAAACAAATAGCTTGGAAAACGGGAACCAGTTTTGGATTTCGCGATGCCTGGGCCATTGGCTCAACTAAAGATTATGTTGTTGGTGTTTGGGTAGGCAATGCCGACGGCGAAGGACGACCTGGTTTGGTTGGCGTGCAAGCAGCTGCTCCCATTTTATTCGATGTATTTGATTTATTACCAAATAGCGAATGGTTTGCCAAACCTTTTGATGAGATGCAGGAAGTTTCTATTTGCAAAAAAAGTGGGTATAGAGCCTCTCCAAATTGCGAAGAGGTTGAAAATAAATTTATTCAAATAAGTGGGTTAAAGACAAAACCTTGTCCGTACCATATTCTTGTGCATTTAGATAAAACAGAAACCTATCAAGTTAATTCTTCTTGTGAAGACATCAATAACATAAAAAACACCTCTTGGTTTGTCCTGCCTCCGCTCATGGCTTATTATTATAAAACTAAAAACCCGTTTTACAGACCCTTGCCAAAATTTAGAAATGATTGTTTAGGAGAATCCGCTATTACTATGCAATTTATTTATCCAAAGGAAAATAATACTATTTTTTTACCAAAAGATTTTAATGGAAAAACTAACGATCTGGTATTAAAAATAGCTCATTCAAAACCTGAAACTACGGTATTTTGGTATGTAGATGAAACCTATGTTGGAAGCACCAAAGATATTCATGAGTTAGCCATTATTCCGAAGGAAGGTAAACACCTCATCACCGTTGTAGATGAATTTGGCAATGAAGCTAAACGTTGGATTGAAATTTCAGAATAAATTCATAACTTTATAAAAATCAAAACGTTATATCATGCCTGCTTTTCCAAAACCAAATTTTGTTTATGATTTTGATATTAATCAAGAAATTGAAAATCTGCTAACACATAAAGCTAAGCGGAAAATTCCAAAAAAATCTAATGACAAACTATTAATTGCTACTTGGAATATTGCCAACCTTGGTTTGCAGAAACGTTGGAATGAACATTATAAGCTAATTGCAGAAATTATAAGTTGGTTTGATATTATTGCCATACAAGAAACAAATCAAAACCTTGAAGGCTTAAATAATATTGAGCTAGAACTCCCAACTTACTACGATTTAATTTTTTCTGATAAAAGCGGAAATAACGAACGCTCTGCCTTTATTTATAACAACGAAAAAGTGCAACTTTTAAATTTAATTGCAGAAATTTCTATTCCTCCTAAAGACCATAGATATATAAAAATTAAAGGAGTAAATACAAAATTTAATGGCTTTGATAGAAATCCCTATTTGTGCTCTTTTGAATGGAATAATAATAAGCTCATTTTTATAACCGTTCATTCTTTCTTTGGAAGTGAAAAGAAAGCAGATATTGAAAGACGCTCACTTGAAGCTTATGCCATTTCACGTTATGCCGAATTAAGTAAAAACTCAAAATACTCTTTTTCAAAAAACATAATAACCATGGGAGATTTTAATATCCCAAAAGTTGAAGCTGGAGATGAAACTTACGAAGCGTTAATGAAGCGTGGTTTAAAACTTCCTGAACATTCTACGCAGGTTTATTCTAATATTAATAATGATAAACAGTACGATCAAATTGCCTTTTTACCCGCATTAAAATCTAAAATTACTAACCACGGTGTATTTGATTTTGACAGTGCTATTTTTGAAAATCTTTGGCAATCTAGTGTTCCAAATTTCAAAAAATATTTAAAATATTATATGTCGGACCATAGACCTATGTGGATGGAATTAGAGCTATAAACTCATCTTCTTATAAAGGTTTTTAACATACTATGGTCAGATTCCGTAGTGAAAAACTTTTCTGTTTTTAAAACCTTTAAATCTTTGGACACCCAAATATGATCTAAAGACAACAACGGAATATTATAAAACCATGTTTCTCTAAAACCATTTCCCTTTTTATTAAATGCCTGATTAAAATCTTTTTTAAGCTGCTTTAAATAGATAGATTCATAAGGCGTATTAAAATCTCCTAAAACAATAGTATTATTGGTTCTTGCAATAGATTTATTGACAAAGTTTAATTCCCATTCTCTCGGAACATCAGTGCTTCCCTGAACATCAACCGCATAAAAATCGATTCCTGCCGTTTTAAAATCTATCACTGTTGTTCCGTATTTTGAGGTACTCTCACTTTTAATATCTATAGGTGTTTTAGAGAAAATAAAAAGTTCTCTATCTGATTTGTAACAATAATAATTAGGATATTTTTGTTTAAACTCCTTAAGATTATTTTTAGGAGATTCAACAAGCAACATTACATCTGGAATATCTCCATTTTTATTAAAAGCCTTTTGAAAGTCATTCTTTCTAGATTCATTCCAAAAAACAACTTCTATATCTGATTCTTTAATATCATCAGGAAAATGTATTTTAAAACTTTTACCTAACCAAATTAACAGTAATATTGAAGCTATTATAAAATTATATCGCCTCCACCTTTTTGTTAAAACAATCGAAATCATTAAAACCACAAAAATGATAACCGGCAAAGGAAATGCATAAAAAAATATGGATGACCAAAACGTACGTTCTTTAATAACAAAATGTGATGCTAATAACGCCAAAATAGTTACAACATCTAAAAATTGTAACAAAAATTGAAATAGTTTAAGTCCTATTTTAAAGGGATTCTTTTTACTAACTCCCATAAATATATTTAAAAAATATGATGCTAAGTTTTACCATTTGTTGTAAGGCTGCTTACTTAACTGCGAATTGTAGTATTTAATATTTCCTGTAACTTCTTCACCAATCCAATGTGGTTTTAAAAAAGCTTCATTCTCGGTTTCAAGCTCTATTTCAGCAATAATTAAACCTTTATTATCTCCATAAAATTCATCAACTTCAAAGGTATGCTTTCCTACTTTTATTTCATAGCGAATTTTATCAATAACTCCAGGTTCGCAAAGTTTTAAAAGAGCTTCTGCTTCATCCTTAGAAATTTCTTTTTCCCATTCAAAACGAGATAATCCTTTAGTGTTAGATTGTCCCTTTACCGTTATAAACCCTGTGTTTCCTTTTAATCTAACTCTTACTGTTCGTTCTTTATGAGTATTTAAAAACCCTTGAATAATTCTAGTCTTTTTAAATGCTTCTTGTTTAAAATCAAGAGACGTTACTAAAAACTTACGTTCTATTTCTATCATACCTTATCAGAAATATTTTGAATACTATTAGAAGGTATTCTTCCTGACTCATACGTATTATTAGCTAACCAAATCATGATATTTACAATGGTTTTAGGATGAATTGCTGTTTTGGACATCGCTTTTAATTCTCTTTGATAAAGATATTATATTTTTACAAGATGTATGAGTTTCCTTGTAACAGAAAAATTATTCATGTTGATATGGATGCATTTTATGCCTCTGTAGAGCAAATGGATCATCCTGAATTAAAAGGAAAACCTATTGCTGTTGGCGGAAGCGAAAAACGTGGTGTTGTAAGTGCTGCTAGTTATGAAGCTAGGAAATTTGGAGTAAAAAGTGCAATGAATGGTATGCAAGCCAAACGTTACTGTCCTGAACTTATTTTTGTAAAACCTCGTTTTGACAGGTACCATGAAATTTCAAAAAAAATAAGACGCATATTTTTTGATTATACCGATTTGGTAGAGCCACTTTCTTTAGACGAAGCCTATTTAGATGTAACTCATAATAAAAAAGGAAATCCAAGTGCCTCTTTAATTGCTAAAGAAATAAGAGAGCGTATTTTTAATGAAGTTGGATTAACCGCTTCGGCCGGTATTTCAATCAATAAATTTATAGCCAAAGTTGCTAGCGATTATAATAAACCGAACGGACAAAAAACAATAAATCCTGAAGATGTTATTCCTTTTTTAGAACAACTTGATATTCGAAAATTTTATGGTGTTGGCAAGGTCACGGCAGAAAAAATGTATCAATTAGGGATTTTTACAGGACGTGATTTAAAATCAAAATCTATTGAGTTTTTAGAAGAGCATTTTGGGAAATCTGGTAAGTACTACTATTACGTTGTTAGAGGAATTCATACAAGTGAAGTAAAACCTAACCGAATTAGAAAATCTTTAGCAGCCGAACGCACATTTAATGAAAATTTATCTAGTGAAATTTTTATGCTAGAAAAGCTAAACAATATCGCTGATGAAGTTTCTAGACGATTAAAAAATAGCAAAGTAGCTGGGAAAACGGTGACTTTAAAAATAAAATATAGTGATTTTACTTTACAAACCAGAAGCAAAACCTTACATTATTTTGTAAGTGATAAAGATTTGATTTTAGAAACGGCCAAAGACTTATTATACCAAGAAAATCTTAGTAATTCAGTGCGTTTATTAGGTATTTCTATGTCTAACTTAAATACAGAAACAAAAAAAATACCTGAACAAAAAAGTGTTAGTGTGCAGTTAAAGTTTGAATTTTAAACATAAAAAAACGTGATTTACTTTTAAAAGCAAATCACGTTTAACTATTTTAAAAATCGTATTTTTTAAATAGGACAAGATGTAATTTGGGTAACACGTAATGTATTAACCATACCTTTACTTTGAATTGGCATGGCTGCTAAACTTATAAGCATATCACCTTCTTCTAAATAACCCATTTTACAAGCAATATTATTTACATCTTCAATGGTTTCATCTGTGCTAACAAACTTATCATAATAAAAAGCCTTAACTCCCCAAAGTAAACTTAACTGAGTAAGAATACGCTTATTAGATGTAAATACTAGTATATGCGACAAGGGTCTCCAAGCAGAAATTTGAAACGCTGTATAGCCACTATTTGTTAGGGTTGAAATTGCTTTTGCATCAATTTCATTAGCCATATTAGCTGCATGATAACAAATAGATTTTGTTATATATCTGTTGGTACGAATATGTGGATGCGTTAGTGGTACTTGAATTAATGATGAATTTTCAACACTCCTTAATATATTAGACATCTGTTGGATTACTTGAACAGGATATTTACCTACCGATGTTTCTCCAGAAAGCATTACAGCATCGGCACCATCCATTACAGAATTTGCTACATCATTAACCTCTGCTCTTGTAGGCGTTAAACTTGTAATCATAGTTTCCATCATTTGTGTTGCTATAATTACTGGTATTCTTGCCTTTTTAGCTCTTAACACTAATTGCTTTTGTATTAACGGAACTTCTTCGGCAGGAATTTCAACTCCTAAATCGCCACGAGCAACCATAATACCGTCACAATGAGCTACAATTTTATCAATATTTTCAACAGCCTCTGGCTTCTCTATCTTAGCAACAATTGGAATTTTTTCACTACTATGCTTTTTAATTAAATCACGTAGTTGCATTAAATCTTCCGCATGACGAACAAACGAAAGGGCAATCCAATCTACTTGTTGTCCAATGGCAAAAATGGCATCTTCAATATCTTTTTCAGTTAAAGCTGGCTGTGAAATATTAGTGTTTGGTAAATTGACTCCTTTTTTTGATTTTAAAGGGCCTCCTTGGATAACTTTTGCTTTTACTTCGCTTTTTCTATCTGATGAAACAACTTCAAAAATCAATTTTCCATCATCTAAAAGAATACGCTCGCCTGGATTTGCATCTTGAGGGAAACGGTCGTATGTCATATAAACACGCTCTTTAGTTCCTTCAAAACGTTTGCCTGTAGCAAAAATTATTTCATCGCCTGGATGTACTACAACTTCATCTTTCATAACCCCAACACGTAGTTTAGGGCCTTGTAAATCACCTAAAATAGCAGCATTGTATCCAAACTCCTCATTAAGCTCACGAATTATTTTTATCCGCTCTGCTACATCACTATAATCAGCATGAGAGAAATTTATTCTAAATACATTAACACCTTCATCAAGCATTGCTTTTAAAACTTCTTTAGTACTAGTTGCGGGACCTAATGTGGCCACTATTTTGGTTTTCTTTCTTGTTGACATTAGCTAAAAATTAAATTTTCTTTTGATTTCAATTGACTTAGGTCAATTGTATAGGCTGTTGCAATTTGTGGGATACTTATTATGGTATTGATAAGATACTTTTCTTTAGTTGTATGTAATTCATCATCAATCTTTAACAAATAATTTACGCTTTTTAACTCTGGTATTAAATTGAATGTTTTTGTAATACTATGAGTTGTTTCAAATAATAATCCTGAACTTATCTTCATAACATCATTAGTTTTACAAATGTTAGAAACTAAACTCCAAGTTAAAAGTTGTTTTTTATCTTCCCAATTATAAATTGAATAAGTGGATTTTCCGTTATCATAATCTAAATCTTTTTTATTTCTAACCAAATTAATCCCCAAATTCTGATTTAAAAGATATGCTAAACGATAATCTTCAATGGTGCAATGAATCGCAATTAATGTACATGCTGATTCTTCAAAAACATCATCAAGGATAAGTTTGTGTACAGCCATAACTTAAATAAATCGGTGTAAATATAATATTTATAATATTTAAAGCGATAAGTTTTTTTTAATGTTAATATGAACTTAACAAGAAATTCTAACTAAAACGTTATAGTTGAGTGCTATCTTAATAGTTATCTCGACATTTTGCTTTGAAAGACAAAAAACGCTCGTTTTGATGCTTTTTCTTCTGCTTTTTTCTTTGAAGTTGCTCTAGCTTTTGAAACAACTTTGTTATCGACTGATAGTTTTACAGAGAAGTGTCTAACATCGTCATTGCCGGTATCTTCATAGACGTTGTAATTGAATGCTTTCTTTTCTTTTTGACACCATTCAATCAATAAACTTTTGTAGCTGATAACTTTTCCTTCTAATTGAGAAATATCAACATACGGAACAATGATACGCTTATAAATAAACTTTTCACAATACTTGAACCCTTTATCTAAAAAGATTGCTCCAACCAAGGCCTCAAATAAATTACCATGAATATTATCTCCAAATTGAGAAGTCGCTATTTTACTTTCAATAAGATTAATAAGGTTAAGGTCTTTACCTAATTCGTTTAAATGTTCTCTACTTACAACTTTTGAACGCATTTTGGTTAAATAGCCCTCATCTCCATCGGGAGCTTCTGTATATAAATGTGAGGCTATAACAGCTCCTAACATGGCATCACCTAAAAACTCCAAACGTTCGTAATTAATAGCATTTCCTTCACTATCCTTTATATTCATGGATCGATGAGTAAATGCTGTTTTATAAATTTGAATGTCTTTGGGCTTAAATCCTAATATTTTTTTTAATTGTATAAAAAAATTCCCGTTTCTGTCAGAACGGGAATTTAATATGTTTCTAATAGGTCTCAATCCAATATTAATCTAGTCTCTTAAACACGACACAAGCATTATGACCTCCAAAACCAAAGGTATTACTCATACCTACTTTAACGTCTCGTTTTTGAGCTTTGTTTAATGTTAAATTTAATTCGGGATCAATATTTTCATCTACAGTTGTATGGTTAATTGTTGGCGGAACAATACCATGTTGCATTGCCAAAATAACCGAAATAGCTTCTATAGCACCAGCAGCACCTAACAAGTGGCCAGTCATTGATTTTGTAGAATTAATATTTATTTGCTTAGCATGATCTCCAAAAACCTCCGATATAGCTTTAAGTTCGGCTACATCTCCAAGAGGAGTAGAAGTCCCGTGTGTATTTATATGATCTACATCTTCAGGTTTAAGCCCTGCATTTTCTAAACAATTTTTCATAACAGCCATAACTCCAACCCCATCTGGGTGTGGCGCTGTCATGTGATACGCATCTGAAGATAAACCTCCGCCAACAAACTCGGCATAAATTTTTGCGCCTCGCTCTTTTGCGTGTTCATATTCTTCTAAAACCAAAGCTCCTGCTCCTTCACCTAAAACAAAACCATCTCTAGTTCCATCAAATGGTCTAGAAGCTGACTCTGGATCTTCATTTTTAGTAGACAAAGCGTGCATGGCATTAAAACCACCCATTCCTGCAATAGTAACGGCAGCTTCACTTCCTCCTGTAACCACTACATCACAATGTCCTAAACGTATAG
Source organism: Flavobacteriaceae bacterium (assembly GCA_050300615.1). Classification (GTDB taxonomy): domain Bacteria; phylum Bacteroidota; class Bacteroidia; order Flavobacteriales; family Flavobacteriaceae; genus Yeosuana. The sequence continues at coordinate 29,084 of JBNKYB010000067.1, read as the reverse complement.
AGTTTAAGGCATCAAACATAGCATTTGCTGAAGAGGCGCAAGCCGATACAGTTGTATAATTAGGTCCCATAAAACCATGTTTTATAGAAATATTTGCCGGAGCAATATCCGCAATCATTTTAGGAATGAAGAATGGGTTAAATCTTGGAGAGCCATCACCAGCGGCGTAGTTTAAAACTTCGTCTTGAAATGTTTCCAATCCACCTATTCCTGCTCCCCAAATAACCCCAACTCGCAATTTGTTTACTACATTCAGGTCTAATTTGGCATCTGCAATCGCCTCATCTGCAGCGACCATTGCATATTGCGCAAATTTATCCATTTTGCGTGCCTCTTTTCTATCAAGAAAATCGGTAGCCTGAAAGTTTTTTAACTCACAAGCGAACTTTGTTTTAAACTTTTCGGTATCAAAATAGGTTATAGGTGCAGCCCCACTTTTACCACCAACTAAGCCTTCCCAAAATTCATCTTTGGTATTACCAATCGGGGTTAAAGCGCCTAATCCTGTAACTACAACTCGCTTTAATTCCATAAAAGTTCTTTTTTATTTTGCAGCCTCTATATATGATATAGCTTGACCTACAGTTGCGATATTTTCAGCTTGATCGTCTGGGATTTGAATATCAAATTCTTTTTCAAATTCCATGATTAATTCTACTGTGTCCAATGAGTCTGCTCCTAAATCGTTAGTGAAGCTAGCTTCAGTTACAACTTCGTTCTCATCAACTCCCAATTTGTCTACGATAATCGCTTTTACTCTTGATGCAATGTCTGACATAATCTTTTAATTTAAGGTTTTAATTAGTTGGCAAAAATAAAAAACTTTATTTTTAAAACACGACTTTAATTTAAAAATGTGTTTCTAATTTAGCAAAATACTTTTAAGTATTCGTAATTTGCCATCCAATTGTTAATAATTATTCTTTTTTTTGTTCGAATAATTCCAACATTATTATCTATTGAAGAAATGAGCTTGATTAATTTTGCTGAACATTTTTTGAATTCTAATTTTCGAATTACATCTGATATCAATTAAAAAATAAACCCACAGATGAAACGTATTGTAATTTTTGCGTCCGGTAGCGGTACTAATGCTGAAAATTTAATAACTTTTTTTCAGAACAGAGATAATGTATCTGTTATTCAGGTTCTCACAAACAATCCTCATGCCAAAGTTATAAACCGTTGCAACACACTTAAAACAAGCTGCCTATCGTTTAACCGAACCGCTTTTTATAGCACAAACCACGTTTTAGACCTGTTAAAAAACAGTAATCCAGACTTAATAGTTCTTGCTGGATTCTTATGGAAATTTCCCGAATCTATTTTAAAAGAGTTTCCTAATAAAGTGATTAATGTGCATCCTGCTTTATTGCCTAAATTTGGTGGTAAAGGTATGTATGGTATGCACGTACATCAGGCTGTAGTAGATAATAAGGAAACTGAAACCGGGATTACCATTCATTATGTAAATGAACATTATGATGAAGGTGCTATTATTTTTCAAACCACTTGTGAGGTTTTAAGATCGGATTCGGCTGAAGACGTAGCTGCTAAAATTCATGAATTGGAAATGGAACACTTCCCCAAGGTAGTTGAATCTCTTTTATTTCCTAATGAGTAAAAAGAGAAAGAAATATTATACTGTTTGGAAAGGGCATCATACTGGTGTTTTTGAATCTTGGAATGACTGTAAAGCACAAATAACCAATTTTGATGGGGCTATATATAAATCTTTTGAAAGTTTTGATGCTGCCAAAGAAGCCTTAAAAGGAAATTACAAAGATTATATAGGTAAATCTAAATCGTTTAAAAGTGAGTTGTCCAAAGAACAGCTTAAAAAAATAGGACAGCCTAATTATAAGTCTATTTCGGTTGACGCTGCGTCAAGTGGAAATCCTGGTAAAATGGAATACCGTGGTGTAGACACCAAAACCAAAAAGCAATTATTTATTCAAGGCCCTTTTGAAGAAGGCACTAATAACATTGGTGAGTTTTTGGCTATTGTACACGGACTAGCACTTCTTAAAAAAAACAATAGCAATTTAATTATCTACACCGACTCAAAGACCGCCATAAGTTGGATTAAAAAGAAAACCTGTAACACCAAATTAGAACGAAACGCAAAAAACGAAGAATTGTTTAAATTGGTTGACAGAGCCGTAAACTGGCTTAAAAGCAATACATACAAAACCCCCATTGTGAAATGGGAAACCAAAGCGTGGGGGGAGATTCCTGCTGATTTTGGACGAAAATAAAGCCTAATTCCTGTTATTTTTTAGCATGCCACTCGTTATTACTTCTGTCAATATCTGGTAGCTGATGCTTTTCATCAATAATTATACTTTTAATCTTTGAAATTGAATTAACATGAAACTGAGCGTCTTTTCCAAATTTCCAAATTTCAACAGGCACTTTAAATTCATGTATTTTGCCATTACTTTCTTCAACCTTAACCAAAATAGGCATTACCATTTGTTGGTTGTTGGTTACAGTAATATTGGCTCCGTTTGATTCATCTTCTTTAACATACGCAACATTACTTATAGCTTGATCTAATTGCCAATTATGATGATACCACCCTTGCCAAAACCAAGTTAAGTCTTCTCCAGAACCATTGTTTATACTTCTAAAAAAATCTTCTGGCTTTGGGTGCTTATAAGCCCAATTATGGATGTATTGTCTAAAAGCATAATCAAATTTATCTGGACCAAGAATAACCTCTCGTAAAAGTACCAAACCAAAAGCCGATTTAAAATATGCTAACGGATGCACATATTTATAATTCATATCATCTGCAGGCGTCATTAAAGTTGGACCATTTTTACAATCTTCAATCACTTTTATAATTTCATCAGCAGGATTGCCTTTGCCCGGAGCGTATTCGCCATCTCGTTTGGGCGCAAACTCACCATTGTTAAAATCATCATGCGCATAAATATCAATAAAGGTATTAAACCCTTCATCCATAAATGGATGACGCCTTTCGTCAGATCCTACAATCATAGGAAACCAAGTGTGACCTATTTCATGCGATGCTAATAAAAACATGCTATAAGGTTCGGCTTTCCAACTGTTAAAAGCTAATCCTGGATATTCCATTCCTCCAACAGGTCCTGCAACACATGTGGCTACGCCATAAGGATATGCATACCACTTGCTTGAAAACTCTTCCACCGAAGCTTTTAACATTTCGGTAGATCTAGCCCATGCCTTATTATCTTTTGTAGAAGCTACAGGGTAAACAGACTGTGCTAAAGCAGTTCTGCCTTCTGGTAAATTAATTTTAGCGGCATCCCAGATATATGCGGTAGACATAGCCCAAGCTACATCTCGTGTGTTTTCCATTTTAAAATGCCACGTTGTTGTTCCTGTTGCTTTCTTTGTTACAGGCTTATTCAATTCGTTTGCGTTTCTTATAAATACGGTTTTATCAGATTGACTTGCTTCACTTAATCGCTTTAACGTTTTATTATTTAAAATTTCATCTCCATTAATTAAAGTTCCTGCTCCTACAACTACTTGATTTGATGGTACTGTTACTTCATAATCTATAGTTCCATAATCTAGGTACATTTCGCCACCACCAATAAAAGGCAAGGTGTTCCAACCATAATAATCATCGTAAACACACATTCTTGGATACCAATAAGAAAACTCGAAAATTACACCGTCATCTGTATTCATGTAACCAGATCTTCCGCCACTACTTTTTGTTTGCAATGTGTACGAATAGTATATAGAAAGCTTAACGGTTTCATTAGGGTTTATAAAATCATTTAATCGTATTTGCATACGTGTTCCATCTACAATAAACGGTATGTCTTGCCATGTTTCGTTTTTTAAAATACGTAGCCTGCTAATGGTATAACCTTTTGTATTATCTGGAGCATTGTCAGGATTTTGAAGTTTGCTTGATCTTGAATCTGTATTTGTTATATTTTGATCTAACTGCAACCATAAGGCTTGTAATACATCTGGACTGCTGTTGGTATAATCTATAACAACTTCTCCTTTTAAAAGATGTGTATTCACATCAAACGAAGCTTTTACTGTATAATCTGCTTTATTTTGCCAATAACCAGAACTTGGTTTACCGCTAGCACTCCTAACAGTTGTTGCACTATGCTTATAAAAATCTGTAACAAAAATTTTTGAAGGCTCGTACTGAGCATTTACATTATATAAGGTAAAACACAAGAAAACAATAATATAATTGGAAAGCTTTATCATATTTCTAGAAATTAATTTTTATCTTCCGAAGATAGCTATTCCCAATAAAAAATTAATTTTTTTAAACTATTTTTATGAAACTTCAAAAAAACCAATCTCTATTTCTTTCTTTTTAATTATATCTTCTGATTTATTACGAAATAAACAATAGCCCATTGTTAATTAACAACTTGAAAAAATTGTATGGGTCAAAATAAATTTTGTTTATGCATTAGCCGTTAAAAGGCTTATATTTGCAAAAAAATATCAACCCTCTTTATGAGTAAATTAGTTATTGTAGGTACGGTAGCATTTGATGCTATTGAAACTCCTTTCGGAAAAACCGATAAAATTCTTGGTGGTGCTGCTACATTTATTGGTTTGTCTGCCTCTCAATTCGACATTGATTCGTCAATAGTTTCAATAGTTGGTGGCGATTTTCCTCAAGAATATTTAGATTTATTATTGAGTAAAAATATTGATATTTCAGGTATTGAAATCGTAAAAGAAGGAAATACCTTTTTCTGGAGCGGAAAATATCATAACGATATGAATACCCGTGATACCTTAGCCACAGAACTTAATGTATTGGCAGATTTCAATCCTGTAGTTCCTGAAAATTATCGAGATGCAGAAGTAGTTATGCTAGGGAATTTGCATCCGCTAGTACAATCAGGTGTCTTAGACCAAATGACTACAAAACCTAAATTAGTTGTTTTAGATACGATGAACTTTTGGATGGATAGTGCTCTAGACGACTTACTTCAGGTTATTAAGCGCGTAGATGTTATCACCATTAATGATGAAGAAGCAAGACAATTAACTGGAGAATATTCTTTAGTGGTGGCCGCAAGAAAAATTCATACCATGGGACCAAAATATGTAGTTATTAAAAAAGGAGAGCATGGTGCTTTATTATTTCATAATGACAATGTGTTTTACGCACCTGCTTTACCACTAGAAGAAGTGTTTGATCCAACCGGTGCTGGCGATACATTTGCAGGAGGATTTGCCGGTTATATAGCAAAAACAGGGGACACATCGTTTGAAAACATGAAAAATGCGGTGATTTACGGGTCTACATTAGCATCGTTTTGTGTTGAGAAATTTGGAACAGAGCGTATGAAAGGCTTAACAAGCGATGATTTACATAAGCGCCTATTACAATTTAAAAAACTAACACAATTTGAAATTGTCTTAAACGATAATTTGTAGTTTTACGTTATGAGGATAAATAGCTTAAATATAACCTTTAAAAAGCAATTGTTAAAAATTTATAAAGTAGAATTGTTATAAACTAACGCGCTCTAAACAGAGCGCGTTTTTAATTTGTATTAAAACTAAAATATAAACAGTAAAATGAGTGATGCTTTAAAACACGAATGTGGAATAGCCGTTATAAGACTTTTAAAACCATTAGAATTTTATAAAGAAAAATATGGCAGTGCTTTTTATGGGGTAAACAAAATGTATCTCATGATGGAGAAACAGCACAACAGAGGTCAAGATGGTGCTGGTTTCGCAAGTATTAAATTAGATACTTCTCCGGGAGAACGCTATATTAGTAGAGTGCGTTCTGTAGCACAACAACCTATTCAAGATATTTTTGCTCAAATTAATCAACGTATTAATAAAGAACTAACTGGAAATCCTGATTATCTAGATAATGTTGCTTTACAAAAAAAGAACATTCCTTATATAGGAGAACTTCTTTTAGGCCATGTTAGGTATGGTACTTTTGGTAAAAATAGTGTTGAAAGTGTTCATCCATTTTTAAGACAAAATAATTGGCAACACAGAAACCTAATTCTTGCAGGTAACTTTAACATGACCAATGTTAAAGAATTATTTCAAAATCTTATTGATTTAGGCCAGCATCCAAAAGAGTATACTGATACTATTACCATTATGGAAAAAATCGGTCATTTTTTAGATGATGCTGTGAGTAAAATTTATAAAGATCTTAAAAAAGAAGGATACAATAAAAAAGAAGCATCTCCACTAATCGCCGAGCGCTTAAAAGTGGCTAAAATTTTAAAAAAAGCGGCCAAAAATTGGGACGGCGGGTACGCTATGGCAGGATTAATTGGTCATGGAGATTCCTTTGTATTGCGCGACCCTGCTGGTATTCGTCCAGCATTTTACTATAAAGATGATGAAGTGGTTGTAGTCGCATCAGAACGCCCTGTAATACAAACTGTTTTCAATGTTAATTTTGAAGATATTAAAGAGTTAGAACCAGGGCACGCTATTATAACAAAAAAATCTGGTAAAACAGCAATCAAAAAAATATTAGAACCTTTAGAAAGAAAAGCCTGCTCTTTTGAACGTATTTATTTTTCAAGAGGAAGTGATGCCGACATTTATCAAGAACGTAAAATGCTAGGTAGATTATTAATGCCAAAAGTTTTAGATGCTATTGAAAGTGATATAAAAAACACCGTATTTTCATATATCCCAAATACAGCAGAAACATCCTTTTTTGGAATGATAGAAACGGTTGAAGATTTTTTAAACAAGAAAAAAACCGATGCTATTTTAAACGGCAGTAGAAATATCTCTGCCGAAAAGGTGACTCAAATTTTATCGGAGATGCCTCGCATTGAAAAAATAGCCATTAAGGATGTTAAATTAAGAACCTTTATTACCGAAGATAGCAGTCGAGATGATTTGGTTGCTCATGTGTATGACGTAACCTATGGCGTTATAAAACCAACAGATAATTTGGTTATTATTGACGACAGTATTGTACGTGGCACCACCTTAAAAATGAGTATTATTAAAATGCTGGATAGACTACACCCTAAGAAAATAGTGATAGTCTCTTCGGCACCACAGATACGGTTTCCAGATTGTTATGGTATAGATATGGCAAATCTTGAAAGCTTAATTGCTTTTAGAGCAGCTTTAGAGTTATTAAAAGAAACTAATCAATATCATATTGTTAAAGACGTTTACGATAAATGTATTATTCAAACAGAATTAGAAGACAAAGAAGTTCAAAATTTTGTAAAAGAAATTTATGACCCATTTACAGATGAGCAGATTTCAGGTAAAATTTCTGAATTACTAACAGGAGACAATGTACAGGCCGAAGTGAAAATTATTTTCCAACCTGTTGAAAATTTACATAAAGCTTGTCCTAATCATTTAGGCGATTGGTATTTTACAGGAAATTATCCAACAGTGGGTGGAAACAGGGTTGTAAATCGTGCGTTTATAAACTTTTACGAAGGCAACAAAAAACGAGCTTATTAATTACTTATTTTTAAATTAAATCCTTTTAATCTGAAAAAAGCACATTTAATCTAAAAAAAACGCTTTTAATCTAAAAAATAAACGTTTTATCTAAAATACATATAAATTGGTAGCACCATAACATAAGTAGGTTAAGTTCATGGTAGATTTGGGGCAAAAAAAGGTGAACAACTGTTCGCCTTTTTTTATGCCCTTCTTCGTTTGTTATAAAATTAGCTTTGTGTAGCTTGATTCCTCACTATTCCGTTTAAGCTAAGATATAAGTAGTTGAACTAAAATATTTTTTCAGTTGTTTATGCCTCCATACATTTGAACCACCATAACATAAGTAGGTTAAGTTCATGGTAGATTTGGGGCAAAAAGGTGAACGTTCGTTCACCTTTTTCATTTTACATTATTCTTTAAAAATTAATTCCATTTTTAAGCATAAAAAAAGCAAACCAAAATAGGTTTGCTTCTTATTTTCAAAAAGATATTTAAATCTTATTTTGCTTCAGCATAACGTCTTTCAACCTCATTCCAGTTAATAACATTAAAAAATGCATTAATATAGTCTGGACGACGGTTTTGGTAGTTTAAGTAATACGCGTGCTCCCAAACATCCAATCCTAAAATTGGTGTTCCGCCGCAACTTACTCCCGGCATTAATGGGTTGTCTTGGTTTGGTGTTGAGCAAATTTCAACTTTCCCTCCTTTGTGTACACATAACCAAGCCCAGCCTGAACCAAATCTAGTCGCAGCTGCTTTACTAAAAGCTTCAATAAAAGCATCTTTAGATCCGTAAGCAGCTTCAATAGCATCTTTTAATTCTCCAGACAAATATCCTTTTCCTTCTGGATTCATCACACTCCAAAATAAAGAGTGGTTATAAAAACCGCCTCCATTATTTCTTACTGCACCATTTGTCATATCTAAATTAGCAAGAATATCTTCAATAGATTTATTCTCTAAATCTGTTCCAGCTATTGCTGCATTTAAATTATTTGTATATCCTTGATGGTGTTTTGTATGATGTATCTCCATGGTACGCGCATCAATATGAGGTTCTAGAGCGTCGTATGCATATCCTAATTTCGGTAATTCAAAAGCCATAATTATTTTATTTTTATTTATTAATGATTCATTTAATTCAAATTTAAGCATTTACACATAAACGATGCCAATTAAAAAATAATTAATTGTTATCAACTCATTGATAGTTTTTATCTTGTATGCAAATAAAACATATATGCTTAACAGTCCGTCTTTTACAATATACAATGCTTCAGCTGGTAGCGGAAAAACGTATACCTTAGTAAAAGAATACCTTAAAATTTTATTCAAATCTGAAAAAAGAATGCCTTTTAAGCACATTTTGGCTATAACCTTTACCAACAAAGCGGTTGCCGAAATGAAAGAACGTATAATAAGTACCTTAAAAGAGTTTTCAAACGAAGCCATTTTAAATGAGCCGAGCAGCATGTTTGTTGCTTTATGTGAAGAATTGCCAATGGATGCGATGTCGCTTCATTTAAAATCTAAAACCCTTTTAGAAACCATTATTCATAATTATGCGGCGTTTGATATTTCGACCATTGATGGATTTACTCATAAATTAATACGAACGTTTGCTCACGATTTAAAACTGTCTTTAAATTTTGAAGTTGAACTAGATCAAGACGCCATTTTAAACGAAGCTGTAGATAGTCTCATTTCAAAAGCTGGAATTGACACAAACTTAACCAAAGTTTTGGTAGATTTTGCCATTGAAAAAGCCGATGACGATAAAAGTTGGGATGTATCTTTTGATTTTAATAAGATAGCCAAACTTCTTACCAACGAAAATGATATTCCGTTTATTGAGACTCTGAAGGACAAAACCATAGACGATTTTAATGTTCTTAAATCACAGATAAAAACACAACTAAAACAAACCGAACAAAACATAGTTGATGTTGCCAAAGGTGTTTTAACCCTTATTGAAGCTTGCGGATTGGAATTTAAAGACTTCTCAAGTAGTTATTTGCCAAAGCATTTTAAAAATTTAGCCGATAACAAGTACCATTTAAATTTTGAAACCAAATGGCAAATAGACTTAATTGAAAACAATCAACTATATCCAAAACGTGTTACTGAACATATAGCGTCTGTTATAGATGAGATTCAACCTCAATTAATTTCAGCTTTTAACGAAACCAAACAAGCTGTTTATCATCTTAAATTTTTAAAAGCATTTTATAAAAATATCACGCCATTATCTGTTTTAAATGCTATAAATAAAGAGCTTCAAATACTTAAGGACGATGAAAATAAAATGCTTATTTCAGAATTTAACACTATTATAAGCAACGAAATAAAAAACCAGCCAACACCCTTTATTTATGAACGTATCGGTGAAAAATTCAATCATTATTTTATTGATGAATTTCAGGACACCTCGGTATTACAATGGGAAAACTTAATTCCGTTGTTAGACAATTCGCTTGCAACAGAACATGGGAGCACTCTGTTAGTTGGTGATGCCAAACAAGCCATTTACCGTTGGAGAGGTGGAAAGGCAGAACAGTTTATCAATTTGTTTAATCAGACAACAACTCCTTTTCAAATTAAACAAACCGTTGAAAACCTTCCTACAAACTACCGGAGTTTTAAAGAAATTGTAAACTTTAACAATAGCTTTTTTAACTATTTATCCACGTTCGTATTTGCCAATAAAGACTATGAGTCACTCTATAAAAAATCTCATCAAAACCCCCATATAGAACATAACGGGTATGTACATATGTCGTTTTTAGACATAGAAAAAGATGATGATAAAGATGAACTGTTTTGTGAAAACACATTGAAAACTATACATAGTTGTCTTGAGCATAATTTTAAACTCCAAGATATTTGCATATTGGTTAGAAAGAAAAAGGAAGGCATTGCTATTGCAAATTATCTAAGTCAACAGGAAATTCCTATCATTTCCTCTGAAACCTTATTGATTTACAATGCGCCAGAAGTAGCCTTTATTAATGATGTGCTTACACTTTTAATTCAACCAAAAAACAACGAAATAAAAATACGTGTTCTCAATTACTTAACCTCATTATTTAATATTGACGATACACACAATTTTTTTAACAAGCATATTAATTTACCAATAGACCAATTATTTAAAAGTTTCGAGGCTTTTAATGTTTATATTAACAGTGATTCGTTGTTAGAACTTTCGCTTTATGATTTAGCAGAAACTATTATAAGAAGTTTTAATCTGGTTAAAAATTCCAATGCTTATGTTCAGTTTTATTTAGATATTGTTTTAGATTATACTCAGAAAAAGGGATCTGACATTTCGGGATTCTTAAGTTATTTTGACAAGAAAAAAGAAAGCTTAAGCATTGTATCGCCTGTAGGTCAAAATGCAGTTCAAATCATGACTATTCATAAATCAAAAGGATTGGAATTTCCTGTTGTTATTTTTCCTTATGCTGATTTAGACATTTATCAAGAAATAGAACCTAAAGAATGGGTGTCTTTAGAAAAGAAAGTCTTCAATGGTTTTTCTCATACACTTTTAAACTATACTAAAGATTTTGAACACTTTGGTGAAGAAGGATTACGTATTTACAACACACATCAATCTGAACAAGAACTGGACAACATCAATTTGCTATACGTTACCTTAACCCGAGCTATTGAGCAATTATATATCATTTCAAAAAAAGATATTTCCTCAAAAGGAGAGATAAATACAAAACGTTTTTCGGGACTATTTATTAGTTATCTTACCCATTTAGGACTTTGGAATGATTCTGAGGCAACATACAGTTTTGGAAAACCAGAAAAAATATCAAAAAGCAGTTCGCTTAAAAAAAACATCTCTCAAGAGCAAGAATTTATTTCAACCGCAAAAGAAAATCATCATATAAAAATTGTAACTAGCTCAGGTTACTTATGGGATTCTAATCAAGAGGAAGCTATAGAAAAAGGAAATCTTATTCATAACATCCTCTCTAAGATTGAAACAAAAGATGATATCGATTTGGTGTTCAGCGAATTTATTCAATCTGCCATTATTACTAAAGAACAATCTTCGAAACTCAAAAACATACTACATGCCGTTGTGGAACATCCTAAACTTAAAGATTGTTTTAATGCTAAACATACCATATTTAACGAACGAGATATTATAACCAAGCAAGGGCACATTTTAAGACCTGATCGGGTTGTTTTAAATTCAAACAACGAAGCTATTATAATTGATTATAAAACAGGACAAGAAGATAAAAGTCATTGGCAGCAACTCATTTCATACCAAGATGTATTAGAAGAAATGAACTTAAGTGTTACAAAAAAAATTCTAGTGTATATAAATAACACGATTCAAATAAAAGAACTATAACTTTGTGAAAAATATTTAGAATTATGTACAATAAAATTCAACAACATTTACAACAAGAACTTCAAGATATTAAGGACAGTGGTCTTTATAAAACAGAACGCATTATTACATCGGCTCAAGGTGCCGAAATTACATTAAGCACTGGAGAAACTGTTTTAAATTTTTGTGCTAATAATTATTTGGGGTTATCATCGCATCCAGATGTTATTCAAGCTGCTAAAGATGCCATGGACACTCATGGGTTTGGAATGTCTTCAGTTAGATTTATTTGTGGAACACAAGATATTCATAAAGAATTAGAGCAAAAAATAGCGGATTTCTATCAAACCGAGGATACCATTTTATATGCTGCTGCTTTTGATGCTAATGGTGGTGTTTTTGAACCTTTACTTGGCCCTGAAGATGCGATTATATCAGACTCCCTAAATCATGCTTCTACTATTGATGGTGTGCGTTTATGTAAAGCCGCTAGATACAGATATGAAAATAGTAATATGGCTGATTTAGAACAGCAACTCATTACTGCCAATGAGAATGGAGCGAGATTTAAAATTATTGTAACAGATGGTGTCTTTTCAATGGACGGTGTTGTGGCTCCGCTTGATAAAATATGTGACTTAGCGGACAAGTATGATGCTTTGGTAATGGTTGATGAATGTCATGCGGCTGGTTTTATAGGAAAAACAGGTCGAGGAACCCTCGAAGAAAAAGGTGTTTTAAACAGAGTAGATATTATCACAGGAACTCTAGGGAAAGCTCTAGGTGGTGCTATGGGTGGTTATACAACAGGCAAAAAAGAAATTATTGATATTCTCCGTCAACGTTCAAGACCTTATTTGTTCTCCAATTCACTAGCTCCTGCTATTGTTGGAGCCTCTATAAAGGTTTTTGACATGCTAAGCAACGATACTAGCCTAAGAGATACCTTAGAATGGAACACCAATTATTTTAAAAAAGGAATGAAAGAAGCAGGTTTTGATATTATTGATGGTGATTCTGCTATCGTTCCTGTCATGTTATACGATGCGAAACTATCACAAAACATGGCAAACATGCTTCTAAAAGAAGGGATTTATGTTATTGGATTCTTTTTCCCGGTAGTTCCAAAAGAAAAAGCAAGAATAAGAGTACAATTATCTTCGGCACACACAAAAGCCCATTTAGATAAGGCTATTCTTGCATTTTCCAAAATTGGAAAGGCATTAAATATTATCTAAAAAGGTGTATAACTATCGATGATTAAAAGGAATCAATCATTTTTTTTATATATTTGTCTTTGTTAATAAAATTTAACAACTTACTTTTGTGAACAATTAACACTTAAAATTAAAAACTTTTGAATATGAAAAATCTTAGCAGATTATTGTTAGCTATGTTGCTTATACTTGGTTATAACAACGCTAATGCACAAGACAAAAACAATCCTTGGCAAATTACTATTGGAGCAAATGCCGTTGACTTCTATCCTACAGGAGAAAATGCTCCGCTTGGTGATATTTTTAGCGAATACTTTAATGTAGGCGATCACTGGAATATTTTACCATCATTATCAACAATCTCTGTATCTAAATACATGGGAGATGGTTTCTCTTTTGGAGTTGCTGGATCTTTAAATAAAATAGACAAATGGGGAGATGATTCTGTTGACGATTTATCTTATTATGGTGTAGATGGTACTATTAAATATAGCCTTGGAGAAATATTAAAATCTAACGTAATCGAGCCTTACTTAGGTGTTGGTGGTGGTTACACTTGGGTTGATGAAGTTGGTGCTGGTACATTAAACGGAACTTTAGGTTTTAACTTTTGGTTTAGTGAAAATGTTGGTTTAACAGTTCAATCATCTTACAAACATTCATTTGAAGATTATTTAAATACACATTTCCAACACACAGCAGGTATTTCAATTAAATTTGGTGGTACTGATACTGACGGTGATGGTATTTACGACAAAGATGACGCTTGTCCAGATGTTGCTGGTTTAGCTGCTTTTAATGGTTGTCCTGATACTGACGGCGATGGTATTGAAGATAGCAAAGATTCTTGTCCAAACGAAGCTGGTTTAGCTGAATTTAACGGTTGTCCAGACTCTGACGGTGACGGTGTTGCTGATAAAGATGATAACTGTCCTACAGTTGCTGGTTTAAAAGCTTTAGCTGGTTGTCCTGATGCTGATGGTGATGGTGTTAAAGATTCTGATGATAAATGTCCTAATACTGCTGGACCAGCTGCAAACCAAGGATGTCCTTGGCCTGATACTGACGGTGACGGTGTATTAGACAAAGATGACAAATGTCCATCTGTTAAAGGTACTGTAGCTAATTCAGGTTGTCCTGAAGTTTCAGAAGAAGTTCAAAAAACTTTAAATGAATACGCTAAAACTATCTTATTTGATACTGGAAAATCTAGCATTAAATCTCAATCAGCTGCTGTTTTAGGTGATATTATTAAAATTCTTAAAGAATATCCAACATCTAAATTTACTGTTGAAGGACATACTGATAGTGTAGGTAGTGAAAAATTAAACCAAAGATTATCTGATGCTAGAGCTAATTCAGTTAAAGAATACTTAGTTGAACATGGTATTGATCCATTCAGATTATCTGCACTAGGACTTGGTGAGTCTAAACCAATTGCTAGCAATGCAACTGCCAAAGGTAGAGCTGAAAACAGACGTGTTGAAATTAACTTAGCAAAATAATTTATTTTATATAGCTATTAAATAATAAGTTTAAAAACGCTTCGGATATCCGAAGCGTTTTTTATTTTTATGCCATGGCTACCTTTATTTTTGATGTTTTAAAAGATTTGCAAAATAAGCATGCAAACCTTTCTTCTATTACCTTTATTTTACCAAGTAAAAGAGCTGGGGTCTTCTTAAAAAACCAACTGTCTCAAGTAGTTAAAGAAACTATCTTTTCTCCCAATATTTTAAGTATTGAAGAATTTGTTGAGGAAATTTCAAAACTCAAAACTATAACCAATACAGATCTTTTATTTGAGTTTTATAACAGTTATATCCATTTAACAAAAAAAGAAGATATTGAGCCTTTTGATGTGTTTTCAAAATGGGCTCAAATTCTTCTTCAGGATTTTAATGAAATAGATAGATATTTAATTCCTCAAAAAAACATTTTCGAATATTTAAGTGATATTCAAGATTTAAAACATTGGTCATTAAAAGCTAATAAAACCGAGTTTGTAAAAAACTATTTATCCTTTTGGAAAAAACTTTTTGACTACTACAACCATTTTACAGAACAATTACTCTCTAAAAAATTAGGCTATCAAGGACTAATTTACCGAGAAGCTGTTAAAAATATAAAGGATTATATTGAAAACAATAAAAACAAGCAGCATATATTTTTAGGTTTTAATGCTCTAAACACCTGCGAAGAAACCATTATTCAAGAATTACTTCAAAGTAGTTTAGCAGATATTTATTGGGATATTGATAACACGTTTATTAATAATCCTATTCACGACGCTGGCTTATTTACCAGATTGCATAAAAAAAACTGGCCTCATTTTAAAACCAATCCTTTTAATTGGGTAACGGAAAACTATACCAAAGATAAAAGCATCTCAATATACGGAATCCCGAAAAATGTTGGTCAAGCAAAATATATTGGTTCTCTTCTAAATCAGTTAAAAACAAAGCAAAATTCTTTAAGTAATACTGCCGTTGTTTTAGGAGATGAAAATTTACTGATTCCCATTTTAAATTCGTTACCCTCAAATATAGAAGCCTTAAATATAACTATGGGATTTCCATTAAAGTCAATTCCATTAGCATCTTTATTTGAGCATTTATTCCATATCCATAAAAACTCGAACGAGTCGTTTTATTACAAAGATGTTATTAACCTAATATCTCATCAGTTTATTAGACCATTATTTTATGCTGATGATATTGATTACGCATCAACAATTATTCAAACCATTGATGATAACAATCTCATTTATATTACAATTGAGCGATTAAAAGAAATCACCAATTCTGCAAAAAACACCCTTATTGATATCTTATTTAATAACTGGAATAAAAGCATTGATAATGCCTTAAAAAATTGCTCACAACTCATTCTTAAAATAAAATCACATTTAGATGAAAACAAATCGTCTAATTTACTGTCTTTAGAATATTTATTTCGTTTTAACGAATTGTTCAACGAACTTTCTAGGCTCAATTCTACATATAACCATATCAAAGATGTTTCAACCCTGCATAGTATTTACAAGGAACTATTAAGCTCTGAAACATTAGATTTTCAAGGCGAACCTCTACAAGGTTTACAAATAATGGGTATGTTAGAGTCTCGTGTTTTAGATTTTGATACGGTTATCATTTCTTCTGTAAACGAAGGTATTCTTCCTGCGGGAAAAAGCAATAATTCTTTTATTCCGTTTGATGTTAAAATAGAAAATAACTTACCAACCTATAAAGAAAAAGATGCTGTTTATACCTATCATTTTTACAGGCTTTTGCAACGTGCTAAAACGGTTATTATTTTATATAATACAGAAGCAGATGTATTAACAGGAGGTGAAAAGAGTAGATTTATTACGCAGTTAGAAGTTGAAGGGATACACAATGTTTATCATGAAATAATAACACCAAAAGTTCCTATTATTAATCCGGCTTTAAAAACGGTCAACAAAACATCAGCCGTTATAGAGGCTTTGATTAACATTGCTGAAAAAGGATTTTCTCCATCATCATTAACCAGTTATATAAGAAACCCCATTGATTTTTATTATCAGAAAATTTTAAAGGTTAAAGAACATGATGATGTTGAAGAAACCGTAGCAGCAAACACACTTGGAACCGTTATACACAACACCCTTGAAGATTTTTATAAACCTTTAATTGGTTCCTATTTAACCGTTGAAGCTATTAAAAATATGAAATCGCTCATCACAAAAACGGTTACACATCATTTTAAATCTGTTTATAAAGAAGGAGACCTGACTAAAGGGAAAAACTTAATTGTTTTTGAAATTGCAAAACGATATGTATTAAACTTTTTACAGTTAGAAATTGAAGATATTAAACAGGGTAATCAAATAAAAATAGTTGCTATCGAAGCAGAGAACAACATTACAATTACTATTCCCGAGCTAAATTTTCCTATAAAAATTACTGGTAAAATTGATAGAGTTGATGAATACAATGGTATTACAAGAATTATAGATTATAAAAGTGGAAACGTGAGCCAAGGAGAGGTTGAAATTGTAAATTGGGAAGACATTACAACCGATTATAAAAAATACAGCAAATCGTTTCAAATACTAACCTATGCGCTTATGATGCAAGAGTCTGGACTCATATACCTTCCTGTTGAAGCAGGCATAGTATCATTCAAAAATCTAAAATCAGGATTTTTAAAGTTTTCAAAAAAAGATAAACCTGGTTCTTATGCAAAAAAAGAAACTTTAATTACCGAAGAAACTCTTGATAATTTTACATCAGAATTAAAAAACCTCATCTTAGAAATTTGCAATGCAGATATTCCTTTTACAGAAAAAGACATATAGATTATGATTAAAAACAGTACTATTATTCAAGGCAACTATAATAAACCAATTTTAATTGACTGTACCTATATTTCAGATGACCAACCCAAACCTATTGTAATATTTTGCCATGGCTACAAAGGATTTAAAGATTGGGGCGCATGGAATTTAATGGCTAGCAAATTTGCTGAAACAGGTTTTTACTTTGTAAAATTCAATTTTGCATACAATGGAGGCACCATGGAACAACCCATTGATTTTCCAGATTTGGAAGCCTTTGGAAATAATAATTACATCAAGGAGTTAGACGATTTAAAAGCTGTTATTGATTGGATTACTTCAAACACTGATATTAAAAATAATGCTGATATTACTAATATAAACTTAATTGGCCACAGCAGAGGTGGAGGTATCGTTTTAATTAAAGCAGAAGAAGATTCCCGAATAAAAAAAGTGATTAGTTTAGCAGGGGTTAGCGATTATAAAGTTAGATTTCCCAAAGGAAACCATTTTGATACTTGGAAAAAGGAAGGTATATATTACGTTGAAAATGGCAGGACAAAACAACAAATGCCCCATTACTTTCAATTTTATACAAATTTTGTAGAGAATGAAGAGCGATTAACAATCAAACGTGCTGTACAACATTTAAAAATACCCCATTTAATAATTCACGGAAACGCAGACACTAGTGTTTCTATGGAAGAAGCAAAACGTTTACATGAATGGAACCCAAAAAGCAAACTAGAAATTATTGATGGTGCTAACCATGTCTTTGGTGCGTCTCACCCGTGGAATCAAGATATTTTACCAACCCATCTTGAAAATGTTATAGAAAAAATAATTATGTTTCTTAAGCAGACCAAAAATTAAATAAGAGTCTTTTAATTTTTTATTATCTAAAATTCAATACTTCTTTAGTTTTATAAACAAATTTTTGTCCATAAGCATATGACATCATAGCTCTCGTATGATCGTATGTTAAAAAATAACCTGCTATTATAACAAGTATATTTTAATGTACACCTACATATTCAATTAACTATAAGTTTAATTAATTAACATTCAATTTACATTAATTTTTTGTTTTCTTGGTTTTTATTTAAAGTCCAAATATTTATTAATAGTAAACTTTTATTCAATTTTGCTAAATAAATTTAACTATTGTAAATATTTAAAAATGAAGAAAAAATTATTCAACTGTTTTATTCTGATACTTTTTTTAGTTGTGTCGAATACTTTTGCACAAAATAGCACATCTTCAATCAAGGGTGTATTGAATGATGAGCATAATGTTCCATTACCAGGAGCAACTATTGTTATTAAAGCAACTCAAACAGGTACGACTTCTGATTTTGATGGAAATTTTGAAATTTCAGGCCTCAATCCTGGTTCTTATGAGCTTGTAATTACTTATATAGGTTATGCAGATAAAATAATTCCGGTAACTCTTAAAGCTAATGAAGCACTAAACTTAGGAACTATAGTATTATCAGCATCATCAGAATCTTTAGACGAAGTTGTAGTAACTGCTTTAGGTATTAAAAAAGAGAAGAAACGATTAGGTTACTCAGTACAAGAAGTTGAAGGAGACCTTACAAAAGCAAGAGACCCAAACGTAATGAACTCATTATCGGGTAAAGTTTCTGGTTTGGTAGTTGCATCTTCTGCAGAGTTTTTTACGGCTCCAAATTTATATTTAAGAGGAAAAAAACCTTTGATTGTAGTAGATGGTGTGCCTTTAGGAACCGATACTTGGAATATTAGTCCAGATGATATTGAAAGTATCAATGTATTAAAAGGTGCAAATGCAGCAGCATTATATGGGTCTGCAGGAGGAAATGGAGCCGTTCAAATTACCACAAAAAGAGGAACTAAAGATAAACGCGGTTTTGTTATAGAGTTCAACCAAAACAGTATGTTACAGGGCGGGTTTAATGCTGTGCCAAAAGTACAAAATAGCTATGGCCCTGGCTCTTATGGAAATTATGCCTTTAAAGATGGTAAAGGAGGTGGTATTAATGATGCAGATTACGACCAATGGGGGCCAAAATTTGACGGACAATTAATTACACAATACGATAGCCCATTAGATGCAAATGGAAATTTAATACCAACACCATGGTTAGCGAGAGGCGCGAACAATTTCGATAACTTTATGGAGAATGGTCTTTTAGAAACAACCAACCTTACTGTAGCCTCTCAATTTGATAAAGGAAACGTTCGGTTTTCAATGTCTCACACCTATCAAAAAGGGATTAATCCGAATACAAAATTAAATATTTACAATTTTAACTTAAGCAGTAACTATAATTTTGATGAAAAAACATCTATAGACGCTAGTGCTAATTTTAATTTTCAAACATCACCCAACAATCCTAATGTAAATTATGGGCCAAATAGCTACATCTATAACATGCTTATTTGGGGTGGAGCCGATTATGACGTTAGAGACCTTAGAAATTATTGGCAAGAAGGTAAGGAAGGTATTCAACAAAAGAATTTTGAATATACACGTTATAACAACCCTTATTTTATGGCCTACGAATGGTTAAGGGGTAAACAAACAAACGATTTTACAGGGCAAGTAAGTTTAAACCACAAATTTACTAATAGTTTAGATGCTACCATAAGAACAAATATTGCTCTAGAAAATGAATTTGAAAGCGAAAAATTTCCATATTCCATGACAACCTATGGTAGAGAAAAAGCACAAGGTGATTATAAAGAATGGTATTTCAATAAGATGAAAAGTTATACCGATTTAATGTTAAACTATAATAACACATTTGGAGATTTTAGTGTAAGAGCTACCTTAGGAGCCAACCTTAATATTGAAAAGTATAGAAACTTATATGCCACTACAGACTATTTAATTGTACCTGGTTTATATACATTAAGTAATACACAAACACCTGTACAACCAACAAATTATAGAAGTCATTATGAAAGCCAAGGCTATTATGCATCAGCCGATTTTTCATATAAAGATTTCTTGTTTTTAGGTGCAACAGGTAGAATTGATAAAGACTCTAGATTACCAAAAAAAAATAATTCCTTTTTCTATCCCTCAGTTTCACTAAGTGCCGTTTTAAGTGAGGTTTTAAACATTCCAAATGTTAACTACCTTAAAGTTAGAACATCTTATGCTAAAGTAGGTACATCTTTAAAACCAGACAAAAGTAAAGGGTATGATGATATCTATACCAATCAAGATACTTATGTCTTAAACAGTCCATTTACAATTGACGGAACAACATATAACCCAGCACACGTTAATTCTATTTTAGCAAATCAAAATTTAGAGCCAGCTTTTAACTCTTCAACAGAGTTTGGTATTGAAACAAGATTATTTAAAAACAAATTAGGATTAGATATTACGTACTACGAAAATAAGAATGGCCCTCAAATCTTCAACTTACAATATTCCGAAGCTTCTGGTTATAGCGGTAAAAAACAAAATGGTATTACAACCAAAACCAAAGGTTGGGAAATAGCACTAACAACAACACCAATAAGAACTGATAATTTTAGGTGGGACATTAGTGTTAACTGGTCTGCTTACAAAGAATACTTGAAAGAGGTTTACGGAGATATAACCAATAACGGTAGAATAAAAGTAGGTGAAAGAGTAGATGCTTATTACATCTATGACTTTATGAGAACTCAAGATGGGCAGTTAATTGTAGGAAATGATGGAAAACCATTATTTAACGCATATCAAACTAAAGTAGGATATGCTGCACCAGATTGGTCTGGAGGTGTCGCTAGTAGCTTAAGCTACAAGAATCTTTCTCTCGATATTTCGTTAGATGGTCGTTATGGAGGAAAAATTGAAGACTATGTAGCGAGAAAAATGTGGCAAAGTGGTAGGCAGATAGGTACAGATACCCCAGAAAGAGCAAATGATGTTCAAGGAATAAAATCATACGTAACCGATGGTGTTGTAATTACTGGAGGAGAATTGACTACCGATGGAGAAGGAAATGTTATTTCAGATACCAGAACCTTTGCTCCTAATACAACAAAAATGTATTATCAAGACTTCTCAAAATCATATCATGGTCAAACAGCGGCAAACATTATAGACAAAACATTCTTTAAATTAAGAGAAGTAAACTTAACATACACCTTTCCTAAAAAATTATTAGAGAATACATTTATAAATAGTGCTTCGGTCTCTTTATTAGGAAGGAATTTAATCTATTTCGCTAAACATAAAGATATTGATTTAGATCAATTTAATAATGAAAAAGGATCACCATTACAGTCTCCTACTGTAAAAAGCTACGGTTTAAACATAAACCTTAAATTCTAAAAAAAATAAAGATGAAAGCATACAATTTTAAAAAAGGATTTGTACTTCTAACATTAATGGTATTGGTATTTTCTTGTACTAAGTTTGAAGATTTAACCGACGACCCTAACAAGGCTACCAGTGTACCGCCCTCACAGTTATTATCTGAAACATTAAGTGTGTTAAACAACGTCAGTGATGACGGACCATGGAGCGAACCTCAAAGAGACAATCAATTCTGGGTAATATCTTTTGACTATTACGGAGATCAAGATTATAATTGGGGAGCTACAAGTTACAAATATAGCACACTATCCAATGTGATAGCCATGGAAAAAGAAGCTCAAGGACTTGATAATCAAGATAAATATGAAGCTTTAGCTAAGTTTTTTAAAGCATATTTCTTTGATTATATGTCAAAAAGAGTTGGTGATATACCATTATCAGAAGCATTACAAGCGTCTGCCGAAATACCTATTACAACTCCAAAGTATGACAATCAAAAATCAGTTTATACAGCTATTTTAGATTTATTAGATGCCGCAAATGATCAAATTACTACAGCAAAATCTCAAGTTGGAACATCTGGTATTTTAGGAGATTTTTTCTTTAACGGAGACTTAGATAAATGGCAAAAAACCATTAATGCATTTCACTTAAGAGTTTTAATGTCTTTGAGTAAGAAAAATTCTGAAATGGATGTTGCCAGTAAAATCAATGCAATAGTTTCTAACCCTTCTAAATATCCTTTATTTGAAGGAATTGAAGATAATATGATGCGTACGTTTTCTGATGAGCAAGGAAATAGATACGAATTAAACCCAAGTAATTATGGATTTAATAGAAATAGAAACATCATGGGAGCCACCTATTTGGATTTACTTAAAGCTAATAATGATCCAAGAATTTATATAGTGGCAGATCCTGCTCCATATTATTTTGATGAAAATGATCCTTTAAATCTAAATGCTTATATAGGCGCAAAAACTGGAGACGATCAAGGACAAATGCAGGTAGACTCTGATGCCGGCAAATACAGCTATCCTAATGAGGAAAGATATTATAGTAGCTTTGAAGGGGAACCATACATACAAATTGGATATTCTGAACAAGAATTTATAATCGCTGAAGCCATTAATAGAGGTTGGACTTCGGGAGATGCTGAAACCCATTATTTAAATGGCATAAAAGGATCTATGGAATTCTATGGTGTTGCACAAACAGATATAGATACTTTTTTAGCCAATACCAATATTGTTTATAAAGGAGACAACCCAAGCGGGCTAACCCAAATTTTAACCCAAAAATATATTGCATTCTTTAATAATTCTGGAATGGAAGCTTACTTTAATTATAGAAGAACAGGGGTTCCTACTTTTGATATTGGGCCAGCCAATAAAAACAATGGTAAAATTCCAGTACGTTGGAAATATCCTGTTAGTGAATTCGAAAATAATTCAGATAATGTAAATGCAGCTTTAGGCTCTCAATACGGTGGTACTGACGATATTAATGCAGAAATGTGGCTAATCAAATAGTTGAATTAAAAATGGCAATCAAAAAAATTATAATGATGACCATAGGGATATGCTCCCTGTGGTCTTCTATTTCATTAAAAGCACAAACACTATCACCAGTAAAACATGTTGTTGTAATAGGTTTTGACGGATTAAGTCCCGATGGATTAGAACATGCCAATACACCAAATTTCGACAAAATTATAGAAGAAGGTGCTTCAACCATGCATGCTAGAGCAGTTTTACCATCAAGTTCTAGTACAAATTGGGCATCTATGATTATGGGAGCTGGTCCCGAGCAGCATGGTATTACATCAAACAGTTGGGAGAAAAACAATTTTGTATTGCCTGCGGTGGTGCAAAGCGAGGACTTTTTGTTTCCAACCATTTTTAATGATATCGATAAACAAGTTCCAAATGCAGAAATTGGAGCCATTTATCATTGGGGTGGTTTTGGCCGTCTTTTTGAAAAAAGTGCAGTCGATTACGATGTGAATCCAAAAGATGAAGATGAAACTGCCAAAGTAGCTAGTGCCTATATTAAAGAAAAACAACCCACTTTCACATTTATTCATTTTGATCATGTAGATCATGCTGGACATGAATTTGGACATGGCACACCAGAATATTACAAGTCGGTTGAAAAAGCAGATATGTTATTAGCTGAAGTTATGGAGGCTATTACATCGTCTGGCATGGCAAACGAAACCGTAGTAATTATTAGTGCAGATCATGGTGGTATTGGCAAAGGCCATGGCGGAGAAACATTAAACGAAATGGAAATACCATTCATTGTTTGGGGTAAAGGGGTTAAGAAAAACTATACATTAAATTATCCTGTTTATCAATACGATAATGCCGCAACGGTTGCCTTCACTTTGGGTTTTAAATTACCTATGGCTTGTATTGGGAAACCAGTGAAAAATGCGTTTGTAGGATATAACCAAACAGACAATTATCCTATTGCCAAACGACTTAAAGAACCTATTATTTTACCAAAAGCAACATTCAGCAAAAAAGCAGGCGGATTGTTTATAAATGAAGCTGAAGTCGTTATTGAAAACCCAAATAATGAAGGTGTTGTTAAATATACTTTAGATGGATCCATGCCCTCAAATGATTCAAATAGTTATACGAAACCGTTTAAAATTTCTAAAAATACAGTCGTTAAAAGTGCTGTTTTCATAAACGATAAAATAAGTAGTATTGTAAATGAGGCTTTTTTTAGAATTATCCCATCAAAATTAAAAGCACCTGTTTCTTATGAGCTATTTTATTTATCAAATTTAAGTAGTATACCATTTTTAAATAATTTAAACCCAGATGTAAAAGGACATTGTTTTGAAATAACTTCTGATGAAATAAAAGACGCTATTAAAAGCAATACTGCTGTTCGTTTTAAAACTAATATTACTATTGATAAAGCAGATACGTATCAATTCTTTACTCGATCAGACGATGGTAGTATTTTAAAAATCAATAACGAAGTGGTTGTAAATAATGATGGTGACCACGGTATAGAAGAAAAAGAAGGCTCAGTTAAATTAAAAGCAGGAACCTACCCGTTAGAAGTTATTTGGTTTAATGGAGGTGGTGATGGTTGGTTAGACGTTTACTATCAAACAGCTACTATACCAAAACAAATACTTCCAGCAACCTTATTAAAATAACTAGTAATCGATTAATGAATCTAAATAATACCAATAAAAAATCAGAAGGAGACATTAATTTAACTCCTGCAAGAAGTGCTTGGAATAAGTCTGAAATAAATAAAAAAACAAAAGCATTGTTAGAAAAAGATGCTCGTTATTTTTTACATCAATCTATGTCAACACCTTGTTTAGATGTTTTAAAAGATTGTAAAGGCGTTTCTTTTGAGAATATATCTGGAAAAAAATATTTAGATTTTCATGGAAATAATGTACATCAAATTGGGTATTCAAACCCTAAATTAATAGACAACATTATCACTCAATTACAAACCTTAACGTTTTCCCCCAGGCGATTTACCAATGAACCCGCAATAAATTTTGCTGAAAAACTAGCAAGTTTAATGCCTTCAAATTTAAACAGAATCCTGTTAACCCCTAACGGAAGTTCTGCCGTTGGCATCGCTTTAAAATTAGCCAGAGCGATTACAGGCAAGTTTAAAGTGGCGTCTTTTTGGGATTCGTTTCATGGTGCCTCTTTAGATGCCATTAGTATTGGTGGCGAATCGGTTTTTAGAGACCACATGGGACCATTGATGCCTGATGTGGAACGTATTCCTCCCCCAGTAACCTATCGCGGCATTTTTGAGAATAACGAAAATAAGTGTTTAGAATATTTAGAATATGTGTTTTCT
The DNA here is from genome assembly GCA_050300615.1 of Flavobacteriaceae bacterium. Taxonomy (GTDB): domain Bacteria; phylum Bacteroidota; class Bacteroidia; order Flavobacteriales; family Flavobacteriaceae; genus Yeosuana. Next base: position 3,573 of record JBNKYB010000067.1, on the reverse strand, counting down.
AAAGAAAATGATATCGGTGCTTTTGTAGCCGAAACCATTAGAAACACAGATGTTCAAATACCGTCAAAGGCATTTTGGAAAGAGGTCCGCAAGCTTTGCGACACCAACAATGTTCTACTCATTTTAGATGAAATTCCCATAGCCTTAGGTAGAACAGGTAGAATGTTTGCTTTTGAACATTATGATATAGAGCCCGATATTCTTTGTGTTGGCAAAGGTTTAGGTGGTGGTATCATACCACAAGCAGCCATAATTACCAGAGACACATATAATGTTTGTAAAGATATTTCCTTAGGGCATTACACCCATGAAAAAAGCCCTCTAGGATCAGTAGCAGGCTTAACTACAATTACTATCATTGAAGAAGAAAAACTTTTGAAAAAAACACGAAAAGACGAAATTTATATAAAGGCGGCTCTATCTGCATTAAAGACTAAGCACAAAATAATTGGAGATGTTAGAGGAATAGGCTTGTTATGGGGAGTGGAATTGGTAAAAGATAGAGAAACCAAAGAAAAGGCCATTGAAGAAGCCGAAAAGGTTATGTACAATTGTCTTAAAAGGGGATTAAGTTTTAAAGTGTCTGCTGGTAATGTGTTGCAATTATCGCCAGCATTAACTATAACAAGAAAAGAATTAGATAGAGCCTTAAATATTTTAGATGAAAGTTTAGCTTTAATTTAGTCTGTATATAAGTAATTAAAATTTTAAATCCATGAAAAAAATAATCCAATTGTTGGCTTTGCTTTTAATGTTTGGTTGTAATTCAGAAAAAAAGGCAGATGATGATGTTTGGCTTATTTCTGCCCCAGCCGGCAATGAAATAACTAAAATCAATCCAGAGGGTAAAACAGTTATTCCTAATGGACGATTTATTACTCCTCTAGGAAAAAGTATTGTAACAGCTCCACATCCTTACGGATTAACGCTGAGTCCAGACAGTAATATTGCGGTCACATCAAATTCGGGCACAAATCCTATATCGATTACAATCATTAGAAATATTTTATCTAATCATCCAGAAATTCAGCAAATTCCACCAACACCAACTACCGATAAAGGGGTTCTGGCTTCTGTTTTTATGGGATTGGCTATTTCTCCAAATAATCAAACGGTATATGTGGCTGGTGGGCAAGAAAATAAAATCTACTTATTTGATTTGACAAATGGAGACTCTAAAGGGTTTATTGATTGTGCTTCTAAATCTGAAAAACATGATTATTCAGATGGATATATAGGTGATTTAACACTATCCAAAGATGGAAAAACAATTTATGCGGTCGATCAAATTGGATTTAGAATGATTATTGCTGATACTGAGAGCAAAACACTAACGCAATCTGTTCCTGTGGGACGGTATCCATTCGGAATCTGTTTATCACCTGATGAGAAAAAAGTGTATGTGGCCAATGTTGGCATGTTTCAATATTCATATATAAAGGATAGTGATAAAGAAGATGCTAAAATTACTCCTATTAGCTATCCTGCCTCTGCTTATGGTTCAAAAGAAATGGTTGAAGGCATTAAAAATGACACCATAAATATAAAAGGATTAGGAGATGTAAATGCCATTGATGCCTTTTCTGTATTTGCTATCGGTTTAGAAGATAAAACAAACCCAAAAGTAGTAGCAAAAATTAAGACCGGTCATTTGGTAGGTGCTATGATTGAAGGGATTCCTGCCGTAGGAGGTTCAAGCCCAAATTCCATTGTAGCAACTAATGATTATGTGTTTGTTAGCAACGCCACCAACGATAACATCTCGGTAATTTCAATAAAAAAAGACACGATTGTAAACACCATTTCATTAAAACCAGATACCAGGGTAAAACAATTTAGAGGTGTTATTCCGTTTGGATTAGCTATTAGTCCAGACCAAAAACGGTTGTATGTTGCCGAATCTGGAATTAATGCTGTTGGAGTTATTAATGTTGAAGACCAAAAAGTTTTAGGCCATATTCCAACAGGTTGGTTTCCATCGAAAATTGAAGTAACCAATGATGGAAAAAAACTCGTTATAGCCAATGCCAAAGGATTTGGAAGTGGTCCAAACGGAGGAAAGTCATTTAAAATAGGCCCAGAAGGAAGCTATATTGGCTCGTTAATGAAAGGAACTGTTCAAGTGGCTAATATTCCTTCAGATGACCAACTAAAAGGCACGACAGAACAAGTTATTTCAAACAATTACAAGTTCACAAAATCAACCGATACTATTTATAAAAAGAGAAAAGACAATCCGATTCCGCTATATCCTGGAGAAAAAGTAAGCCCGATAAAACATATTGTGTTTATTTCAAAAGAAAACAGAACGTACGATGAGATTTTTGGACAAATAAAAAAAGGAAACGGAGACGAATCTTTAGCTAGATATGGAGCATATGCATCCTTTACAAACAGGAACAAAACAGATTCCGTTACCGATGCTACGGTAATGCCCAATCACTTAGCATTGGCAAGACAATTTGGTTTAGCAGATAATTTTTATGTAGATTCTGATGTGTCTGCCGATGGGCACCGTTGGTTGGTAAACACCTACCCTAACGAATGGTGTGAAACTGCTACGGCAGCAAGTTATGGTGGTAACAGAAATTTTAAACCAAAATCTAAAGCGCCTGGTATTTTTGCTATGAATGGTGCTGCTGGTGCTATTTATCCAGAAGATTATAATGAAGCAGGTTCTATGTGGGATCATTTGGAGCGTAACCATATTAGCTTCTATAATTTCGGGTTTAGCATTATGTTTGAACCCGCATTATATGAGGCAGACTTTAAGTATACCGGTATTAAACAGTTTGTAAATTATCCAATGCCACAACCGCTGTTTACACGTACTTCTAAAATGTATCCAACTTATAATACGTCTATTCCAGATCAATTTAGGATCGATCAATTTAAAAAAGAGTTTGAAGAAAAATGGGTAAAAAGCAAAGATTCCATGCCCGAAATGTTAACCGTAATTATTCCAAACGATCACGGTGCAGGAGACAGACCCGAAGCTGGTTATCCGTTTAAAGAAAGCTACATGGCAGATAATGATTTAGCAGTTGGTAGAATTGTTGAATATTTATCAAGAACTCCGTATTGGAAAGATATGCTCATTGTTGTCACTGAAGATGATGCGCAAAACGGAGTGGATCATGTTGATGCACATAGAAGCGTATTAATGCTTATTTCTCCTTGGGTAAAACGAGATTATGTAAGCCATGTACACTATAGTTTTGGTAGTTTATTTAAGACGTTTTGGAATGTTTTGGACTTACCATATTTAAATCAATACGATGCGAGTGCTACAGATTTATCAGACTTTTTTACAAACACTCCAGATTACACACCATATAATGCAGTAGATGTTGACCCAAGAGTTTTTAATCCTCAAAAAGCATTGGATCCGTTTGATGAACAATTCGATTGGAAATCTTTAAACGAATCGCCCGAGATGGATAACGAAGAGGATATGCTGCGTGAAAGCAAAGAACAAGATGAATACCGATTGGAAAATCGTGAAAAAACAAAATAACAGATTAAATAAGAAAATGAAAAAATCAATTTTAGTAGTAAGTATTTGCGTATTGT